>LJIE01000001.1:3432035-4112550 GCA_001281695.1 bacterium 336/3 | reverse complement strand
GAAGATACTTGGAGGTTCTTTTTTGCCTATCCTAGAAGATTATTATATCCTTAATCTTAAGAATTAAAGAAAATAAAAAAACCTCCTAAAAATTATTAGAAGGTTCTAGTTCTAGTATCTTGTAAAAAACAAATTATTTAAGAATGTCTTTTACTTGATCTACAGGGATCATTTCTTCTTTGAAAACGTAAGAACCTGTTTTGTCAGATTTTACAGCTCTAATAACCTTAGCAAATGCTTTTGCATTAGGGTCTTCTTTCTTCAAGGTTGCAACAACTTTCTTTGCCATTGGAGTGAAATTTTAAAATTACTTGATTTCTTTATGAACGGTATATTTTCTCAGAATAGGGTTGTATTTTTTCAACTCTAAACGAGCCGTTGTGTTTTTCTTATTCTTGGTAGTAATATAACGAGACATTCCGGGCATACCAGAAGTTTTGTGCTCTGTACATTCCAAGATAACCTGCACTCTGGTTTCTTTCTTCTTTGCCATCTTTTTATATGTTTATTTAATAAATCTGATTTTCGTAAAGAGTTGCAAATATACAAAAAAACATATTATCACAAACATTTTCAGACAATTATTTTTTTTAATCTCAATCTAAATCATAAATTTGTAGTTCATATTAGATATTGTGTATGAATTTTTTATATCTCTCCTTTATTTTATTTGTATATGCTATATCTATCCAAAATAGTTGGGGACAAACTAAAAAAATAGATAGCTTACAACAAGCACTTACACAAAATATATCTGACTCTATAAAAGTTGATATACAAAATCAGCTATCTTTTGCCCTCAGAAATAATGATATCAAACAAGCTTTACAATATGCAAAAGATGCTAATATTTTAGCCCAAAAGATTAATTATAAAAATGGAATGGCTGAAAGCTATGGGTATATGGGACTATTATATTATAGAGAAGGAGAACATGCATCATCTGTGGAGTCTCATTTAAAATCATTACGATTATATGAAAAATTAGGGAACAAACGATTCATTGCTTTTAGATACAACGACTTAGGCAATGTTTATGTAGAACAAGAATTTTATGATAAGGCAAGAGCTTACTTTAATTTATCATTAGCAATCAAAGAAGATATTAAAGATGAAGATGGGATAGTAACAACTATGAAAAATATAGCTAATCTATATATTCATCAACGAAATTATTCTAAGGCTTTAGAAATATCTTTAAGAACACTCATCAAAGCTGAAAAATTAAAAAGTGAAAGAAATATCTCAGATTTATTAGGATTTATAGCTGAAAGTTATCTACATCAAGATAGTTTAGACAAAGCTATGTTATATTATGATAAAGTATATGCCTTACGAATTAAGCAAAATGATCAATATACATTGCCAAGAGTCTTAAACGGAATAGCTAGAGTTCATCATAAAAGAAAAGAATATGACAAAGCTTTAAAAACTTATGAAGAAGCGATTAGTATTGCTCAGAAAAATAATATTAAGGTTGCCATCAGAAGAGCTTACGAATATATGTCTGAGTTGTATGAACAAAAAAATGATTATGTAAATGCTTTTAAATATGAAAAACTTGCTAATACTTATCGAGATTCTTTATATAGTCAAAAATCAAATGATAAAATAGCAGTTTCACAAGCAATATTTGATGATGAAAAAGAGCAAGTCCAACGTATTAAAGAACAAGAGTTAAATAATGCACAAATTCGTAGAAGAGAAGATATTATTTTGGCATCTTCAATAGTTGCTATATTATTAACTGTGCTGACCTTACTTTTGTGGAAAAATAATCAGGAGAAAGCAAAGAGTAATGTGTTATTGATGGAGCAAAAGCAAGAAATAGAGAATCAGAATAGAAATACGAAGGCTAGTATATTATATGCTCAACGTATTCAGCAAGCGATTCTACCACAAGAAAAAGATTATTTAGATTATTTTAAAGAGAGTTTCCTAGTATATAAACCGAAAGATATAGTAAGTGGGGATTTTCACTGGGTATATGCCATCAATAATCCAAAATCTATTTATTATGGACAGGTAATAGTTGCAGTGGTAGATTGTACTGGACATGGAGTTCCTGGTGGTTTTATGAGCATGATAGGCAATGACTTGTTAGATAAAATTGTTATAGAGAGAGAGATTTATGAGCCAGCATCTATTTTGGAAGTATTAAATATTTCTTTGAATGATGTCCTTAATAAAGAGAAGACAGCAAATATGGATGGAATGGAGATAGGGATTTGTAGAGTATCGCTCCAAGAGAGGAAAATTTGTTATGCAGGTTCAATGATTTCTTTATTTGTTTGGGATGATGAACTAAAAGAATATAAGGCTGATAAATACTATTTAGGAGGAAAACATAGAGATTGGATAGAAGTGCCAGAATTTAAAACTCAGGAAATTCAACTAAAATCTTCAAAGGCAGTTATTTATATGGCTACAGATGGTTTTCAAGACCAATTAGGGGGAGAAAAATACAGGAAATACAGCTCAAAAAGGTTCAAAGCATTATTGGAAGAAATACATAAGGAGGAACTGGTAGAACAGAAAAAACTATTTGAACAACATTTTGAAGCATGGCAAATGAAATATCCACAAACTGACGATATATTGGTTTTAGGCTTAAAAATTTAATTTTTAAGCCTTTTTTTATTAATTCAAGAATTTTTTAAAAAATATATAATTTTTTTATGGAAACTGAAAAAGAAAAACATCTTACTATAAAAACAATTACAAAAATGAAAAAGATATTGATATTATTAGGAGCTATGTGGGCCTACAACGTAAATGCTCAACAAATTATAGAGAAAAATGTTGGCTCTAAAATTAAGCAAGTAAGAGTATTTCTTACACAAGCAGAAGTAAATAATGAAGCTCAGGTGAGCATAGGAGCAGGTACAAGCACTTTGGTCTTTGAGGAATTGCCAGCAAAACTCCAACAACAAAGCCTTCAGGTAAATGCCAAAGGAGCTATTACAATTATGGCTGTAAAACATCGCATTAATTACTTGAAAAGTCAAGCTAAAACAGAGAAGATTAAAAAGTTAGAGCAAGACTTAGAAGCATTACAAGATGCTTTGAATAGCCTACAAGTACAAAAAAAGATTTATCAAGAAGAAGAAGCTATGATTTTGGCTAACAAACAAGTAGGTGGTGACCAAACAGGCGTTTCAGCTCAAAAATTGAAAGAAATAGCAGATTTTTATAGACAAAGACTGGGGGAAATTAACCAAAAAGTTTTAGAACTTAATAAGCAACTAAAACAAAATCAAGAAAAAGAACAACAAACTCGTAAGCAAATTTATGAAGAAAATGCTCAAGCCAATAAACCGAGTAGTGAGGTGCTTGTAACTGTAAAAGCTGATGCTCCCGTTACAGCAAATTTTGAGATTTCTTATATTGTTCCCGATGCTGGATGGCAACCAATTTATGATATTAGAACCAAAGATACCAAAAACCCTGCTCAATTGATGTATAGAGCTAATGTATATCAGAATACAGGCTTAGATTGGAATAATGTCCAAATATCACTTTCTTCTGGAAACCCCTCTGTAGGGGGTAATAAGCCTGAATTAGCAGTTTGGTATGTAAGCCAGTTTGTAGCAGCAACTTATGGCTACTCTAATATGCGTAGTGCTGAATCACGAAAAGAAAGATCTGTAGCTCAGACAGCTATTACAGGTTCTTCAGTAGATGTAGATGATATAAAGCTTGAAGAAAAACCTTCTGAAACTATTGCAGACTTTACAAAGGTACAAGAAAATACTCTTGCAACAGAATTTGAAATAGCATTGCCTTATACAATCCCTTCTGATGGAAGACCTCAATTGGTGGATGTACAGAAATTTGACATGACAACTATTTATAGTTATGGTTCTGCTCCTAAATTGGATAGAGATGCATTTTTAACAGCTCGTTTGGTAGATTGGGAAAAATATAACTTGGTTTCTGGTAAAGCAAATGTATATTTTGAAGGAGCTTTTGTTGGTGAAACTTATCTGAATGCAAGAAATACAAAAGATACATTAGTAGTATCGTTGGGTAGAGATAAAAAAGTAATTATAGAGCGTGAGCAAATCAAAGATTTGACAACCAAGAAAAGATTAAGTTCACATATCAAAGAAGAATTTGGGTTTGAAATACGTATTCGTAATACCAAGAAAGAAAAAATTGTGATTCGTTTAGAAGACCAAATTCCTATCTCAAACAATAGTAAGATTGAAGTAGAACTTTTAGAAGCAACAGGAGCAAAAGCTGACCCTATAACAGGAAAGCTAACTTGGAAAATAGAAGTAAATCCTTCAGAAACAAAAACACTTAAATTGCGATATAGTATTCGTTATCCAAAAGATATGCAAGTTACATATTAGTTTAAGCAGAAGAACACCTAAAAAAAGTGCTACTGTTTCGGTAGCACTTTTTTATTTATATTAATCAATTTTGGGGCGATAGAACCAAAGAACGTCACTAATAGAAACGCCTAATTTTGCTTCAATAAATCTCTCTTGTAGATTATTGTTAGAAATACTACCCCTTTGTCCTGCGGTTGCTCCTAGGTGTACATAAGTGAGTTTCCCCTGCCCACCAGAAAAAGCAAGAGATGTTCCTAAACTAATATTTGTTTCACTAATATTTTTTCCACTAATTTTTAAAATGCTGGGAGTATGATTTATACCAAAACGATAAGTACTTCTTTGCCAAAAATTATTAGAACGGTGATCAGGTGTCCATTCCGTACCCAAAGCCATTTGAACACGATTGGTAAGTTCAGGCTCTGAAACATCAAAAGATTTGTAAGAACTCCAATTTTGGGTTGAAATTTCTGCACTAATCAAAAATTTATTAAAATACTCATAAGAAACACCTGCTTTGATACGAGAAGGTAAGAATGTTTTGCCTTTGATGGTAACTAATGTATCAATGAATGTAGGAAGTACACCACCTGAAAAAACATCACGTTTTTCAAAACCTTCAAAACGGCGAGTTTTAGCATTAGAAGCTAAATCATATACAAGTCCAATATTTAAGAATTTTCTATCTTTTTCTATTGCATAACGATATGCAAAGGCTGGTGAAAAAGTAATTTGATTGATGTTATTTCTTCTTGAGTATGCAATTCTACTATTTTGTCCTGCTGAAATGAGCTCACTTACAGACTCTTGAGTAAGATTGCCAAATAAGTATGAAAATTTCAAACCAACACTTAAATCTTTGGTAAGCTTAATACCATTAGAGAAAAATAAATTATTCAGACCTCCTTCACCTTGGTAGGTGTAATAGGCAAAAAAATCTGAGTTTTCTACTTTATTGGAGTTTTCTATTAAATAATCTATATTACTATAAGGCTTTAGACCAATAGCAGCCGTCCATTTTTTATGAACAGGTAAAGCTAAAGCTATAGAGTTGATGTTTCCAGTAGTAAAATTTTGAAAACTTTGATTGGATTTTAATTGTTGAAAACGAAGATTATAGCTTGCATCAAATGTTACACTTGTATTTCGGACAAGTAGAGCTGGATTGATTAAATTCACATAATATCCACCACTCGAACTAACACCTGTACTTCCATTGATTTGTTGAGCAATATTACCGTCATTAGAAAGTGAACCTATGCCAAAGCCTGTAAATGGTGAGTTTTGTGCTTGTACCCAATGAAAGGCAATCCATAATAAAAAAATAAAAGATGAAATTTTCATAGGAAAATATAAATATATTAATGGTTTATAGGTTAATATTATATGCTAAAATCTGATTCAGTCCAAAAAGGACTAATTTTGGAACGGCAAAGGTATTACCTTTTTTGATACTTTCAAAGTAAAGGCTATCTCCACCACATAAAATTGTTTGTAAATCAGGGTGCAGAGTCTGATAATATTGTCTGGTGCTGAAAATTTCTCCTTTCACACCATTGACTGCACCACTTAGGATAGCTTCTTGAGTAGATGCTCCTGTAATTTTTACTTCTTTTTCTGGCTCCCAATCTACCAAAGGCAATTTTTGTGTAAAATGATGCATAGCTTTCAGACGCATGCGAACACCTGGGGCTATCATTCCGCCCATAAATTCATTTTCGGCTGTAACAAAATCATAAGTAATACAAGTACCTAAATCAATAATTAGACAAGGTTGATTTGGGAAGAAACTTTTTGCTCCAATAGCTGCTGCAAGCCTATCCATTCCTAAAGTTTGAGGACTTTTGTATTTATTTTGGATAGGTACAGGCAAGTCGGGAGATAAAATAAAAGGTGTAATAGAAAGTTTTTTTGTAAAAATAGAGATATTCTCTCTTACAGAACTTACAATGATATTTTTAGCCTGACTTTCTTCTATAAATTGAATACACTCATGTTCTTCTATAGTCTCAAAGTGATTTAGCAAAGTTTTCTCTTGAAATATAGCTACTTTATATCTTGTGTTACCAATATCTATAACAGCATTTATCATAAAAATAATTTAGTGAAAAAAATGGAAAAAGTTATTCCTAAACACAAATAAGTTTCAAAACAAACAATAACGTTGTATTAATCATAAAGGTTTGTCCACCTAGATTTAATTTTGTCCATTTTAAATAATATTTCATAACATTATCATGTGTCATTATCTAAATTTAAGCATAAATAAAACTTATTTTCAATAAGATTAAACCTTTGTAAATAAAAATAGTCTAAGGTGATACAGCTTTGTTTTACTACAAAGTTCTTAACAATAAATATATAAAGGTCTCGTTCTAGTAGAAAAAAATAAAAAAACAGAAAATAAGATGAAAAAAATCGCTTTAATTTTTTTGATGCTTTGCCAAAGCATGTTATTTGCTCAAAGCAAATTTGTTGGAGTTATTGAGTATGAAGCAACAATTCGTATCAGTAGAGAAGGTGCTGAAGCAAACCCTAATGCACCAGATGTCTTCAATTTTGTACAAAAACTGCATGTAAATGGAAATAATGGAAAAGTTGAAACTGTTATTAACTTTGGAAATTTTGGTGGACAAAGAAGCAACACAGCCACTACACAACAAAGTAACAGAATGAGAAGATTTATCCCTGAAGTTTTTTGGGATTTTACGAGTAAAAAAACTGCTACTGTCACATCATTGCCCAAAGATTCTGTAAATGTTGATAAGTATATGATAGAAAAAGAATTAAAGGCAAATACAGACATCAAAGAAGATAAAAAAACTAAAAAAATATTAGGTTATAACTGTAAAAAAGCAACGCTTAAAACTGAAGATGATACTTTTACTATTTGGTACACAACAGAATTGGGTTTTACTTTTTCGCCCATGGGACAAACTGCCATGATGCGTATGGGTAGAGGAGGAGCAAATGCCCCTAAAATTCCTGCTATTTTGATAGATGGAGTTGTGATTTTAGCTGTTGAAGGTACAGACATTGGCTTTGAGGCTAAAAAAGTAGATAAAATTGATGTCTCTTTGGATACAGTAAAAATACCTGCTGATGCCCAAAAAGTTACCCAAGAAGAGTTTGAAGAAATTATCAAGCAACGCAGAGCTATGATGGGTGGAAGTAGAAGGAATTAATGAACAAAAGAAATACCATAAATAAACAACCAGTTATGATGAAGAATATTTTTAATATTATTTTAGGGATATTGATAAGTACATCTACTTTTGCTCAGATTAAGGGTTCAGTAAAAGGAAGAGTATTAGATAGCAAAGACAAAATTTTTGTACCGGGAGCTACCATCAGTATTCAAAAATTACCAGACTCTACAGTTATAGGCTTTACGATGAGCGATGATCAAGGTAATTTTGAGTACAAAGGTCTTGGGGAGGGTTCTTACAGAATACTTATCAAAATGATAGGCTCTAATGTATTCAAAAAGAATTTCTCTATTACAAGTCAAAGCCCTGATGTACTTTTAGGAAACTTGGAATTAGAACCTGAAAGTATAGAAGGAATAGTGGTAAAAGGAGAAGTTGCTCCAGTGGAAATTAAACAAGATACAGTTGAATTTAATGCTGCTGCTTTCAAAACTAAACCTAATGCAACTACTGAAGATTTACTGAAAAAACTACCTGGTGTAGAAGTTTCGAAAGATGGTACAGTAAAAGCTCAAGGTGAGCAAGTTAGAAAGATTTTGGTAGATGGAAAACCTTTTTTTGGAGATGACCCCAAAGCTGCAACTAAAAACCTACCTGCCAACATGATTGAAAAGGTGCAATTGATAGATCAAATGTCTGACCAATCACAGTTTACAGGTGTAGATGATGGTAATAGAGAAAAAGTTATCAATATCACTACCAAAAAAGATATGAAAAAGGGCACTTTTGGGAGAGCTATAGTTGGAGCAGGTACAGAAGAACGCTACGAAGGAAATCTTACTCTCAATCGCTTCAATAATGATCAACAAATATCTTTAATAGCTTCTGCAAACAATATTAATAGTCAAAATTTTACCTTAGGAAATTCATTTGGTGGGCAAAACTCAGGTGGGGGAAATACTCGTATAGGTGGAGGTAACTTACAAAGATTAGCAAGCTCTTTTGGAGCATCGAATACCAATAATAACAACGGTATTACAACAGTATGGTCAGCTGGATTGAACTTTAATGATGAATTTGGGAAAAATGCTAAATGGAAAGTAAATGGAAATTATTTTTTCAATAATAGTGAATTAGATGTTGTACAGAATACGAAGAGACAAACAATCCTTTCAGATAGTACTTTTTTTACATTTCAAGATAATAATAATACCACTAAAACAAATAATCACAGATTGAGTATGAGGATTGACTATCAAATAGATAGCTTAAATTCATTGCGTATTGTACCTAATATCTCTATTACACAAACAGACTATAATAATTTGACTATAGGCAGAACAATATCTGATGAGCTTACTGAATTAAATACTTCAAATACCAGTAATCTAAGTGATAATGCTCAACTAACATATAGTAACTTGTTATTGTATAGACATAAGTTTAGAAAAAGAGGACGTGCATTTTCTGCAAACGTAACAATCAGTGGTTCTACCCAAAACAATGAGGAGTTGAATAATATAAGAAATGTGTTACTGATAAATGGTGTGTCTATAGACTCTAATACTCGTCAGCAAACAAAACAAGATAACGGCAATATCACTTTCAGAGGAGGACTCTCTTACACTGAACCACTATCAAGAAAGCACTCTTTAGAGTTTAACTATGAAGGTACAAATAATAGAAATTTAACAGATAGAAGAGTTTTTGATTTTAATGAAGTGACAGAGGATTATACAATCCCAAATACACAACTTACCAATGACTTTGACAATAAGTTTTTTTCAAATCGTTTAGGATTAAACTTCATTACTACCAAACTTAAATATAACTATACTTTTGGTTTTGCTGCTCAGTATGCCACTCAAAACAATTTAGACCTTACAAGAGATAGCAAGTTTAGTAGAGAATTTATCAATTTATTTCCGAATGCACAATTCAGATATAATTTTGGTAAAAACAGACGTTTGCGTATAGATTATAGAGGAAGTACTAATCAGCCATCATCTACTCAATTGCAACCTGTACAAGATAATACAAACCCTCTGAATATTACACAAGGTAATCCAGATTTGAAACAAGAGGTTGTTAATACAATTCGAGCAAACTTTGTTTCATTTAATATCAATAAGTTTAGTAGCTTTTTTGCTTTTGCAAGTGTATCTAATACAGCCAATAAAATAGCTAATACTACAACCGTTACACGATTTGGAGGTCAAGTTAATGGTTATCAAAATACAGATGGTGTTTGGAATGCTTTGGCTTTTGCTGGTGTTGGTTTGCCATTAAAGGGTAATTCTTTAGTTTTAAGCTTGAATACAAATTTGGCTTGGAATAAAAACAAAAGCTTTATCAATAATGCAGAAAATACTTCAAGTACATATATTGTAGGACAAGGGGCAAAATTGGTTTGGAACTATAAAGAAAATTTAGATTTTAACTTATCAGGAAATATCAACTATAATATGGCGGAGTATTCTCTACAACCACAAAACAATGTGAACTATTTTACAAACTCTGTGATAGCTGATATTACTTATACTTTTCGTAATGGTTTGATTTTAGGAACCGAAGTAGATTATTTTGTAAACTCTGGTTTAGCAGATGGATTTAACCAAAATTATACCATTTGGAATGCTAGTATAGCCAAACAGGTTTTCAAAGATAAAAGAGGAGAAATCAAGTTGAGAGTTTATGACGGGTTGAAACAAAATGTGGGTATCTCAAGAACCGTTTCTGAAACCTACATTCAAGACGTTTCAAATGTTGTTTTACAGCGTTATTTTATGTTGTCCTTTACTTATAATATCAATCGTTTGGCAGCCCAAAGGCAAGAACAACAACGTGTGGATAGAATGATGAACGGAAGATAAAACTAAAAAGGGCTTTTAAAAGCCCTTTTTTATTCTATTTTGTGCCAAACGAAAGACTGAGAAAATGCTAAATATCTGCCTGTTACTTTTGCCACAGAAGCATTGAGTAATATAATACTGCCTTTGGCATAAACCTTCATACGAGGCAAGAAAATATCTCCACAACACCATTTGTTGCTACTCTTTTGTTCAAAATTTTTCAAAATAATAAGCTTTTTGCCTTCAAGCTTCTTATCTTCTGTGGGATTACCTGCTTTGATAGCTCTTCCTGTGTATGTTCCTGCTTCTTTATAAATTTGGACAACTGCCCCTGTTGTTTTATCCATCCATTTGCCTTCTATCTGCGAAATGCCAATACTTGGAAGCAAAAATAAAAGAACAACGGCTGCTTTAGAAGTATAATTGCTTTGTGTTTTTTTAGGAAAACGCCTTTCTTGAATTTCATCATACGCTTGTTCATAGTTGGGTATTTCTGTTTTCATAACTTTATCCCAAAACCTGAAATATAAACTATAATTGCCCTTGAATTTGCTATGGTGCATATTATGATAAACAGAAGTGTTGAGTATTCTGAATAAAAAAGAGTTTCTAAACCATTTTGGAGCTATTTCATAACCCAAATGTCCATAAATGTTGATTAAAAAAGAGGAAAATGCAAACGTGAAAATAGTTATTCTATGCATTGGTAACATACAGGTCAAAATGACCAATATAAATGCTTCTGCAAATGCTTCAGTAATATTGAACGAATAAGATGCCCAAGGTGAAGGATTGGTTGATTTGTGATGAATTAAATGGGTAATCTTAAATAGTTTGGGATGGTGAAATATTCTGTGCATCCAATAAAAATAAGTGTCGTGGATGATGAAGGCAATCAATAAACTTGCAAAAATCCACCAATAACTGTATTTTTCAATATCACTGTAAATAAGTGTATAGTTTTTAAAGGGGCTAAATGAAACAATAGCACCCACCAATGCAAAAGCCATACTTGAAATCACAGAGTGTTCAATCTCTGTATGAATTTGGGAAGTTGTAGCATCTTTGGTTTGAATTTTATTAGGAGCGTATTTTTTTGGAAAAAGCTTATAAAAATATACAAACGGAATACTGACAAATACAAAATATCTTGCAACAAGGAAAATAATAGCGATTCCTAAGATTATGAGAAAAGTTTCCATATTTTTTTATTTAAACGTTGAAGAAGCCTTCCTGAAAATGTTCAGGAAGGGATTTTGATAATTATAATTGAATAGTGAAACTGCTTCCATTAGCAAAAGTAAGTGTAGCACTTTGATTGCCTAGAAATGTAATTGTTCCACTGTATGCATAGTTTGTTCCTTTAATTGTTTGACCAGTAAGACTAAAAGATGCATTACCTGACTGAATTCTATAAGGAGAAACCTTATTGATATTAATATTAGCATAAGTAATCTCTAATTTGCTTGTAAATTGGGACATGTTGCGTACTTTAGATGTTTGTGTCCCATTTCTAATGGTGCTACCATTAGCTACATAATTAGAGCCTGTTAAGAGGTTTGTAACGGCTATATTGGTGGTGCTGTTATCATCAGATTTGATACGTAAGGTTTCATATTTACCATTTGTAGTTAAATTGAAATTAATAGTATTAGGAACATTTTGAGTACAGACTACTGCCCAATTCCAATTCAATTGATAATTGTAAGAAAGATTCGTTCCAGTAAAAGATTTGCTAACAACTGAATCTTTTGAGAATCCACAATATGAATTTTTTGCATAAGTTACAGATGTTTTGGCTGTTTGTTCAAAATCGGATGTTTGCCCTGCAACATCAGTATCTAAGGCGTTTGTTACAATATCAACAGCTTCATCTTGAGTGGGCGTAGTATCTGCCTCTTCTTTTTTACAAGATGAAAATATTGTGATAGATGTAAGCAATAAAGCTGTAAGAGTTGAATTTAAGAATGTCTTTTTCATGGTTGTAAATGATTTTGGGTGAATGATTGAATCAAAGTAAATTCAAAAAAATCAGCTTAAGAATATTATTCAACCTATGGATAGAATTTTTCAACGAACTGCAAGGAATTAAAAAAAGATTTTGGTTGAGCAAAAATAACAATTGGTTGAAAAAACATGAATGAAATAAGGTATTCCTTATATCTTTAGAAAAAACAAACTTAAAATATGACGACCCGAAATTTTGTAATTTCATTACATACTTTAGGATGGATATTTTTAATAACCATTCCCATAGCTTTTTTTACGAGTTATTATGGTTGGAAACAAGGCATTTTGATGGCAACAATTCACACTATTTTTAATATTACGGGTTTTTACACCAATACTTGGGTCGCTAAAAAACTGATTCCTCAAAAAAAGTATATACATTATATCATTATGTTCTTTTTGATAGTAGGAATACTTATAGGTATGAGGTATTTATTCAACAAAATATATCCTATCCCAGAAGTACCTATTTTAGCTTCAGGTAATCGAATAGTGGTGGTTTCGGTGTTTACCATTATTACATTGATGGGTTTGAGCTTATTTTTAGAACTGTTGAGGCAAAAAATTACAGCCGAAAGGCAATACATCAAAATTATTCAAGAGCAAAATCAGGCAGAAATACAGTTTTTAAAGGCTCAAATCAACCCTCACTTTTTATTTAATACGCTTAATAATATTTATTCGCTTACAGTAGTCAAGTCTGATTTAGCCCCTAAAATGATTTTACTACTTTCAGATTTGTTGAGGTATGTGATTTATGAGAGCTCACAAGAAAAAGTTGCTTTACAGAAAGAAATTCAAAATATAGAAAGATTCATAGAATTATTTCAATTACGTCAAGAAACCCCGCTTCATGTAAAATTAGAGATAAACGGAAAAATTCAAGAACAAACAATTATTCCAATGGTTCTGATTCCAATAGTAGAAAATTGCTTTAAACACAGTGATATAGAAATTAACGAAAATGGTTATATTCGGATAAGTATTGATATTTTAGCTGATAAATTAGTTTTTAAGACTACAAATACATTTATAGAAAATAAACAAAAAGATAAAGTAGGCGGAGTGGGACTTGCAAATATCAAAAAAAGATTGACATTACATTATAAAGAAAATGCTGTTTTTAGAACATCTGTACATAAAAATATATTTGAATCATATCTTCAGTTACCCTTATAAAATATGTCTGTGAAAGTTTTATTGGTTGATGATGAGTATTTAGCTCTCAATTTGATGGAAGAATACATCAAACAATTAGAAGATTTTATAATTGTGGATAAAGTGAAACAACCTCTTAAAGCCATAGAAGTTCTACAAAATCAAGAAATTGATATTTTGTTTTTAGATATACAAATGCCACTTTTAAGTGGAACAAACTTACTGAAAGTAATTAAAAATCCTCCTCTTACTATTTTTACAACAGCGTATACAGAGTTTGCAGTAGAAGCTTTTGAACTCAATGCTGTGGACTATTTAGTCAAACCATTTTCTTTTGAAAGGTTTTTACAAAGCATCCAAAAGGCTAAAAAACTACTTGAAACTCATAAAAAAGAATCTGTTTTAGAAACAGAAAAAAAAGATTATATCAGTGTAAAAGTAGATGGTAAAATACGAAAAATCTATTTTGATGATATTCTTTTTGTAGAAGGGCTTAAGGAGTATGTAAAAATTATATGTGGTTCAGGGGTGTATGTTACACTTGAACGCATGAAAAATATGGAAGAAGCCTTGCCTCAGAATCAGTTTATAAGAGTCCATAAATCTTATATTGTTTCTAAAAAAAGTGCTTTGGTACTCAATGGCAATATGCTCGAAATCGAAAAACATCAGATACCTATATCGAGAGAAAAAAGAGATGATATTATCAAAGTATTATTTGAGTAATGTTTTTATTTAAAATAACTTTGAAATAAAAAGTATATTTAAAAGAATAAAAAAATTATATTGATAACTCTTTTTGTAAAAGTAAAAAATATCATAGTTTTGCGGAGCATTTCAATCCGCTAATTCACCTTTTCATGTTGGTTATTTTACAAAAAGAAATACGCTCTTTTTTTAGCTCACTCATAGCTTATATAGTTGTAGGTGCATTCCTGATAGCTATGGGGATGATGGTTTGGGTTTTAGATATTGGAGGGCTTACCATTTTGAACTATGGTTATGCCGATTTGAATAAATTTTTCTCAGTTTCCCCTTTTATTTTCATGTTTCTGATTCCTGCCATAACTATGAGAAGTTTTGCAGAAGAAAAGAAAACAGGAACGATAGAACTGCTTTTTACAAGACCACTGACTGACTGGAACATTATTTTAGGAAAATACTTTGCAGCTTGTATTTTGCTTGTATTTGCTTTGCTTCCTACTTTTATCTATTTCTACTCTGTTTATGATCTTTCGATGGTAGAAATCAAAGATAAGAATGGTTTAGTAGTGCTTAAAACCACAATGGATGTGGCCGGAATAGCAGGTTCTTATATTGGTTTATTACTTTTGGGAATGACTTTTACAGCTATTGGTATATTTTCATCATCTATTACCAAAGACCAAATTGTAGCTTTTGTATTGGCAGTATTCTTATGCTTTGTTTTGTATTTTGGATTTGAAGGGCTTTCAAGATTAGATGAAACGGCTGATTGGGCTTATTTTGTGAAACAGATTGGTTTAGATTTTCATTATACAGCACTAAGTAAAGGACTAATAGACTCTAGAAATATTATTTATTTTGCAAGTGCAATAACTCTCATGCTTTTTTCTACAAAAATAGTATTGGAGAGTCGGAAGTGGTAAAATATTCAATGTATCCATAAAAAGAATGTTATGAAGTATAATTTTTTATCTCCTGCTATTTTATTGTTAGAAGATGGCACTTTGTTCAATGGATTTGCTGTTGGTAAAAAGGGTATCAGTACAGGCGAAATTTGCTTCAATACAGGAATGACGGGTTATCAAGAAATTTATACAGACCCTTCTTATTTTGGACAAATTGTAGTCAATACAACACCTCATATTGGTAATTATGGTGTAACAGACTCTGAACAAGAATCGAAAGCTCCAACGATTAGTGGAATGATTTGTAATGCTTTCTCTTCTGTATATTCGAGATATCAAGCCACAGATAATTTACAAAATTACTTGGAAAAAAGCAATGTTGTAGCCATTACAGGCATAGACACAAGGGCTTTGGTGAAACATATTCGCCACAAAGGTGCTATGAATGGTGTCATTTCTTCTGAAAATTTAGATATTGAATTCTTAAAAAAGAAACTTCAAGAAACGCCCCCTATGAGTGGTTTGGAGCTTTCTTCTAAAGTAAGCACTACCCAAACATATTATTATGGCAATCCTGAGGCTAAATATAAAGTAGCTGTCTTAGATTTAGGAGTAAAAGAGAATATTTTGCGTTGTTTTTCTGAAAGAAATGTGTATATGCAAGTATTTCCTGCCAAAACTCCTTTGGCAGAAATGCAAAAATTTTCGCCTGATGGATATTTTATCTCAAATGGACCTGGCGACCCTGCAGCCATGCCTTATGCTGTTGAGACAGTCAAACAAATTTTAGACACAGATAAACCTCTTTTTGGGATATGCTTAGGCCATCAAATTTTGGCTTTGGCGAGTGGAATAGGAACACATAAAATGCACAATGGACATAGAGGATTGAATCATCCAGTAAAAAATCTCATTACAGGGAAAAGTGAAATTACTTCACAAAATCATGGATTTGGTGTAAATAAAGAAGATATAGAGAAGTCAACAATTATAGAGATTACACACGTAAATTTGAATGATGAGAGTATTGAAGGTATCAGAAGAAAAGATAAAAAAGCTTTTTCTGTACAGTATCATCCAGAGGCTTCGCCAGGGACACACGATTCCCGATATTTATTTGATGACTTTGTGCAAATGTTATCTGTTTAGATTTTATAAAACATAGTGAATCATATTGAAACGCAATCCTGTTTGTGATTGCATATCTTCAGCTTCTTCATAGGTACTATCTTCTTCGTCTTGGTAGTACCAGTTGATTTCAACATTGCCACCTGATTCTTTATATTTTTTTAAGAGTATGAGCATTTCTAGGATAGCTCTTGCAGAAGAAGTATTGAAGTAACTTAGTTTAAAGTTGAAAACAATAGGTTTTTTTACTTTAAAAATAAACTCTTCTATCCATGCAACCAATTTATTAAAAAACTCGAAAGTTTCTTCTTGATAAGATTCTCCTGCGATTTCACAGATGCCTGTTTTAGCAGAAAAGTTTACATCTGGTGTAAAATAGGTTTTTTTCTCACCTTTTATAACTAAATCGTTCATAAGATGTGGTGTTTTATTATTTTAAAATTTTAGTGGTAATGGATATGTATTCTCTATCAGTAGAAGCTGTATGAGTATGAATGATATTCCCCGATTTGAGGGCTACTTCAATTAAACCTACATTGCCACTATTGGTATGAGCATCAATTGCTTGTTCTCTAAAAGTCATTTTTAGTTCTCTTAGCCCTTTTCTATCAAGAGTATTGATTATAGCTACTCTTTTATGAATATTATTGATTTTATCTGGTTGTGAGCTGTTAATAGTATTGAGATAAATATGTTGACTATTCTCTAATAAATGAAAACTACCTATTCCTGAGTTTTTTTTCACAAAGTTTGTGCAAGCTTGTTCTTCAGAGTAACTACTTACATTCTGAGCTAATTCTATAAATATGGAGAATATTTTTTCTCTTAGTGTAGGAGAAAAAGGTAAATCGTTACGAATATGCTGACCTAGTTCAACAATAATAGAATACGAAAAAATGCCTTTATAAAACATCAGTGTTCCTTTTTGTTGCATTTCGAGATTATTCTCTAAAAATGTATTGACTTGTACACTCATACATTTGCTGTTTTTTCTGCAAAATGAATTTTATCTTCTTCAATAAGAGGAAAAAGATTGTACTTAAGCATTAATTGAGCTGTTGCGAGTACGTCTTTTTCACAATAAATAGCAATTCTTTCATAATTTTGTTCTTCCCAAAATACTTCTCCCACTTGACTACCATCAATATCATCTTTTGGGGTAGGTATTCCAAACAAGTTACACAATAGCTCTAATTTTGTAAAATTCTTTCCATCTCCAAATTTCCATAATTCCATTGTATCTACGATGTGTGGCATTTCCCAAGGTTTTTTACCTCTCACCTCAATCATTTGAGGAAGTACCAACTGATTTACTAAATATCTTCTGCCCATATAGGGAATGTCAAATTCCTTCCCATTGTGAGCAGCCAAATAATGAAACTTCTTTTTGGCTTGATCCGTTCTTTTATCATAAAACCCTGATTTACCCAATAATTCTGTATAACTATCTAAAAAAAGTTTAAAATCTTCTAAAACTTTTTTCTCATCACTTCCATAAAATGATTTTGCTTTGAAGTGCATTTCACCGTCTTTTTCATAAATAAAGCCACAACTGATACAGATAACTCGACCAAATTCAGCATAAATAGCAGCTTTGTCATAATATTTCTCTTCTGGACTCATGCTACCATCTTTAGGCTCAAGGGTTTGAGACTTTAATTCCCACATTTTTTTCATCCCTTCTGAAAGCTCATGGTATGTTTTTGTATTTCTTGCTGTTTCTATATCTAAAAATAATATCTGTGTAATTTGTTCTTTGGAGTACATCGTATCATCTAAAATTTTATTACTTTGCAAAAAGTACGATTTTTTGCTTATAAAGCCAAACTTTTCTTTTATTTTTTTATTTTTGAACTTTAAATTTTTAATCAAAAAATAAAATAGCTATTTAGCCCAACCAACTATGTTCAAATACCTTTATATATGTGTATTCATTGTTTTATTTACTTCGTGTAAAGAAAAAAATGAAAAAACAGACTCTTTCAAGTTGAACACTTGTTTGCCCAAACCTCAAACCAACGTAGAAGATGTAAAATTAGATGTTTTCTTTAAAAGAATAGACAAACAGATTTTGCAAGCCAATACTTTGGAAGAAATAAAGACTGCTTTAAAAGAAAACCCACTTTATAATCAACTCTATTTGGAAAGACAGACAATGCCTAACCAAAAAGGAGATGTTGCAGAAGAAATGCTTTTAGCTATGGCTAAAGAGCCAAGTTTAGATAGTCTAATGATGGATTATGAGAAAAAAATTAATATTTCTGAACTTGAGAAAGAAATTGTAAAATTATTTAAAAATATCAAGGCTTTTTATCCTGAGTTCAAAGCTCCTATGGTGTATTTTAGTGTGTCAGGTATTGGTTCTTTTCCTTTAAATAAAGCAACTGATATATTTGTATCAAGAAATAATGAAATATTAGTAATAGGACTTGATTGGTTTTTGGGTACAGACTATAAATATCCGTTACCAGAGGCAGTGCCTAAATACTTGGCAAAACGTTATGTGGCTAAAAACATTCCTATATTTGTGGCAGAAATGATGAGTGGTTATTTTAATGAATATAATCCCAACAATCCCATTATGCTTAATGATATGCTTGTATATGCTAAAACATATTTCTTTACACAAAGTGTTATTCCTTGTCTTGCTGATTCTACAGTTTTGGGTTATACACCAGTACAAATGGAATATATTGCTAAAAATAAAAGTGTAATTTGGAAGCATTATTTAGATAAAAAGCTGTTTTTTGAAACAGCAAATCGAATAAAAAGAGATTATGTGGATGAATCTCCTTTTACTTTGCCTATTAGCCAAGATTGCCCTGGTGGGATAGCTCGTTGGACAGGTTTAGAGATTCTTAAAAGATATGCTCAGAAGAAAAATCTTGACTTACAAAAAGTAATGAAACTAGAAAATGCTCAAGAAGTTTTGCAGGAATCTGGTTATAAAGGCGAATAGACCTCACAACCATGAAACATTATGATTACATAGTAGTAGGGCAGGGAATAGCGGGAACAGTATTTTCTTATACTTTACTAGAGAACCATAAATCAGTTTTAGTGATTGGTTCACAACAAAAAAAATGTTCTTCTTTGGTGGCTGGTGGGATTTTCAACCCATTGACAGGTAAGGGTTTGGTAAAAACATGGAAAGCAGATGAGCTGTTTCCTTTCATGAAAGATTTTTATGAAAATCTTGAAAAAAATCTTGAAATTCAATTTTTTCATAAGACACCTATTTATCGCCCATATCGTTCTATCCAAGAACAAAATGATTGGTTGGGTAAAACTGCAAACCCAATTTTGGGTATGTATATAGAAGTTGAAGTAGATGATAAGCACTATTTATCAGATATTTATAATGATTTAGGAGGGTTAGAAACTAAATATTCGGGTTGGGTAGATTTGCCTAAACTATTAGAGGCTTATCGTTGTTTTATTCAAGAAAAAGATTCATATTTAGAAGAAGATTTTGACTATTCTGCTTTAGAAATTAATGATAAATTGTATTACAAAGGATTTTCAACCTCTAAAATTATTTTTTGTGAGGGAGTTGAAGCAACAAAAAATCCTTATTTTACAAATTTGCCTTTTAGTTTGGTAAAAGGAGAAATGATAGATATTTTGATAAAAGATGCAAGCTTTCAAGGAATTGTGAATCAAGGAGTAAGTATTGTTCCATTAGGAGATCAGATGTATAGAGTAGCATCCACATATAGTTGGGATCCGTTGGATTGGGAAAATACTGAAAAAGCAAAAGAAGAATTGGTAGAAAAGGCAAGAAATTTGCTGAAAAAAGATTTTGAGGTGATAGGTCAGAAAGCAGGTATCAGACCTGCTGCAAAAGGTAGAAGACCTATTGTAGGAATGCATCCAAAATATCAAGGATTAGGAATTTTTAATGGTTTGGGTAGTAAAGGGGTTTCTTTAGCACCTTATTTAGCCAAACATTTTTTTGAACATATAGAATATAAAGTGTTGTTAGACAAAGATTTGATACAGCCTCAATAAATCGAAACCACTAAGAAACAAGGCAAAATATGAAAATTTATCTTTTTTTTCTGCTTATTATATTTCCATTCTTTTTAAAAGCCCAAGTAGAGGGTATTACTCAAAGACCTTTTGGTAAAAATCGAGTTCAATTTAAAGAGTTTGATTGGCGTATGAAAACCTCACCAAACTTTGAGGTATATTATTACGATTATGGTAGTGGAATAGCTGACTTTGCCATTTTATATGCAGAAAATGAGTTTGATAGAATAGCCACTGTTTTGGGACATAATCCTTCTGCCAAAACAAAACTCTTTATTTATAACTCTATAACAGACTTGCAACAAAGTAATGTAGGTTTAGAAAATGAAAATAGCAGAACAGTTGGTGGGCAAACCAACTTCATCAAACCTAAAATAGAAATACCATTTACAGGTAGTTTAGCAGAATTTAAAAAAGAAATTTCTTTTGGGATAGCTCAAATTTTTGGAAATGAAATGATGTATGGAGGAAGTATCAGAGAAATTCTGAAAAATGGGGCATTACTTTCTCTACCAGATTGGTTTATGCCAGGAGTGGCTGCTTATATTGCAGAACCTTGGAGTGCTGAAATGGATGATTATATGAGAAATTCTATAAAATATAGACAACTTAAACGTCCACACAAATTATCAGGAAAAGAAGCTCAATATGTAGGACACTCCATTTGGAACTATATTGCTATAAAATATGGAGAGTCTAATATCTCTAGCATCTTGAATCTAACAAAAATTATTTTAGATGAGGAAAAAGCCATTGCCAATACATTGGGCATGCCTTATGAAGTTTTTATGGAAGAGTGGCAAAAGTTCTACGAAGAAATGGGAAAAAAAGCTATGGATGATCATAGTGCTCTTGAATATGACCTAAGATTTAAAAAGAATAATCATAAACAAAAGATTTTTAATGATATAAAGATTTCACCTGATGGTAAATATGTTGCCTATTCTGAGAATAGAAATGGACATTACGCAGTTGTTATAAGAAATCTACAAACAATGAGTCGTAAGGTGGTTTTAAGAGGAGGATTTAGACTCAATAGCCAAAGAATAAACGAAAAAGTACCTTTGTTAGCATGGTCGGATGATAATAAGTTGGCTGTATGTTATAAAAAGAAAGGGAAGACACAGTTCAAAGTGATGCAGATTTTGGGAAAGAAAAAGAAAACAGTTAATGAAATACATTTTGCTTTTTTTAATCAGGTAACAGGATTTGATATTTCGGCAGATGGAAGTACCTTAGCTATTAGCAGTGATAGAGTTGGATTTGCAGATGTTCAAGCAGGGATGAATGACATCTACATGTACGATTTGAGAGTAAGAAATATGAAACGTATCTCAACAGATTTGTATGATGATACAGACCCAATATTTTTAGGAAGTTCTAATGAAACGCTTATATTTTCCTCAAATAGAATAGCTGATAGTTTGAATGTGCCTGCGGGTAATTTTCAAACAATTAATGATAATTATGATTTGTTTTACTATAATCCTCAAGAGTCATCTAATAAATTAGTAAGACTCACCAATACTCCTCAAAAAGAATTACAACCTTCTTATTTTGATGAAAAAACAATTTTGTTTTTGAGTGGAAAAACAGGGATTAATAATTTGTATAGCTTGGATTTAGTTTCTAAAGAAATCAGACAAATTACCAATAGTAGACAAAATATTAAAAAGTATGGCTTTTCAGCTACTACCAACGACTTTGCATTTAGGGCATGGCAAAAACGTAAAGACAGAATGTTTTTGAAGAGAAACTTTGATTTTGCAAAAAATGAAAAGGCTATTATTACGCCTCGTTTGGAGTATATGCAACAAAAAGGACTAACTGAACCCGAAACACAAGAGCCTCCAAAGGAAGAAATTCCTCAAGAAATAAAGAAAGATACTCTACCCGAACGCCCTTATGACCCTAATATAATTGATACAGATGATTATCAATTTGATCCTGAAGTTGTAAAAGAAATAAAGGCAAACCCAGAAACTAATAAAAAAGATTATCGAAATACAAGTATCAACAAAAATAAAACAAAAACAGATATAGATATTAAGGGGGCATATCCTTATGAACCTTTGTTTACAGCAGAAAGCAGTGTAACAACACCCATTATTGATCCTTTAAGAGGTTTTGGATTACTTTTTGAAGTCGAACTTAGTGATATGCTTGAAGACCATAAAATGAAAGCTGGTTTATTTGGACTCTCGGATTTAAGAAGTAGCAATTATTTTGCTGAATATCAGTTCTTAAAAAATAGAATAGATTTAATAGGACGTTACGACCGTAAAAGCTTGTATGTAAATCAGCCAAATGTAGGTGTAGCTCAACGTTATGCAACCAATCGTTTTTCAATGACTGCTTCATATCCTTTTACAAACTCTGCAAGAGTGAGTTTAAGTGCAGGATATATGGATAAACGCTCTGTTGACTTGCTTCAGCTACTTCGAGAGCCTAATTATGTAAGTTATGTACATAGTAGAGCCGAGTTTAGCTTTGATAACACCATTCCTAAAGGTTTAAATATGGTAGAAGGTACTCGTATCAAAGCTTATTATGAGTTTAATCCTTCTTTTTCAAATATTAATGAAGGCTTTGATAAAATATTGGTGGATATTAGAAACTATCAATCTTTGAGTAAGGAAATTGTATTTGCAACTCGTTTGAGTGGTGGTAGATTTGGAGGAAGAGCTCCTAAACAATATATGTTAGGTGGTATGGATAATAGCTTTAACCAATCAGCAAATTTGGCAATTGGAGGTGCAGAACCTCTTAATTTAGACCCTGAAAATGGTAATGCAGATTTATTATTTCATGAGTTTGCCACTAACTTGAGAGGTTTTGGCTATAACAGCCTTTCAGGTAAAAACTTTATTTTGTTCAATGCAGAGTTTAGAGTTCCCATTGTTAAATACTTATTTCAAAATTCTATATCTTCAAATTTCTTTAAAAATCTACAATTTACTGCTTTTGGCGATATTGGTTCTGCTTGGGATAACTCAGCTCCTTGGAAACGTCAGAACGATTTGAACACAACTATCATTGATAGTCAGCCTTTTTTAGCAATTGTCAATAATTTTAAAAGTCCTTGGCTTGCAAGTTATGGGTTTGGTGCAAGAACTTTATTCTTAGGGTATTATCTAAAGGTAGATGCAGCTTGGAAAATAGAAGATTTTATTATTTCGGATAAACCTACTTGGCTCATTTCTTTAGGATATGATTTTTAAAAACTGAAAAATTTATATTAAAATGGGGCAAATTCTATTTGCCCTTTATTATGAAAAAACAATGAAAAAATTTTTAATTTACTTTAGCACAATAATATTATGCTTTTCGTGTGTGAATGCGGAGGAAAAAGTATTAGAAGAAGAATACAAAGTAATAACTACCATCATAGAATACAAATGCCAATTTTATGATAAAAAAGTTGAAGCCAAACAAGATACAGTAAAAAAATATATTTTCTTTGGTGATAGTCTTTGGAATGTAAACCTGAAAAAAAATGCTACCAAAAGAATAAATGGTGAATTGACGCTTAAACATTCTTATAATGGTGAAGAAGATTCTATATACTATCCTTTAGTGATTAAATTGGCAGATTCTGCGAAAACAGAAGAGTTTCAAATACCTAAAATTAAATCGAAATATAGAGAACAATATGTATTTGAGTATGATTGGAATAGAGAGTTTTATCCCAAAAATATTATGATTAAAGAAAATATCTCTTTTTCAAGAGTGGTATTCAATACAAATAAAGATAGAGCTTGTATTTATGTTGCTTCGGTATGTGGGGGAGAATGTGGAGGAGGCATTTTATATTTCTTGAAAAAAGTAAATGACAAATGGATTATAGAAACAGACAAGACTGATTTAATATGGGTATCATAATCAATCCCAATGATTTAGAGAGTATTCGAAAATTTTTAAAAAAAGAACTTAATTATTGTAATTGTGCCTCTTCGGCTGCATTAGAGATTCTGTATAAAACACTTGTTTTTGCCTCGGAAATGCCTAATAGCCCCAGTAAGTTAGATAAATTAGAATATTTTCCTTGGGGTTGGGGAGAGTGGTTTGTTTACTTTTTAGAAAGTAAAAATCTTTTGTGGCATGGATTCAACAATGTAGATTTAGGTATTAATAACCTTGGAAGACAGTTGTTAGAAGGTTTAGAAAATTTCAGTGAAGAGTTGAGTTTGGATTTAACTATTTTGAACGATATAGCTGACGATTATCTAAAAATAGGAATGTTAAACCATGCTCTAAAAAGCATCGAAAAATTTCAAATCAAATTTCCTCAAGCAAGCATAGGATTTCTTACAAAATCAGAGATTCTATTTGCAATGGAGCAATATCAAGAAGCCCTTGAAAATATTCAAAAATCTATTGAAATAGAAAATACTGAAGATAAACAGATGTTGAAGAAAAAGATTTTGGAAAAAATAGAATCTAACTAATTTTCACAGAAGTCATACTAAGTGAACCACCTACCAATTTATCGTTAAATAGGCTCAAATTTTCTTGTTTTGTTTTGAGTCCAAGAGTATAAATCAGTGGTAAATAATGGTCGGGTGTGGGTACAGCCAATTGAATAGACTTGGGTAATTTCTGATATTCTACCAAAGCATTGAAATCTCCATCCAATAAATACTTGTTGGTTAATTCTCTTGCCTCAATAGCCCAATCATAACCGTAATTATCGGTATTAATATTTCTAAAATCTACCAAACCCAAATTATGAATAATATTTCCACTTCCTACAATCAAAACGCCTTTCTCTCTAAGAGATTGTAACTTTTGAGCAAGCTCAAAATGATAAGAAGCAGGTTTGTAGTAATCTATACTCAGTTGAATGACAGGCACATCTGCTTCAGGATAAAAATGTTTGAGGACACTCCAAGCTCCGTGGTCGAGTCCCCATTGACTATCCAACTCTACTTCTGTGGGTAGCAAAATTTCTTTAGCCTGTTTGGCTAATTCGGGACTACCTTTTGCAGGGTATTGTACTTCAAATAACTCTTTGGGAAACCCTCCAAAATCATGAATGGTACGAGGATTGAGCATTGCTGTTACCTTTGTACCACGAGTAAGCCAATGAGCTGAGATACAAATAATGGCTTTTGGTTTTGAGAAAGTTTTAGCTGTTTTTCTAAAGCCTTCCACAAACTGATTTTCCTCAATGGCATTCATGGGGCTGCCATGCCCTAAAAAAAGCAAAGGTGTTTTTTCTGTGGCTGGTAACTCTTCAGCGTAATTATTGAGGTCTTTTAAAGAATTCATACTGAAAGATAAAGATGCTAATCCTAAAACCTTTAAAAAATCTTTTCGGTTCATAAATTATACTTTTGGATATTTTTCCAACCACCAACCCAAAGCACACAAAGCAAATAATTCCTGAGTGTAGTCTTCTTGTTTACTCAAGTGTTTTTGAAGAATATAGTTAAATCGTCCTTTTGGAACATACTCAAAGATAGCGTTTTGTGAGTTATTAGTAAAATCCCATAAAAAACTATTTTTAGGATTATGTAGCCAATGCCCAAAAGGAAGTCCAAAACCTTCTTTTTTTCTTTGAGTATAAATTTTTCCTCCTTTCTGTTCAAGCAAATGTTTTAAAATCCATTTTCTGCCATGCCTGAGAAGTGTGTTAGCAGGAATTTGTCTTGCAAAATTTGCCAAATCATCATCTAAATAAGGAACACGAACCTCGATGGTATGTTTCATTGACCAAAAATCTGTTAAACTGAGTACATCACCCTGCAAATACTGCTCTCTATCCCATTGGAGGGCATCATCAAGCGTTTGGATTTGTGTATTTGTAGCAGTTCTATTTTCTAAAATATCCAAACTGCAAAAATTGATAAATGTCTTAGAAGGGGAGGTGTCAATACCCTTTAAAAAGCGTTTTCCTAAACGACCAAAAGGCAAAAACCGAGCAATTTTTTTAGCCATGAGCCAAAAAGAAGGGTATTTAAGGTACTGACAAAAAGCCCAATGTCTGTTATAACCCCCAAACAGTTCATCAGCACCAGCACCACTCCAAAGTACCCTGAAGTCTTTTTTTGCTTCTTTACAAATGAGGTAAGTTGTAAATATTGCTCCATCTCCAATAGGTTGGTCTGCCTCTTGAAATAGAGTGGGAAGTAATTCTAAATGTCTTTCTTGTAGTTCAACTTCTTGTAAATGAGTATTATATTGTTTGGCTGCAAGTTTTGCAAAATAGGAGTCTTGCGTAAAGTTTTTTTCATGACAAACAATGCTCAAACAAGGTAGTTTGTAGCCTAGTTCTGTACTTTTAGCCAGTAAAAGAGTAGAATCCACACCTCCACTTAATAGCAGAGCAGGTGGAAAATGCTCAGAATATTGATGATGAATAGCATTTTCTAATAAAATATTGGTTTGAGTTAAAATTTTATTAGATTCTGTTGGAATAGTATTTTCAACTTTATCCAAAAAACCTCTTGGTAATTCTAAAGGCTTTTTTGTTAAATCCCAAAATTGTAAATGGCAGGGATGGTGTTGAATATTTTTAAAAACAGTATTGGGCAATAAAGGAAATTTGTATTGTAAATACTCTTGTATAGAAGGTGAGTGAAGTGCCTTATCTACAAGCCCTGAAGCAATCAAAGAGTTGATTTCTGAGGAAAAAGTTAAACAATTGTTATTTAGTGCAAAATATAAAGGCTTCACTCCATAAGTATCTCTCGCAGAAAGTAAAATATTTTGTTTTTTATCCCAAAAAACAAAAGCAAAAATGCCTTTGAGCTTCCCCCAAATATTGAGGTCTTGAGCTACCAATTGTAAATAATAAAATAACGTTTCAGTATCTGAATTACTTTGGTTTAAAAAGTTAAATTCTTTATCTAAATCTTTCCAATTGTAAATTTCACCATTAAAAATGAGGGTATAATTCTCATCAGTAAAAGGTTGCTGACTTTTATCAGTAATATTATTGATTTTAAGCAGATTATGTCCTAAAGAAATTTGATAATTTTCAGTTTGAGTGGAAAGGATGCTTGTATGGTCTTGCCCTCTGTGTTTAGATTGAGCTACCATTTTTTCAATGGAGGCATGATTAAGAGAAAAACTTATATCAACGATACAATGAATACCACACATAAGAGACGTAAAAACAATAAAATAATGAGTCAAAACTATAAAATTAGCTGAATTATTCAGTCCAATAAGCAAGGTTTTTTGCATTATCGAATAAAAAATTTAACTTTGTAAACTATAATAAAATATGGGAAACATCCACTTACTTACTTTTATGCATCAAGAATATGATAAATATACTGCCGATGATTTTGAAGTTTGGCAGACCTTGTTTGAACGTCAGATGAAAGCCCTACCAGGGAAAGCTACTCAAGAGTACCTTGAAGGTATCAAAAGAGTTGGTTTCGTTGCTGACCGTATTCCGAATTTTGAGCAAGTAAACGAAAAACTTAAAGCTCATACAGGTTGGAGAATTTATGTTGTTCCTGGACTGATTCCCAACAAAGAATTTTTCGAACTCATGCGTGATGGCAACTTTTGTGCTACTACATGGCTTCGTAGAAAAGACCAATTAGATTATTTGGAAGAGCCTGATATGTTTCATGATGTTTTCGGGCATGTGCCATTGCTTACAAATAAACCTTTATGTAACTTCTTAGTGGATTTGAGTAAAATTGCACTCAAATACATCGAAAGTGAAGTAGCTATTGAGCTTATAGCTCGTTTGTACTGGTACACCGTAGAATTTGGTTTGATACAAGAAAAAGAAGGACTTCGTATTTATGGAGCAGGTATTTTGTCTTCGTCAGGTGAAACAGATTATTCATTGTATAGTGATATTCCTCAAAGAGTTCCTTTTGACATACAAGGCATTTTGGATACTCCTTATATCAAAGATAAATTTCAGATGAAATATTTTGTAATTGATTCTTATGAACAATTATATTCATCTGTTCCTGAAATAGATAAGTTAGTAACTAAAGCTGTAGTGGAGAATAAAGAGTTGGTTTTCTAATAAAGTAACATCTAATTTCACCGAGTAAAATATACATTTCACCTAAAGTCATTTTTAGGTGAAATTTTTTATCTATACCTTTGAATCAAAATAGTTTTAGTGGTGTTTAGCAACTCAAAAGTTGCTTTAGAAAAACGACAATACCTTCGTATTGTCGTTTTTATTTTTTCCAGATTTTTCTTAATTATGCACTTTCCCAAAAGCATTCATTATGAAAATAGGCTTATTTTTTGGCTCTTTCAATCCAATCCATGTAGGACATCTGATTTTAGCCAATAATATGGTAGAATATACAGATTTGGAACAAGTTTGGTTGGTTATATCTCCTCAAAATCCACACAAAAAGAAAAACACCCTCTTACATGAATTTGACAGATATGATATGGTTGAAAAAGCCATTTATGATAATCCAAAACTCAAAGCATGTGATATAGAATTTCGACTACCTATTCCGAGTTATACCATTGATACACTGGCTCATCTCCAAGAAAAACATCCTAAACATGAATTTGCAATTATCATGGGAAGTGATAATCTGACTAATTTTAAAACATGGAAAAACTATGATAAGATACTAGAATATTATAGCCTTTATGTTTATCCCAGACCTAATGTTGCTGAAACAGAATTTCATACACATCCCAAAGTTACGTTAGTCAAAGCACCTTTGTTAGATATTTCTGCTACTTATATTCGTGATAGTATTAAATCTGGAAAATCTATTCGGTATTTAGTACCCGAAGCTGTAGAAGAATTGATACATAGAAAGAAGTTTTATCAGTAAAATCTATTGGACTTATAGTTTTGAAATTCAACGAAAAATACGTTTCTTTGCGGGCTAAAATTTGAAATAATTATGAAAAAAGTAGCCTTTTATACACTGGGTTGTAAACTGAACTACTCCGAAACTTCTTCTATTTCAAGAAATTTTGAAGAAAGAGGTTTTAAGAAGGTTGATTTTAATGATAGCCCTGATATTTTTGTTATCAATACTTGTTCGGTTACGGATAATGCAGATAAAAAGTGTAAAAAAATTGTAAAAGAGGCTCGTAAAATTTCCCCAAATGCCTTTGTAAGTATTATAGGTTGTTATGCACAACTCAAACCCAAAGAAATTGCGGAAATAGAGGGTGTGGATGCTGTTTTGGGTGCCACCGAAAAATTTCAGTTGATAGATTTATTAGGGACATTTGAACGTAAAGAAAAAACGCAGGTTTTTGCTTCTGATATCAAAGAAGTAGCTCAAACTTATTGTAGCTCATATTCTTATGGCGATAGAACAAGAACTTTCTTAAAAGTACAAGATGGCTGTAATTACAATTGTTCATTTTGTACCATTCCACTTGCCAGAGGAAAAAGCCGTAGTGATACCATCGAAAATATTGTACGCCAAGCCAAAGAAATAGCCAAAACAGATGTAAAAGAAGTGGTACTCACAGGGGTAAATATTGGAGACTTTGGGATACAAGAAGGGAAAAGACAAGAGCGTTTTGTAGATTTACTCAAAGCTTTGGACGAAATAGAAGGAATAGAACGTTTCAGAATATCGAGTATAGAGCCTAATTTGCTCACCAATGAAATAATTGAGTTTGTAGCCCAATCAAAACGATTTGTACCCCATTTTCATATACCTTTGCAATCTGGTAGCAATAAAATATTAAAAGCTATGCACAGAAGGTATTTGAGAGAATTATATGTGGAAAGAGTTGCCAAAATAAAATCTTTGATGCCCCATTGTTGTATTGGCGTGGATGTAATTGTAGGTTTCCCCTCAGAAACTCAAGAAGATTTTTTAGATACTTATAATTTCTTAAATGAATTAGATATTTCATATTTGCATGTATTTACCTATTCTGAAAGGGATAACACGGCAGCTTTGGCAATGGATGAAGTTGTTCCCCAACAACAACGCCAAGAACGTTCTAAAATGCTTCACATTCTTTCAGATAAAAAAAGAAGGTATTTTTATGAGCAAAACATGGGTAGAGTAGCTACTGTCTTATTTGAAAAAGATATTGAAAATGGTATGATGGAAGGTTTTACTGAAAATTATGTAAGAGTAGTTGCCAAATACGACCCTTTACTTATCAATGAGTTGAAAAAAGTCGAAATGACTAAAATAAACGCTGAAATGCTCATGGAAGTAAAAGAAATAGAAGAATTTGAGCTACATCATTGATAATTAAGATAGAAATTATTTAGTTTTACGAAAACAATTAAACAGACATTTCACTTTAGTATGAAAAAAATAGCCTTATTTCTAATATGTATTTTATATAACTTTCAGGTTTTGGGGCAAACCGAATTTGAAAAAGCAAAATTAGAAATACTTTGTCAAGCCATTAGATTTAACCACGTTATGCAAGGAAAAGCAGAAATAGCCAATCAGTTGGATTGCTCAAATCTGCAATCTTTGGAAAAATCTGTACCCAATGCTTCACGTGCTTCAAAAAACATGATAACTGTTTATAAAAATAAAACTTATCAACAAATTCCTGCTGAGACGGATAAAATCAAACAATTGAAAAAAGAAGTTCTGAATGAACTTAAAAAATTAGCTCCTCGTATCAATAAAAATGCTACATTTTTGACTAAATGGCAAAAAGGTTTAGATTCTTTATCAACATTATTAGATTCAAACCTTTCACTACCTACAGAAGAAAATACCCAAAATCCAGAAGTCAAAACAGATAATACCAATCCTGATTTAGAAGAAACTGTTATCCCTTTAGAAAGACCCAAAACTAATACAGGAGAGCAAAGTAACACAGGTTTATGGATTATTACCATTTTAGCAATGATGATTTCATTTTTGAGTGTAGGATATGCTTATCTTACTCAAAAAACTACAGCTCATAAACTCAAAGAGATGGATAATTTGGTGAAAGAAAGATATAACCATTTGGATGTTCGTATGGATAAAATGGTAACAAAAGAAGAATATCGTAAACAAAATCCACAGTAATAAACAAATGAATGTTCGGAAAATCCGATATTTCATTTTCCTCAAAGAAATCTTTGTGATGTCTTGGACAGCCTTTGGAGGTCCACAGGCTCATTTGGCACTTTTTCTTAAAATTTTTGTAGAAAAAAGAAACTACCTGACAGAAGAAGCTCTTCTCGAAATTTATGCTCTCTGTCAGATGCTTCCAGGTCCTACCTCTACTCAAACTATTACAGGTATTGCTTACAAAATTGGAGGGGCTCGGTTAGCTTATCTCACCCTTATTGTTTGGATTTTTCCTGCAGTTATGATTATGACATTGGCTGCAATACTTGTTACTTATTTACAAGAACAACAAATTAGTTTTGCTTTTGCTCGTTTCACACAGGCTTTGGGGGCGGGCTTTATCTTATCAGCAGCTTTCCAAATTATTCAGAAAATCATTAAAACCAAGACAAGTATGGTTTTGATGATTTTTTCAGCTATAGCAGCTTATTACTATCACCCTCAATGGTTTTTGCCTTTACTTATTTTGTTTGGTGGGATTGTAACGACTACCAAATTTAAACGATATGAACGAGTAGAAGACAAAAATGTAAAAATTCGTTGGAGAAATTTAACTTATTTTATTATTATTTTTGTGGTTTTAGGAGTGTTGAGTGAACTCACACGCCGTTACGATTTTGGCTTACCTTTCAGGCTTTCCGAAAACTTTTTCAGGACGGGTACAATTATTTTTGGAGGAGGGCAAGTGCTTATCCCTCTGATGCTTACAGAGTTTGTATATATCAAAAAACTTATCAGTCGAGAAGAATTTGATTTGGGTTATAATCTCAATCAAATTCTTCCAGGTCCTACCTTTTCCTTTGCTGCATTTATTGGTGCTTTGGCTATGGGGAACGATTTTAATATTTGGGGGCAGTTTTTAGGAGCATTTTTAGCTGCCTTTGGTGTTTTTATGCCAGGGACATTGCTGATTTTCTTTGTGATACAATTTTGGGATGAACTTAAAAAATACAGACCTGTCAGGGCTTCTTTAGAAGGTATCAATGCTGTAAGCGTAGGGCTTGTAATTACGGCAGTAGTACTGATGGCTGAACCCATTTTCTCTAAACCCACATCTGACATGACTTTGGATATTTTGGTGGTTGTTATCAGCTTCATTATTTTGCAGTTTACTAAAATTCCACCTCCTTTTTTGGTGTTATTAGGTTTATTAGCGGGTTTCTTAGTTTCTTAAAAAAATATCATTCAATCTCTAAAAATATCTTATTTTTGTATTTTAAAATAAAGAATTGTATGACAAGCCAACAATTTACAGCTAGCCCCAGTTTTAACGAAGCATATTTTAGTATAGAAAAAGTGAATGCTCTGAAACAAGATTTTCAGAATGCAAAGCCCTATACACACATCATCATGGATAATTTCCTGAAAAGTGAGATAGCGGAAACATTACACTCTCAATTTCCACCTACCGAAAAACTTGCCAAACATTATGCAGGTTTGAATGAAAATAAATCTGAGGGAGCTAATTTTGGCGATTTTCACCCTGCTTTTGCCGAATTGCGTAGAGATTTGATGAGCAAAGAATTTGCCCAATGGATGGCAACTGTTACAGGCATTGAAGAAGTTTTTGTAACAGATGATAATTTGGGTTGTGGTTTGCATGAAGGAAAAAATGGTAGTTTTTTGGATGTACACATTGATTTCAACATCCATGCAGAAAAAAATGTACATAGAAGGCTCAATATGCTTATCTACATGAACAAAGACTGGAAACCGGAATACGGTGGCGATCTTGAAATGTGGAATGCTGATATGACCAACTGCGATAAAAAAGTAGCTCCATTGTTCAATAGAGCTGTTATTTTTGAAACCAACGAAATTTCGTATCATGGATACTCAAAAATTACAGTCCCTGAAGGAATGACACGCAAATCTATCTACACTTATTTCTATACTGATATTCGTGAAGGTGCTGTCAAATATCACGATACGATTTTCAAGGCTCGCCCTGATGATACACTAACTAAAAAAATAGCTACTTCTGCAAAAGAAACGCTTAAAAATTTTATCAAAAGACAATTACGTAAATTTGGTGTAACGCTTAAATAGTCATGAACATAGATAAACAAACCTTGCAAAATATAGCTCATTTGGCACGATTGGAGTTTGAAGAGCAATCTGAAACAAAAATGATTGGAGAAATGAGCAAAATATTGAGTTGGATGGAAAAACTCAATGAAATTGATACGGACAATGTTCAGCCTCTTATTCATATCTCTCAGGAAATTAATGTACTCCGAGAAGATGTGGCAAAAACTTCTTTAGACCACGAAAAAGGCTTATTAAATGCCCCTAAAAGAGATGCCAATTATTTTAGAGTGCCTAAAGTAATTGAATAAACTTTAAATAATATAAAAAGATAATAAAAAACACCCGCATAGCAAAAGTCTTATGTTGGTGTTTTTTTTGTCCTAAAAGCGTACATTTTTTTGTCCGCAAACGGACACTCATCATACTTATTGTACAAACACAAATATTTTTTTTAAAAATAAATATGCTTTTTTTGGCTTATTTGGCATTTTTTTGATTTTGGCATCAAATATTTTGACTTTTGGAATGATTTTGACAAATACTTTGGTGTACCTAAGTATTTGTGATATGAAAAATCCAGTTCTTACCGATGGCGTTCTTATAGCTTTGTATGCTAAAAATAATGACGAAAAAGCCTTTACTAAATTATTACAAAAGCATAAAAGCAAAATATATGCAGTAATTTACAATATTGTTAAAGATAGAGACCTTGCAGAAGATTTGTTACAAGATACATTCGTGAAAATCGTTCGTACAGTACAACAAGGTAGCTACAACGAAGAAGGTAAATTTTTGCCTTGGGCTTGCCGAATTGCTCATAACCTTGCCATCGACTACTTCCGTAAGAATAAAAAAGCTACTTGGGTAGAACTTGAAGAAAGAAAAGAAGTAAATAACCACCTGAATTTCTCTGAAGAGTCTGTTGAGAAAGTGAAAATCAGAACGGAACTAAACGAAAAATTAGGAAAACTTATTGAAAGCCTTCCTAAAACTCAGAAAGATGTACTTGTAATGCGTCATTTTTCGGATATGAGTTTCCAAGAAATTGCACAAAAAACAAACGTAAGCATCAACACAGCTTTAGGTCGTATGCGTTATGCTCTTATAAATTTGCGTAAGCAAGCAGAAAAATATGACTTGAATTTTGGTGAATACTTAATGGCTTACTGTTAAAATATACTGCTGAAAAAGTACACTAGATACCACTTTAAACTTCTGAAAACTTTTTTTTGATAGCGTTTGTTTCTTTTCTTTGTAAAATATCCTTCAACCAGCTATGACAAAGAAACAACGCTATCAATTTTTAATGGATTATTTCACAGAAAATTTTCCTGAGCCACAAACAGAACTTGCTTACGAAAACCCTTTTCAGTTACTTGTAGCAGTGGTTCTTTCTGCACAATGTACCGATAAAAGAGTCAATTTAGTTACTCCAACACTTTTTGAAGCTTTTCCAACTCCCCAAGATTTAGCCAAAACAACCTTTGATGAGCTTTTTCCTTATATCAAAAGCATTTCTTATCCCAATAACAAAACCAAACACCTGATTGAAGCAGCCAAAAGGCTTGTAGAAGTCTATAACAGTGAAGTTCCGAGTACCATCGAAGAACTCCAAACACTTCAAGGTGTGGGTAGAAAAACAGCCAATGTGATAGTTTCAGTGATTTATAATCAGCCTGCTATGGCAGTAGATACACATGTTTTCAGGGTTTCGCATCGTCTGGGACTTGTAGGCAAAAAAGCAACCACTCCTTTGGCAGTAGAAAAAGAACTGGTAAAATACATTCCAGAGGAATTGATACCCAAAGCACATCATTGGCTTATTTTGCATGGCAGATATATTTGTGTGGCTCGTAAACCCAAATGTAAAACCTGTGCATTACAAGAGGCTTGTCATTATTTCAATACAGAGCACGAAGAAGATTAAAATACTATTGTTTAAAAAATAATTTCACAATTTGGCAAAAGCATCTTGATTTCAGAAATGTTATCAATATGATTGTATTCTAAATGCAAACGTCGCAGATTTTTTAGTTCTCCAATTTCTACTGGGAGATTTGTAATAAAATTACTACTCAATCGTAATTTTATCAGGTTTTTGAGTTTTCTAATCTCTTTTGGTACTTCTTGGATTATGTTATTGCGTAAATCCAATTCCTGTAAATTTTTGAGTTCAGTAATTTCTACTGGAACTTCTTGAATGCGAGTGTTTTCTAAACTTAAATATAGCAAGTTTTTAAGCTTTACGATTTCTTTGGGCAATTCTTCTATAAGATTTACAAATAAGCATAGTGTTTTTAGATTTGTAAGTTCGCCAATTTCTTTTGGAATCTCTTGAATTTCGTTACAACCTAAAAATAATAATTGTAAATTCTTCAATTCAAAAACTCCTGTAGGAATATGTTGGATTTGATTTTCCTCTAAATTTAAGGTGTGTAGATTTTTGAGCAAGCTAACCCCCTTTGGAATATTTGTAATATGTTTATGATTTAAATCTAATTCCTGAATTTCCAACAAAGGCATTTTTAAATCCAAAACTTCATTTGCCAATAAAAAGTCTATCAACTCTGTGGTATTTTTGTTGTATTCAAAACCAAAATGACTTTCAAATTCCTCTTTGTAGTGTTGAAATTGCAGGAAAGCTAATGCCCTATTTTGTTCATCTTTGCTTTCTAAAAGCAAAAGAAGGTTTTGAAACTCTGGTATCATGGATTATAAAAAATGATTTCAATTTTTATAGCTAAAAATACAACCAATGCCATTTAACTTTATCTATTTTATTAAATTCTAAAGCAGGAGCAGGTAAACGAATAGTGCCTAAAGTCCAAAAAACTTTCTTCAAGAATTTACTTCTTGTTCTGATGTTGGGTAAATGAATATCAAAACTCAAATAATATTGACGATAAGAGCTGTATCCATTCAGATTATTTTCAGGTTCTCTAGCAAATACCATTCTGTTGGCACCTGTACCCACAGCCAAATTGAGCCAGCGTGGGAATTTTTCTTTTCTTAAAAAATGGTGTAAATCTACAGATAACCAATAAGTTTGACCATTATAATCTTTAAGCAACTGTTCTCTCAAGTTTTTACCTAAAACATTAGGACGAAATTGTGCATAAGGGCTTTGCTGAAATGAGTATTTGAAATGAATGTGTGGCTCATTCCAAATCTGGTGTTGTCCCCACCAAAGCAACCCACCCGAAAAGTTAGCCACCACATCGCCCCAAGAAGCCCCATATTCAGCCGAGAAACCATCAAAAATCTCAATGGGTGTCATCATGAGTTGGCTGGTGATCGCTCCCCACAGCACAGCATTTTTGGGTTTTAAGCCAGACCATCTGAAAAGCTCTGTACTCAACCTACTAACGTGATAAGCTGAATAAGCATGCCCGATTTTATCAATTTGTCGCCATTGAGCATTGTCATTAAAAAAATGAAAGGAGGTTCTGGGACTGTTTTTATACCAAAGCTCATTTAAACCAACTAAAGTTCCACTATACAATACTGTGGAAGTACCAACTACCCAAAATAATCGTTTTTTGTTGAGGGTATCTTTGTGGGTAGTAGAATCTTGTTGAGCATATAAAGTATTAGAAAACACAAACAAAAACACAAATAAAAGAGTTGTGGTTAAAATCTGTATTTTTTTTCTGTGCATTTTCATAGTCTTGTTCTAACTTTACGACTGCTAATCTACCTAAAAATCTTCAAAAATATATGAGCTTACTATTAACCAATTGTCAAATTGTAAACGAAAATAAAATTTCGCAAGCTGACATCCTGATTAAAAACGGACGAATTGAAAAAATTGCTCCTCAAATTGCTGCTTCTGAAGCTCAAAAAGTTTTGGATTTGAGTGGAAAAATGGTGTTACCTGGGGTGATAGATGACCAAGTACATTTCAGAGAACCAGGGCTTACACACAAGGCAACTATCTACTCCGAAGCCAAGGCTGCTGTGGCAGGTGGAGTAACAAGCTTCATGGAAATGCCCAATACTGTACCCAATGCCCTCACGCAAGAACTTTTAGCAGATAAATATGCCATTGGAGCAAGAACATCTCTTGCCAATTATTCATTTTATATGGGTGTATCGAATGATAATTTGGAGGAGGTACTCAAAACCAACAGAAGAGATGTGTGTGGAATTAAGATTTTTATGGGAAGTTCTACAGGAAATATGCTTGTGGATAATGCCAGTATTTTAGAGAAGGTTTTTAGCCAAACGCCTATGCTTATTGCCACTCATTGCGAAGATGAAGCAACTATCAAGGCTCAAGTGGCTATTTATAAAGAACGTTTTGGAGATGATGTTCCTGCGTATTGTCATCCCGAAATCAGAGATGAAGTAGCTTGTCTCAAATCTTCTTCGTTTGCAGCAGAATTAGCTAAAAAATACAAAACTCGTTTACACATTTTGCATATTTCAAGTTCTGAAGAAATTAAGGTGTTTCAAAATGATATTCCTTTGAAGCAGAAACATATTACTTCGGAGGTGTGTGTACACCATTTGTGGTTTAATAAAAATGATTATGAACGTTTGGGACATAATATTAAATGTAACCCTGCCATCAAAGATGCTAGACATCAGCCCTTGTTGTTTCAGGCTCTTTTAGACGACCATTTTGATGTAATAGCCACTGACCATGCTCCTCATACTGCTCAAGAAAAATCTCAAAAATACTGGCAAGCACCTGCTGGTCTGCCACTTATCCAGCATCCGTTGCTTATGATGCTCGATTTCTACAAACAGGGCAAAATTTCTTTAGAGAAAATTGTACAAAAAATGGCCCATAATGTGGCTATCTGCTTTAAAATTGAGAATAGAGGCTACATCAGAGAAGGATACTGGGCAGATTTGGCAGTAGTAGATTTGAACACGCCTTTACAGGTAAATAAAAGTAATATTTTATACCAGTGTGGCTGGTCGCCTCTGGAGGGGCATACTTTTGGAGCAAGTATTTATGCTACAATTGTCTCAGGGCATTTGGCATACCACAATGGTGTTTTTGATGAAAGCAAAAAAGGCGAAAGAATGTTGTTTGAGAGGTAAAAAAGTAAGGCTGAGAATTTTCTCAGCCTTGTTTTTTATGGAGTATATTCCCAAAAATCGTATATGTTATAATAGGGTTGAGGGCTTCCTATAGGGGTTTTAGCAGTTCCACCAAATATATACCCTTTCCCATTTATGCTAAATGAACCAGCCCAAATACGAGCTATACTAGGAAAATCAGTTTTACGAATCCAAGTATCTGTTGTGGTGTTGTATTCCCAGAAATCTTTGAGAAAACCAGCCCCAATATTATCTCTTTGTTCCCCACAACCCATAAAACCTCTATTACCAATAGTAAAAGCAAATGCATCACCTCTTTTTGTACCAGGAAAATCAGATTTTTTACGCCAAGTATTATCTTCGGGGGTGTACTCCCATGTATCTTGAGTACCTTCTAAGGCTGTTATATATGCTTTTCCATTGCTTATAAAATTAATACCTCTTCTTGTGTAACCTACTGGAAAATTTGCTTTACGTATCCACTGATTTGTAATTGGGTCATATTCCCAAAAACTAGTAATAGATTCTGGTGGTACAGTTGAATCACCTAAACCGACATATCCTTTATTTCCAATAGAAAAAGCAATAGGAATGTTTCTACATGAACCTGCAAAACTTGTTTTTTGAATCCATAAATTAGTATCAATATTATATTCCCAAAAACTGCCTACATTATTACAGTTTCCTGCGATTATTTCTTTGTTTCCTACATATAATTTATTACCAATTAAAAAACTAAAAGTATGCCAAGAAGCCAAAGAAGTTGGAAGAGATGTTTCTTCTTCCCAAATATTTGAAACAGGAGTATATTCCATTATTTTACTTTGAGTGACTATATATCCTTTTCCATTATATTCATAGAATATGTTCATATGAGTTATACTGGCTAATGGGATATTTGTTAAATTATCATTTTTCAACACCCATTTATCTTGGATAACTCTAAACTCTGTTGGACTATTGGCTACATTAGAAGCATCCGTACTTACAGAAATTAAACCTGTAGTAGCTCCTATGGGTACAATAGCTTTAAGTTGGGTCGTATTTGCCTCAACAACAATGGAAGACTCTCCATTAAATTTTACTACATTTTGAGAAAGCAGATTACTGAAGTTTTCTCCTACAATAGTAATGGTATCACCTATTTTTCCCTCAATAGGAGAAAAACTTGTAACAACTGGAGGTAGTATGGGTTCATCTAACTCTTCAGGGGTATTTTTTACACAAGAAAATACCCCCATACCCATCCAAATGAAAACAAAAACTTTTTTTAGAGTTTTCATAGAGAATTTATGTTTAGATTTTCAATTATTTCAAAACTCCCAACTCTTTGCCAACTTCGGTAAATGCTGCGATGGCTTTATCGAGGTGGTGTCTGTCGTGTCCTGCTGAGATTTGTACACGAATACGGGCTTGCCCTTTGGGTACAACAGGGTAGAAGAAACCAACCACATAAATACCTTTATCCAAAAGTTTTTCAGCCATTTTCTGAGCAAGTACAGCATCATAGAGCATAATAGGTACAATGGCATGTTCACCTGGTTTTATATCAAAACCTGCTTCTGTAATTTTGCTACGGAAATATTTGGTGTTTTCTTCAAGTTTATCTCTGAGGGTTGTCGTTTCAGAAAGCATATCCAATACAGCAATCGAAGCACCTACAATGGCAGGAGCAAGGGCATTCGAGAACAAATAAGGTCTTGAACGCTGGCGTAAAAGCTCAATCATTTCTTTTTTACCACTTGTAAAACCACCCATCGCTCCACCCAAAGCCTTACCCAAAGTACCTGTAATGATGTCAATTTTACCCATCACGCCTCTGTGTTCGTGTGTACCTCTGCCTGTTTTTCCCATAAAACCAGAAGCATGGCATTCGTCAATCATCACAAGGGCTTGGTATTTTTCGGCTAATTCTACAATTTTATCTAATTGGGCAATCGTTCCATCCATCGAGAAAACGCCATCTGTTACAATAATCTTGTTTCTTGTATTTTTAGCTTCTTGGAGTTTGGCTTCCAAATCTGCCATATCGTTATGTTTGTAACGGAAGCGTTGAGCTTTACAAAGTCTTACACCATCAATGATAGAAGCATGATTGAGTTCATCGGAAATAATAGCATCCTGTTCGTTGAACAAAGGCTCAAAAACACCTCCATTGGCATCGAAGGCAGCAGCATACAAAATGGTATCTTCTGTACCCAAAAACTCAGAAATCTTCTTTTCGAGGGTTTTATGAATATCTTGTGTTCCACAAATAAAACGAACAGATGACATTCCAAAACCATGAGAGTCAATGGCTGCTTTGGCTGCTTCAACTACTTTTGGGTGTGATGAAAGCCCCAAATAGTTGTTTGCACAAAAATTAATCACTTCTTTACCATTGGCTTCAATATCAGCTCCTTGTGGAGTAGTAATAATTCTTTCTTTTTTGAAAAGACCATTGTTTTCAATGTCTTGCAACTCTTGTGCTAAGGTACTTTGATTGGTGTACATATCAATAAGTGAGTTTAAATTTGCGTATGTCCGAAAGGCTTGTAAATATCAGAAAAATCATGTAAAAGACAAAATATCAGAAACTTTTGTAAATTGCATTAAACAAAACTACACTGAATTTATGAAATGGATTTACACCCTTTTCTTCGTTAGTTTATTGGGTACTTCTTTTGCCCAAACTTACGAAAATGCCTATGCCAAGACGCTTAAAAATTATCAATCGGGTAAGTACGACAAAGCTCTTGCAAGTTTAGAAAAAGAATTGAAAGAAAATACCAAAGAAAAATTGCCAGAATCGTGGTATTGGATTCTGAAATCTATGATTTATGAATCTCAAAAGAACTTTGTGGGATTTGAAAAATCTTTTTCGAAAATTAAGTTAGATGATAAAGAGCCTTATCTGGCAAGTATGACGGCTTTGCGTTATGCTGATATGCTCATGAAAGCTAATAAATACAAAGATGCCTCTTTGTTGCTAGAAAAGCCGATGAAACTTCCTGCTCAAGATTCTTTGTTACTCGCAGATGCACGTACTCGTTATGTGAAAATTTGTTTGGCAACAGGGAAACTCAATGAAGCAGAAAAACAAATTGCTTGGCTGATTCCTTTTTGGGAAAAAGCTCAGAATAAAAAAGTAAACTATTTGGGTAATAAAGAAAAAACCTCTAAAAATGATATCAATTACAGGGAGCAACAATTTGTTGAATTGCAAATAATTAAATTACAGATAATTGCAGAGAAAGGTGATTATCTGCTTGCAGATTCTTTGTTTAAAAAAGATGCTGAAAGAATTAAAAAACTGGCGGGAAAAAGTAGCCCTGAACTGGCTCAATATAATTTTTGGATAGCTCAAAACTACGAAAACCTTTCAGAACCTCAAAAGGCTATCCCATTTTATAAATTAGTTGCACAAAGCCTAAATCCTACTCACACACTTAGTTTAGAGGCACAACTGAAAGTTTTACAACTTCAAAAAAATAATAAAAAACTAAGCAGTTCGGAAGTTACAGATAAAGATGAACCTGATAATGATAAAGATGATGATACAGACACATTAGAAGTAAAACAAAATGTAGATACAACTATCACACAACCACTTGAAACAAAAGAGAAAAAAGATAAAATAGCTGCATTATTCCAAAAAACGATGGATAAATACTATCCTCAAAAAAATCATTATTACAGAATTAAAAAAGAATTTCAGGAAGCTGAAAATCTTTTTGTAGCCCAAAAATCAGATAAAGCCAAACCTGTTTTTCAAAATATTATCAGCCTTTCGGATAGCTTACTACCTCAAAAACACGCTTTACGTATAACAGGCTACGAATACTTATCTCAAATACATGATTTGAAAACAGAGCAAGACATCAGTCAAGCTGATGAAGAGTTAAAAGGAGCATATTTGGGGTATTTAGAAAATTTTGGAGAAGATGCTTTGAATACAAATCTGGCTCGTATTCGTTGGGCTGATTTCCAAATTTCTCATACATCGGCATTACCAGAAGTAAAAGAATATTATGCCAAAAAGCAGTATTTATTTTTTGTGGAAGAGTGGTTGCCATCACATAAAAATTATATTGAGGTAAACGACCATTTGCAACGTTATTTGGACATTACTGAAAGTTATGAAGAGGCGGGTAAATATCTTGCTTTTGTAGAAAATGAGATACTTAAAAGATATGGAGAAAAGGGAGCAGCTTTTGGAGAACACCTTCTGAAAAAAGCAGGCTTGTTGCTTAGAAAACATAATTATACTGAAGCAGAAGAAAACGCTCAAAAAGCAGGAGTTTTACTTCGTAAAAAATATGGAAAACGTTCAGTTCAGTATGCCAATGCTCTTTCCCTAAAAGCAAGAGTATATGCTAAAATGGGTTTGTACGAAGAATCTGAAGACCTTTTGCGTCAGGCAGGGCGTATTTATCAACGTAAAAAAGAAAAAGCACTTACTGAATCAACCAAATCAATGGAAGATTTAGCTCAGATTTATATGGTAAAAGCAGATTTTAAGAAAGCTGAAAATTTACTTCGTCAAGCCATTAACAATTATGAATTGCGTTATGGCAAAAAAACGCCTAAACTAATCGCACCACTCAATTTGTTAGCTAAACTGTATTTAATTCAAGGGAAATATGATGCAGTAGAGAAACAGATGAGAGTTTCGGAAGAAATCACAGAAAAAGTATATGGCAAGAATACACTCATTTATGCTGATTATTTGGAGCAAATGACAGAGTTTTATCAAAATGTATTTAGTTTATACAAAGCTGAAAAAGCACTTTTAGACATTTCTACTATCAAAAAAAATACACTTGGAGAAGAAAGTGTAGCCATGATTCCAACACTTACAAGTTTGGCAAATGTTAGGTTCTTGCTTAAAAAAACACCTAAAGAAGAAATTATAAACCTTTTAGAAAAAAGTAAAGAAATAGCTCTGAAAAAACTTGGAGAGAAACACCAACTTTATGCCGAAACACTCAAAAATTTGGCTGTTATCTATGCTGATGCAGATAGTTTGACAAAAGCAGATGCATTACTGGCACAAGCTTCTGCTATTTGGGTAGAAAAAACAAGTAAACGAAACATAGAAAAAGCTGAAATAGATTTATTGAGAGGTGATATTGCTCTTAAAAATAAGAAAAATACAGATGCTGAACGTTATTACACACAAGCAGGAGAAATTTACAAAAAAGCTTTTGATAAATCACATCCCTCTTTTGTAAAGGCTCAAAGCAAAATAGCCCGATTGGCATTTAGCAATCAGGATTATGCAAAAGCCAATCAAATTACACTTGAAAATCTTAAAAAATATCAGGGTTTTGTGCAAAGTTATTTCCCTGCTCTTAGCGAACAAGAAAAAGAACGTTACTGGCAAGAAATTCAAAGTGACTTTGAGTTCTTCCATAGTTTGGCTTTTGCTCAGGCAAAAACAAATCCAGAGCTTTTGGGAGAATTATACAACAATACTTTGGCAAACAAGGGTTTACTTTTAAAATACTCAAATAAACTTCGTCAGAGCATTAATCAAACAGAAAATGATTCTGTAAAGGTTGTTTATCAGCAATGGATTGACCAAAAAGAGGAATTAGCATCTTTGATGGCAAATGTAAAAGAAGAAGATAAAGAAGTCGAGAAATTAATTATATCAGTTGAAAAGCTTGAAAAACAGCTTCTTGAAAAATCTACAACGTTCAAAAATAGTTTCCAGAAAAATGTGGTAAAATGGCAAGATGTTCAGAAAAACCTGAAAAAAAATGAAGTGGCAGTAGAAATTGTACGTTTCAGATGGTTTGAAAATGGATTTACAGATTCGGTGCATTATGCAGCCTTAATTTTAACACCTAATACACAAAAAGCTCCTGAATATGTATTGTTATCCAATGGAAATGAATTAGAAAAAGAAGCTTTGAATTTTTATCGAAATTCCATTCGTTTCAAGAAAAATGATAAAAACTCTTACAATAAACTTTGGAAAAATATTGAAGAAAAAACAGGAAAAAACAAGAAAATTTATTTTTCTCCTGATGGTATTTACAATGAATTGAATGTAGCGACATTACTCAATGGAAAAGTATATGTTTTTGATTATCAGGATATTTGGTATTTAAGTTCAACAGAAGAATCTCTGAAGCCCGAATCGCCTATCAACAAAGAAAATCAAAGAGCATTTTTAGTAGGCAATCCAAGTTATTATTCCAAAATAAAAGGTTCAAAAGTGGTAGATTTGAAAGGTACAGAAAAAGAAGTAAAACAAATTGGAAATATTTTGAAAGGTAAAAAGATTGATTTTGAGCTCTTTACTGGTAAAGATGCTTCTGAACAAAAAGTAAAAAGTGTACAAAATCCTACTATTTTACATTTGGCTACACATGGTTTTTTTGAAGAAAATACACCCGAATCAGATGAATTTGGTTTACAGAAAAACCAAACAAGTCAGAATCCTTTATTGAGAGCAGGTTTGCTTCTAGAAGGAGCAGGAGATTTAATGGAGTCTGAAAAAACAGATTATCATACAAAAGAGGGCGTTTTGACAGCCTACGAAGTAATTGATTTACCTCTTTCCAAAACAGAATTGGTAATTATTTCGGCATGCGAAACAGGTGTAGGACAAAATAAAGTAGGAGAGGGCGTTTACGGTTTGCAACGTTCATTTATGATTGCAGGAGCTAAAACGGTTATTTTCAGTTTGTTTAAAGTAGATGATGAAGCCACAGCCAATATGATGATAGCATTTTATCAGAAATGGGCAAAAACAGGTAATAAACGAGAGGCTTTCAGAGAAGCTCAAAAAGTGATAAAACTCAAATATAAAAACCCATTGTATTGGGGAGCATTCAATATGATAGGGATGAACTAAAGTACAAAAAGCCAGCTAAAAGCTGGCTTTGTTGTTTTATAAAACTTAATTTTGTAAGATAGCTATAAATCAACATATTTATAAAAATATGGTCTATGCGAAAATCTCAATTATACACTTTTTATAATGAGAAAATGGTTTTGAAAGAGAGTGAAAAAAACTTTTCTAAATCGCCTCAAAAACCTAAGTGGTTTCTCGACTTCCTTGAAAAAAATGAACTTCTCAAATATCTTGAAATCCATCAAAACTTTGAGTCTTTCACAAAAGAAGAGTTTTATATAGCTCATACTCAGAATTATGTAGATAGTTTCTTTGTAGGTAAAAAGCCTTTGGCGGAAAGTAATAATTTGGAATGGTCACCTCAATTTGTAGAAACCGTTCAATACACCAATGCGAGTTTATATGAGGCAATTAAGTTTGCCTTAAAAAATCCAGAAAGTGTTTGTTTTAGTCCTGTGAGTGGTTTCCACCATGCTCAACCCATGTATGGTATGGGGTATTGTACTTTTTCAGGACAGGTGATAGCTTCTATAAAAATATTCAGGGAAACAGGTATGAAAGGAGCTTATATAGATTTAGACGGGCATTTTGGTAATAGTATTGAAGATTCTAGAAATTTTGTAGAAGATTTGAATGAGGCTATTCCCAAAGGTTTTGGAAATATCAATCCTTCTGGAAGCCACGAGAGATACATTGATAATTTTAAGAGAGAGTTGAACATTCTTGAAACAGCTATTTTAGAAGATCAAATTAACTATCTTGTTTTTTGTCATGGTGCTGATAGTCATGAAGATGATGATACTAGAGGACAATGTAATACGCAAGAATGGATAATGTGTGCTGAGATATTCTATGATTTTGTCAAGAAAATAGATGAAAAGCTGAACAAGTCTATTCCGCTTGTATTATGCTTGTTTGGAGGCTACCGTAAAGACGATTATGATTCAGTTTTGGGTTTACATGTCAAAGATTTAGTAATTTGTCTCAATACACTTTGTGGGCAAGAAATTAAATTTGAGCCTGTTTTGATGCCTAAGTAGATTGCTAATAATAACAAAATAATTTGTAGATAATTGAGAAAGCAATTATCTTTGCAACATAAAAGTGTATAACTATGAAACAGTTTTGTATTATTCTCGGCTTTGCCCGTCTTTTTCCACCCGATAGTTCAAACAAATAGTACCTTGTTTGAGCATTTCATTTTCTTTTAAGTAATTTTTATCACTGACAGATTTTAGCTGTTTCAGGCAAGGTATTTCATTTTTTCATCTCTATATGCTTATGGAGATGTATTTCCTATTTGAGATATTTAAACCTGAAAATCATGCGAAATGCACAAATATATACCTTCTACCATGAAAATATGGTATTGAAGAATAATGGGAAGAATGTGTCCAAATCTCCCCAAAAGCCTAAATTGTTACTGAACTTTCTTGAAAGAAACAAACTATCTGGGCATTTTACCATCAAAGACGATTTCAAACCCTTCTCACAAGAAGAGTTTTATTTAGCTCATACAAGAGAGTATGTAGATGGTTTCTTTGCAGGAAAACGTCTTTGGACTAAAAGTAGCAATCTGGACTGGTCGCCACAATTCGCCGAAACTATTCGATACACCAATGCCAGTTTGTATCATGCTATTAAATTTGCTTTGGAAAACCCAGAAAAAGTAACTTTTAACCCTGCTTGTGGTTTCCACCATGCCTTACCAGAGCATGGTTTGGGATATTGTACTTTTTCGGGGCAGGTAATTGCTTCTGTCAAAGTTTTTAGGGAAACTGGCAAACGAGGTGCTTATATAGACCTTGATGGGCATTTCGGAAACAGCATCGAAGATGCTCGAAAGTTTGTTTCTGATTTGAATTTGGCTATTCCCAAAGGAATTGGTAATATCAATCCTGAAGACAAACACCAAAAGTTTATCAGCAATTTAAGGCGTGAGTTGGGTTTGTTGAGAGATGCTATCAACGAAAAACGCATTGAATATGTGGTTTTTTGTCATGGAGCTGATAGCCATGAAGATGATGATACCAAAGGGCAGTGTACCACAGCCGAATGGATAGAATGTGCCCATATTGTCTATGACTTTGTCAAGAAATTGGATGAAAAGCGACAAAAACCTCTTCCCTTGATACTTGGTCTGTTTGGAGGCTATCGAAAAGATGATTACAATTCAGTTTTGGGCTTACATACCAAAAACTTGGTAACTTGCTTAAATACTCTTTGTGGACAGAATATAGTTTATGAGCCTGTTTTGAAGCCTAAAAAGAGATAGTCAATAAAAAAGCCAGCTAAAAGCTGGCTTTTTGTAGTTTAGTAATTTGCAATGATTGTTTCAATAATACTACAAGCTTCATCCATTTGGCTTTCAGTAATGATAAGAGGAGGAGCAAAACGAATTTTATCTCCATGAGTCGGTTTGGCAAGCAAACCGACTTCTTTCATAGCCAAACAAACATCCCAAGCTGTTTTTCCATCTTTTTCTTTGATATCAATGGCATTGAGCAAACCTTTTCCACGAACAGCTGATACTTTTTCAGGGTAACGTTGCATCAAAGCTCTCATTCTGCCTCTAAATATCTCACCCATTTTATCTGCATTCTCTATAAGTTTCTCATCCTTAATCACTTCTAAGGCAGCCATGGCTACAGCACAAGCAATTGGGTTACCGCCAAATGTAGAACCATGTTCACCAGGTTTGATACAAAGCATCACTTCATCATTTGCCAAAACTGCTGAAACAGGATAGGTTCCTCCAGAAAGAGCTTTTCCTAAAATAAGCATATCGGGTTGTACATTTTCATGATGAGAAGCAATCAGTTTTCCTGTTCTGCCTACACCAGTTTGTACTTCATCTACCATGAATAAAACATTATGTTTCTTACATAATTCGGCAGATTTAGCCAAATATCCATCATCTGGTACAAAAACTCCTGCTTCACCTTGAATAGGTTCTACCCAAAAACCACAAACATGAGGATTTTGGAGAGCTGTTTCAAGAGCTGTGATGTCATTATATTCAATTACTTGGAAACCATCCATAAAAGGACCAAAATCTTTGGTAGCAGTCTTGTCAGTAGAAGCAGAAATAATAGCAAGCGTTCTACCATGAAAATTGCGTTTTACAGCCAAAATAATGGCTTTGTTTTCAGGAATACCTTTTTTCTGATAACCCCATTTACGAGCTAACTTTAAAGCTGTTTCATTGGCTTCAGCACCAGAGTTCATCATCAGAACTTTGTCGTAACCAAAATATTCTGTGATATATTTTTCAAAAACGCCTAACTTGTCATTATGAAATGCTCTTGAAGTAAGGGTAAGTGTTTGAGCTTGCTCTATAAGAGCCTGAATAATACGAGGATGACAATGACCTTGATTGACAGCACTATATGCCGAAAGAAAATCGAAATAACGTTTTCCTTCTACATCCCAAAGAAAAACACCCTCTCCTTTAGAAAGCACCACAGGCAATGGGTGATAGTTGTGAGCTCCATAACGGTCTTCTAAAGCAATAGCCTCTTGTGTCGAAATGTGTGTAGTCGTTGTCATAAAATTTTAAACTTTTGCGTTGTATTTTGTGTTAGACACAAAACGTTCACAAAGATACAAAAATTATGGATTTTTTATATTCGGGCAAGAAAAAGTCCAATAATAACCCAGTGGCTGAGGAGGGAGATTTCTATTTTAATGAACAAGGTTTCATGGTCTTTACAGAACAATATCACCTGAAAAGGGGATATTGCTGTCAGAATGGATGTAAGCACTGTCCTTATGGATTTAAGAGAAAAGAAAAAAAATAATATTTTTTTGTAATTTCCAAAACAAAGACTATATTTGCACTCCAATTTGTAAAAACATTTATTAATTATAAGGTTATGGCGAGAGTTTGTCAATTATCAGGAAAAAAGCCTAGGGTAGGGAATAACGTTTCTCACGCTAACAATAAAACAAAAAGAAGGTTTGATATCAACCTTAAAACTAAAAAGTTTTATTTAGCAGATGAAGACCTTTGGATAACTCTTAGAGTTTCTGCCAAAGCACTTCGTACTATCAATAAAAAAGGCATTGAACAAGCAATCAGAGATGCTGCGAAAAAAGGTACTTTACACGCATAATTTGATTCTTAAAAAGCATTGAAAAGGCAAGAATTTGTATAAATTCTTGCCTTTTTGTTTCAAATTTATCATATTCAAAAAGAAAATTTAAAACAAATATGCTTATGAAAAAATTAGCTCCTATTCTTGCTGGTGTATGTTTCTTTGCTTCAGCAGCCATGTACCAAATTGGTTCAACCAATAGCAATCTCACAGAACTAAAAGATACTTTTTGGATACCCTTACCTTTAGGGATTGTATTTGCTTTTTTAGCTTTTAAGAATAGAAAACCCTCATAATCTTTAAAAAATCATTATTGTACATCACCAGTGGTAAAACTTACTGCTGGTGATGTACTTTTTGATACAATAAATTTATTATATTTGAGTTATTCTGAAAAACATAAAGCCTATGAAAACTATTAGGAGAAATCTAACTACTTTGGTGCTATTAGCACTGGCTGTTACTACTTTTTTAGCATTTAAAAAAGACCCACAAGACAATGCCTTCGAAATAGCCAAAAACATTGATATTTTCACAACACTCTACAAAGAAGTGAACAATTATTATGTGGATGAAGTGAATCCCAATAAAATTATGCGTACTGGCTTGGATGCCATGCTCAAATCTTTAGACCCTTATACGGTCTATATTTCTGAAGACCAAATAGAAGATTACAGGACCATGACCACAGGCGAATATGGAGGTATTGGGGCAACTGTAGGCACACGAAATGGAAAAGTAACAGTTATTATGCCTATGGAAAACTCTCCAGCTCTCAAAAGTGGATTAAAAATTGGAGACGAAATATTGCAAATCGGCGAAGTAAAAGTAACTGGTAAAAATCAAAGTGATATTAGCCGTTTGCTCAAAGGGCAACCTGATACTGAAATAGAATTGCTTATCAGACATTATGGTTCTACACAAACAGAGAAAATCAAAATAAAAAGAGAAAGAATTAAAGTTGATAATATTCCTTTTCATGGAATAATAGAAGATGGTATAGGATATGTCTATTTAAGTGAATTTACACAAGGTGCAGCAGAGAGTATTCGTAAAAGTGTAGAAGAATTAAAAAGTAAAGGAGCCAAAAGTATTATTTTAGATTTGAGAGGAAACCCTGGAGGACTTTTAAATGAATCTGTAAATATATGTAATTTATTCTTACCCAAAGATTTAGATGTTGTTTTCACGAAAGGGAAAATTGCAGAATGGAATAAAACTTACAAATCACTTAGGCAACCCATTGATACAGATATTCCATTAGTAGTACTTGTAAACGGCAGAAGTGCATCTGCATCCGAGATTGTTTCAGGAGTAATTCAAGATTACGATAGAGGAGTACTTGTGGGACAACGTTCTTTCGGAAAAGGCTTGGTACAAAGTACAAGACCACTTACTTATAATTCGCAAGTAAAAATAACAGTAGCTAAATATTATGTGCCTAGTGGCAGATGTATTCAGGCTTTGGATTATAGCAACAGAGATGACCAAGGTAAAGTAGCTAAAATACCTGATTCATTACGAAGAGCTTTCAAAACTAAAGGTGGAAGAACAGTTTATGATGGTGCTGGTTTGGAGCCAGATGTAATTATTGAGAAAGAAAATCTAAGCCCCATTGCTCAAAGTCTTGTAACTAAAAACCTTATTTTTGAATATGCCAATGAGTATGCTCTTAAAAATAGTCAAATCAAACCTGCAAGAGAGTTTGCTCTTTCAGATGCAGAATATCAGGCATTTGTAACATGGGTAAAAAATAAAGATTATGCTTATACCACCGAAATGGAAAAAAGCTATAAAGATTTGATAGATGCAGCTAAAAAAGATAAAACTTATGATTTAATACAAAACGACTTGAATACGCTTAAAGGACGTATTTCTAAAAATAAAGAAGTTGATTTGATAACTTTCAAAAATGAAATTAGAGAGCTTCTGGAAGAGGAGATTTGTACAAGATATTATTTAGAAAAAGGAGAAACTGAAGCTAAATTTGATAATGACAAAGAACTACAAGAAGCTGTTAAAATATTAAAAAACCCTGCTAAGTATAAAGAAATTTTAAAGAAGAAATAACAAAAGCCTCGTTTAAACGAGGCTTTTGTTTTACACAATAATATCTTTCCACATAGGAAGGCTTAGTTCCTTACAAATGGCTGTAACATCATGATAACCCTTGCCCTGAGCAATGTAGAAGTTTCTCAGTGTCCTATAAAATTTTTCTCTGTCAAATACATAAGCTTTGTCTGTTGTATCTTCTAAAGCTTGAACTTTACAATAACGAGCAAAACTCTTTATCCAAGCTCCATTCATATCTTTGAGTTTTTCTGCTGTATACTCCATGGGTACATTGTTGAAATAAAATTCCTCAAATGCCTTTGCCCATATTTCAAAACGAATAGAAGAAAAGGGCTGACTAAACTCAAATCTCAAATGAAAACGTCTTTTGAAAGCCTCATCCAAATTATCTCTTTTGTTGGTACACAAAAACAAAATCCCATCAAAATCTTCCATTCTTTGAAGTAAATAGGCAATTTCTTGGTTTCCATAACGGTCATTGGCTGATTTGTTATCAGTTCTTTTACCCAATAAAGCATCTCCTTCATCAAAAAATAAAATCCAATCTTTGTTTTGAGCCAAATCAAACACATATTTAAGGTTTTTCTCTGTTTCTCCCACATATTTAGACACAATTTGAGAAAGGTCAATTCTATACACATCTTTACCAACTTCTTTTCCCAAAATACCCACACTGACAGTTTTCCCAGTTCCAGATTCACCCCAAAAAAGAGCCTTGAAACCTTTAGAACCTTTGTAGTTTTCATCTTTATTGAGAGTGGGATAATGTTTCATCCAAGCCTTTACATCCATCAAACATTCTCTCACAGAAGGGTTGAGAATCAAATCATCCCAAGTTTCTTCTGTAGTGTATAGGCTGGCAGGGAACTCTTGTGAGTATTTTGGAGAAAAGGGTTCATTGGAGGCAATAAGATGTAAAATTTCAATAGAAATTACTAATCTACCATGAATTAAAGAATTGTTAGATGGGTTACTTGGATTTTTTTCTAAATTGATAAATCCTCTATCAAGCAGTTTTTTGATGATTGGGTAATTATAAAAATAAGCTTCTCCCATGTCTTGAGGGTTATTGGCTAATAGAAATAAAGCAGTATAACCAGAAGGAATAAAGCCTAACTTTGAGTTATCTTGGTATCTTCCCAATGCTGTTAAATTCTCTGAAAGTAAAAAATCTAATAAATCAGGTTGTATTTCAGGAATAATCGCTAACATTAAAACAAGCCTCTCTTGTTCAGTTAGGCTGTTTTTTATAATAAATTGATTATAGAGTGTTTGAAAACTAGATAATTCTGGACTTGGTAATATAGATAAATCCTCTTGGGATTTAAGTAAAAATAATTGTCTCTTTATAACACTAAAAAACCAAAAGCTTTCTTGCTTGAAAAAATTATAAAAATTCTCTAAATTGTCAGTCATAAATAAGTATGTAAAATTGGAGTAATTTTAGAACAAATTTATAGAAAATAATTTAAGGAATATGTACTCTTTAGATACCAAACAAAATATTGTTGATAGTGGGGTAGTTAATAACCAAGAACAAAAAGTTCCAATGGTTACTAACAATATGGATAAACAATTAGCAACAGCTTTAAAACAGCAAGAACAAACCACAAAAACTTTAAAAGGACAAGAATTACCTAAAAAAGAAATTGAAAAAGGAAAGGAAAATGAATATTTTGCAAAATACGAACAGGTTGCTCAAAATCAGTTAAATATATGGTATTCAAAAAAAAATATAAATGCTGATTTACAACTAAAAGGTTCACATTTTGCGAATGCAGCAAGAAAAGTATATGACAAATATGGAGATTTGAATTATGTTGTTCCCGTTGAAATAGCTCTTGCTCAAGCATATTTAGAGGGTGGTGTTTATAGGCATGAACGTGGAAGTTCTGGTAATATTTTCCATATGGGTGCTACTGATGCAGGTGATAATAAAACAGCTAAAAGTATTAAAACGATTGAAGATGGATTTGATGTATATTATCTGGGTATGGCAAAAGGATGGCTTGGAGGAAAGCAAACAGGAAATGATATTATCAAAAATAATGGTATGCTCCGACATGATAACAAAGGAGTTTTTGCCTCAAACCCTCATTATGAAACACATATTAAATCTGAAGTAGGTAGAATGAATAGAGATTTTTCTTTAAAAGGAAGTGTTGGTAAGGGAGGTAAAAATTTTCTTGAAGATGTAAAAAAAGTTGGCTCAATGCTTGTAAAACTTGGGTATCTTAAAAAAACAGAAATAGAAGATGTGGATAAAGTATCAGAAGCTATACAAACTTTTCAAGATACTGAACTTGCTCCTGTTACAGCAGAATGGTATAAAAAGAGAATAAAAATTATAGAAGATGCTGGAAAATCTCATCCTTCTGCTACTAAAAAATCATTAGAAGATATTGAAATACAAAGAAAAGGTTTAACAGATGGAGTTGTAGGTAAAAATGGAACAACACTTAATATTCTGTACTTTTTGGCAGAAATGGGAGGTACTATCCCTGACTTAATGTCTAATCAGAAATACAGTAATCTTAAACCAGAAACTACTACACCAAATACTAACTCACAAACCATTACGCAAAATAAAAGAGGAATTGTTCAAAAGGGAGAAAACATAGATAAACTATCAGATAAATATGGTGTAAGTGCTCAAGATTTGACAAATGCTAATAAAACAAAACTTAAAGAAAAAGATGGAAAAAGTTATTTTGAGTCAGGGACAAAACTAAATATGCCTGAAATATTGACAAGCCCTCCAGCTAAATCAAGATGGGGCTTTTCAGTAGGTTTACCTAATGGTACATATAAAGAGGATATGATAAATTTTACAGAAGATGTACTTGTAATACAAGAAAAACTTTACGAAATAGGTTTATTATCAGAAGCAGATTATCAAAAAGAACAACCTGTTAAAAATATTGAATTAGAAGAAGTTCATTTGCCACCTATTATAAATACTCCAGAAATAGTTGATGAAAAACAAGTAGACCCAAATACAACTACTGATATCCCAAAAGAAGAAAAAAAAGAGCAATTATATAGTTATAAAACGTCTGAATATGAACGAAGAATGCTATTGATGTATGGAAAAGTTCCTTCTTTTCCTAAAGATAAAGTAACATCTAAAGATATTCCCAAAACCATTGAGGCTATTAAGATATTTCAGTTGGAAGTGAATAGAAAAGGGGTAGATGGACGAATTGACCCTGACGGAAGTACACTTCAAAAATTAATGAATTCAATCAAAGAAAGTGTAACAAAGGCTCGACAAGAATATGCCTTAGAGCAAAAAAGAAAATTGGAAGAGGAAAGAAAAAGATTACAACTAGAACAAGAAAGAAAAAAGCAAGAACAACAAAAACAAAAAGATAAAGAAAAAACAAAAATAGCAGATGATATATGGGGCGAGTTAAAAAAGTATGGATTAGAAGCTTTTAATTATCTTTTTGAGGGGTTGGGGGTTACAAAACAATATGAAATGCTAAAAGCTTTAATGAAGTATTTTGGGTTTAACAATATTGACAAAAAGCAAACCCAAAAAACAGATGATAGATATGTTGGAGAACAGATTAGTGATAGTGTAGGCAAAAAAGGAAAAAATGTTACAAAAGATGTAAAAATTATACAAAATAAGTTAATAGCCATAAACTATTTGGACAATAATGAAGAAACAATTTATGTAAGTTCTTTAAAGGATACCGATATTATACCTGTTAAGCAATTAACTAAAACTATTCAAGCAATAGAAAAATTTCAAGATGAGCTTATTATGTTAGAAGAAAAAGCTTATATATCAAAAGATGGAACTTTTAGTAAAGGAGGAAGTGGGTATAATGTTTTAAATAAAATATCTACACTATCTATAAACAAAATACAAACAAAGAGTATAAATGCTGTGATGTCTCCTGATGATTTTATTTCTCAATTCCCTGCTTTAGTAAAGGGAACTTCTGGGAGAGGATTATATGAGTCTGAAAAAACATATGCAGGGAAGAAAAATGTAGTTTGTTGTTATGATGCTGCTAGAGCCATGATGAAACAAAAAGGAGGGAAATTAGATATTGCTAATGCTGAGGCTCAGGCAAGTATACAAATAATGGAGCAAATAAATGGAAAAAATCATTATAGAAATCTTGAAATAGGAATTAAATTTATTGATGATGAGTTAAATAATGGACACCCTGTATTTGTAGGAGTTGATGACGGTCGTACAGAAATGTATAATAGAGATAAAACTACTGAACATTTTGTGGTAATTATGGAGAAAATAGTAAAAGAAAATAAAGTTTATTACAGATATTTTGACCCTGCTTGGACAAATTCACAAGGTTATCATGCGGAAAATTTATTTATGATTGATGGAGAAAAATTATTAGGAGACAAAAGATGGGGTGGAGTTAAAAATGCTAAATTTACAGTTGCAGAAATACGAATACCTATTTTTTAATAATTGATACATGAAGATATAATTGTAAAATTATGAACAAAACAATAATACCAATTTTCCTAACTTTATATGCATTTTCTTGTACAAATCAAGAAAATAAAAAACAAATACAAAATACTGATAATGAAAATATGATGAAATCTGAAATTGTATATCAAAAACTTAATAAAAATGGTATTTTATTAGGAGATAATATTAAAATTTTAATAAATGATAGTAATGATAGCAAAGATATATCTTATTTGAATAAGCATAGTGTAGATATATTAGGTGTTAGTGAAAGCTTTTATAAATTAAACTCAAATGATGATACTTGTAAAAGCTTCAAGTATGTGAAAATTAAAGTAGGTAATTTAGAAGGTGTTGTAAATGGAGATTTAGTTTACGAATTAGACATAAATAACAAGCAAAATAAACAATTGAATACAATTCACAATGATATAGAACTCATATTTTCACATAATTATGTAATGAAAGCGTTTGATAATCAAATGCCAACTGGATGTACCAATTTCAATCCAGTCGTATTGAAAAATAAGAAAAAAAACGATATAACACCCATAAAATTAATAAACACTAATGAATACTATAGAAACTTTGATTATTTACACTTTATAGACACTGATGTAGCTTATGATGAAATAGACAAAGTTTATGAAGAAAATGACAAAATAAATTTAATTTGGAAAAGATATGCTCAAGATGGTAGTTATGTTGAGATGCTGATAGCTATTTATAAAAAAGATAACGAATATATTGGAGAAATTATTTATAATAAGAAAAAGGAGTAAAATTTATTATTATGGAATTAAGGTTATCATGATAGTTAGCAGAGTCAAAGTTAAAAAAAGACTTTTTATAATGAAAACGATGTTATAGGACTTTATTTATTTTTTGTATCATGTAAAAATGATAAGACTAGTTCTGTTCAGCAAAGTGAGAAAATAAAAAAGCCTCAAGATACTATACCAAAGCAAAATACAGAAAAAGAAGATACTTATGATACTGTAAGATATACTTACACAGGTAGAGTCGGGAAACTTCCAATTAACTGTACTTCATTTTTTTAAAAAATCAAAAAAAAGAAGAATTTAAAGATTTCTCTCCTATTAGAATAAACATTCAAGAGTACACAAATCAAAAAGAAACAGCTAATATAAGTTTGTTTTATAAAACTGATATGAGTTATATGAAGGGACAGATGGTTAATACAGAAGATGGAAAGGTTTTTGATATTATTTTAGAAAAAAAATAATTAGTCTATATTTTTTATTCCTTCCGTTTTGGTTTTGCATTCTTTTGATTGGAAATATTAATAAGAATCAGAGAGAATATTAGATGAAAGTAAAGAAAAATAAAAAGCCCCAATTCTTAGAATTGGGGCTTTTTCGTGATTCCGATTGGATTCGAACCAATGACCTACTGCTTAGAAGGCAGTTGCTCTATCCAGCTGAGCTACGGAACCAGCTACTATCAGACGATAGTAATTTAGTGGGTGCAAATGTAGATATATATTTTTGTTTTTACAAAAATATTTTCACAAAAATTTGTAAGGAAATAAGAAAAAAACGTCTATTTTAATATAAACTCCAATTAAACGAATAATTATATGCCCAAATTATCTCAAAAACGAATTAAAGAATTGAAATTAGGTTATAATTCTGAGCGTTATACCTTAAAAGGATTAGTAACAGAGTTTTTGAATTCTATTTATCATTTAGGACAAAAAAAAATAGTTCATACAGCTATAGAGCTTACTATCAGACCAGCCAAGGCAATAAAGAATGTACTACGAGGTTTTCGGCAATATTTATATAACTCTTTGGAATACCTGATTGTAATAGCTACACTTATTTCATTACTTAATAATCGTTATCACTTTTTCTCTAATGAGGCAACAGCGATTATGAATAATAATACTCAAACAGGTATTTATCAGATAAGTTTTTTCAATGAATACAAACAATTTTTTAATGATTTTTTTAAATATTCAGAGAATTATCCTTCAATGGTAAATATTGTGGCTATTCCTGTTTTTGCATTTTATACGTATGTTTTTTTTAGAAGATATGGTATTCTTTTAGGCGAAAGTATTGTACTCAACACGTTTATTACAGCCCAACAATTGTTGTTTTTAGTTTTTTTAGTCCCTTTTGATGAATTTTTGCCTACCAGTAAAGAAATTCTTTTAGGAGTTTATACTTTTTCAACGATTCTTTTCAATATTTGGGTTTATATTACTTTTTTTGATGGAAAATTATTACCCAAGTTATTTAGGGCAATTGCAGTTGTATTTGTAAGTTATTTCTTACAATTTGGTCTAAATGCTTTAGTTTACTATATTTTCAGACCAATATTTGATATTTTTTCTACTTTATAAAATGATTTTATTATTTTCGATTATAGCAAGTTTTATTGGTTCATTACAATTAGGACCTGTCAATTTATCTGTGATTGATACTGCTATTCATCAAAATCGAAAAAATGCTTTTTGGGTGGCAGTAGGAGGTAGCTTGCCAGAGTTCATATATTGCTTTTTGGCAGTATTTGCAGGCTCATTTCTGATTAGCAATCCAACATTTTTTAAAACACTTAAAATTATAATAGCCATTATTCTTATTGTATTAGCATTTTTTTACTTCTTTAAGAAAAATAAAGCACCAGAAGCACCAAAAGAAAATAAATACCATCAAAATTTACTGAAAAATCTTTCAAAAGGTTTTTCTTTGGGAATGTTAAATCCACAACTTATGCCTTTTTGGTTATCTGTGCAAGTGGTTTTTAATTCATATAGTTTTTTAGTGATTGATGAAAAAATTGATTATTTTTTCTTTATCTTAGGAGCAGGTTTAGGGGCGTTTTTACTTTTAATATCTATCGTCTTTACCATTACACGATATAAAAATATAATTCTTAAATTCTTAAGTAATAATCTCTATAATAGAATCTTAGCTATCTTATTTCTATTGATAGGACTACAACAAATCTATTCATTATACCATGACTGAAAATATAAAATATTGGTATTTAAGAAATCATAAGTTATTTGAGATGCTCAACGACTCAGAGGTAAAAGATTTGTGTATTATCTCCAATTACAAAAATGCTCAAAAAGAGGAAACTATCAATTTTTCTGATACAGACTCAAAACGCTTGTATATTGTAAAAGAAGGAATAGTGAAGGTTTGTTATCAGGATGATGAAGGAAAAGAAATTATCACAGAAATACTGCAAGACCACGATATATTCGGTTGTATTCACTTCTCAAACATGCACCAAAAGTCTCAACGTTACGAATATGCAAAGGCGTTGAGTAAAACTATTTCTTTATGTAGCTTTGAAATCAATCACTTTAAGCAGGTTTTAGAAAAAAATCCTTGTTTAATGCTCAAATATACATCTTTTATAGGCGAAAAGCTTATATCTTTCCAGCAAAAATACAGTGATATTGTATTTAAAGATGTAGAAACAAGGCTGATGAATTTTTTTCAAGAATATGCCTTCAAACATGGAAAAGAACGCATAGATGGAAGTACCGAAATGTCTATGTTGCTTACACATCAGGAAATTGCTGAATACATAGCCTCTTCAAGGCAATCCGTTACCTCTGCTATCAACAAATTAGAAGAAGAAGGTAAAATATTATGTAAAAGTAGAAAAATGATGGTTATTCCTAATTTAAAAATATTTGATAATGTCAGATAGCTGACAAAAAGATATTTTATAAACCCATAATTTTGTTAAAAAAACAAAATTATGAAGAATATCTTATTGTTAATCATGCTGTTATTGGCTTCAAATAGTATTATAGCCCAAGACGAAACAGCAAAAAGAAAGAAACATTACAATGTTTCAAAAAGTAGTCTGGCTTTAGAAGGTTATGATGTAGTGAGTTATTTCACTCTAACAAAACCTGTAAAAGGAGATTCAAAGTATAGCACCTTTTATCAGGGTGTTACATATTATTTTAGTTCTCAGGCTAACCTTACAGCTTTTAAGGCAAATCCATCTAAATATGAACCTGCTTATGGTGGCTGGTGTGCTTATGCGATGGGAGCAAAAGGAACAAAAGTAGAAGTAGATATAAAAAACTACAAAGTAAAAAATGGACGTTTATTTCTGTTTTATAAAGACTTTTTCAGTAATACTTTAGACGATTGGAATGAGGATGAAACAAATCTGAAAACAAAAGCAGATAAAAACTGGCAAAACGTATATAGATAAGCTTAAAATCTTAAAAATTATGAAAAAATACTTGCCTTGGGTACTTTCTTTAGTAGCTGCCATTATTATGCTACAAACCCTTTATTTTAAATTTACGGCTAATCCTGAAAGTGTCTATATTTTTACAGCAGTAGGTATGGAACCATGGGGTAGAATTGGAACAGGAGTTGCCGAATTGATAGCATCTATTCTACTCCTAATACCTTCTGTAAGATATATAGGTGCTTTTCTAAGTGCTGGTATTATGGCAGGAGCAATAGCTTCACACATATTTTTATTGGGAATAGAAATTCAAGGAGATGGCGGTTATTTGTTTATTTTGGCTTTTGTTGTACTTTTGAGTTCTGGTATTTTACTTTTATTGGATAAAGAAAAAATACTAATGATTATCAAGAGTAAATTAAATAAATAACCCAATATAATGCGTTTACCCTTATTTTTAGTAAAGATACTTAAATTTGAATATTGGACTTGGTGGGCATTTTATTTGCCTATGTTGCCCTATTGGGTATATTGGTCTTTGCGTACACGCTCATTTGCTTATTTTAGTGTAGTAAACCCTGGTATAGAATTAGGAGGCTTTTTTGGCGAAAGTAAAAGAGATATTCTAGATAAAATAGACAAAAATTATTTGCCGAAATATTTATATGTTGAAAATCTTACTTTCGAAAACCTTAAAGAAATTCTTGAAAAAGAACAAATAGAGTTTCCTATTATAGCCAAACCTGATGTAGGAGAAAGAGGCTTTCATGTGGCTAAAATTACAAGTATAGAAGAATTAGAAGAATATCACAGAACGAATACAAATCCATATATTATTCAAGAATACATTTCTTTTGAGGTAGAATTAGGTGTTTTGTACAACAAAATGCCTAACTCTACCAAGGGAAAAGTTACATCCCTCACTGGTAAAGAGTTTCTTTCTGTAGTAGGAGATGGTGTTTCTCCTGTTGCCAAACTGATGGAAAAAGACCCCAGAAGTCAAATGCAAATACCTCGTCTATGGGAAGAAAAAAAGGATTTGATGAGTTTAATTCCTCAAAAAGATGAAAAAATATTGCTTGAGCCTATCGGAAATCATTGTAAAGGTACTCGATTTATCAATTACAATCATTTTATCAACGAAGATGTACATCAGGTTTTTGATAAAATCGCCGAATCCATAGATGGTTTTTACTATGGAAGATTCGATTTGAGAGTAAAAAGTATTGAAGATCTATACGAAGGTAAAAATATCAAGATTTTAGAATTGAATGGCGTAAGTTCTGAACCGGGGCATATTTATGACATCTCTTATACAGTTTTTAGAGCCTATCGCGATTTGATTCGTCATTGGCGTATTATTGGAAAAATTGCTATAGAAAATATTAAAAATGGTATAAAACCAGTACCCTTTTCAGTAATTATCAAAACCTATTGGAAACATTTTACAGTAAGTGTAAAAAAATAGCTATCTATCACCTGCAAGTAACCAAATGCCTTCTAAATGAACTTTGTATCTTGTAGGCTGAAACTCTCCAAAACTAACAATGATAAGGAAACTGTGAAGAGTTGCTTTATCAAGGCGAATATAATAATGCAAACTTAGAGAGTCACTTCCTTTTAGAGGTGAGTATAAATTTTTGTAATAGGTTCTAAGGTATTCAAAAATATCTACTCCAAGCTTTTCTGGAAGAGAATTAAAAGATACTAATTCTGCTAAAGAGAAGTCGAACAGAGTATTTTCTGGCAATAAAACAATTTTTTGATTCCAATCATCAGGCTCTCTACCATCAAAAATATGAAGTTTTTTCTCTAAAATAAAAGGCTGAATTTGCATATTTTAGAGAGTTTTCATTTTTCTATCTGGGTTGTTGGTATCCATCAGGCTTTGTTGTTTTTTTATTTCATCAAAAAGAGTGTTCAAAGAATCATTGTCTCCTGAAACTTGATGATAAAGCGTTTGAATAGGCTCTAAAAATCTGTGATAAGCTACAATTTGAACACAACTATTGACAACACTTTTTTGTGGGTGTTGTAATAAACGATATAAAATATTGATAAATAAATCTTTATCTCTTTTTAAAACTTCCCAAAACCACATCCAAATTAAGTGCATTCTATAACTCACATCTTTTGGAAAATGCTCCATATCAAGACTTTGAGATTCATAGTCTAATACATCAAAATACCATTTTTCAAGAGCTTCATGATTATAAATTACTTCATCAGTGATAGGTGAAGTATGAAAATATATTTTTTGAGTAAGAAGATGCTCTTGATTGGGAGCATAATACTCTTTTACACAAATTTGAAGATTTGTAAACTGCTTAAATTTTAAACCTCCATCAGTAAAATAAAAGAACTCTTCAGATGCTTCTGTATCAGGGTCTACATATTTTTCATAAATCAAAGAACCCTTTTCATCCCATGTTTTAGCTGTATATCTTTCCCAAACAGACTCCTGATGACCATTTTCATACCATGTTTTGCCATGTGTTTCATAGCCATAGTCATAAAATACTTCGGAAAGTAGCATATTATTAGAGAAAAGACAATTTTTGCCTTCCATCAAACCATTCACATATTCTATAACTCTATAACTTTCACCATCTTGATGAATGGTAGATCCAGTAAAATGTATATCTTTATAAAATAGAGGTATGCGATTATAATTGATATTTAAGCCATCATTGTAATTAAGATTTTCATCATTTTCATGAATAATAGGCTTTCTAAAATCTTCTAAATTTAAGTTTGTCATAAAATATTTAAAACCTGATTTCGTAACTGATGTTATTTACATACTCTCGACTCAAACCATCAGGGTTTCGTTCCTTAGTAGTTAATTTACGCCCAAAAAGTACTTTGATTGCAGAATGAGCAGAAAGACGATAGCCTGCTCCAATCAAACCATTGACTGTGAGTCCTTTGCTTTCAGCAATCTCTATTCTTTGTCCTTTAAAATTAGTGGCTTCATCATTAGCCAATCTGTAAATATTTAAAATACCAAGATGTGCATTGAACCGACCCACCCTAAAATTACGTTCCACACGCAACATCACATCAGGTTTACGCTGTAGTTCTTTTGAATTTGCATAGGCATTTCCTTCTTCAGCAAATTCTGTACCATCAAACGAATTATGCAACACACCATTCTCAGTATATCTTAAAAACTGATTTTTCATACGATTAAATGCCATTTGATAACCTGTTGAAAAAAGCCAATCTTTATAACTAACCCCCAAACCAGCTACCAAATCGTAAGTACCCAAACTGGTTTGGTAATAGCTTGGCAAAGGAATACCATTATGGCTTAAGTCGCTTCCATTGGTGGGTATTTTGCCCCCTAATGTACCAGCAATTTGGAAATTTTCTTTTTGTACTAATAATTTGGTTGCACTCAACGAAATATCTCCAATTCCATGAACAGTAGGCATTTTGTTAAAAACAAAAGTATAGGGAAGCTTTAAATGAAGAGTTACCTTTGGGCTTATCTTAAAATCTACATCGGCAATGTATGAAAGGATATAATCGCCAAATTTTGTATATCCAAAGTGTTGTGTAAATTCTAACGAATTTAATTTTAGGTTGATAAACTTACTTCTGTGTTGGTCTGGTCGCATAGCACCCATAGTACAAAAACCAGCATCACTACATCCTTGTCCAAAACTTTTTAGTGATAGAATAAGAGCAAAAAAGAGAGATAATAAAGTTTTCATAAAACTAAAGTTTGAGTTTTCTACAAACAAATAAACATTTTTTTAGTAAAATTGCAAAATGATAATTTAGGAATTTTTTATTGATTGACAGTTATGAATCTTTTTGAACAAATAAGCCAGCTCACGGAAGAAGTACAAAACTATAAAATAGAAACCAAAGATTCGTTGGAGGCATTCAGATTGGAGTTTATTGCCAAAAAAGGTAAAGTTCCAGCCTTGATGGAAGAAATGAAAAACATTGAACCTCAAGACCGTAAGAATTTTGGAATGGAGGTAAATAAGTTAAAACAACTTGCAGAAGGGAAATTTAAAGAACGTCAAGAATACTTTGAAAACACACCCACCAGTGTAGAAGTAAAAGTTGATTTGACATTGCCTGTAATTCCTTATGAGCAAGGCAATGCTCATCCTCTTACAATTGTAAAAAATAGAATTGTTCAGATTTTTGAAAGAATGGGTTTCAACCAATCTGAAGGACCTGAAATCGAAGACGATTTTCATAATTTTACAGGACTCAACTTCCCTGAAAATCATCCTGCTAGAGAAATGCAGGATACTTTTTTCCTAGAAAAGAATCCTGATATAGCTTTGCGTACCCACACATCATCTGTGCAGATTCGTGTAATGAGTACTCAAAAACCTCCTATGCGTACCTTCTCGGTAGGTAGAGTATTTAGAAATGAAGCCATTTCTGCAAGAGCTCATTGCATTTTTCATCAGATAGAAGGTTTTTTTATAGATGAAAATGTAAGTTTTGCAGACTTAAAACAAACTTTGTATCATTTTGTAAAAGAAATGTTTGGAACGGAAACCAAAATTCGTTTCCGCCCTTCTTATTTCCCTTTTACAGAGCCAAGTGCCGAAATAGATATTTCGTGTTTAATTTGTAAAGGAAAAGGCTGTAATGTGTGCAAACAAACAGGCTGGGTAGAAATTGGTGGCTCTGGCATGATTGACCCCAATGTATTTGAGAATTGTAATATAGATTCCCAAAAATATACAGGCTTTGCGTTTGGAATGGGTTTAGAGAGAATTACGATGCTCAAATACCAAATCAAAGATTTGAGGCTATTTACAGAAAATGATGTTCGTTTTTTAAGACAATTTGAGGGTTTGGTGTAATAGATAGAATCATAAAATATATCAAATAAAACACTAAAAAAGAGTATGCTTTTGGGCATACTCTTTATGTATCGATATTTTTACGAGTCAGGTTGCATTGGCTGTTAAGCCGACTAAGTAAAGACTCCCTATTTATTCCCAAAAGGAGAGCCAAATGGATTACCAAAAGGTGTGTTCATGATATTTAAAGAGTTTAAGTTCTTTTGCAAAGATAATAAGTTTTTTTTGAATTAAACCAAATTTTATCTTTTATTTTTTATAAACGCCAATGATTATTACGTGGATGAGATTTTTGTGTTTTTAAAAAAAAAGAATTTAGCCTTCAAATTTTGTTTTATGTTCTTTTTGTAATAGATTTTCACAAAAAATTAAAAATATGGATGAAACTTTAATATTTTTAGGAGCGGGGATTGTAGGCTTCTTCATTTTTCTCTACTTTGTTCCTGTCAATTTATGGGTAACGGCTCTTTTTTCGGGTGTTCAGATTGGACTCTTCCGTCTGATATTCATGCGTATTCGTCGTGTACCACCCAGAGCTATTGTAGAATCGTTGATTACAGCTCATAAAGCAGGGTTAAAACTCACAGCTGATGATTTAGAAACACACTTTTTGGCAGGAGGAAATGTACAAGGTGTTATCAGAGCATTAATTTCTGCTGATAAGGCAAGTTTATCTCTTTCGTTCAGACAAGCTACAGCCATTGACCTTGCTGGACGTGATGTGTCTGATGCTGTGCAAATGTCTGTAAATCCACGTGTTATCAATACACCTAATGTAACAGCTGTTTCTAAAGATGGTATCCAACTTGTCGTAAAAGCTCGTATTACGGTAAGAGCAAACTTAGAGCAATTGGTAGGTGGTGCTGGCGAAGAAACTATCTTGGCTCGTGTAGGTGAGGGTATTGTTACTTCGATTGGTTCAGCTCATAATCATCAAGCCGTTTTAGAAAATCCAGATGCGATTTCTAAAGTGGTGCTTTCCAGAGGATTAGATGCTGGAACAGCCTTCAAAATTCTTTCTATTGATATTGCTGATATTGATGTAGGTGAAAATATTGGTGCAAAACTTCAAATAGACAAAGCTGCTGCCGATTTAAAAGTAGCAGAAGCTAAAGCTGAAGAGCGTAGAGCAATGGCTGTTGCCTTAGAGCAAGAAATGAAAGCAAAAGCTCAAGAAGCGAGAGCCAAAGTAATTGAGGCAGAAGCAGAAATACCAAAAGCTATTTCTGATGCATTCAAATTAGGAAATTTGGGTATTATGGATTACTATAAAATGAAAAATGTAATTGCAGATACTAAAATGAGAGATTCTATTTCAGGCAATTCAGATACAGTTTCGGATAGTGATTAGAAAAAAATAAAATATTAAAACTCTTTTATTTATAAAACTTTATAAAAAAACACAAGAAAATGCTTTCTTGTGTTTTTTAGTTATAAGATTTTCTTTTTTGTAAAAAAAAAAAATCTTAGATTTGATAATTACAATCCTATTTTTAGGAATTATTCTATTCATTTTAATTAGTTTATAGCGATGAGTAAAAATAAAGCGTGGAACATTAAAGCTATTACAGGCTTTTTCTTCTTTTCAGCAATAGCTTTAGTACTGCTTAGCTACATCTTGGTATATATTTCAGGGGTATCATTGCGTAGAGATGCAGCACGTGTTGAAGTCTCAAGAAAAGCTGAAAAAATTTTAGGACAAATCCCTTACAAAGCTGGACTCGTAATAGATGGAGATAAAGAAAATAAAAAGGAACTATATGCTTTTGTATTAGACTATGATGACCACTTAGATATTTTAACTCAAGGAAGAACACTTGTTATTCTTACAAACGAAATATCAATTCAAGCTACAAAAAATACTAAAGCTCTCTTAAAACTAAATAAATTAAAAGATGATTGGGGCTTATACAGAAAAAACCTCAACATTATCATGAATGAGGTAGTGCAGTTAGATACTTTACTACAAACCACCCAAACTCAGATACAAAAAGTAGGTGATACTTTAGAAAAAGAAGTTCCTGTTATTCAGAAAAAGCTTGAAAAAATCGATAATCCTGTTGTTCAAAAAGCCTATGTCAATCTTATTGAAACAACCAAAGGTATACAGGCTTTACACAACGAACTAACCACTCTGTATATTGCTGAATATACAAGTACACAAACGGGTATTCAAATCCTCATTTTCTTTACAATTTTAATACTAATTGTATTTTTAATCGTTGGCTATGTCTATCTAAATAACAGATTTATCAGACCATTAGACAAGGTAGCAGTTATTACACAAGAAATAGCAGAGGGAGACGTAAGTCAGAAAGTGTTGTATGATAGAAAAGATGAGATAGGGATATTAGCCAATAATATCAACCTTTTGGTAAATAACCTTAAAAAAACATCAGAATTTGCTAAAAATATTGGAGAAGGTAAGTTTGAATATCCATATCAGGTTCGTAGTCAGAAAGATGTATTAGGATATGCACTCTTAGGTATGAGAGAAAACTTACTCAAAGTAGCAGAAGAAGATCGAAGACGTAACTGGGCTAACGAAGGTTTTAACTTGTTTGTAAATATTCTTCGTTCTAATTATGATAGCATCAACGATTTAGGATATAATATCATATCCAACCTTGTAAAATACTTAAAAGCAAATCAAGGTGGTTTATTTGTATTGGTAGAAGATAATAAAAACAATCTATACTTGGATTTGAAAGCCTCTTTTGCCTATGATAGACGTAAATTTCAAGAAACAAGAGTAGAAATAGGGCAAGGGCTTGTTGGACAAGCAGTTTTAGAAAAAGACATTCTACATTTAGATAAAATACCAACAGACTATATCCAAATTGGTTCGGGTCTTGGAGATTCTACACCTCGACATTTACTCATTGTTCCTCTTTTGGATAATACAGAAGTCTATGGAGCAGTTGAGATAGCATCTTTTAAACCCTTTGAAGATTATGAGATAGCTTTCGTTGAAAAACTATCAGAAAACGTAGCATCTACATTAGCTTCAGTAAAAAATAATGAAAAAACCAAAGTACTTCTTTTGGAATCGCAACTAGTAACAGAACAGTTGAAAGCTCAAGAAGAAGTGATGAGGGATAATATGGAGAGTTTGGCATTGGCTCAAACAGAAATGGAACGTAGCCAAAAAGAACTTGAAAAAATGCGTGACAATCTTGAGCAACAGGTAAAAGATCGAACGCTTGAACTAAGAGAAAAAGAATCTCAACTTTCTGAGGCTTTACAATTAGCATCATTGGCTGCATGGAAATTGGATGTAAAAAATAAAGTAATCTTTGCTAATGAAGAGCTGTACGGCTTGCTTAAAACTAGTAAGGAATTAGAAAATGGCTATCAAATGCCTTCTAAAAAGTTTGCAGAACATTTTATTGCAGAAAAAGATATAGAATTGGTAAATTCAAAAATTGCTGAAGCTATCAAATCGCATGATCCTAACTACGAAAGTAGTTTTGAATACCAAATGAAAAGGCAAAATGGAGATATCAGAGAAGTGGTTATTTCCATAAAAAGAATCTCTGAAATAAATTCTGAGAGAACCGCCTTCGTTTATGGTACAATGCAAGATATTACAAGGCAAAAACGTATTGAAGAGCAAATTCGTATTCAAAGAGATGCCTTAGAAAAACAACAAATAGAACAACAAAAGTTTGTAGCAATGGTTGAAAATGCGACAGACTTTGTAATTATGATGAACCCAAATCAAGAAATTATCTATGCAAATAAAGTTGGGCAACAACTTTTTGGAGCAGATGACTATATATCTAAAAGACTTTACCTCAAAAACTTCTTTAATGATAACAATTGGCAGAAAGTACAATCAGAAGTATTACCCAATGTAACACAAAATGGCTATTGGGAAGGGGAGTTGGAAATGATAAATCTAAAAACCCAAGAAATAGCTTATATGAGTGGTAACATTGTTGCCATTAAAAATGCTCAAGGAGAGATAACAGCAGTTGCCACCATCATGCGAGATGTAACTGACAAACAGAAGATCTTGCACGAGATGGAAGAAAGTAATATCCGTATGAAAACTATCTTGGATAGTACTTCAGATGAGATAGTTTCTATTGATATGAAATACAATATTCTTTCTTATAATGAAAAATGGGCAAGTTTTATGATGGCAGAAAGTGGCAAACATCCTGAAGTTGGGATGAATTTATTGTCTGATTTTCAATATAGTCGTCAAGAACTTTCTAATGTTTTAAAAGAACAATTTGATAAAGTATTTAATGAAGGAGCGTATTCTTTTGTAGAAAATTTTCAACAAATAGAAAAACAGAAAATAAAAGTAGGCGGAAAAGAAAAAGAAAAAGAAGTAATAGTTGGTGATTATTTCTTTCAGCGTTTCTATAATCCTATTTATGATACAGAAGGTAGAAAAGTTGGGGCTGTATCTTTTACACAAGATATATCAGACCAAAAGAAAATTGAACGAACAATACAAAGAAGTGAAAACCGTTCAAAAGCAATTTCTGATTCAACTTCTGAGGCTATTATTATTCACGAAAAAGGTTATATTCAAGAAGTAAACACAGCTTTTACACAAATTACGGGTTATCAGGCGGATGAAGTAAAAGAGCAGTATTTATTTAATATATTTTCTCCTGAAACAAAAGCTGTTTCCATTATCAACATGCAATTAGGCTATGATAAAGCTTATGAAGGTGTTTTGTTGAAAAAAGATGGTACTGAGGTACAGATTGAAATACATGGTAGAGTTGTTCGATTTGAGGAGCAAAGAATCCGTATTTTTGCTATACGAGATATTACAACACAAAAAGAAAATCAAATTGATTTGCAAAAATCAAAAGACGTTTTACAGAAAATTATAGATGCTCTACCACAAAGTGTATTCTGGAAAGATAAAAACTCTGTATTCTTAGGTTGTAATCGTAGATTCTTGAAATTGGTAGGATTAGATAAAGTTGAGGATGTAGTTGGAAAAACTGACTTTGAAATTTGGAAAAACCAAGAAGATGCTGAGTATTATGTAAGTGTAGATAAAAAGGTAATGGATAATAATTTACCTGAATTAGATGCTCTACAAACAAGAATTCAACCAAATGGGCAATTCTCTTGGATTAGAGTAAGTAAAGTGCCTTTCCACGATACAGAAGGTAATGTAATAGGGGTAATTGGTACATACCAAGATGTAACAGACCAAAAAAGAAATGAAGAGAATATTTTAGCAAGTAAAGAAAGATTGCGTAAGCAAATAGAAACAATTACTCTTTTAGGTTCTCAAAAACTTTATGAGGGTAATGTAAAAGAATATGTAGAAGAAATCAACTCCTCTGTTGCAAGTAATTTGGATATTCCAAGAGTAAGTGTTTGGGAGTTTAAAGATGGAGCACTAAAATGTATCGATTTATACAATCAGGAAGAGAACACACACACTGATGGTTTGGTAATAGGGCAGGCAGAACATCCTATATTTTTCGAGGCTCTTTATAAGCAAAGCTTTATCAATGCAAATCCTGCTCAAATTGGAGAATTTACAAAAGAGCTAACTCCTAGCTATTTATCAGCGGGAAGTGTTACATCAATGCTTGTATATCCTATCCGAATGGGAACAAAACTAAAAGGTATGATGACCTGCGAACATACCAGAACCCCAAGAGAGTGGAGCATTGAAGAGCAAAGTTTCATTACGTCTATGCTCGATTTGGTAACGCTTAAAATGGAAGAAACAGAGAAAAATACCATTGAAGACAATTTGGAGCGTAATCATGTTATTACAGAGCAAATTATAGAAAAGTCAAAAGAAAGTATTTTGGCAGTAGATGAAAATGAAAAAATCATTGTGTTTAATACAAAAATGCAATTAATCTTCCAAAATCTGTATGGCATTGATATCAAAAAAGGCATGAATTGGTTTGAATTGTTTGCCAGCAACGAAGATGATTCCAATAAAATTCGTAAAGATTGGTACACAGCTATTGAAAAGCAAGAGCCTTTTGAAACAGAACAAATGTTTGGAGCTGCTGATAGAAGAAGTAAATTAAGATATATGATAGAACCCATTGTTTCTGAGGGTAAAGTGGCTGGAGTAGCATTTTATGTACGAAGAGGAAGTGCTTTACTAACCATTGAAAGATAAAAATATCAAAGGCTTGTGAACGCTTTATTTCATAAGCCTTTATAATAGGCTAAAAAATAACTTTGAATAATATTTACGAGATAAGCAAATAGATATGAATAACAATTTTTTTGACACCAAAGTAGAATTCCTAAAAGGGATAGGACCTATCAAAGCTACTGTACTGAATAAGGAAATCAATGTGTTTACGTATGCCGACCTTATTCAACGGTATCCATTCCGACACGAAGACAGAACCCAATTTCACCAAATTTCTGATGTAGTGGCAGATATGCCTTATATCCAACTCAAAGGAAAAATCAAATTCATAGAAACAGTAGGAGAGGGTAGCAAAGAACGATTTATTGCTTACCTTAGAGATAGTACAGGCGATATTGAACTCGTTTGGTTTAAAGGTGTCAATTACATTAAAAAGTTTATACAGCTCAATCAAGAGTATATTATTTATGGAAAGCCATCAGAGTTCAATAATAAGATAAACATCAGTCATCCAGAAATAGAATTGTATAACCCCCAAGAAGCCAAAGAGCAAGGGGCTTTGTTTCCTGTGTATAATACCACAGAAACCATGAAAAAGAAAATGCTTGATAGCAAGGCTTTAGCCAAAGCCATCAAGCAACTTGTGCCATTAGCTCTACCACATATCAGAGAAACACTTCCTGATGATGTTCTTCAGGAAAATCAATTTTTAGCAAAGAAAGAAGCCATTGCCAATATTCATTTTCCAAAAAATTTGGAAATGCTTCAGAAAGCTAAGAACAGACTCAAATTTGAAGAATTATTTTATACACAAATTAGACTTCTACAACAAAATTTATATAGGAAAGTAACTTATCAGGGTTTTGTATTCAAAAGTACTCTACTGCTTACAGAGTTTTACAAAAACCATTTAGAATTTGATTTGACCAATGCTCAAAAAAGAGTAATCAAAGAAATTCATAAAGACATGACTTGTGGTAGGCAAATGAATAGGCTTTTACAAGGTGATGTAGGAAGCGGAAAAACGATTGTAGCTTTCATTTCCATGCTCATGGCAATTGATAATGGCTTTCAGGTATGCTTGATGGCTCCTACCGAAATTTTAGCTGAACAGCACTATCAAGGTCTTAAAAAATATGCTGATAGTCTTGGGCTTACCATTGATATTTTAACGGGTTCAAGCTCTTTGGGAGGGAGAAAACTCATACACGATTATTTAGAAACTGGAGATTTAAAGATTCTGATAGGAACGCATGCTCTTTTAGAAGAAAAAGTAAAATTTAAAAATTTGGGATTAGCCATTATTGATGAGCAACATCGTTTTGGAGTAGAACAACGCTCTAAATTGTGGCACAAAAATGCTGATACTTTTCCGCATGTACTTGTAATGACAGCAACGCCCATTCCAAGAACACTTGCCATGACACTTTATGGCGATTTGGATGTTTCGATTATAGATGAACTCCCTCCAGGGCGTAAACCTATCAAAACAGTTCATCGTTACGACTCGCATAGACTCAAAGTTTTTGGTTTTATCAGAGAAGAAATTGAAAAAGGAAGACAAGTTTATATTGTTTATCCACTCATAGAAGAATCTGAAAAACTCAATCTGAAAAACTTAATGGATGGCTACGAAAGCATAGCAAGAGCTTTTCCCGAATACCAAACGAGTGTAGTACATGGGCAGATGAAACCGAAGGAAAAGGATTTTGAAATGCAAAGGTTTGCCAAGAATGAAACCCAAATCATGATTGCAACAACGGTAATTGAAGTAGGTGTGAACGTTCCCAATGCTTCAATCATGATTATTGAAAATGCTGAACGTTTCGGACTTTCACAATTACATCAATTGCGTGGGCGTGTGGGACGTGGTTCGGAGCAGTCTTTTTGTATTTTAATGACCAAATACGAACTGACCAAAGAAGCTAAAGAAAGAATAAAAGTAATGGTTGAAACCAATGATGGTTTTGAAATAGCTAATACCGATTTGCGTTTGCGTGGACCAGGTGATTTGATGGGAACACAACAAAGTGGCATAACCGATTTATTGATAGCAGATTTGGCAAAAGATGGAGCTATTTTGGAACATGCTCGAAATGTAGCCCATAAAATACTGACAGAAGACCCTAATTTGCAGGCTTATAAAAATGCCTGTATCAAACATCAACTTTCTACAATTTCTAAAAATACAACTAATTGGGCAAGAATTAGTTAAAAAAGAAGGCTTTGAAATCTCAAAGCCTTCTTTTATGTCTTTATTTATCCGAACTACCCGTTATTTTTTCGAGTGTCTGGTGGATACTATTGGGTGCAGCTAAATCATGAAATTGCTTGTTCACGCTTTTTTCCGAAGAAAAAACAGAAACTTTTTCACAAGTATTGGACGAAACAATCAAAGCGATATAATGCTTATCTTTGGCAAATTTGATAGCATATTTGCCAAGCATGGGGCATGTTTTTTTGTCTTTGATATAGTTTTTTTCGTCTAACACTACACTTTTAAGGTTTTGAGCATCATCAGAAGTGATTTTTAAGGCTTTAAGAACTTCATAATCACCGATATACTCAACGTCTTTTTTGTGTTGTTTGGAAGCAATTGGTTGCTCCGAAACTTCATACAAAAATACATCTTTGGCTTCTTGGATGATATTTTGATGCTTTTGAAAAATAGGATGACTATCTTTTAAAGCGAAAAAACTCATCAGAAATAAAAAACTAAGAATTTTCATAAAGACTATTTTTGAGTAACACGAACTGATGAAACAGGATTTTGAGGCTTGCAACCATTACAGCTTTTTGCTTTGTACTGAGTGCTTTTTACAGCATTCTGAGCAATATGATCCCAAGTAGGAGCTTCTGTACGCATATAACCAATTTCCTCTTTAAGAGCTTGAATAAAGCTTAAAGTAAAGAAACCTCCGTTTGCATTACACCAAGAGTATTCACCAGGGGAACTACCTGTGATAATAATATTTCCAGAGCTATTGACAAATAGTTTTTTTAGTTTTTCTATTTCTGCACCTTGGAAAGAACGACCTGCCATAAAAGTTTGGCTAGTAACCTGATTTCTACCTACATCTGAGTTACAACAATCACTCAATACAATATTCAATCTACCACCTTTCGATGTAATTTTGGTAAATACAGAAGATAGTGGTAAAGCTGTTTTTTCACTAATAGGAGTATATTCTGATGCTCGCATGTCAAGTTGTGGGTATTTATCTGTTTGGTCAGACCAACGGAAACCATGCCCACTATAATAAAACACAACCACATCATTTTTGCCAACTTTCATGTTACCAAGTGTTTGCTCTGCATTGTCTTTGGTAAATTTCTCTCCATTTACAATGTATTTTTCAAATGGAATGCCAACAGCTTTTGCAATCTCTCTAAACTCTACTTCCATAGCTCTTTGGTCAACACTACAACTTTGTCCAATATCGCTAATCTCGGTATTGATACACAATACCAAATGCAATTTAGCTCCTGCTGTAGTTGCAGTAGAGTTGTTATTATTATTGTTGTTGTTATTGTTATTATTATTGTTGTTATTGTTATTATTATTGTTGTTGTTGTTATTATTGTTGTTGTTGTTATTATTGTTGTTATTGTTTGCATTGGTATTTACACCCAAAGCTGCATCTCTCATTTTTTGAAGAGATTTATATTGAGCTTCATCTGTACGGAAAAATTGTTTTAAATAGCTATCTGTTAGGCTTTTAGCAGTAATTTCTGTATATGTTTTACAGACATGTAGTTTGGTTTCATCAAAATTGGGGTCTTCAGTTACATAAGGTAAACTGGCATTTTCCTTATCATTCCAAATCCATAAAAAATGGTCTGGGTTGTAAGACTGTTGTTCTGCTTTAGTAGTGATAAAGGTAGGATTAGACCCTGCCATAACAAAATAATTATATCCATCTTCTTGTCCTGTGGCAGAAGTATATTGGACGTTTACTACATTATATTTACCTTCATTGGTGTATCCTATACGCATATAGGCATCTTGCTCGTTGAAATACACCAAAAAACATTTGTAGTTTACTTTATCTACCTCGAAGGTAAGTTCATACAGCGACTGAGCCTGTAAATTGAAAGAGAGCATGGCAAATAGTATTGCAAAATGCCAATAAGTACTAATTTTTTTCATAATGTTTGCATTTTTGGTAAAAACTTAATTGGAAAGATTTTCTAATATACTTTTGTTGCGTTCTGTAAGAGCATTGGTTTTTTGTAAAATCATTTTAATTACATTTAATTCTTCATCTGATATGCGTTCTTTTTGGCTTATAGCATCCTCAACAACCAAATCTATCATTTTTTTTGATAATTTCAAACGACTATCAGATTCTCCATACAAAGTTTTTGCTTGCCAAGATTCATAACTCACTTTAGCAGCTGAAAGCATCATATCCATCAATTCATGAGCCAAACCATCTTTTTCTACCAAAATTTTTAAAGCTCCCAACATCAATGGCGACAGTTCCTCAAGATTTTGAGTAATATAACGTACTTCCTCTTTGAGCAATGTTAAGTTTAATTTTTCGTTTTGGTGAACTTTCCTTTGGATTTCTTCCAAATAGAACTCTTTTTCAGCCCCATCAATGTTGTGGTCGGCTGCTACTACAGCCAATATTGGAAATAGGATTGTCAAAGTTTCAAATGATTTTAAATCAACAGGATTAAAACGATTAAAATTATACTCTTCCCAATAGTTTTGTAACTCTTCCATAATATACAATAAAAAGTAAATGTTTTAGTAATGTTATGAAACATACACAAAAACTATGCGAAAAAAAAATAATTATTTTTTTTGTTTTTTATTTGGAGGTTATAAAAAAACATTATACCTTTGCACCACCAAATCTGAAAATGCTCCGTTCGTCTAGGGGTTAGGACACCAGATTTTCATTCTGGTAACAGGGGTTCGATTCCCCTACGGAGTACCAAAAGCCTGATAAGTACGCTTATCAGGCTTTATTTTTTGCTAAAAACTTTTTTTGCTAAATCTGTTTTTTTATCTTCGATAATAAAATAGTTGAAAACCGTGGATGGAGTTTATTTTCAGGTAGATAAAATGCAATGCCTTCGGATTGGTGAAGGCGAAAGAAACCTGTTTGCTTTTCATGGTTTTGGACAAAACCCAGAGGTATTTAACTGCCTGCGTACATTATTACCCAATTATACTATTTACAGTTTCGATTTATTGAGTTTTGGGAAAACACCTCAAAAAGATGATATAAACGAGCTTATTCAGACTTTTTGCAAAAATTACCAAATAAAAAAGTTTTCTGTGGTAGCTTTTAGTATTGGGGCAAAAATGGCATTGAGTATTGTAGAAAAATTGGCATCTCAAATCGAAAAAATTTGCTTGGTTGCTCCTGATGGCTTTAAAAAAACGTTTTGGTACGAATTTGCTGTTTCGTGGATAGGTAAGCCTCTTTTTTGGCGATTTATCCAAAAACCTCATCAAATCTTTAAAATTGCTTATTATCTCCAATCTGTCAAACTGATTAAAAATGAGCAAATCCGAATGGCTCAAAAATATACTGAATCTGCACCCAAACGTTTTTTATTGTGGCGTACATGGCTTGCAAACCAATATTTATATCCCAGTCACAAAAATCTTCAGAAAATATTTGCTACCCAAGAGTTACCTACTCAAATTTTTTTAGCTGAACAAGATGAATTAATCGCTTCAAAGCCTATTCTCCATTTTGCTCAAAAGCATAATTGTATCCAAACTACTCATAAAAACTGCTCTCATTTCAGAGTTTTGGCAGAAGTATTAAAAAGTCAGGAGTTTTTAGACTTTTTCAAAAGTTAATTGCTTACATTTGCCAAAATTTTTTTCATTATAAAAAATCTTTTAAGTATATGACACTTATAGAGCATATTCAGGCTAGACAAATTCTTGATTCTAGAGGTAACCCTACCGTAGAAGTAGATGTAATTACAACAGATGGCTTTTTAGGAAGAGCTGCTGTACCTTCAGGGGCATCTACGGGTACACACGAGGCAGTAGAATTGCGTGATGGAGATAAGAAAAAATATCTAGGAAAAGGAGTTTTGAAAGCTGTAGAACATGTAAATGAAATATTAGGGAGAGAACTCGCTGGTTATAATGTATTTGAGCAAAACCTAATTGATAAGGTAATGCTTGAAATAGATGGAACTGCAAACAAGAAAAAAATAGGAGCAAATGCTATTTTGGGTGTTTCTTTGGCAGTAGCCAAAGCAGCAGCAGCAAGCCTGAATTTGCCTTTATACCGTTATATTGGTGGTGTAAATGCCAATACATTGCCCGTTCCTATGATGAATATCTTGAATGGTGGTAGCCATGCCGATAACTCTATTGATTTTCAGGAATTTATGATTATGCCTGTAAAAGCATCTTCTTTTGCTGAGGCTCTTAGAATGGGAACAGAGGTATTCCATACACTCAAAAAAGTATTGAAAGATAAAAATCACTCTACCAACGTAGGTGATGAAGGTGGATTTGCTCCAAACCTGAAATCGAACGAAGAAGCCATAGAAGTAGTTCTACAAGCAATCGAAAAGGCTGGTTATAAAGCAGGTGAAGATATTTTTATAGCGATGGATGCTGCAAGCTCTGAGTTTTATGATACCAAAACTAAAAAATATCACTTCAAAAAATCTACTGGCGATAAACTGACCTCTTCGGAAATGGCAAGCTACTGGGCTGATTGGGTGAAAAAATATCCTATTCTTTCTATTGAGGATGGTATGGCAGAAGACGACTGGAAAGGCTGGAAACAACTTACAGATGCAGTTGGTAAAAAAATCCAGCTTGTTGGAGATGATTTGTTTGTAACAAACGTAGATTTCTTACAAAAAGGTATCAAAGAGGGTGTGGCGAACGCTATTCTTGTAAAAGTAAACCAAATTGGCTCACTTACAGAAACCATCAATGCTGTGAATTTGGCACACCGTAATCGTTATAAGAGTGTGATGTCGCACCGTTCTGGCGAAACAGAAGACACGACCATTGCAGATTTGGCTGTGGCTCTCAATACTGGTCAGATTAAGACTGGTTCGGCTTCTCGTTCTGATAGAATGGCTAAATACAACCAATTGTTACGTATCGAAGAAATGCTTGGCGAAACAGCTTATTACCCTGGGCTTTCTTTCTAAAAAATAACGAATTATTGTCAGACGATAGTCAGACAACAAATATAAAAAGCATGGCTAACTACCATGCTTTTTTGTTTGTCATTGCGAATGTAATGAAGCAATCTCAAAGGCTTAATGGAGTTAATTTGGTATTATTATTGAGGACTTTATTAAAAGGGGTAAATAGTGACTTGCCCATCATCAAAATATTGAATTTAAAGTTACTTATATACACAAAAACGTATAAATTTAAAAAATTGGAACACGCAATATGCCAACATCACTAAACAAAGGAAAACTACTGATTGCAAGCCCTTTTTTACAGGATGATAATTTTAAACAGACCATTATACTCATTGTAGAACATAACGAAGAAGGAAGTGTGGGTTTTGTGTTGAATAAAGTTTTGGATTTTCATTTGCAAGAAGCAGTAAGCGGAATTATTCTCTACGATTCGCCTATTTATTATGGTGGACCTGTGGGCGAAAATTCTTTGTTTTATATTCATCGTTTCCCTGAAATAAGTGGAGCAATACCCATTACGGATACGCTTTATTGGGGTGGCGATTTTGAAGAAATAAAGCATTTACTGAATACTTCGCCTCCTACAACTGATAGTATTCGTTTTTTTGCAGGCTATGCAGGCTGGGCAGAGGGGCAACTCGATGAAGAACTTGAGGATAAATCTTGGATTGTGCAGTCTATTAGCCATGCTGAGGTAATGAAAGAAAATCTTTTTAATACTTTATGGCAGAAACGAATACGCAAAATGGACGAAGAATACTCTTATTGGGCGAATATGCCCAAAGACCCAACCCATAACTAAATACTCTCTCTCCTCAACCCAAAAAGTTGAGGTTTTTTGATGGCTTTTCTTTTTTATTTCTTACCTCTAAAATAGAAAAAGTAAATTTCTATTTAAAAACTTACATGGTTTTTATTGCTTTTTTCCTTTGTCCACTCTCGTAGAGCGTCTAAAAAAAGCTATTGAATACCTAAAAAAGTGCATAAAAATTATTTTATTACACCACTGCAAAATCAGGGATTCCCTGATGTGTGGTGTTTTTTTATTTTGTAGGTTGGGAAGAAAAATAAAATACAAAAACTATGTGGATAGAACCTGTTTTGAGAAAATTTAAAGATTTTGATGAACTCAGTCAAAATAAAAATAGTACAATCTATGGCTATTTGAATCAGGATAAGATTATCCCATTTGATAAACTTCTTGAGCTAGAAAATATTTTTATAGTAGGAGAACCAGGAGTTGGAAAATCAAGGTTAATGGAAGAAATCAAAATATTAAAAAATGCTACGAAAGTTTATGATTTAAAGAATGGCTTTAATAATATAGACATTAAGGATAATACATTATTATTGGATGGGCTAGATGAGGTAAATACTTTATATTTCAATGAAATAATTAATAAATTATATCATCTAAAAACAGAAAACCCTTCTATAAACTTTATAATCTCTTGCAGACAACATTATATTGAATCAGAACTATATGCTTTTCAGAGATTTAAAGATTTCAGTATAGTTCGTATTGAGCCATTTGGTACCAAAGAAATAAGAGAATATTTGCAAAATACAGGTATAGAAGAAAATATAAGTGCTTCTCTTATTAATAAAACCACGAAATACTTTAAAAACTCTATTTTAAGCATTCCTCGATATTTAGAAATAGCCACCAATTTGATTAAAGAAAAGAAACTATCAAATGTTGATAATTTAACAAGAGTGGAGTTGTTTAACTTATTCATCAATGAAAATCTGAAAAAAGAAAAACAAAAGGGCAATCATAAAAAGATAGTTTTAAATGATGTTGTATTGGTAAAAAGAGTTTTGGAAAAACTTGCTTTGATTATGGAAATTTATCAAACAAACCAAATTAAGAAAGATGAATTAGTTGATTTCTTAGATGCAGTAGAATCCAATATTAATTTGATATTCCTGAATAATTATGATATAGATTCTTTTATAGAAAGAACCCTTAAAAGTATTGGTAATGATATCACATTTGAAAATACAGAGTTTCAAGAATGTCTTGCAGCCCAAGAGTTTTTAAGACTTGGTAATAAAGAACAACTTCTTTTTGATTTAATTTTTGATGCAAAATTCAAACATATTTTTCCAAGTTGGTATAATGTATTGAGTTTTGTAATAGAAATAGAACCTAAAATTATTTTTACTATTTTGGGTTATTTAAAACAAAAACAAGATGATAGAGTTTTTAATGACTTTTATAGTTTTATAAATCAATCATCATTTTATAAATTCTCCTCAGAAGATAAAGCAAAAATATTTGAATCTCTATACACTTATCTCCAAACCACAAGACATTTTGTTAGGGTTATCAATGATACAAAATGGATAGATTTTTACCAAGAGAACAATTATTGCCTATTCAAAGAGCATGAAATAACGCAACAAAATGAGATGTTAATAGCCAATCAAGCTTATATTATGGCTCTATTGATTGAAAATAATAAACTTAATAATGCACAAAAAGAAAAATGGAAAAATTATTTTATTCAAGGAGTAAGATATTTTCAAAGCCCTGCTATTGAAATGCAATCACTAAATGCGTTGGAAGCTTATAAAAATTTATCTTTAATAACTCTAAAAGATTTAAAAAATAGCCAAAGAGGAACAACTGATTTATATTTGGTGTATTGCAAAGGTGCTGACCCAAATAATCAAAAATCTATAGATTTATTTTTAAACTATATACTTAAAAAGAATAGAAGGGCTAAAGATGGATTGAATATGGTTAGTAGTTCCAAGGGGGTGGAATACCTAATAAATCAATTTATTAAAAATATAGAATATCTCGAAAAATATATAGAAACTGATAATTACACCTATACAGAAATACACTTCTGGTATAATTTGGATGTAAATTGGTCTGATAATATTAAAAATAAAATATATCAACTTTTAGAATTAATGTTAAAACGTGTGATTCTTTATGAAACAAAGTTCGAAAAAAATATTTTAAAGTTGTTAAAGGTGCTTAATACTCATAATGAGGACTTTATTCTAGATTATTTGCAAATATTAGAAGAGCATAAAGATGAAATACAATACCATATTTCTTTTTTATCAAAAAGCTTTAAAGAATTATTGGAACAAAAGCCAAATAATATATTTTGGGATGAGTTTAAGAAATCTGATTTAGGAAATATATCTATTATCAAACATGGACTTGTTAGTCAAAGTATAATAGGTAAACAAAATAAAGATAAACATAAAAATAAGATTTATACAGAATTCAAAGAGCTATTGTATCCACCAAAGAATACAATTAAATTTAACGTATTTACCCATTTTTTTTCAGATAGAGAGTATATAAAGAACAAACTAAAAGATAAGGATAAGGAGAAATTAAAGGAGGTCATATTACAGACCTTGGGAAATATCTCAATAGAAAATTTTAATTATAATGCTTGGCTTGTGCTTGCATTGGCTGTGGGTATAGAGTTAGAGTTACAAAATGAGTTTCTACCTTTTAGAGAAAAGATGGTTAAATATTTTGTTTTTGCGTCTAAATACAATGGGGCAGTAAAAGAAATTAATGAAATAGAATTCCTTCTAAAGTTTCTAGATGGTTTGAATGATAAAGATATAACTATACTTATTGATTATTGTAATGAATTGATTGATAATGGGATGGTAGCTCATATAACTAACTTTATTGAGTATATAGGATATAGCAGATTAATTAAATTTACGGCTTTTTTAGAAAAATTATTACAAAAAAAACTCTCAGAAAAGGAAAATTTTATTCAAGAAGAAGCTTTTGATACTTTATATAGAAAATTAAAACATAGCAATAGCGAATTGTTGAATGTGATATATAATGATATATCTGAAAAATATCCAGTGTTTTTGAAAGTAGAGGTTCAAAAATACTTGATAGAGGTTTTACATGACAAAACAGCATTTAATGATAAAATTAAAGAAATCAAGGATACAAAAAAGAAATTTAAAAAAGAGATAAGTTTTGATAAAATGCATCATTCCAGCTATGAAAAAATAGATATTTTACTTTTTGAAAAAATAGGAAAAAATGTATTTGAAAAAGAAATGTTAGATTTATTGGAGGAAGCATTAATATCTCTGAAGGAAGATGTTGAATATGAAGATTATAGTAAGTTTTTGCAAGATATAATAAAGAAATATTATTTGGGTATTGTTGATAAAAGGGAATCTGATTTGAAGAAAATTAGAAATGTACTAAATAAAGATACCTATAAAAATGTAGCTTATAACTTCAAAGAATTGCTAAAAGAAATGGAACTTGGATATTCTAAAGAATTAGGCAAACCTAGCAATATTTTATCTTGTATAAACAAATATACTGAATTGAAGAAAAAACAATACTTACCTATTTATGATTCTAAAGACTTAAAAAGTACTATAAGAGATATTATAGAGGAGTTAAAAGAGAGCATAGAATTAGAGCAACTTTATAAAGTAATAACTGATGAAAAAATGAGTCCTACTGGAGAAACAATTATTCAAAAAACCTTAAAATCTCAACTGGAATTAATAATGCATAAAAGGGGATTTAGAGGCATTGATATTTATAGAGAAGTTGAAATCTATTCTGGTGAAGAAATCGACTTTGTTATAAAATATGGATTTATTTCTCCTGTATTTATAGAAATAAAATTGCTACACAATACAGAAATATCAAGACCTTCCAAAAGAAGCCAATACAAAGAAAAATTGAAAAGCTATTTAGCAGGAATAAAAGCTGAGTATGGGTTTTATGTCATTTTTCGAGTAAAGGAAGAATCGATGGAATCTAAAAAGAAATGGTTTACAGATACTCAAAGTTTGTATAGTGATATGGAAAATATAGAAGTAATTCTAATAGATTGTATAGATTTATAATAACTAAAATAAAAATGCAAGAAAACACCACCAAACGCTTATCTCGACTTACGGCTATACTTACTCAATTACAAGCCAAAAGACTCGTAACAGCTAAAATGCTTGCAGATAAGTTTGGTGTCAATATCCGAACCATTTACCGAGATATGAGGGCATTGGAAGATGCTGGCGTTCCCATTGTCGTAGAGGAAGGCAAGGGCTACAAACTCATGGAAGATTACAGAGTTCCGCCTGTGATGTTTACAGAAAGTGAGGCTTATGCTCTCATCACTGCTGAGCAACTCATCCTTAAAAACAAAGATATATCGTTTGCCAAAGAGTATTCGGAGGCGATTACAAAAATAAAATCGGTACTCCGAAACAGCACCAAAGAAAAAGCAGATTTACTCTCCGACCGTATTTTGTTCAGGCAGAACATCAACAACGATAAAACAAGTGGGTATCTGTCTGTTTTACAAGGAGCTATCACCAATTTTAATATCCTAAAACTCACTTATACTTCTGAAAGTAATGAAACCACTCAAAGAGATATTGAGCCTTTTGCCATGTACAACACCCAAGAAAACTGGCTTCTCATTGCATTTTGCCGTTTGAGAAAAGATTTTAGGGCTTTCAGGTTGGATAGAATTCAGCAATTGGAGGTACTGACAGATAAATTTGAGTCACACAACATGACACTCCCAGAATATTTTGAAATGTGTAAACAAAAAACAAACCCCTGACATAAGGCTGTCGCAAGTGTGTTTTAGATTTGTGAAAAAACTAATCAAATGACACACACAACCACCATCCAAACATTCCACATCATTGGCATTGCTGTCAGAACCACCAACGAAAACGGTCAGATGGGGCAAGACCTTGCGAATCTTTGGGCTAAATTTATGACAGAAGGGATATTGGAAAAAATTCCCAATAAAATAGATAATGCCATTTATAGCATCTATACAGACTACGAAAAAGACCATACAAAGCCCTACACAGCTATTTTGGGCTGTAGAGTAGAAAGCCTTGAAAACATTCCTGATGGAATGGTAGGAAAAACCATCGAATCGACTCATTATAAGCAATATACAGCCAAAGGAAGTATGCAAGAGGGCATAGTATTTGAGGCATGGAATCGTATTTGGTCTGATGATATAGAAAGAGCTTACACTGCTGACTTTGAGGTATATGGTGAAAAAGCCCAAAATCCTGCTGATGCAGAAGTAGATATTTTTGTGGCAATTAGATAAAACAACATGGATGAAAAACCATTGGTAGATAAAGAAATTGTACTCAAGAAATTTCAGGGAAAAGGAGGCTGGGTATATGCCGAAATCCCTGAAATTCTCCAAAATAAACACACTCCTTTTGGTTGGGTACGAGTAAAAGGTTTCATAGACGATTATGAAATTAAAGGATATAATCTGATGCCTATGGGCAAGGGAAGGCTATTTTTGCCTGTAAAAGCTCAAATCAGAAAAGTGATTAAAAAAGAAGAAGGCGACACCATTTGGGTAAAATTATATGCAGACAATGCCCCAACTGAAATTCCTGAAGAGCTTAAAGAATGCCTAATTTTAGAACCAAATGCTTACGAAAAGTTTTTAGAATGTTCTAATAGCGAACAAAAAGCCTTTATTGAGTGGGTGTATAGTGCCAAAACAGATAAAACCAAAGTAGAACGAATCGCAAAAATGATAGATATGGTTTTAAGTGGTGAAAAAATGTATAAAAACTTGATGAAAAACACAGAAGAAATGATATAAACCTGTTGTAAGTCAAAGAGAATCGGATTATATTTGATCATATAAACTGAAAAACTTTGGAGCTAAAATATCTGATATCATCACAACAAAAAAATGAAATACTTCCATTACTAAGAAGCCGACTCATTGATAATCAAGTCAAAGGGGTGTTGTTGTGTGAAAAAATATTTCCGTTGGAATATCATTGCCGAAAAAATGTACTTTTAGAACAGCAAGCAAACTATTGGCGAGTCATGCTCAAAGATGATGAAACTTCACAAACATGGTTTCAAACATTGGATTTGAGTGAAAATTTTTTCAAAGACATCTCTTTAGAAAACATTAAAAAGTTTTTTAGAGGAGGTTTTAATATTATCATGAAAAAAAATGGTTTGAAAGAATTTCCAGCCAATATAAAAGAAATTTTTCCTCACTTGTACTCTTTGGATATATCTGATAATCAGATACAAAATCTCCAAATCGAACTTTCTTTAAATTATCTCAATGCAAACAATAACCAAATAACAGAACTCCAACAAAATGCTGAAAATAACTACCTGACTCGATTGGAACTTTCAAATAATAAAATAGTAGATGTTTCATCTGATTTTTGGATAAAATTTACCAAACTACAATACCTCAATATATCTCATAATCGAATAGAGTATTTTCCTATTGTTCTAAATTGGGTAAATGCCTCGTGGCGATATACAGGACGAAGAGAAGCTCATTTGGTTAGCCTTAATGCAAGCCATAATCAGATGGCATATTTTGATATTATTCATCATGAAAATCAGAATGGAGATAATTATTATTCAAAAAAGAAGGATTTACCTGTATTTTATAATTTTAAGAGATTGTTGTTGCAACACAATTTCTTAAATATGCTTCCACATGAGTTTTTTAGTGATAGATTCAACCAAAATCTACAAATACTCAATTTATCGCATAATCAGTTTAGGACTTTACCCGAAAAATTTAGTACCTTGCCTAAGCTCAAATGGCTCAATATCAGTTATAATCAATTAGAGAATTTGGTTTTGCCCCTTGAATCGCCCATGAAAACTCTTTTGGCTACCCATAATTTTTTGGAGAGTTTGCCCACTGAAATCGGAGATCTGAAAACTCTTGAAAAAATTCATTTACAAAACAATAAAATAACAGAATTGCCCATGAGTATTGGCAATTTGAAAGCACTCAAGGAGCTTCGTTTGTATAATAATCAGTTGCAATATCTACCTGATACTTTTCAAAATTTACAGAATTTGGAGCATTTGAGTTTGGGAAAAAATAATTTTGAAGAAGTTCCTCATGTGTTATCCAAACTTAAAAAGCTTAAAACATTGGATATCGGTGAAAATCCTTTGCCTCAAAAAGAAATAGAAAAAATACAGAAACTTTTACCTAATACTAAAATAAACACATAAAACAGCTTGATACACAAATGTTTATTTTATATTTGTGTTCATCCTTCGTTAGTTTATTGGAAAAACACTGCCCCATCATGGCAGAGTACTGAGTTCGAATCTCAGACGAAGAACTCATAAAAAGCAAAAAGGAGCTTTAAAAGCTCCTTTTATATTTGTTGCGGAATGGACGGGATTCGAACCCGCGACCTCCTGCGTGACAGGCAGGCATTCTAACCAGCTGAACTACCACTCCGTCTTTTGTGTTTGCAAAGGTAGTAATGTTTTATTTACTTGCAAAAAAAACTGCAAAAATTTTCAAAAAAATATTTTTATGAACAAACTCGGACTCATTGGTTATCCTATATCTCACTCATTTTCAAAAAAATACTTTCAATCAAAATTTGAAAAAGAAAATATTACAAACTACGAGTATGAACTTTATCCACTCGAAAAAATAGAAGAATTTCCATTACTTCTCCAAAAAAATCCTGAATTGATAGGACTCAATGTTACCATTCCTCACAAACAAAATATAATTTCTTATTTAGATGAAGTGGATGATTTTGCTCAAAAGATAGGAGCAGTTAATACAATCAAAATTCAAAATGGCAAAACCAAAGGTTATAACACTGATTATGTTGGCTTTATGGAATCGTTAAAAAATTGGACAGGAGAATATAATTCTTTAGAAGCATTGGTTTTGGGTACAGGAGGAGCAAGCAAGGCTGTTCAGGTGGCTCTCCAAACTCTCCAAATTCCTTTTCAACTGGTTTCGAGAAATGGAGATGAGCAAAATATTTTGAGTTATGAAGCTCTGAATGAGGAAATAATACAAAAATACCATCTCATCATCAACACCACGCCTATAGGTATGTACCCTCATGTAGATGATTTTCCAAAAATTCCATACGATTATCTCAATCAGGAACATTTTTTGTATGATTTAGTGTATAATCCTGAAGAAACCATGTTCTTAAAAAAAGGTTCAACACAAAAATCGAAAACCAAAAACGGCTTGGAAATGTTGTATCTGCAAGCAGAAGCAGCTTGGAATATTTGGAACAAATAAGAAAGTATTAGAAATAATTTTTAACTTTCTGCGTTTTTTATTGATGAAATTGAACTAATATTAGTTATGGAAGACTTTGAATTACTAGAGAAGATAGGAGAAAGATTGGTAGATGAACACTTAAGTATCAAGGAAGAAAATTTTCGTCTTAGAGAAATTATAAATAATGAGCATGTAGTACCTTTTGTAATTGACAAAAAAGGCTTCTTTATTCTTCCTAATAAGTACGCCCTCAAAGCAATGGGCATACAAGCCAGAAAGCTCAAAACCAAAAATGCGTATGAGTTTTTTGAGAAAAATCCAAAAGCTATTGAAAATATTCGAAAAGCTTTGAGAGGGGAAAGTGTTGTAGATGTTTTAAAGCTTGATGGAAAGTACTGGAAAGTTTCATATCAGCCTACTTATGACGAACACAATCAGATTATAGGTATCACAGGACTCAGTATAGACGTAACTGATATCATCGAAAATGCTGCCAAAATAAAAAAAGAGAATCCTTAAAACTTACAATTTTGAAAAAATTATTGTTATCACTATTCTTATGTACTTTTTGGGCATATCAATGTCAAGCTCAAACCGTTTCCAAAGAAGATAAGCTTTTGGGAGAACTCACACCTGAGCGTATCTGTTATGATGCCAAACATTATGCTTTAAAGCTTAGAGTAGAGCCTGATAAGCAATTTATCAAAGGTTCAAACACCATCAGATATCAAGTAAATCAGGATTCTAAAATATTTCAAATAGATTTACACCCCAATTTGAAAATTACAGCCATCAAACAAGGGAAAACTTCGTTGAAGTTTAAAAGAGAAGAAAGAGCTGTTTTTGTAAGTTTCAAAAAAACACAAAAAAAAGGCACATCAAGTGAAATAACAGTTTTCTATGAAGGAAACCCAGTTGTAGCTAAAAATGCTCCTTGGGATGGTGGCGTTGTTTGGAAAAAAGATGCTCAAGGCAGACCTTGGGTGGGTGTAGCCTGCCAAGGAGCAGGAGCAAGTATGTGGTATCCTAACAAAGACCACTGGTCAGATAAACCAGATAGTGTTTCGGTGGCTTTAGAAGTACCAAACCCTCTGATGGCTGTTTCTAATGGCAATTTAAAAAATACAGAAAAACTCAACGACAATTTTACTCGTTATACTTGGGCAACCAGTTATCCCATCAATAATTATAATGTAACACTCAATATTGCAGCGTATAAGCATTTTTCAGACACTTATACATCTACAACAGATGGCAGTAAACTGGATTTGGATTATTATGTGCTTGAAGCCAATGAACAACTTGCAAGAAAACAATTTGAACAGGTAAAGCCCATGCTTGCTTGTTACGAGAAACTTTTTGGAAAATACCCTTTTTGGAATGATGGTTATGCCCTTGTCGAAACACCTTATTTGGGTATGGAGCATCAGGGAGCTGTAGCTTATGGAAATAAATACAAGCAAGGCTACTCTGGTACTGATTTGACAGGTACAGGTATAGGTTTACTTTTCGATTTTATTATTATCCATGAAACAGGACACGAATATTGGGGAAATAGTGTGTCAGCAGATGATAAAGCAGATATGTGGATACACGAAGCATTTTGTACTTATGGCGAGGCTTTATATGTAGAATGTTTGTATGGAAAAGAAAAGGCCTATACATACTCAAATGGTTGGAAAAAAATAGTCAGTAATGATAAACCTATTGTTGCTACTCGAAATACCAACACAGAAGGTAGTGGGGATATGTATTTTAAAGGAGCTTTGATGCTTCATACCATCCGTAATATTGTGGATAATGATGAAAAATGGTTAAACACCATGAAATCATTTGCCCAAGATTTTAAAGGAAAAGTTACACAGACAGATGATGTAATCAAATACTTTAATGATAAAGCAGGTAGAGATTTAACATCTGTATTTGAGCAATATCTAAAAACTACCAAAATTCCTGTGTTTGAGTATAAAATTGAAGATGGGAAATTTAAATATCGTTTTGATAATGTTGTTGATAAATTTGCTATGCCTATGGTAGTAGAGTTTGGCACAACCAAGATGCGTTTAGAGGCTTCTAATCAGTGGGAAACACTAGTTTTTGATGCAAGAGGGGGAAATGACAAATTACTTTCTGAGCCTATCAAGGTAAGAACAGATTTGTTTTATGTGAATGTTAAAAAATAAGAAAAAAGTTATTAATCATCATATTAGATATTTATGTTTACAGAAAGACTTTGGGATTTAATCAAGGCTTATATCAATGAAGCTGTAGATTCTGCTTTGGACGAAAGAGGTTATACAAAAAATGATACCCACGAAGAAAAAAAACAAAAAAATCAGAAAACTGGCTTCGATGAGTTTCATGAGAAATACGAAAAATATCGTCAGTATCAGAAACAAAGTAGCTATCAGCAATCTTATCAGAATAATTATAAATCTTCTTATAACAACACCAATACATCTAAAAACACTGACGAAGATAAATATTATAAATGGTTAGAACTACCCAATGGTAGCTCCTTTGACGAGGTGAAGAAATCTTACAAGACTCTGATGAAGAAATATCACCCTGATAACTTCCATAATAACGAAACCAAAAGGCAAACTGCTGAAAAGCTTTCACAGAAACTCAATGAAGCCTATCAATATTTCGAAAAAAAATATTCAAAAAAGTAATATTTCTTAGCACAAAAATATAATTATAAAATTTGTAAAACTCTATCTGTTTTTAATAGATAGAGTTTTTGTTTGTTGTACAAAGAAATGTTGAGCGAAAACTTACATGAGTTATTTGTGTAATGCAATTACACTAAAAGTTATATTTTTTCCTTATACCTTTGCAATACCAAAATTAATGAAATGCTTATGATCGCCAGAAGAAAACACATAGCAGGCTTACACAATTCGCCAAGTGATACAGCTAAACAAGAAATTTTAATGATGTCTTATCGTTTGGCTTGTGTTATGATGAAAAATACTCGTTATGAGCAAGAAAAGGTTTTAAAACTTTTTGATTTCTTCTCAGATGTAGAAGGTAAAAAGCAACCTCCTAAAGTGAATCAGGCAATAGCTGATAAACGTCGTTCTTTTTTAGAGAACCTTAAAAATACTGACTAAATAAGCCATAAAATAGAAAGCTTTGTATAACTTGCTGACCTAATCAGCAAGTTATTTATGTTTATAAGAGTGTTCCTATTGTGTTTTGTGCTTTTCTGGAGTAACTGCAAACAAACACCAAATGAAAAGACAACTATTAATACAAAAAATCAAAAACCCGAATATGCCAAAGGTTTTTTGATAGAAGACTTCAAACAATATCAAGTTCTTTATATCCTACAACCTTATACAGATAAAAAAGATACTATTCGATACATTTTAAGCAAAGACAAATCGCAAGTTCCAAATACTTTGCAGAAACTACCTTTCATCAAAACACCTATCCAAAAAATAATAACAACATCTACAACTCATTTAGCTCTTTTAGAGGCTTTGGAGAGTTTGGATGTACTCGTTGGAGCAAATAGTTTAGATTATATATTTTCAAAAAAAATACAACAAAAAGTATTGGAGAACAATGTCGTAAAACTTGCAGACCAAACTGTGGAAGTAGAAAAAATATTGGCTCTCAAGCCCGATTTAGTGATGATTTCGGGTATGGAATCCTCAAGAATGCCGAATTATCAGAAAATTATAGATGCAGGAATACCTGTTTTTATCAATTCGGAGTGGCTCGAGCAACATCCTTTAGGAAAAGCAGAATGGATAAAAGTCATGGGATTTTTATTGCAAAAAGAGGCACAAGCCGATAATTTTTTCAAAGAAGTATCAAGTAAATATCTTACTATCAGAGAAAAAGCAAATAAGGTTCAAAATAAAAAAAGTATTGCAGCAGGCGTTCCCTATAAAGATACATGGTATGTGCCAGCAGGCGAAAGTTTTGGAACTGTTTTCTTGAGAGATGCAGGTGCTAAATATGTTTTTTCTGACACCAAAGGAACAGGAAGCCTTCAAATGACAAAAGAGGCAGTTTTTGATAAATTTGCAAATGCAGATATTTGGCTCAATGCCGAACCTCCTGCCCAAATTGGAAACACATTTTTTTGTGAATATCAACAGTTCAATTCGGTAAAGCAAAAACAAATTTATGATAGACAAAATCGTTTGAGTACTAGTGGTGGCAACGATTATTGGGAAAGTGGCGTTATTCATCCCGAATGGGTACTTTCTGATTTAGTTAAAATATTATATCCAGAAATATTACCCCAAGAACCTTTCTATTACTATCGAAAAATAGAGGTAAACTGTAAATAATAAATAGGCTATGAGTTTGTAAAATCACTTAGAAATATGTAAGTTTCGTTTCTAAGCGAAAAAATATGCCATTACGAAAAGAACAGTTAGTAGATAGAGAAATTCTGCATCTGCTTTCCTCAAAAAATGATGTTGATGAGAAACTTTTAAAAGAAGCTTTCACAGAATCTCAAGTTTATCATACCAAAGAAAAATGGGCATTGTGGATAGAAAGATTTGTATTAGGGATAGGTATTGCCTTTTTTCTATCAGGAATTTGCTTCTTTTTGGCTTACAACTGGACAGACCTTCATAAGTTTGCTAAACTGGGTTTAGTGCAGGGCATTTTATTGGGCTTATTTGTGACTGTTATTTTTCGTAAAAATATAGATTACATCACACAACTACTCTTGGTTGCAGTTGTCATCATGATAGGCATTTCCTTTGCCGTATTTGGGCAAATCTATCAGACAGGTGCTGATGCTTATGATTTATTTTTAGTTTGGACACTTGCAGCAATTCCTTTTGCTATAATTAGTAAATATCCAACTCTTTGGCTTATTTGGATGATATTGCTAAATACAACCACTATATTGTGGAAAGAGCAAATTTTAGGGTATAAAGAAGATGATAGAGTGATGCTTTTGCTTTTTGTTTTAAATTTACTACCCGTAATTATTTGGGAAATAGGAGTTAGAAAACTAAAATGGTCATTTTCTCTTCGCTGGTTTCCTAGACTTTTGATGGCATTAGCTTTGTTCCATATTACAATGCTTATAGTTATAGGAATGACACGTGGCTCTCACCATGAAAATCAGGGGTATTATGCTATAAGTTATTTAATAGGAGCTGTTTTATATCCAACTACCATCTATTTGTACCTCAAAAACTTTAAAGATTTGATATTTGTATCATTTTCAGTGATTAGTATTTTAGTAATCATTTGTACATTTATTTTAAGATTTGTAGATGATGATTTGGGTGGCTTCTTCCTGACAGGTACATTGTGTATCGCTGTAACTATTTATATGGTAAAAACACTTGTAAAAATACACAGTGAATGGAAAAAACAGGCAAACATCTCTGAAAACTAAAAGCAAGAAACGTATGTATTTAAGTGAATTACTCGCAAAATGGAAAAGTGAACGTCCAGAAATGCTCCCTTACGATTCTGAAGCATTTGAAACATCATTATTTCCCGAAAATAGAAATAAATACACTTTAGCAATTAAATTGCTTGCCTTTGTAGGAGCTTTTATAGGAGCAATTATGTTCTTGGGTGTCCTATTTATTTTAGAATTTTTTAAGAGTGAAGAAACTGTATTATTTATTGGGGTTGCATGTTTGGTTGCTTCTTTGTTGTTTTCAAGAAATAGGCATGTTGAAAATGTTATGTTTGAGCCTATTACTTTGGTTTTGGGTATTATGGGGCAACTCATAACTCCTTGGGGAATTGTGGCTGTTTTTGAACTAAAATTTTCGTCTTTTTATCCCTTTTTTTCAATAACTCTTATCATGGCATCAGTCGTATTGGTTGTATCTAAAAACATAATTCTTCGATACTTTGCCTCCCTAACAGTATGTTTGAGTATTTTAGGTATGATTTGGCAATCTAAACAATTCGATTTGGTTCATATATTGATGGCTTTTGTAAGTGCCTTATTTATAGGAATGTGGTTGAAAGAACCGAAAATTTTATCTCGATATAATTTCTTGTCCGATTATTTTAACCCTGTAGGTTTTGGTTTACTCACAGCCATGATACTTATTTTGTCCATTACAGTCAATAGAGAGTTTTCCCAGCAATATTTTACACATTGGTGGATTTCCTCTATTATATTCTTGGTATTGCTTTTATATGTTACATGGGATACACTTCAACAATTAGATTTACAAAAGTGGTTTTGGCTTGTTTGTGTGGTTATATTATTACTTTTATTGCCAACTATTTCAGCTCCAGGTATTGTAGCAAGTGTAGTTATATTAGTTTTGGGTTTTCGAGTAGGACATTCCTATATTTCAATGATTGGAATAGTTTCTATTACTTATTTTATGATAGCTTTCTATTATAATCTCAATACGACATTACTACTCAAATCTATTTATCTAATGGTTTCTGGAGCATTTTTTATTGCGAGTTTCTTTATTCTTAAAAAACAATTGAAATGATAAAATATTGGAAATATGTTTTTATAGGAGCATTTTTATTGGTATTGGGTGCTTTTAATTATCAGATTTTTCATAAAGAAGAAACACTCAAAAATGGGGATTTGATATTTTTAGAATTAGCACCTGTAGATCCCCAATCCTTAATGCAGGGATATTATATGATGCTCAATTATAGAATAACAAGTGCTGAATGGGATTCTCTAAATAAACATGAAAGTTTACCTAAAAGAGGCTACTTAATTGTTTCAGTAGATGATAAAAAAATTGGGCAAGGAAAGCGTTTTCAGCAAACCCTGAAAGGTTTGAAAAATAATGAATATGCTCTTAAATATTTCAAAAAAGAATTTGGTTTTAATATTGGAGCAGAGTCTTTTTTATTTCAAGAAGGCAAAGGTTATGCTTTAAATAATGCCCATTATGGAGGGCTAAGAGTTGATAAACAAGGAAATAGCCTGATAGTCGGTCTTTATGACAAAGACTTAAAACTTATAGATTTGGAAAAAGTAAAAGTTCAAGAAAAAAATATAGAGCCTCAAGAAGCTATAGAAGTTCCTATACAATAAAATAAAAGAGAGAAGTGTACTTCTCTCTTTTATTTAACAACGAGTATCTTGTTTTTGCTTACTATCATCTTTCAGATATGTAGGGCAAGTATATCTTCTGGTACAAGCAGAAGTAGCAACCAAAGCTACAATGGCTAAAATCGCCATTACTGATTTCAACTTTTTCATAAGGTATTATTTTAAAATGCCAAGTTAGAAATAATTATTCAAAAATCAAGCCAATAGAAATGTTTTTTATCTATACTTCACTTCTATGTTGTGTATTTCAATCAAAGGCTTTAAAAACTCTTCCAAATCATAAACAGATAACTGACTTGCTGCGTCACATAGTGCTTTAGCAGGTTCAGGATGCGTTTCTATGAATATACCATCTACACCAGCAGCTACACCAGCTTTTGAAATAGTAGGCAAAAACTCTCTGGCTCCACCATTAGGGTCTGCACTTGGAATACCATACTTACGAATAGAATGGGTAATATCAAACACTACAGGATAACCAATTTTATTGAGATGGTAGAAACTTCTTGGATCGACAATTAAGTCGTTGTAACCAAAAGTATAACCTCTCTCTGTTAGAATAATTTGGTCATTTCCACTTTCTACGGCTTTTTGGGTAGGTTTATCCATGTTTTCAGGAGCTAAAAATTGTCCATGCTTAATATTGATAACCTTGCCCGTTTTGGCAATAGAAACAATCAAATCAGTTTGCATACACAAGTAGGCAGGAATTTGAAGAACATCCAAAATTTCGGCAGCAGCAGGAACTTGTTCAGGATAATGTACATCAGAAAGTAAGGGAAATCCAAATTCTTTCTTTATCTTTGCTAAAAGTTCTAAACCTTTTTCGAGTCCAGGACCAGTATAATATTTCAAAGAGCTTCTGTTATCTTTTTGGTAAGATGACTTGAATATTACGGGAATGTTTAGTTTTTCAGAAACCTTCTTTAAAGTTTCGGCAGTTTTGAACATGATGCTCTCATCTTCTATCACACAAGGTCCAGAAATTAAAAACAAATTATCAGTTCCGCAGGTAATATTTCCAACCTGAACTATCTTTTTTTTCATACAGATATTTAATAATAAATGGCTTTACTCTTCAAATAGAGATTTTTTTTACAAAAATAATCAATATATAAACTTTTTCAAATGATTTACGTTAGAAAACACAAGAAAAAAAAAAGTATAATTTATTTTTATTTTTTTTTCTTTTATGCAACTTTGCACCAAAGCATTAAAATTAAACCATTCAGCATTTTAATTTAACTAAATTAATCTTTATGAAGAGAATCAAATTACTCTATCTTTTTTTGGTTGCTTGTCTTATAGGCAGCAATGCAAACGCTCAAGATAAGTGGACTGTAGGATTCCATTACTCTGCAATGGACTTCATTCTTCCTTATGCTAAAGAGAAAAAACCTTTTAAGCCAAGTAATTGGAATGAAGGTATTGGTGTTACGGCAGGTTACAGAGTACATCCTTTTGTAAACCTATCTGCTAACTACACTTTAAGCCGTATTGAAAAATTATCAGGCACTACTGTTTTAAATGGTGATTTATCTCACTTCGCTACATTGAACGTAGAAGGGCACCCTCTTGGAAACAAAGAAGGTTTCTGGTTTGACCCATATTTAATTGCTGGTGGTGGTCTTCACAGATTAGGTGAAAACAGCTTTGGTTCAGTAGGTGGTGGTTTAGGTCTAAACTTCTGGTTAAACTCAAGTGTATCTATCAGCTTACAAAGTACTTACAATGCAATGCCTTTAGGTTCTGAAAAAACTACTTTTGGTGGTAACGGTCCTGGTGTTTATTGGAATCATAATGCTGGCTTGAAATTCAAATTAGGCAAAGCTAAAGATACTGATAATGATGGTGTACCTGATAGAAAAGACAAATGTCCAGATGTAGCTGGTAAAAAAGAATTAAACGGTTGTCCTGATGCTGATAATGATAATATCATTGACTCTGAGGATGCTTGTCCTAATGATGCTGGTACTGCTGAGTTCAAAGGTTGTCCTGATAAAGACGGTGACAAAGTAATTGACAAAGATGATGCTTGTCCTGAAGTTGCTGGTTTAGCTGCTCTACAAGGTTGTCCTGACAAAGATGGTGATGGTATCGCTGACAAAGATGATGCTTGTCCTGATGCTGCTGGTAAAGCTGAATTACAAGGTTGTCCTGATAAAGATGGTGATGGTATCGCTGACAAAGATGATGCGTGTCCTGATGCTGCTGGTAAAAAAGAATTGAACGGTTGTCCTGATAAAGATGGTGACAATATCGCTGACAAAGATGACAAGTGTCCAGATGTTCCAGGTGTTCCTGAAGAGCAAGGTTGTCCTAAGAAAGTGATTTCTGAAGATAAATTAGGCGAAATTGCTAAGAAAATCAGTTTTGCTACAGGTAAAGCAACTATCTTGAAAACTTCACTTACTCAATTAGACGAGTTAGCGAAATTGATGGCTGAGTTCCCTGAAACTAAAATTGAAATTGACGGACACACTGATAACGTAGGTAATGCTGCTGCTAACAAAAAACTTTCTCAGCAAAGAGCTGATGCTATCAAGAAATACTTGGTAGGTAAGAAAGTAGCTGCTGATCGTATGACTGCTATTGGTTATGGTTCTGAGAAACCTGCTGATGGAAGCACAGACGTAAAAGCTGCTAACAAAACTAAAGAGCAACAAGCTGCTAACCGTCGTGTTGAAATTCACGGTACACAAAAAAAATAATTAGTAAAATAAACTAATCTACAAAACCACCCTTGCAACTAAGGGTGGTTTTTAGTTTTATAGCCTATGCAACTCTCTCAAGAAATACTAGACTTAGTTGAAAAATATACATTTCTGCCACTCTCAGAAGTTGCTTTAAAATTGCAAAAGTTTCCTATTGCAACAAGAACAATGGTATTAGACCAAATACATGGTGGTCAAAAAGCTAAAACAAAACTACCTTCTTATTTTCAGCAAAAAGAAATTATATATCCACCTAAATTAAATTTAGAACAATGTTCTTCGGAGCAGACAGCTACATTCAAGGCTGGTTTGGTATCAGGCAAATCGTTGGTAGACCTTACGGGTGGTTTTGGAGTGGACTCTTGGGCTTTTAGTAAAAGGTTTGAAGAAGTATGCTATGTAGAGCAAAACGAGAGCTTGGTGGATATTGTGAACCATAATTTTGAAAAACTAAAAAGCCATAATATTCAAATATATAAAGACAACGCTCAACATTTTTTAGAAAACTTTACAAAAACTGTTGATTGGATATATTTAGACCCTGCCCGAAGAGATAGCCAGAATAAAGCTGTTGCTCAAATTAAAGAAACAGAACCTAATGTGATAGAATTAATGACTTTGATGTTTCAAAAAGCAGAAAACATTTTACTCAAAACCTCTCCCATGTTCGATATTGGGCAAGCCATAGAACATTTGAGCTTTGTTAAAAAAGTCTGGGTCGTTAGTCTTGAAAATGAGTGTAAAGAAGTATTGTATTGGCTAAAAAAAGATTGTAATGAGTATCAAGATATTGAAATAGAAGCTGTTAATATTCTGTCTAATCAAAAAAATGATATTTTAAAAGGTACTAAATTAAAAGAAGAAACCGTAACTATTACTTATTCTGAGCCTCAAAAATACATTTATGAGCCTAATGCTTCTATTATGAAAGCTGGTTTTTTTAAAACTGTAGCTCAAATATTTGATTTATCAAAATTGCATCCCAATACTCATATTTATACTTCAGATATTTTGAAGAAAGATTTTCAAGGGAGAATATTTGAAATGATAAAAGTATTTCAAGGAAATACGGCCATGAAAGAACTTCAAACCTACCTGCCTGATAAAAAAGCAAATATTGCCGTAAGAAACTATCCTTTGTCTGTGGAACAAATTCGTAAGCAAACTAAAATACAAGAAGGTGGTGAAGAATGGATTTTGGGAGTAACATTACACAACGAATCGAGAGTTTTGATCCTTGCCAAAAGAATTTTGATTTGAAAAGTAAGGTTTTTGCTATACTTTTGCATTTTCAAAATAAAAATTAAGATATGTCTTTCCAAAAAGTTGATATATTTTCTATTCCTTATGCTGTAGTAAATTATGATAGTGCAGCCTTAGAAATTATTGAACAAGCTAAAAACAAAACAAGTTATGCTGTATATGCTTTGCCTGTTCATGGAGTTGTAGAAAACAAGCAAAACCCAAGTTTTGCAGAAGCAGTCAAAAAAGCTGATATGATTGTTCCTGACGGACAACCTATCCGTTGGGCTATGAATAATTTTCATAAAGTAGGCCTAAAAGATAGAGTTTATGGACCATTACTGACATTGAGAGTTTTAGCTGAAGCAAATGATTTGGGTTTAAATGTGTATGTATATGGAGGAGCAACAGAAGAAACACTTGAAAAATTTGTGGCTTTTATCCAAAATCACTATCCCAACGTTAAAATATGTGGTAAATACAGAGAAGACAAACCTGATGATAATACACTTACTCCAGAAATGGTCAATGATGCAGGAACACATATTTTATTGGTTGGTAGAGGATGTCCCAAACAAGAAATCTGGGTAGCAAGCAATAAAGGCAAAATCAATGCTGTAATGATGGCAGTAGGAGCTGCTTTTGCGTTTCATGCAGGTACTATCAAACAAGCACCCAAATGGATGCAAAAAAATGGTTTAGAATGGCTTTACAGGCTTATTCAAGAACCCAAAAGATTATTTAAAAGATATTTTACAACCAATAGCTATTTTATTTGGTTAGTCATTCAGTATAAACTCTTTGGAAAAAAATAATGCAATTATATCATCAAAAAGTAGGCTCACAAGGGCAAGAGATTGTCATTATACATGGATTGTTTGGTTCTTCGGACAATTGGCTCACAGTTGGAAGAGTTTTAGCAGAAAAAAACCAAGTATATCTGATAGACCAACGCAATCATGGGAAATCGCCACATAGCAATGAGTGGGATTATCAGGTAATGGCAGAAGATTTAGATGAATTTATCAAATCTCAAAATATTCAGAATCCAATTATTTTAGGACACTCTATGGGCGGAAAAACAGCTATGCAATACGCTTGTTCTTTTTTTCCTTCTTCAATTAAAAAACTGATTGTAGCAGATATTGCTCCCAAAGAATATCCACTACATCATCAGAAAATATTGACAGGCTTAAAAGCAATTGACCTTAATACACTTACTTCTCGTAAACAAGCGGAAGATATTTTAGGTGAATATGTAAAAGAATTGGATACAAAGGCTTTCCTTTTGAAGAACTTGTATAGAGATGAACATCAAAAATGGGCTTGGCGTATCAATTTATCTGTTATAGATGCTCAAATAGAAAATGTAGGAGAAGGTTTACTTACCAATTTATCATTTGATGAACCCACTCTTTTTGTAAGGGGAGCAAAATCAGATTATATTTTAGATGAAGATTTTGAGTTAATTCAACATTATTTCCAAAATGTACAAATAGAAACCATTGAAGGGGCTGGACATTGGCTACATGCAGAGAAACCCCAAGAGTTTTTAGAAATTATACAAAAATTTATAGAGCCATAATATGATGGCTCTATTTTTTACTTATCCTTTGTCTCTCAATCCTTTTAACACAACTCGAACAAAATCTTTTTCTGCTTTATACATTTCAACTACTTGTTTGATGTTCAGAATCGTTTTGAATTTATTTAAATACTCTTTTTCTAAATCCAAATCTTTTTGTTTAAGCTCAAGCAGTTTATCTACATCAGCACTAAGCTCTGCATCAGAAAGAGCTAAACTGTTTGCTTCAAAACGAAGTTGCCTAATTTGTTTTTGCAATTCGTGCTGTTTTTTTGAGTATTCATCATATAAAGGTACAAACTTTTTTTCTTGCTCTGCTGTAAGCCCTAGGCGTTTGATAACATATTCTTTTCGAGCTTGTTGTATTCTTTGTCCAGGTTGAGCTAATAAATCTGTATGTCCTATAATTATTGAGCAAATAAATAATAAAATGTATCTCATAAGTGTATTATATTTTAAGGATTTATAATATCTTCTAAATCTTCAGCCTCTAATTCTTCTTCTAAAATTTTTTCTAATTCTTTTCTGTCCGATTCGTTTTCAAGAAGCTCTTCAGTAGTAATGTTTTTTTGTATTTTAGGTGTAGTAGTATCTTGGATAACTTCTACTTTTTGTTGATAAACCTCTTGATTGATAGGCATTTCTTGAGCCTGAGCCAATGCTTCTTGTGGCGTATGATACGCCAAATATTGAATCAGCTCTTCTTTAGAAATAGTTTTTAGGTTTTCAGCAAGTTCTTTATCTGCTTGATGAGCAAAATTCTCTGTTCTGAAAAAATTAAACCATACAAATACACAAACTACAGCTAAATTAGTTCCTGCAAATGCCCATTTGAAACTTGGTTGTTTATACCAAACTTTTGGTAAAAGAGTTTCTATTCTTTTGGCAATATATTGAGGTAATAACTCAAAATAGTTTTCTGGTACTCCAAAAGGTAGTTTTTTGGTAGCTTTTTTAGGGACTGTTTCGCCTTGTATTCGATCTTCTAATTTTCCTATAAAAGCTTCAAAATATCCATCAGGTGTTCCAAATGGAGGTTGTTTTTTATTGTTTTCTAAATCAAACTTTTTCATAATCTTCTCTTCATTAATCTTGTTGCATATATTCTTCTATTTTTTTGACTGCATGGTGATAAGAAGCTTTTAAAGCACCTACACTTGTCCCTAAAACTTCCGAGATTTCTTCATACTTCATATCATCATAATATTTCATATTAAAAACCAAACGTTGTTTTTCAGGGAGTTTTAATAATGCTTTTTGTAATTTTATAGCAATCTCATCCCCTGATATATAATCACTAGTTTCTAATTTTCTTAAAAGCTCTTTACTTACATCTCCGATAGGTAAAAAAAACTTTGTTTTCTTTCTTTTCAAAAATGTAAGACATTCGTTGGTGGCAATTCTATAAATCCATGTAAACAACTGAGAATCACCTTTAAATTTATCTAAGTTTTGCCAAACTTTTACAAAAGTTTCTTGTGTAAGGTCATTGGCATCATCATGATCAATAACCATTTTACGTACATGCCAATAGACTTTTTGTTGATACTTTCGTACCATTTGATTAAATGCATAGTTTTTAGTATCAGGCTGACTAAACTTTTCTAAAAATTCTTTATCTTCCATTTACTCGATATATCTATTAGGCTTTTGAACTTAGATGCAATTTCAAATAAAAGGTTTAATAAACCACAAAAAAAAATGATAAAATCTTGAACCCTTGAATAAAACTTGGTATTTCCATTTTTTTTTCCTTTTTTGCATGTTACATTTTTAGAAAGCTATAATTAATTTAAAATGAAATTAACTTTTTGGGGAGCTGCTCGCCAAGTTACGGGTAGCATGTATTTGTTAGAATTGGAGGATGACTATCGTATTTTGATAGATTGTGGCTTTGATATGGAAAAAGGAAGAAAAAAAGTGGAGGAGGATGAAGAAACAGAATATTCAGGCAATATTTTTCCTTTTGAGGCATCCATGATAAATGTAGTAATACTCACACATGCTCATATAGACCATTCTGGAAACTTACCAAACTTGATTCGTGAAGGCTTTGAAGGGCAAATTATTTGTACTTCTGCAACACAAACTCTTACAAGACTTCTTTTGCAAGACTCAGCACAATTGCATCAAAGAAGACTAAAAAAAATGCAAGGGAAACAGAAAAAAACTAAAAATAAATATACTACAGATACATCTGAGTGGTATTTACCTAAGCATGTAGATGATACAGAAGAGTATTTCTTTCCGTTACAATTTAACAGAAGATTTCAAATTGTAAAAGGTGTTTGGGTTACACTCATTCCCACAGGACATTTATTGGGTGCTGCAAATGCATTTTTAGAAATAGAGGAGAATGGTACAATCAAAAAAACGCTTTTTTCAGGAGATATAGGTCGAAAAAACTATCCATTACTTCAAGACCCACAAACACCCCCACAAGCAGACTATGTACTTTGTGAAACTACTTATGGGAATCGTTTACACAAATCGCAGGGCTCTGCTGAAGACGAAATTTTTGAAATTATTAATGAAGCATGTGTACAAATACCAGGTAGACTGATTATTCCTGCTTTCAGTGTAGGCAGAACACAAGCACTTTTGTTTACATTACATAAATTAAGTATTGAAAACAGATTACCTCCTATCAAAATATTTTCGGATAGTCCTTTGGCTCACCATAGTACAAGAGCTTATGAGACTTATTCAGGGCTTTTGAATGAAGAAGCTCAACAATTCTATGCAGAACATAAAAACCTATTTGATTTTGAGAATCTGATTTATGTAGAAGATTTAAAAACAAGTAAACTCATTTCGAATCATTCGGAGCCTTGTATTATTATTTCTTCTTCTGGAATGATTCAAGGTGGCAGAATAGAACACCACGTAAAAGCTAATATTCAAAATCCTTATGCAACTATCTTAATGATAGGTTTTGCTGCTGAAGGTACATTGGGGCATCAATTGTTATATGGTGATAAAACACTTGATATAGGTGATAAAAAGTTTGCCGTTTTAGCCAATATTCGTTCTATTGATATTTTTAGTGGGCATGGAGACCAAAATGATTTGCTGGAATTTATGAAAGCTCAAAATCCTGAGACTCTGAAGCAAACCTTCTTAATTCATGGAGAAGAAAGTTCTATGCAAGATTTTAAAAAGCTTTTAGAAAGTCATCAGTACAAAAATGTAACAATTCCTGCCAAAGGAGATTTTTTTGAACTTTGATAAAAGAGACATAAAACATGAGATGTTAGATATTAGATTTTTAATGATAATATGGATAAAATTACTTTGTCCTCTAATCTTTTCTCTTTTATCTCTTTTTTTACCTCAAATTTGCCAAGCTCAAAACTGGGCTATACAAGGAGGTATTTGTACTACTTTAGGCACACACCAAAAAAACTTAGGATTTACGCTTAGAGGCTACGTTCAAGCTTCTCCATTTGTACAGTTTAATGGAGAGGTAACAGGTTTGTATCATTACAAACATTATTCAGGAAAAAAAGGCATTGGTTTTAGAACCAGTCTAGGAGCTTTGTATGGCTTTGGAAAAACTGATATATCAAACAAAAACTTTTTAAGTGTAATAAATCACCAAATGTCCAATGCATATGCATTGGGCTATGCTTTTCATTATTATGGAAATAATTTTCAGACTTCTCAATGCTCAGGAAGTGTAACAGCCCATTTTAAAAACTGGCTGATAAGCCTTGAAAATGATGTATTTGGAGGAGGTGGAAAAGATAGATTCAGAACTAGTGCATTGAGTACTACTTTTCAGAAAGACAATTTTCAATATAGTTTTCAAAATATTTTGTGGACAGGTGATACTCAAGGAGCTATGCGAGTAAAAGATAGTTTGTATCCTGCTCGTTTTGGGTATTTGGATATGGAAAATCAGCCTTTTGGAAAAACTTCGGCAGGTATTATCGCTTTTAAAGTCAATTATGCGTGGAATTTTGGGCAAACTTTTCAGACAAGTGTGGGCATAGACAGTGAAAAAATTAGAAATTTCTTTCAAAATGCACTTTTACATGATATGTACTTTGTCCCACAAAGTTGGATTCGTTCAGAAAATGCTCATGTACCCATGATTGATGATAAAAACGAAATCTATTTATACAAATCTCACCAAAAAATACGACCTGCCCGATTCTATGGAGGGATAAGCATCAATCAAACAAGTACTTATGAATAAAAAGGCTTCAGAATGTTTAAAAATACATCAGGGCAAGGGACAGGTTTTAGGGTTTGAGTGTGGACAAATGCCAAAACTGTATGAGCTTTGTGGATAAGCGTATTACTCTGATTGTAAATTTCGTACTCAAAACGAATACGAGTATTGGGCAATTCTGCAATAGAAGTTTTGATAGTAAGCATATCATCGTACATGGCAGGGCGAATATATTTAGAATACTGTTCCAAAACAGGCATCATGACATGATGTACATCTTCCAACGTTTTGTATTCCAAACCCAAATTTCGTAAACATTCTACACGAGCTACTTCAAAATAAATAGCATAATTTCCATAGTAAACATACTTCATTTGGTCGGTTTCTGCGTAACGAACCCTTATTTGTATATCTGATTGAAACATGGTGAGTGATGAGTTATAAATTATAAGTGATGAATGATTTTATTATTTTGCTTCTTGTTCTAAACAAATATCTAGACCTTTAAAATAATTTTTTTTATCTCTACCAAAAAAAGTAAATAAAGTATCTTTATAAATAGGTTGAAAGGTTTTATAATCAGCATTTTCAATTATCTGCCCCATATAATAAACATTATTTCTATGAATTAAAAAATGAGATTTTGGAAAAATGTGTAATGTTTTATATTCTAAACTATCTAAAATATAGAAATGCCCTCCATCACTATTCATGAAAAAATAGAACAAATGATTTTTGTCTGAATAATAACTATTTTGTAAAGGACTAAATGTTGCAATATCAATTTTATTTTTTAATTCATACTGTTGATAATTTAGAGAATCTTCTTTACATCCATAATAAATATTTTTGATAAGTAGTACTTTATTATCTTCCGGATTATAGCTCTTAAAATAAATATTTTTATGAGTATCTTCAAATAAACTATATCCTACTGGTTGAATATCAAGTGTATCTAAGAAAGTATGACATCCTTCATAAATCCAATAAGAATGGTATTGACTGTAGGGCTTTTTAGTTTGAAAGCAACTTTGTAAAGTAAGGCATATAATCAAATAGCAAAATCTCATCATGAACCTAAAACCGTTTTTTCTATGACTTTTGGGAAATGCTCATACTCCAAAGCATGTACTTTTTTTGCAATGGTTTCAGGGGTATCTTGGTCATTGAGAGTTGTAATAGCCTGAAAAATTATTTTTCCTTTGTCGTAATGAGGATTTACATAATGAATAGTAATGCCTGTTTCTTTCTCTTGAGCCTGCCAGACTGCTTCATGTACTTTTTCTCCATACATACCTTTTCCACCATATTTGGGCAATAAGGCAGGATGAATGTTGATAATTTTATTCTCATAAGCTTCTACTAAATTTTCAGGAATGAGCCATAAAAAACCAGCCAAAACAACCCAATCTACTTTTTCTTTTTTCAAAATATTAAGAACAGCGGAAGATTCATAAAAGTCTACTCTATTGAAAGTATAAGTTGTAATCTGAAGATTTTTAGCTCTTTCAAGAGCATAAGCATCTTTTTTATTAGAGAGCAAACAGGCTACTTCAATGGATGCATGATTTTGAAAATAGCGTATGATATTTTCGGCATTGGAACCACTTCCTGAAGCAAATAAGGCAATACGAGGCATAATGAAGTTTTTAATTATGAGGCAAATTTGCAAAAAATACGATAAAAAAAATTTTTTTGAAACAAATTTACTTTTTAATAGTATTACTATTAAATTAAAATATAAATGCGTTCTATTTTCTTTTTTTGGTTATTGTTTTGTACTGCATCAGCTCAAGATAGTTTACAGAACAACATTTTGAGAATAGGTGGGCAGATTCATTATGGAAGTATTTTTGCTCATTCTCCTGCTGTTGAGAATACAGCCAATTCATTCCCTTGGGGTTTGCAAATGGAAATGAACTGGCAGAGAACAAGTCAAAAAGTTTGGGATAACTGTCATTGTTATCCACAAATGGGTTTTTTAGCAAGCTACTATAATTATGACAATATTATTTTAGGAAAAAGTGTTCAGTTGGCATATTTTCTAGAGCCTACATTTAGGCTAACCAAACGGACTTCTTTTTCGGTAAGAGGAATCGTAGGGCTTTCTTATCTTACCAATCCTTATGATTCCATTCAAAATCCAAATAATCGTTCGTATAGCTTGCCTGTAAGTGCTTATCTTACAGTGGCTAGTGGCTTACAAATACAATTAAATAAAAAATGGTATTTGAATAGTCATATCAACTATCAGCATGTTTCCAATGGGGGAATTAAAGACCCTAATAAAGGAATTAACTGGATTACAGGCTCTTTGGGTGTTTTATATACAATCAATCCCATAGATTTGCCATCAAGAAGTAAAAAAACATTTGTAAGAGAAAAGGAACTACAATGGGAAAGTACTGCTTTCCTTTCTAACAAAGGGGCAGGAGTGGGTCAAAAGCGAAGGTTTATGATAGGAGGATTTTCTTTACAAGCTAACAGACAAATTAATCCTCTTCATGCTTTTAGTATAGCAACAGAATTTTATTGGGATGGTGCTTTGGCAGAACGTCTAAGGCAAGATAGTTTGAGTGCAAGTAATTTTCGGTGGGGTTGGATGCTTGGACATGCTTTTCTGCTAGGGAAGTTTCGATTTACACAACAAGTAGGTATATATGCATACAGCGATAGCCCTTATTTTAGTCGATGGTACCATCGGTGGGGTGTGATGTACGATATTCATAAAAATTGGGGAATTGGCTTCAATATGAAAGCTCATGGACAAACTGCCAATTTTCTTGATTTACGAGCTACCTGGAAGTTTTAAACTATTTTTTTTGGTGTTTATAAATTTAGTATATAGTATTGAGTTGATAAACACTTCTAAATAACATGATTTTAATTGCAGATAGTGGCTCATCCAAAACAGACTGGACAGTTTTAGAGAACAAACAAGTACAAGCATGCTTCCAAACTGTAGGCATTAATCCATATTTTTGGACAACAGAACAAATAGTTGAAGAACTTTGGGCAAATGTGGTAGGGCATGTAAACGAACAACACATTACAGAAATTTACTTTTATGGTGCAGGTTGCTCAACTGAATCCAAAAGAAATATTGTTAAAGCTGCTTTTTTGGAGATTTTTAAAAAAGCTCACATCATACAAATAGAACATGATTTGCAAGCTGCTGCTGTGGCTTTGTGTGGAAAAAATTCAGGTGTAGCTTGTATTTTGGGTACAGGCTCAAATGCTTGTGTTTTTGATGGGGAGAAAATTACGAATCAACCTATCAATTTGGGTTTTTGGCTTGGTGATGAAGGTAGTGGGGGCTTTCTAGGAAAAGAGCTAATTAAAGCATATTTGCACAAAGAAATGCCTGAGACTCTGTGGCAAGATTTGAAAAATACTTATAATATAGGCTTAGAAGAGGTTTTAGAAAACGCCTATCAGAAAAAAAGCCCAAATCGCTACTTTGCCTCTTTTTCACCTTTTTTGAGTAAACATATCCAAAATGAGTTTATTCAAAACATGCTTATTCAAAATTTTAATTCATTTTTAGAAAAATATATACTCAAAATGTCTGATGTGCAGACTCTACCTATTCATTTTGTAGGTTCGGTGGCTTTTTATTTTCAAGAAATATTGGGAGAATGTTTAAAACAAAAAGGACTCCAAATGGGTAAAATTATCAAAAGCCCTATGGAAGGACTTATTGAGTTTTATCAAAAGGACTAAAAATTTCAATTTCTTGTTTAAAATTTTCTATTTGATTGTAAAACAACAAAGTTTCAAGTCGCTTTTTTTGCTCTTCAGGAATAGATAGGGTTTCTATTTTTTCATAAAATCTATTAGAGTCATCTAAAAGCTGAATAGTTGATAAGTTAAATCTGATATAATGACTTGTACAACAATCTGTTACTTCTCGAGCTACTTCGGAACTGCAAGCATTACAAACTAAATTTGGCAAACCATATACATAAGGACCACAACACCCAATCATTCTTGAGGTATCTTGATGGTATGGCAGATTCCATTTATCCCATAAAGAAATATACAAATACTTGTCCTCTAAAATGGTGTAGCAATACTTTTCAAGCAAAGGTTGTTCTGTGTATAAATCAACATTTTTAAAATCAATCTCTTTACTCAAAAGCCTACTCAATTTATTGCCACAATTTTTACAAGAAATAAATTTCTTTATCATATAAAACTTCCATAAACACTTAACTCAGAATATATCCAAACCTTGAGAGCTGGCGTTCTTGTTTACGCCAATCTTTTTCTACTTTTACAAATTGTTCTAAATGAACTTGTTTGCCGAAAAATGCTTCCATATCTTTTCGGGCTTCCACACCTACTTTTTTAAGTGATTTGCCACCTTTGCCAATCAAGATACCTTTTTGGCTATCTCGTTCCACAATGATTTCAGCCTGAATTCTGATGATGGTTTCAGTTTCTTTGAAAGAAGTTATTACAGTTTCTGTACTATAAGGTATTTCTTGGTCGTAGTACAAGAAAATTTTCTCTCGGATAATCTCCGAAGCAAAAAAGCGTTCTGATTTATCTGTTAGAGTATCGTTATCATAATATGCAGGATGTTCGGGCAAAGCATCTTTAATTTTTTCTAATAAAACATCTGTATTGAACTTATTAAGAGCTGAAATAGGTACAATAGACATATTCGGGAACTCTTTTTGCCAAAAAGACATAATTTCTTGTGCTTTCTCTTGGGCTACTAAATCTATTTTATTGAGACCAATTACCAAATTGGTATTAGCTCGTTTTATTTTTTCTATGACTAAATCTTGAGCTTCTGGGTCAGTGGCATCAATCACCCACAGCAAAATATCAGCATCTTCTAAAGACTGTTGAACAAAATTCATCATGGCTTTTTGGAGTGGATATTTGGGATCTATGATGCCAGGGGTATCAGAATACACAATTTGGTAATCTTCGCCTGTGAGTACGCCTGTAATTCTGTGGCGTGTAGTTTGTGCTTTGGAGGTGATGATAGAAAGTTTTTCACCCATCAAAGCATTCATCAGGGTAGATTTCCCTGCGTTGGGTTTTCCGATAATATTAACAAAACCAGCCTTATGCATCAAGAATAAATTAAAAATGAAAATAAAAAATACCCGTTCTGAAATTTTTATAACTTTGTGAACTCATTTTTTGGCTCAAATCAAACAGTTATTGCCCTGTGAACCGTATCGAACAATTATTTCAGTCCAAAGATAAGGAAATTCTGACTATTTATTTTACAGCGGGCTTTCCTAATTTACATGATACTACTCAAATCATTCGCCTTTTGGCTCAAAATGGAGTTGATTTGATAGAAATAGGTATGCCATTCTCCGACCCACTTGCCGATGGCGAAGTCATTCAGAAAAGTAGTGAGGTAGCATTAGAAAATGGAATGACCATTGAGTTACTTTTTGAACAACTCAAAGATATTCGTAAGGAAACCCAAATTCCTTTGGTTCTAATGGGATATTTGAATCCTGTTTTACAATTTGGAATAGAAAACTTTTGTAAAGCTTGTGCAGAAGTAGGAGTCGATGGTGTTATTCTGCCTGATTTGCCTCTACAAGAGTATATAGACGAATATAAAACCACATTTGAACAATATGGATTGTTCAATATTTTTTTAATTACTCCACAAACATCAGAGGCTCGAATCCAAAAAATAGATGAAGTATCCAAAGGCTTTATTTATTTAGTAGCTCAGGCAACTACAACAGGTACAAAATCAGGAGTTTCTGAAGAACAAGAAACTTATTTTAAGCGTATTGTAGCCATGAATCTCCAAAATCCAACACAAATAGGTTTTGGAATTTCGGATGCAGAAAGTTTTCAAAAGGCTTGCAAATATGCTAAAGGAGCTATTATTGGTAGTGCATTTATCAAACATATTGCTCAAACAAAAGATTTAGATAAAAGTGTAGTGGAGTTTGTAGAAAGAATAAAAGGTAAAGAAACTCAAAGTAAAGGACTTTTGAGTAATACAATAGATTTAGTAATAAATGGTTTAGATACATTAAACTAAACCTACAAAAATAAAAATATGAAAAAGAAACCTTTAATACTTATTTCTAATGATGATGGCATTACCTCTAAAGGCATCAGAACGCTTACAGAGATTATGGCAGAATTGGGTGAGGTGGTAGTAGTTGCTCCAGATAGCCCTCAGTCAGGTATGGGACATGCTATTACAGTCAATAATATGTTGCGTTTGGATAAATCGGATGTGTTTGAAGATATTGGTGTAGAGGCTTATGAGTGTTCGGGTACACCAGCCGATTGCGTGAAATTAGCCAAACATCATGTTTTAAAAGATAGAAAACCCGATTTGGTAGTAAGCGGAGTAAATCATGGAAGTAATTCTTCTGTGAGTGTTTTGTATTCTGGAACAATGTCAGCGGCGATTGAGGCAGCTATTGAAGGCTTGCCTGCGATAGGCTTTTCATTATGTGATTATGCTCATAATGCAGATTTTTCGCATATCAGACATTACATTAAGAAAATTACTATAGAAGCCATTGAAAAAGGAATTCCTGCTAATGTAGCCTTGAATGTAAATTTCCCTTCAATTATACATGGTGATATTCAGGGTATTAAGATTTGCAGACAAGCAAAAGCTCGTTGGCAAGAAAATTTTGAAGAACGCAAAGACCCTTATGGTAGAGTGTATTATTGGCTGGTAGGTGATTTTATCAATGAAGATTCAGGCATAGATACAGATGTTTGGGCTTTGGATAATGGATTTATTTCTATTGTTCCTTGTAGATACGATATGACTGCTTACGAAAGTTTTCCAGCTATTGCTCAGTGGGATATTTAGTTTAGACATTAGACAAGAGATGTGAGACTTTTTTCAGAAAAGAGAAAGGAAAAAAGAACAACGCTAAAATCTTTTCTCTAGGCTCTTTTTTCTATCAATATTCTAAATACTTACCACTAAAATCTCTATACTATCTCCATGCGTTACTTTATTGAAATAGCCTACAAAGGCACTCACTATGCAGGCTGGCAGATTCAGGAGAATGCTTTGAGTGTACAAGAAAAAGTGGAATATGCTCTTAGGACAATTTTGCGGGAGCCTGTTAGTATTACAGGAAGTGGCAGAACGGATACAGGCGTACACGCAAGCCAACAATTTGCTCATTTTGATACAGAAAAGCCTCTAAGCTCACAAATGCTAAGGGCTTGGAATGCCTTATTGCCCAAAGACATTAGCATTTTGGGGATTTATGAAGTTCCAGAAAATGCTCATACTCGTTTTGATGCTTTCAAAAGAACCTATCAGTATAAAATTGTTACAAAGAAAAACCCTTATCTTGAGAATTTAGCTCTTTTGGTTTCTCGTACTTTGGATGTGGAATTGATGGAACAAGCAGCCCAAAAGCTATTACTTTACGAAGATTTTGAGTCATTTAGCAAGGTAAGAGCCAATGTAAAAACATTCAAATGTAAAATACATGAAGCCTTTTGGTTTGAAACAATTGAGCCTTTTAGCAACCAAAAAATGCTTGTTTTTCAGATTTCTGCCAATCGTTTTTTGTGGGGAATGGTAAGGGCTATTGTAGGGACATTATTGGATGTAGGAAAAGGCAAGATGAGTATTTCAGATTTTGAGCAAATTATAAAAGCCAGAGACCGTAGCAAAGCCTCAGCAGCAGCCAGCCCTGATGGTTTGTATTTGTGTAAAGTAGAATATCCCTATAAGTTAATAGAATTGTAGTAAATATACTACGCTATTCGTGATTTTTTTTCGCCCTTGTTGGTGTTTTAGCATAGCGACACCAACAAGCAATTTATTTTCGTTGGTGAAGAACACCAATGAAGGCATAAAATTTTATTAATTATTTGATACAGTATCATTGTTTTCAGTTTTTGCGTTTTCTGTTTCACTTCTTTCTTTCAATATTCTTCGTCTCTGATTTGCAGTAATTATACTTGTCAAATTTGCTTCCCAATTTACATTATGAACGAATGTACCAAAGGACAGGTATTCAATTAACCTTTCAGCAAAAGAGTCAACCCAATTATGGTAGTTCCATTTTGAGCGATAAAAAAGTGCTAATGGCTTTATCTTGTATCTTAATGTGATATCAAGTTTTCGTGTGTCCAAGTCACGAATGTCTAACCCAAGATAATTTTGTTCAAATCCTTTGGGAAGAGCTGAAGCAAAACCTCCATACTTAATTTCTATTTGTAGAAAAATTCTATTGTTCTCAACTGTTAAGATACCGTCACTTGGTCGTTTAATTGTAGAACCTTTAGGTAAAACAAGGTCAAATCTTGTGAATCGTGAACCATCATTTCCATAAATTGAAATAATCTCTCCTTCTGGTGGATTCTTTGTCATACCAGCCTTTACAAAAATAGCTCTGTCTTCAAAAGGTGTTGAAAGTAAATTCACAATACGATTTTGTAATAATATTTCAGGAAAATCTGTTCTTGTATATTCTTTAATAAATTTGTCTTGCCCATAATTATTGAAATAGGTAGAAAGATGCATTGATAGTTGTTCAATGATTAAGTACTCAACAGTTTCTTCAAGAATTTTATCTGCTTTCTTTTTTTCTTTACTAGATTTATCATCTATGACACGAATGATTGCATAATATCCAGTATCTTCTTTTTTTTGCTCATTGGATTCGCTATTGTTATTGACTTTTTCCTTTTTCTCGTCGTTTGTTTTTTTATTTTTAAAATCCTCTTCCCAATATTGCTTGAGGGCTTCATTTTCTAGAAAGACTGCACTCATTGTATCTGCAAGGTTTTCAGAAAACTCATATCTCAAAATTGGGCATACATTCTTACTTTTTTTCTCAATGGCAATTAATCCTTCAATTTCAATTTCTTTTTCGGCTTCACTAATTATAGTATAAATGAAATATACGACCACCACAATAATTAATATTCCCCCTAAAATTAAAGAAACTATCATCTTGGCTTTAAAATATTCAGTTAAGAAGTTTGCAATTAAACTTGTTCCCATTGCAAGAATGCACGCAGCAAGCAGAAGTTTTATTAATTCCGTTCGTTTGGAAAGAGTAAGGTCAAGTATTCCTGTTTTTTTATCCATATTTTATGAATTTATTATTGTTGCTGGTAATTTTATAGGACCTATTCTCGAAATTTCAGTTAATATAAGTGATATTTTTTAAGAAGAGACTATTCAGAATTCAACTTCTTTTGCCAGTTCCAAGCATCTAAAAGAGCTTGACGAAGAGGTCTTTTAGCTTCCCAATGAAGCATCTGCTTTGATTTGGTGGCATCTGCATAAATTTCAGTAATATCGCCTTCTCTGCGTGGTGCAATGGTATAATTGAGCGTTACACCAGAAACTTCTTCAAATGTTTTTATAATCTCCATCACAGAAACACCATTTCCAGTTCCTACATTTATAAAATCTATCAGACCATTTTGTTGTTTCTGGAGATATTCTAAGGCTTTTACATGAGCTTCTGCCAAATCGCAAACATGGATAAAATCCCTGATGCAAGTGCCATCTGACGTGGGATAATCGTTGCCAAAAACTTGGAGCTGTTTACGTAAACCAATGGCTGTTTGTGTAATATAAGGAATAAGATTGTTAGGAATACCTTTAGGTAGTTCACCTATTAAGCCAGAAGAATGTGAGCCAATCGGATTGAAATATCGCAATGCAATGGCTTTGAGTGTTTTTTGAGCAAAAACTGTATCTTTTATAATTTGTTCGCAAACTTGCTTTGTATAGCCATAAGGAGAAAAAGCAGGTAAAATAGGGGCTTGCTCATTGACAGGAAGCATTTCTGTTTGTCCATACACCGTACACGAAGAAGAAAATACAAAGTTTTCTACTTGATACTTGGGCATGATTTTGAGCAAATGAATCAACGAAAGCAAATTGTTTTCGTAATACCTCAAAGGCTCAGAAACAGACTCACCAACAGCTTTATAAGCAGCAAAATGAATAACACCTTGAATATTATTTTCTTGAAAAACTTTTTCGAGATTTGGATAATCTAAACAATCAATTTTGTAAAACTTGATTGTTTTTTTGGTAATTTCTTGAACTCTATCTAAAATAAAAAGTTCGGAATTACTCAAATTATCTAATATAATAGGCTCATAACCAGCTTCTACCAGTGCAACAACTGTATGAGAACCAATAAAACCCAAACCACCTGTTACTAATACTTGCATATTTTTTTATTTGCTAAAAATGTCAAAAATAAATTCAAATGATTGTCCTATGAGATAACGTAAATGATTTTTTTCATGCATAGGCAACCTTTTTCTAATCAGTAAAGCACACTGCCCATGAATATATGACCAAAAAGTAAAAGCTACTACTTGATGATCTTTGCCTTTAATTTTATCCAAAACCATACAAGCTCCAACAATTTCTTCAATGGTTTTATAAAGTTTGATACCCTGTTCCCATGTTTTCTCTTCATTTAATACCTCCATAGGAGAACGTAAAATAAACATCAAATCGTAATATTGTGGATTGTCGAAGGCAAAGTTAAGATAAACTTTTCCGATAGCTTTGAGTCGCTCAAAAGGATTCATGATAGATTGGGAATCTTTCAAACGTTCATTGAGCAAATCAAATGCTTTGCATTGCATTTGCCAGAAAATATCATTTTTATCCTTAAAATAAAGGTAAATAGTTGCAGGGCTATACTCTATGGCATCTGATATAGTTCGGATGCTTGTACCTTCATATCCTTTTTCTAAAAATAACTCTGTAGCTACTTCTAAAATTTTTGAACGAATAGATTCTTTTTCTCGTTGTTTGCGTTCTGAGATACCCATAATTTTTGTGGCAAAATAATAATGCAACAAGGTAATAAATTCTTATTTTAGACACAAAATTAAAAGAGAAAACCCCAAATCAAAGATTTGGGGTTTTCTGTAAACAATTAAACAACATAAACAAACAAAACTTATATGCTTTGATAGTCTTTTTCTTATTTTGAGAATCTATTATAATTAAAACAATTTTTATGCCAATTTTGCAACTATATCTAAAAAAATGTTTTATTTTAATAACTTATAAGAAAGACAATTTATTGTCGTTAATTCATAAAATATTTTATCTATCTAAAAACATAAAGATTTCTTATGCAGAAAAAAAGCTATTTATGGAGCCTATGGCTGATACTTTGTCTTGTAGGGCAAGTAAAAGCTCAAAAGAAAAATGTAACGATTGAAGATGTTTGGCAAACTTACTCATTTTATCCGAGTGCTGCCGATGGCTTCAATTATATGCAAAATAGCCAATTCTATACCATTTCAGAAGGCAATAAAATTTATAAATATGAAACTAAAACCAATAAAAATGTTGGTTTGATTGCTGAAGTACCAATAAAGTTCGATTCGTACGAATTAAATGCTACTGAGGATAAAATCTTATTGTTAAATTCTCGTGAAGCCATTTACAGGCGTTCTTTTAAGGCTGAGTATTATATTTATGATATCAAAACTAAAAACAACATCAAGGTTTCTAATAATGGAAAACAATCTTATGTTACACTTTCACCTGATGGCTCAAAAGTAGCTTTTGCAAGAGATAACAACTTGTTTATGGTAGATTTGAAAACCATGAATGAAACAGCAATTACTACTAATGGCAAATCCAATTCGATTATCAACGGTTCTACAGACTGGGTTTATGAAGAAGAGTTTGGATTCGCTCAGGCATTTTTCTGGTCGCCTGATAGTAAAAAAATAGCTTTCTATACATCTGATGAAAGTGCTGTGAAAGAGTATAATATGCAGGTTTGGAAAGGCTTATATCCTCAAGATTATAAATTCAAATATCCCAAAGCTGGTGAGAAAAATTCAGTAGTAAATCTTTCAGTATATAATCTGGATAGCAAACAAACTCAACCTATCAATTTGGGTTCAGAAACAGATATGTACATTGCTCGTGTGAAATGGACTCAAAATGCTGATGTACTTTCTATCAGAAAATTAAATCGCCTTCAAAATAAATTAGAATTAATCCATGCTAATGTAGTTAAAAACACAACAGAAACTGTTTATACTGAAGAGAATAAAGCTTACGTAGATGTAGAGTTTAATGAGGATTTACATTATTTGGCAAATGGAAAAGAAATGATTTTGGCTTCTGAAAAAGATGGGTTCAAGCATTTTTATTTATATGATTTGAAAGGAAAACTTATCAGACAAATTACGAAAGGAAGCTGGGAGGCAAGCAAACTAATAGGTTTAGACGAGAAAAAAAGAACTTTGTATTTTACTTCAACCAAAGAATCACCATTAGAAAGATATTTATATTCTATTTCTTTGGACAAAGGTGCTGAAAAACAGATTTTGAATGCAAAAGGCTATCATGAAATAACCATGAGCCAAGATTGCCAATTTTTTATGGATGAGTACAGTACAGCCAATACACCTGCTGTGTTTAGTTTATATGAAATTTCAGGTAAAAAAATCAAGGATTTAGAAACCAATGAGAAGCTAAAAAACACACTAGCAGGCTATCAAATTTCACAAAAAGAATTTTTTCCAGTTCCAGTACCTAATGCAACACTCAATGCATGGATGATAAAACCTCATAACTTTGACTCTAAAAAAGCATATCCAACACTCATGTTTGTATATGGAGGTCCTGGTTCTCAAGAAGTTGAAAATAAATGGGATTATTTTGATTATTTCTGGTATCAACATTTGGCTTCAAAAGGTTATTTGGTGGTTTGTGTGGATAACAGAGGAACAGGAGGAAGAGGAGAGGCTTTCCGTAAGGCTACTTATGGGCAATTGGGTAAATTGGAGGTTCAAGACCAAATAGAAGCAGCTAAATATTTAGCCAAACAAAGCTATGTGGATAAAAGCAGAATAGCGATTTGGGGCTGGAGTTATGGAGGTTATATGTCATCCAATTGTATTTTGCAGGGTGCAGATGTATTCAAGGCTGCTGTAGCAGTGGCTCCTGTCACCAACTGGCGTTTTTATGATACTATTTATACAGAAAGATATTTGGGTTTACCACAAAATAATGCAAGTGGCTACGATGATAACTCACCCATTACACATGTGAAAAATCTAAAAGGCAAATATCTTTTAATTCATGGAACTGGTGATGATAATGTGCATTTTCAGAATGCAGTAGAAATGCAAAATGCTTTGATAAGAGCTGGTAAACAATTTGAAACTTTTTATTACCCCAACAAAAATCATGGAATTGCAGGTGGAAATACACGCCTACACTTATATAACATGATTACCAATTTCTTAGATAAAAACCTATAAAACAAAAAGCCTCTAAATTTTAGAGGCTTTTTGTTTTTAGAACTAAAACTATTACATTTCAGTTCTATCAAAAAAATCATACATATATTGTCAATAATCTATGGCAGCACAGCATGTACAAGACCCTGGTTTTGGGCAAAAATATAGTCAAAAAACCCAAAGAATGATAAATGATGATGGTTCATATAATATAAAGCGTTTGGGTAGTAATTTTGCTGTAAAGGATTTTTATTCATATTTAGTAAGTGCCACAACATGGCAGTTTACAGTTTTTTTTATAGGTTCTTTTTTAATTTTAAATGCTATTTTTGGCTTTTTGTATCTAATGTTGGGAGAAGGGGCATTAAAAGGTACAGAAAGTTACAGTTGGGAGAATGACTATATTCATGGATTTTTCTTTAGCATTCAGACTTTTACAACAGTAGGGTATGGAGGGGTAGCTCCTCATAGTATTACAGCTAATTGGATAGCCTCTGCGAATGCTTTCTTAGGTATTTCTTGGGCTGCACTCATGGCTGGTTTGTTATTTGGACGTTTTTCTAAGCCTTTTCCACGTATCGCCTTTAGTGATAAAATGTTGATTACAGATCTTAGGGATAAGCCTATTACTACTTTACAATTTAGAGTAGTCAATGAAAGAAGTAATGTAATGATGGATACTGAGACTGAGGTAGTTATATCATTTTTGGAGCTAAATAATCAGAAACAATATAGAAGAGAGTACTATGGATTGAAATTAGAGGTTAATAAAATTCGTTTTTTTCCTCTAAACTGGACAATTGTACATTATATTAATGAAGATAGTCCTCTGTTTGGTAAAACAGCTCAAGATTTAGAAGAATTAGATACAGAAATATTAGTGATGATTAAAGGATTTGATAATACTTTTCATCAAACAGTTTATTCTATACACTCTTACCAATATAAAGATATTGAATGGTATCAAAAATTTGAACCTATGTTCAGCCCTGATGAAGATGGAAGAATTGTACTAGACTTAGATAAACTCAATGCATTACAAAACTAACCCAACGGGTTAGTTTTGTTTTTCTACAAACTCTTTGATAATGGAAAAATCAATAGAGTAAATATTGCCTCCTCCATTTAAAATACTTGAGTGTAAGTCCTTAAAAGATTGGTAATTAGTAGCAACGGCTAATTTATTTTTTGGTAAAGCTCCTTTTTCATTAGTAAAATAAAGTGTTTTTCCATCTAGGCTTACAAAAGGACAATAATCCAAACTTTCGGTATTGATGATAGAAAGATTTACAGCTTTTTTCCATTTTCCATTAGCATCTTTGATGCTCATATATAAGTCGCCTTTTCCTTTATCGTCTTTACGCCCGTACGAAGAAAAAATAATGTAACTCTCATCTGAAGCTACAAAAGCATTGAACTCGTATGTTTTGGTATTGACTTCTGTATCTAAAAGAGTAATATTCTGGTATTTTCCATTCTTCCACTCAGCTTTGTAGATGTCTTCTTTACCAACACTCAAGGAGTCTTTGGTAGCAGTAAAATACAAATCTCCTTTTTTTGAAATAGATGGGTAAAATTCATTAGATGAGGTATTTACAGGGCTACCGACATTAACAGGCTCAGACCATTTTTCACCTGTTTTTTCAATATACCAAATATCAAAATCTTTGTGATTGGTGCCTGTTAGAGGTCGATTGGAAACAAAAAATAATTTTTTACCATCAGGGCTGAAGGCAGGTTCTAAATCGCTGTACATGCCAGAGAAAGGAGCAATCTCTGGCTTTGTCCATTGCCCTTTTTTATCTTTTGTACAAACTGCAATACTTTGAAAACCAGAAGATAATTGTAGGGTAAAATACATGGTTTTTCCATCAGGGGAAATAGCCATATCTCGTTCATACAAATGAGTAGAAACATGGTTTGATAAAAACAATTCAGGTGTTTTTTGAGCAAAAGCAACCATACTTGCTAAAAAAGCAAAAGACAGTAGTAATAGTTTTTTCATACATGATAATTTTGGTTTCGTTCAATACGTACAAAACCAATTTATAGTATGTGTATTGAAAAATTATTAAACAGTTTCTTTCTTAGTTTCTAATTCTTCAATAAATTCATCTATAGATGGAAAATCATGATACCAATCATGGTGTTTTGACCATTTATTGCAAGCAAGACATTGAGTATCATGCCATACATGCTTACACTTTGGACAAACACCTTGCGTATCAAAAGTATTCCAAATACATCCACAGGTACATCCCCACAAAGAATGAGCATCAGGTTTCCATTCACATTTAGGACAATAAATTTCCATAATCTTAAATGATTTTAATACCCGAATATATCAATAAAATGCTTAAAAATCAATAATTTACTCCTAAAAGATGATTGTAAGGACTTTTATTTTTATCTAAAAAGTCAGATAGGCTCTGAAAGTTTTTTTGAGTAGCTTCAAAATTAATGAACTTTTGAATAATTTTTCGGTGGTGATATATGATAAAAGTATTTTTTACATCAGGATTGATTTTATTCAGATTTACTTCGCTTTCTGCGTCTTGCAGAGAAGGCACAAAAGTAAGAGCTATATGTCTTAAACTTAACTCCAAACCCAAATTTTCAAGCTCTTTTCTACGATTTTGAGCATGATAATTTTTACTATTTCCATAGACAAAATATACTTTTAATTCCTTAGCTCTTTTTTCACTTTCTTTTTCTAAAAATGTGAGCCATTTTTTTATATCCAGCCAATCAGGGCTTTCACCTACAAATAGAAGAATACCCTGATAACGATCATATTTGCATACAGGACAAGTTCTTGTGGCTTTATCGGCTCCCCATGCATGAAATGGAATAAAAGAAGGGCTATCTTCGCCTATAGAAAGACCTGAACTAACTTTCTGCTCAACTTTTTTTGGATAATTTGGAATATGAAGCCCCAAAATAATATTGTGTTCAGCAATTTGAACATCTTTAGAAATAAGCACTCGAAGTACACCACTTCCTCCTCTATTTTCAGGCTTTTTGCCTGCTTTGTTTTTCTTATATAAAATAGGGTCATCATCAAATACCAAATCGTCAATGTAATATTCTTGCTGTATATCAGGCTCTTTGATAGAAATGTGAATATGTTGTGGCTCTGACTTATCAGGGTATGCAGTTGGTCGGTTGGTATAAATGGTATAATTACCTTGCTCATCTGTTTTTATCCAGCCTCTTAGATTCCCATGCCTTTTGGTTGTACCATTCCAATTAGAATAATACCCATTAACATCTGTATGCCAATAATATAGAACCACATTAGGGGCAGGAGTTGTGCCATCCAGTTGAAATACTTTTCCTCTAATAAGCAATTTTTGAGCATTTGAAGCATGCCAACCCATACTGGTGTCTATGGCATTGATATATTTAGGCATACCTACATACATCAGTTCACAACCATCACAGCCACCACCCACAATTTTGGGAGTTTCTTTCTTGGGTGGTTCGGAATTTGAAAAAGAAGTCTGATGTTTTTGACCTTGACAGCTCCAAAAACATAACAAAAATAAACACAAAAACTTAGAAGAGTTCATAAGACTTAAAATTTGGTTTGTCCCAAATCTCAAGAGTTATGCTTTTATAATCAATGTTTTATATGTTAAGCTGAGGATAAAATATATCAAGATGAGGACTTTGAAAAATACTTCTTGAAAGGTTCTGCATAATTTCTACTCATTCTGAGAACTTCATGGTTTTGCAGAGTGATGTCATAGTCACCATTGAGTCTAGACTGGTATGATAAAATTTTTTTTACATTCAGAATGGTTGATTTATGAATGCGTAAAAAAGTATCAGGATTCAGTTTAGAATGAATCTCTTTCAACGAAGAATTATACAAATATTGATTATCAGATGTTTGAATATTTACATAAGGGCTTGAAGCACAAATACATAAAATATCTTGAGTTTTAATTACTACGTTTTTTCTGCCTAAACTTACACTTAGAGTATCTAAATAGGTGGGTGAAGATGGCAATGTATTGAGATTCTGAGTTCGATTTTCTTTGCTGTTTTTTTGTTTTAAATATTTGTAAACAACTGTAAAAAAGGTGTATATAATCAAGTATAAATAAAAATGTTCTGTAAAAGTTTCTTTAAAAATAACTTGTAAGCCATAGGTATGGTCAAAAAATAGCCAAGAATTTGCAAAAACAGCGAAAGCAAAACTAAAAATGTGAGCAACTGAAATCAAAAATATACTCAGGATGATGAAAAGTATTCTATTTTCTAAAAAATGTAATAGCTTCAGAAACAAGGGAATAAAGAGAATAAAAAGTATCCAAGAAGACTTAAATAATAAGGATTCAGAAAAGTAGAAACTATGTTGATAATGATAAGCATGAATAAAATCTTGTAGAACATGCAAACACACAATTAGAATCACAAAAATTGTGATAAACTTTATATTTAAAAATTTATGGTCTGGACTGAAAGCAAACATATTCATCAGAAAATAAAGCTAATATACTTGAAAATGATGTAAAAAACAAAGCCCCGAATATTCGGGGCTTTGACATAATAATATGTGTATAATGAATTAAGCTAAATCAATTTCTTTAGCTAAATATACATCTTGTACTGCATTTAATAATTCAACACCTTCATTCATAGGTCTTTGGAAAGCTTTACGTCCCATAATTAAGCCTGTACCACCAGCTCTCTTATTGATAACAGATGTTCTTACAGCTTCTGCCATATCTGAAGCACCTTTCGACTCACCACCAGAATTGATAAGACCAATTCTACCCATATAGCAGTTTGCTACTTGGTAACGGCACAAATCAATAGGGTGTTCAGAGCTTAATTGCTCATACATTTTCTTGTGTGATTTTGCAAAATTTATAGCTGTAAAACCACCATTGTTTTCAGGAAGTTTTTGCTTGATAATATCTGCTTGGATTGTTACACCCAAGTGGTTTGCTTGTCCTGTAATATCAGCAGCTACATGGTAGTCAACACCATCTTTTTTGAAAGCATTGTTACGAGCATAGCACCAAAGTACAGTAGCCATACCCAACTGATGAGCTTCCTCAAATGCAGCAGCTACTTCTATAATTTGTCTTGAAGATTCTTCAGAACCAAAATAAATAGTTGCTCCTACTGCCACAGCTCCTAAGTTCCAAGCCTCACGAACTGAACCAAACATAATTTGGTCAAATTTGTTGGGATAAGTTAAAAGCTCATTATGATTGATTTTTACCAAGAAAGGAATTTTGTGAGCATACTTTCTTGACATGATAGCCAAATTGCCGAAAGTAGTAGCCACTGCACTGCAACCACCCTCAATAGCCAATTTGATAATATTTTCAGGGTCAAAGTAAATAGGATTTGGAGCAAAAGAAGCACCTGCTGTATGTTCAATACCTTGGTCAACGGGTAAAATAGATAAAAAACCTGTGTTTGCCAATCTACCATTTCCAAACATTGTTTGTAAACTACGCAAAACAGGAATGTTTCTGTTCGATTTTGCATAAATATCATCTACAAAAGATGAACTTGGAGCATGTAAAAGACTTTTGTCAATAGTTTTTGATTGGTACTTGAGTAAATTATCAGCTTCAGAACCAAGTAATTCAACAATTTTATTGTAAGACATCGTAATGAGGGTTTGATGAAAATAAAACTGGCACAAATATAATAGAATTGTATAAATCTCTGAATGTGAACCAGAGGAAATTTTATTTATTAAAATGTAAAGTTACTCTAGTACCTTTTCCAAGCTCACTATCAATAAAAATATCTCCATGTAACATTTCTACAAATTTGGCCACAATATGTAATCCTAGACCTGTACCTTTGATATTAATAGCATTTTCGGCTCTAAAAAATCTTTCAAAAAGATGTTTTTGGTCTTTCTCAGAAATACCTATGCCTTCATCAGATACCTGAATTATTAAGCCTTGCTCATCTAATATACTTTTTATATGAATATTGCTGTTTTCGGGAGAAAACTTAATAGCATTGGATAAAAGATTGATAAGCACTTTTTTCAAAATAGAGCAATCAGTTACTACAATTTTATCACCTGTATGAGAAAATATAATTTTTTGTCCCTGCTGTGCAATATTTTGCATTTCATTGGTAACTTCATTGAAGCAAATCTCTAAATCGTGTTGAGCAAAATTAGCTTTAATTTTTCCTTCTTCAAGCCTGCCAACAGATAAAAACTCCTCTAAAATGTCATTCAAATGATTTACAGAGCCAATAATTCTCTGAATATGTTTCTCTCTTTTCTCTTGTTGTTCAGTCAAATTATATTTGGAAATGAGTTGTATAGAAGAAAGAATAGTACTTAGAGGTGTTCTAAATTCGTGAGATGCCACTGAAACAAAACGAGATTTCAATTCTCCTAATTCTTTTTCTTTGGATAAAGCTTTTTCTAATTCTTTCTTGGAGGTTTCTAAGTGTTGTAGGGTTTCTAAAAGAGCTTTGGTTCTGTTTTTGATTTGCTCTTCTAAGTTTTCGTTCAAAGCCTTGATTTCAGCAGAGTATTGTTCAATGGCTTTATTTCTTTCTAAAATTTCTAATTCTGCATATTTCTGATTACTTACATCATAAACAAAAGCCATAACGTAGGTATTATCTTGAGTTTTGAAAAAACCAAGACTAACCTCTATATAAAACTTACTCCCATCTTTTTTTACACCTTGTAAATCCAAGTTATTCCCCATTGTTCGTACATGAGGGTCTTCATTAAATTTTTTTCTATGTTGGATATGTTTATTTCTAACTTCTTGAGGAATGAGAACTTCAATATCATTGCCTTCTAATTCTTGAATTCCATATCCAAAAAGCTTTTCAGCATACTGATTAGCTAAAAGTATCTTTCCACTCTGATTGGAAACAATAATTCCAATAGCAGCAAAGTCGAAAATCGAGATAAAAATATCTTTTTCTGAAGAATTAGAAACTTTTTCAATATACTTTCCCATACATACTATCTACAAAATAATAATAATGCTTCTAATGTTTCTTGAGGACGTTCAAACATACCCATGTGTGCTGTTTCTTCTAAAATTAGAGTTTGTATCAAAGGATTACACTGTATTTGTTCTTGATAACTCTCAAAAGTAACTGCACCATCATTTTTGCCGATAATATACAAAATTGGGAAATTTGCATTTTGTATAATATCCAAACGATTTTTTCTATCTCGCATAGCTGCTACTACACTCGTAATGGTTTGTAATGGAGTAGTTTTACCCACTTTTTCTACAACTAAAATACTTTCTTTGAGTTCCTCAAGGCGAGGTTGATAAAAAAGTGGACTTACAAAAGAGTCAATATAACGCTCTACACCAACTTTTTGTACGAACTCAATCACTTTGTTTCTTATATCTTTTTTTTCTGGAGTATCTGCCAAAACTGTTGAATGAAACAAACACATTTTACTTACAATAGAAGAGTACTTTTCTGCCAATGCAAGACTTACATAACCACCCAACGAATGTCCTACAAAAATAGCTTTTTCTATCTTTAGAAAATCTAAAAGATTCTTGACTTGCTCTGCCAAAGCTTCTATACTGCAAGGATTGGGCAATAAATGAGAACTTTTCCCAAAACCTCCCAAATCCAAACTAATAACCTGATTTTTTTTAGCTAACTCAGGTATAAAGTCATTCCAAACAGTCTCGTTTTCACAAAAACCATGAATTAGAACAACAGGATTACCTGAACCAACAATAGAATGATGAAGAATTTCCATAAAGTTAATATCTAAAACTGAAACAAAAAAGTCTTCATTTACGAAGACTTTTTTTGTTATACTGTTTCCAATTCGTTTTTGTAAGCTTGTCTTGGTACAATATTTAATATCTGGAACATTTCTTTATCTGCTACATACGCAGGGTTAGGCGTAGTTAGTAACTTATCTCCTGCAAAAATAGAGTTAGCTCCTGCCATGAAACACAAAGCTTGTTCTTCAATAGTCATTCTGACTCTACCTGCCGAAAGTCTTACCATAGCTTTAGGCATCAATATTCTCGCTGTGGCAATCATACGAACCATTTCCCAAACTGATACTTTTTCTTGGTCTTCAAGAGGAGTACCTTCTACAGGCACTAAAGCATTTACAGGTACAGATTCAGGATGTTGAGGTAGCGTAGCAAGTGTATAAAGCATTCCAATTCTATCTTCAACTTTTTCACCCATACCAATAATACCACCAGAACAAACAGAAATTTTAGCCTTACTCACATTCTCTAAGGTATCTAATCTGTCTTTATAAGTTCTGGTACTGATAATATCATCGTAAAATTCTTCGCTCGTATCTAAATTATGGTTATAAGCATATAAACCAGCGTCTTTGAGTTTTTGGGCTTGGTCTTCAGTAAGCATACCCAATGTACAGCAAACTTCTAAACCCATTGTAGAAACCCCTTTTACCATTTCTAAAACTCTGTCAAAGTCTTTGTTGTCTCTTACTTCTCGCCATGCTGCTCCCATACAAAAGCGTGTACTACCAGCTTCTTTAGCTTCTAAAGCCTTCTGAAGTACCTCTTGAGAGCTCATAAGCTTTTCTACTTTTACATCAGTCTGATAACGAGCAGCTTGAGGGCAATAAGCACAATCTTCTGGACAACCACCAGTTTTAATAGACAATAAAGTACATACTTGTACCTCATTAGGGTCATTATATTGACGGTGTACAGTTGCTGCTTGATAGATGAGTTCTAAAACAGGCTGATGATAAATTTTAGCAATTTCCTCGCGAGTCCAATTGTTTCTTATCATAATATTGTAAATTTGGACGGGCAAATTGCTAATACTTTCGCAAAAAAACAAATTCAAATGGAAGAAAACCTTTCAAAACGCACCCTCTGGGAAGAGATAAAAAATAAACCCTATTTTTTTGTTTTACTTCTTATCTACTGGTTATTTGGTGGTATTTTACTTACAATTTTTTCTAAAAAAGAGATTCATTTAACCTTAAACGAATTGCACACAACTTTTGGAGACTTGGTATTTCCTTGGCTTACTCATCTTGGAGAAGAGTGGGTGTATTTAGTTGTAGCAGGTATCTTTATCTACAAAAAAAAATATAGAGAATTGATAGCTACTGCTATAATAGTTTTATTGCAAATAATTATTGTACAAGGTATTAAACATTTTGTTTTCCCAAGCCAACCAAGACCTAAAACTTTTTTTGAAGGAATTGCCAAACTTAATTTTGTAGAAGGAGTGGATGTACATGGATATCTGAGCTTTCCGTCTGGACATACAGCAACAGCATTTTCAGCATTTAGTTGGATTGTATTTTTTCATAAACACCCTCTTTGGCAATTTATCGGTTTTATAGCATGTCTTTCTGTGGCTATGTCAAGAATGTATCTTCAACAACACTTTTTTATAGATACCTTTGCAGGGTCTATAATAGGAACATTATGTTCTCTATTAGGATATTATTACTATCTTGAAAAAAAGTAAGATTTTTTTTTATTTTTTCATATATTGTTTTATATTGAATTCATAAACTAAACACAAATTAATATATGAAAAAATTATCTTTATTAATGGCATTTTTCATGCTAACGAACATCATTTTTGCTCAAAGCGAAAAGAAGAACATTGTGAAAACAAATGTATTAAGCCCTTTATTTAGAACGTTTCATTTAAATTACGAAAGAGCGTTTACTGAAAAGGTAAGTGGACAATTAGGATTGATGTATTTTGCAGGTCTTGATAGAAATGATACCAAATTCAATGGCTTTGCAATAACACCTGAAGTAAGATTATACCCCAAAGGAACAGCTTTGGAGGGTTTCTTCTTAGGACTTTCTCCAAGATATCAAAGCTTTAAACTAGAATCACAAACAACAGATTTCAATGGTAATACAGTTACAGACAAAGCAACATTATCTTCAATAGGTGCTGGTTTGGTATTAGGAGGACAATGGATATTTGGTGATATTGTGTCTTTTGAAATATATGGTGGACCATCATTTAACTCTTCTACCATCAAAGTAGAATCTGGTACAGAAGATAATTTTAATACATCTGGTGTAGGAAGTGGTTTTGGATTCAGATTTGGTGCAACAGTTGGTGTAGCCTTCTAGGCTAAATAAGAAAAGCCCTGCAAATATTGCAGGGCTTTTCTATAACCAAAATTATGAAAAAACAACTTCTAATAGAAACTATTCTTTAAATAGTCGTTTCTATTATAGTAAACAATAAACAATAAAAAAAGTTTTAAAAACTATCTAAAATAATAGTAAAACTTTTAAAATATTTTTTTAAAAAAAAATATAAAAAATTGAAAGTCAATTATTCACAAACTATATATTGGCACTGTTATTGCTTAAAATAATTTTACAAACCTTTAAAAATTCAAATCACATGCAAAAAATCATGAACAAAATTCTCGGTCTATTCGTAGTCGCTTTCTTATTAGTAGGCTTAGGTAGTGCTTCTGCACAAGACAAATGGACATACTCTATGCAGTCTGGTGGAGCAACTTATAAAGTGCATTTCCAACAGGAAAGAGGAACTCTTACAATTCAATTGTATGATTCTAAAAGTAACAAATGGGGATTTGCTACAATCTTAGAGCAAAAACCTTCTGATGGGGATGGTGGATACTACAAAATTAAAGCGGGTAATGGTAATATTTATGAGATATGGACTTATGCTTCAAGTAGCAGCATTGTTGTAAAAACGAATGGAGGTCAGTGGACTTATTCTTTAGAATAATAAAAAACTAAGAAACATAAAAAGGGCTTTTGAGCCCTTTTTATGTTTAAAAAAGTTTAGATTCTTCACAAAAAATATTATATGAAAAAAATGATAAACAAAATTTTTGGACTATTTGCAATTGTCTTTTTATTAGTAGGCTTAGGTAGTGTTTCTGCACAAACTAAATTTACATACGCTATGCAATCGGGTGGGGTAACTTATAAAGTATATATCCACTATGGAAGTACAGTTACAATTCAAATGTATGATTCTCAGAATAATAAATGGGGATTAGTCACCATCTTGGAAAAGAGAGAGCCAGAAGAAGATGAGGCTGGTGCAGGTACATCATACAAAGTTAAAACAAGTAATGGAAGTATTTATGAAATAAGTACTTATACAAGAAGCGTTATTGTAAGCAACAGTAATGGGGGACAGTGGACATACAATTTAGAAAGCTCCCAATAATAAAAAATATTGAAAAATTTGAAAAAAGGGCTAAAAAGCCCTTTTTTTGTGCAAAAAAGTTATGGCTCAACTCTTTTATGCTCCTGATCTAGAAAAAAATAAGTTATTGCCTGAAGATGAAGCTCGTCATTGTTTACAGGTTTTAAGACATCAAAAAAATGATGTTATTACAATTATTGATGGTAAAGGATGCTTTTTTGAAGGACAAATATTAACAGATAATGCTAAAAAGTGTGAAATAAACATTCTAAAGAAAGTAAAAGATATAAATAGCCAAAGAAATTACTACTTGCATTTGGCAATAGCTCCCACCAAAAATATTGATAGGGTAGAGTGGTTACTCGAAAAATGTACAGAAATAGGTATTGATGAAATTAGTTTTATTCAATGTAATCGTTCAGAAAGAAAAGAAATAAAAATAGATAGACTTGAGAAAATTTGTATTCAAGCTATTAAACAATCTCAAAAAGCTCTACTTCCAAAAATAAATCCTATTGTATCTTTTTCGAAATTTTTGGAGCAAAATTTGAAGGATTACTCCCAGAAATTGATAGCTCACTTGGTTGATGAAGATAGAAAAGAATTGAATTCTGTTTTAGAATCTAAATCAAAATATTGTATTTTAATTGGTCCAGAAGGCGATTTTGATGCAAAGGAAGTAGCTATAGCTATTCAAAAAGAATTTCTGCCCGTTACATTAGGAAAATCTATTTTGCGTACAGAAACAGCAGGCATCATGGCTTGTTGTAATGTTGCTATCAAAAATATAGAATCATGAAAACTATAAAATTGAATAAGGAAAAAGTAAAAAAAATATTTAAAAAAAGTAGTATTATTTTGATTGCCATAATTATTTTATTCATTTTTTTAGATATAATATTTCCTTTCAAAATAAATACATCATATTCACAACTCATATTAGATAAAGATGGAAAGGTTTTAGGAGCATTTTTGAGCAGAGATGACAAATGGAGAATGAAAACAGAACTCTCTGAAATTAGTCCTGAATTGAAAAGTGCATTTTTAGAAAAAGAAGATAAATACTTTCATTATCATTTTGGAGTGAATCCTATTTCACTTACAAGAGCCTTATTTAATAATATTGTATCTGGTAAACGAACATCAGGAGCTTCTACCATTACCATGCAGGTAGCAAGGCTTTTAGAACCTAAAAAAAGGACATACTTTAATAAACTTATAGAAGTTTTTAGAGCTTTTCAATTGGAGTTGCATTATTCTAAAGATGAAATACTCCAAATGTATATCAATTTAGTTCCTTATGGAGGTAATATTGAGGGCGTAAAATCTGCTTCTGTAATTTATTTTGGTTCGTTACCACAAAAATTAAGTCCAGCTCAAATCACAACTTTAGCTCTTATACCTAATAGACCTACTACTTTGGCTTTAGGTAAAGATAATCCTGAAATATTAAAAGAACGAAATAAATGGCTTAAAAGACTTGGTAAAGCAGATGTTTTTAGTAAAGAAGAACTAGAAAGTGCCTTAATAGAACCCCTTGGAGTAAAAAGACAGGATATACCTAAAATGGCCCCACACTTATCACAACGGATTATCAAAAGCTATCCACAAAAAGAAAATATATATACAACTATACAAGCCAATACACAAATAAAAATTCAAAATTTGGCTTCTAATTATAGCAAAAGGATAAGCAAACTGAATATTTATAATGTAGCTGTTTTGGTTGTAAAAAATAGTACTTTGGAAGTTGAAGCTTATGTAGGTTCTCAAGATTTTAATGATAAAGCTCATCAGGGACAAGTAGATGGTATCACAGCCATTCGCTCCCCAGGTAGTACGCTCAAACCTTTGGTATATGCTTTAGGAATGGACTTAGGAAAGCTAACACCCAAAACAACTGTTGCTGATATACCTACCAATTGGCAAGGTTATGCCCCTGACAATTTTGATAAAAAATTTAGAGGAAAAATAAGTATTGAAGAAGCTCTATCACATTCATTAAATATCCCTGCTGTTGACATACTTAATCAAATAACTGTTCCTGTTTTTGTAGAAAAACTCTCAAAAGCTGGATTTAAGAGTATCTCTAAAAAGAAAAAAGATATGGGTCTTTCTATGATTTTGGGAGGCTGTGGAGTGAATTTGGAGGAGATAGCTGGCTTATACACTATTTTTTCACATGAAGGTGATTATCAGCCTTTGCGTTTTCTTAAAAATGATACAACTAAAATTAAAACAACCATTGTATCACCAATATCTGCCTATAGCATTGCTCAAACACTCACACTTGCCACTCGTCCCGACTTGCCCAAAGCCTATGAGCAGTCTTTGCAAAAACCTTCAATTGCATGGAAAACAGGAACTTCTTATGGAAGACGAGATGCTTGGAGCGTTGGCTTCAATCAAGATTATACTGTAGCTGTTTGGGTTGGAAATTTTACAGGAGAGGGAGTTCCTGAACTAACAGGTAGCGAGATAGCTACCCCACTTTTGTTTGATGTATTCAATAATTTACCCAATACAAATACTAAATTATTAGTTTCTCCCAAAGATATTCAATTTAGATTGGTATGTGTAGAATCAGGTTTGCCCCCTAATGAGTTTTGTAAAAATCAAGTAACAGATTATTATATACCTTTGATCTCTCCTTCACAAACTTGCCAACACATGAAAGAATACTATATTTCGGCAGATGAGAAATTTATGTATCTACCTGATTGTCTGCCTCAAAGTGGCTACAAAAAGAAAATGTTTCCTAATTTATCAGCCAATCTTCTAACTTATTATGAGGCTGAAAAAATGCCTTACGAAAAAACACCTAATATACATCCTGAATGTGAGCAATATATCGAAAATGGAGGTACTAATGCTCCTCAAATTATATCGCCATTAGATAAAAAAACATACATCGTTCCAGAGAAAAATATACCCGATTTGCTACTTAAAGCATATATTTACAACGATTCTAAAAAGATCTACTGGTATTTAGATGATAAACTCTACAAAGAAGTTTCTCCTCAAGAAAACGCTTTCTTTAAGCCTTCTTTAGGAAAAACAAAAATTACTTGCATTGATGAAAAGGGGAGAAGTAGCAGTATAGAAATTAAAATAGAATATGAATGATTATTTGCGTTTATCAAGTTCCTCGTTGAGTAAAACTATTTGATTTTTTAAATCCTCATTTTCTTTTTCTAAAAAAGCAATTTTAATGTCTTTATTGGCTCTATATTGAAACAAAGTCAAAGCTTCGTCTATAATTATTTTAAAGTCTTCTCTATTCCAAGGCTTTGTTACATATTTATAGATATTAGCTTTATTAACAGCTCTGACAATAGCTTCAATATCAGAGAATCCCGTCAAAATAATTCTAATTACATCTGGATGGTCAGGTAGTGTTTTTTCTAAAAACTCTGTACCTGTCATTTCAGGCATCTTCTGGTCTGTAACAATAAGTTGAATGGGATTATGCTTTAAGACTTCAATAGCTTCTAAGCCTGATATTGCTGTAAAGATATCATAATCTCGTTTAAAAGTCATTTTGAAAATACGTAGATTACTTTCTTCGTCATCTACGTATAAGATTTTATATTTTTCTGTCATAGATTACAATTCAAAAGAATACTTATCGCTATTACTGCTACCCTTAATAATACCTCTCTCAGATGTTTCTATAAAATTAATAATCAAATCCCTTTCTACTGAAGGTATAAAATCTTCTTTAATATGTTTAAGAGCGTCTGAGGTATTGTAACCTTTTTGAAAAACAATTCTAAATATATCTTGTATCAAGACTATTTGCTCATTTGTAAAGCCACGTCTTCTTAATCCTAAAGAATTTACACCAGCATAACTTACAGGTTCTCTGCCTGCTTTAACAAATGGTGGAACATCTTTACGAACCAATGAACCCCCAGCCACCATAGCATGAGCACCTACACGAGTAAATTGATGCAAAGCACTAGTTCCTCCAATAATGGCAAAATCATCCATTATAACATGCCCAGCCATTTGTACAGAGTTTACTAAAATACAATAGTCTCCAATTACACAATCATGTGCTATATGAACATAAGCCATAATCAAAGTATTGCTTCCTACCACTGTTTTACCTGTATGTGATGTTCCTCTGTTTAAGGTAACACACTCTCTGATAGTAGTATCATCACCTATTTCGGCTGTGGTATGTTCACCATTAAACTTTAAATCTTGAGGAATTGCAGCAATCACTGCTCCTGGAAAAATTCTACAATTTTTGCCAATTCTAGCACCATTCATAATGGTAGTATTAGGTCCTATCCATGTATTGTCTCCAATAACAACATCTTCATAAATAGTAGCAAAAGGCTCAATGGTTACATTGTTACCTATTTTGGCTTTGGGGTGTACGTATGCTAAATTACTTACCATCTTTCTTCGTAATACTTGCAGTGAGTTTTGCTTCACAAACTAATTTACCATTAACAAAAGCTTGTCCTTCCATTTTTACAATACTTCTTCTGATGGGTGTTGTAAGCATACAATGATACAAAACTATATCACCGGGAACAACTTTTTGATGAAAACGACATTCATCTATTCGTAAAAAATATGTCCAGTAGTTTTCAGGATCAGGAACAGTACTCAATGCAAAAATACCTCCTGCTTGAGCCAAACCTTCTACTTGCAATACACCTGGCATGACTGGATTTTTAGGGAAATGCCCTTGAAAATACCATTCATTCATAGAAACATTCTTAATTGCAACCACAGAATGTTCATCTAAGTGAGCAATCTTATCTATTAATAAAAACGGGAATCTATGAGGAAGCGTTGCTTCTATTTGCATTGCATCCATAACTACAGGAGCATCTGGATTGTAAATCATACCTTGTTTTTCTTTTTTATTCATGTAGGACTTTATCTTCTTAGCTAGTTCTACATTGGCAGCATGTCCTGGGCGTAAACCTTTGATATGTCCAATAAGAGGTCTTCCTACTAATGCTAAATCTCCTACCAAATCTAATAATTTATGACGAGCAGGCTCATTTGTATAACGCAACTCTATATTATCTAAGATACCTTCAGCTTTTACTTCTACGGAAGGCTTACCTAAAAGTTTGGCTAATTCATTAAGCTCTTCAGGAGGCATCACTTTATCCACAATAACAATAGCATTACTCAAATCTCCTCCTTTAATAAGCCCACCTTTATAAAGCATTTCTAATTCATGTAAAAAACAGAATGTACGGCAAGAAGCTATTTCTCTTTCAAAATTAGAAAGTTTTTTTAAAGAAGCTTCCTGTACTCCTAATACAGACGAATTATAATCAACGGTGACAGATAACTCATAAGAGTAACCAGGTTTTGCTACAAGTTCTACACCTCTTTTTGTATCTTGATATGAGATATTTTCAGAAATATAGAAAAAATTTCTACGAGCATCTTGTTCTTGTAAGCCAGCTTCCTTAAGTGTATTCAAAAATTGTATGGAGCTACCATCCAAAATAGGAGGTTCAGGTCCATCAATTTCAATTAATACATTATCTATTTCTAAACCTGTAAGAGCAGCTAAAGTATGTTCTACTGTATAAACTCTTGCTCCATTTTGCTCAATGGTCGTACCTCTTGAAACATCGACTACTAAATCTGCGTCAGCTAAAATAGTAGGTCTTCCTTCTAAATCAATTCTTTGGAATCGAATACCATGTCCAATAGGAGCGGGTAAAAAATTCATGGTTGATATTTTGCCTGTATGCAGACCAACACCTGATACAGTAACAGATTTTTGGATAGTATGTTGTTTATAATACATGGAGCGTTTATTCCTTATCTTTTGTGAGCAAATTTAAAACTTTTTTCTCAAGTTCATTGAGTTGCCTAAAAATTTCAGGTAATTTTTTGAAAATAGCAGTAGCTCTATAAAAAGATTTTAACTCAAATGCAGGAGAACCTTGCCAATTTGTTCCTTCTTCTGTGATATTACTACCTAAACCTGACTGAGCTCCAATATTTGTTTTAGAGGCAATTTTTAAATGTCCTGCAATTCCAACTTGTCCTCCCAACATACAATTATCACCAATTTCTGAAGAACCTGCTATACCAACCTGAGCAGCAACAACAGTATTTTTGCCTACAATTGCATTGTGAGCAATTTGTACCAAATTATCTATTTTCGCACCTTGTCTGATAATTGTTGAACCCATGGTAGCTCTATCAATGGTTGTGTTTGCTCCAATACTTACGTAGTCTTCAATCACAACATTTCCAATTTGAGGTACAGTTTTGTAAGTACCATCAGTTTGTGGAGCAAAACCAAATCCATCACTACCTATGACAACCCCAGCATGCAACACACAATTATTGCCAATCATACAATCTTTATAGATTTTTACACCTGCATAAATAATTGTATTATCGCCAATTTTTACATTATCACCTATATAACTATTAGGATAAATCTTACAGTTATCTCCAATTTGTACATTTGAACCAATATATGCAAAAGCTCCTAAATATAAGTCTTTTCCTGTTTTTGCTGATTCGCTGATAAATGAAGGGTTTTCAATGCCTTTTTTTGAAAAAGATACAAGTTTTTCATATTCTTCTAATAATTTTGAAAAGGCACTATATGCATCATCAACAATAATTAAAGTAGCATGAATGGCTTGTCTAGCCTCAAAATCTTTACCAACAATAACAGCAGTTGCTTGGGTTGTATAAATATAAGGCTCATACTTAGGATTTGCCAAAAAAGCAATGTCACCTTGTTTGGCATCTTGAATTTTCCCCAAATTACTGATTTCTAAATCGGGATTGCCTTGTATTTTCCCATTCAGCATCAGAGCTATTTGTTGTATACTAAACTTCATAAAATTGAATCAATACTATAAACAATACAAACTTGGCAAGGTTTTTCCTTGCCAAGTTCTTTAAAGGTTATTTATGTTTTATTAATGTTCTTTTTTCTTCTTTTTCTTTTTACCAGTTTCAGGTTTTTCTACCACAGCCTCAGTTTTCGCATATTCAGTACGTCTTTCTTTTACAAATCTGTTAAATAAGCGAACTAAAGCAGGCAAAGCATTTTCTTTTTTATTATTTAATAAAAGAGTACCTTCTGAATTAAAAGTTTTTCCTTGTAGAAGTGGACCTGTCATTTGGAATTCACCAAGGTCTTTTTTCATTTCCAATAAATCTTTTTTCTCTTCAGCACTTAATTCTTTTGAATTAGAAAGAATAGCATCTACTACATTTTGAGTGTTGATATACACAAGCATAGGATTATCTTGTGTTAGCTTTTGAATACGACTATCTACTGATTTCTTTCTTGCTTTTTGTAAGTTTTTAGAAATAAGTTCCTCATCATTAGATACAATCAAGACGTTGTTATCTATTGCAAAAAAGTTTCTAACTTTTCCAGCTTCCTGAACTTCATAATAACCATCCAATTGCTTAAAACCTCCCAAAACATTACCAAGTTTTATAAACTTCTGAAAGTTTTCAGCATTTCCAATTGTCATTGCCATCACATACATAGGAGTTATCTCCTTGCGAGTTTTCTTTACTGGGCCTAAATATACATCACCATCATACTGATAATCTGTATATTGAACTTCCAACTCTTTTACACTTGTAAAAGCAATCATGAAATCACCTTTCATGACGCTTAAAATATCATTTTCATCTAAGAATATACTTGCCACATCCATGGAAGCAGCAACTATTCTACCTTCTTTACTTAAATCTTCACTAAAGTTTTTATAAAGCTCTATCAATCCATTTCCTAAAACTTTCAAATCGCCTGATGCAGCATACATGCCAAGCAATTTTTCTCCTTCTACATATTTATAAAAATCAGGATTAATACGAGTATTGAAGGCATTACCAAAGATTTGATAAATTTTTTCACTCAAGTAAGTCTGATAAGTAACTTTTGCATCTCCTTTATTGACAGTGAAGATAATATGATCGTAATAGTCTTTATAGAAAGATTTTAAACGAGTAGCAAAACGTTCAGTAGCTCCATAACTCAATTCTGGAATATTTTTTAATATACCATTCATAGAATTATTGAACTGTTCATAGTTTATCCAAATACCCACATCATGAGCCTTAGAAGAAAATAATTTGAAATTTTCGTTGTTATTGATAGGGTTAGAAGTATTACCTTTCAACATCTCAGCGATTTCTTTTTTAATCAGGTCTAATTTTTTTACCTTATTTGCTTTTTCTAATTCTTCTACTTTTGTTTCATAATTGGGATCATCATAGTTGATATTACGGTAAGGGTTGGTAGTGCTATTAATAAAAGTAATGACACCACAATTACCACTCCAAGCCACAGCTTCATCATTTCTTATAAAAGTATTGAAACCTTCCACTTGTATTTGTTGGTATTCACCGTCACCTTCCCAAGCTGTTTTTACCCAAGTTTCAAATTTTTTGGCATCAGTAATGTTGAAAATTAAGCCACCCATGATGGCGTTGCTATCTAAAGTATTTACAAAAATATAAGATTTGGGAAATGCATTGATACCCGCATCTTCAGGGTTTTTGTAAATAGAAGAAATGATTTTGTATTGTTTAGATTTATCTCTTTTGAAATTTTCATCTAATTTCTTGATAAAATCTAACTCTAACAATGTTTGGAATTTCCCTTTGGTTTTATAGTTTTCTGCATTGAGCGAAACTAAGAAAGCTGTTTTATTTGTGGAAAGTCTGCTTTCAAGACTTTGAGCCATTACTAAGCCAGAAAGCAAAGTAAAACAGGCTATAAAAATAGATTTCATCATTTTATATTCAATTTTGAATATGCAAGGTAATAAAATTAAGATTGTAAAATTTAAAATGCAGGTTTTTTCTTTTGCATAATGGCTGCAACTATCAGAGATACGATAGCTCCTACTACAAGAGACCATAAAATTGAGCTTAAAAAACCTTTGTTTTTGCCATTTTTAAGTTCTTCTATCCCTTTTTCCATTTCTGGATTGCTACCCAAACCTTGCTTGTCTGCCCATTCTTGCATGCCATCAGCCATTCTTTCAAAATAGGTTGCGTCAATATAATTGACATAAACAGATGAAAAAACTGCCGTTAAGATAGATGAAATGCCAATTACAGCAATACCAATAATAAAAGCATCTTGAAATGAAATAAAGCCTTCTTGCTGGTTTCTAAACTCCCTGATAGGAATAACCATACAAACAATGGTGATAATCATTCCAACAAGAAGGATAAGCATAGGCAAAAATATGCTAAAACCTGCATTAAAATTTACTAGGTTTAAAATAATAGAGCAAATTAAACAAATAAGTCCCCATTTTAAGGCTGTTTGAATAGGTGTTTTGGTGTCAGTCATAATTTTATCAGTTTTAATTGATGCCACCAATATACAAATATTTTAATGATAGAGTTGAGTAGCTTCATAAAAATCTATAACTTGCAAGCCAATTCAGAAAACACAGATTTATTCAGTTATGGCAGAGCATAAAGAAATGACTTTTATAGAACATTTGGACGAACTACGAAAACATCTCATGCGTTCAGTTATTGTCGTAGTTGTTTTTATGATTGTTGCATTTGCTTTTACTGAATTTATTTTTGAAGAAATCTTGTTTGGTCCTGCAAAAGCGGATTTCTGGACTTACAACAAAATGTGTGAATTGGGTAATTGGTTGGGTACAAAAGGACTTTGTGTAGGAGTAGATTTGAAATTAGTGAACTTTACAATTACAGGGCAATTCATGACTCACCTTACTTCTTCTATTATTTTGGGTTTGGTAATGGCTTTTCCATATATTGTTTGGGAAGTTTGGCGTTTTGTTCGTCCTGCTTTGTTGGATAAGGAAATACGAGCATCAAAAGGTATTATATTTTATATCGTTGTGCTTTTTGTAATAGGCATTTCATTTGGTTATTTTATTATTACTCCCATTTCTGTGAATTTTTTGGCTACTTATAAGATTACTCCACGTATCAATCCAGATAACCAATTTGATTTACATAGTTATATTTCAATGGTTTCTTGGCTAACGCTTATCAGTGCTTTGATGTTTCAGTTACCTATTGTTGCCTATTTTTTAGCCAAAGCAGGAATTCTTTCAGCTTCATTCATGAGAAGCTATAGAAGACACAGCATTGTAGTTATTTTAATAGCTTCTGCTATTATTACGCCTTCTGCTGATATATTTTCACAACTGATTGTAGCCCTTCCTTTATATATACTCTATGAAATGAGTATATTTATTGTAGCTTATATAGAACGAAGAGAAGCTAAATTGGAAGTTTTGGAAAAACAAGAAGAGGAAATTCCTGTGAAAATCATTATCAAAGAACCTCCTCGTTTAGACCAAATGACAGATGAAGATTTAGATTAGCATAATGCCTGCTCCAAATCTGCCAGTTTTATTTTTATCTCTTCGTGCTGAAAAGAAAAGTTCAGGATGCTCATAAGTACATTTGTCAAGAAATTCTAAATGAGTTTCTTGAATACCTACTTGCAAAAGTTGATATTTATGAGCTTCATGTAAATGAAAATGATATTTTTGTGTAACATCATTCCATGTGAGAAGATTTTCTTTTGTTTTAAATATACTTTCTACTGCATCTACTACATCTTGCCCCACTTCGTACATTTTAGGACTGATACAAGCCCCTATGCCTACCAAAATATTTTTTGGTTCTGAACCATATTCTTTTTGCATTTCTAAAACAACTTTTTGAGGCAATTTCCCCACAGTTCCTCGCCAACCTGCGTGACAAGCTCCAATGACTTGTTTTATAGGGTCATAATAAACAGAACATACACAATCAGCAGACTGAACAAGCAAAGCAAGCCCTTTTTGATTGGTAATGAGGGCATCTGTATCTTGAATGGCAGTGTCTTTTGAAAAAACGCCTTTCCCTTTATCTGAAATATTTACAGAAAGTATATTGATGCTGTGGGTTTGTTGAGGTACACACCAATTTTCTAAAGGTATTTGGGCTTCTTCTGCCAATATTTTTCTGTTTTGGACTATATTTTCTGGGTTGTCATCTGTCCCAAAACCCAAATTTAAACCCTCATAAGGAGCAATACTTACTCCATTTTTCCTTGTAGAAATAAAATGACGAATATTTGAAAATTCTGAAAGGTTTTTAAAATGAAATAACATAATTTATTGTCTTGAGGATATTTATAAAAATAGGCTTCATAAAACTCTATGAAGCCTATTAAAAAATTATAGAAAATACAAAATTATTTACCCATCAAATTCAAAGCTGAACCAGCTTTGAACCATTCTATTTGAGGAGCATTGTAACTATGGTTTACTTTAAATTCTTCTTTGCTACCATCTTTGTGTGTAAGAGCTATTGTCAGTTGTACACCTGGTGCAAAGGTAGTTAAACCTAATACATCAATGTTATCATCTTCTTGAATCTTGTCATAATCTGAAGGGTTTGCAAAAGTAAGAGCCAACATACCTTGTTTTTTCAAGTTGGTTTCATGAATACGAGCAAATGATTTCACAAGTACCACCTTTACGCCCAAATGACGAGGCTCCATAGCTGCATGCTCACGAGAAGAACCTTCTCCATAGTTTTCATCTCCAACAACAATAGAACCAACACCTTGAGCTTTGTATTGACGTTGTACTACAGGTACACCCTCATAAGCACCAGTAAGCTGGTTTTTCACAGAATCAGTTTTGTCATTGAAAGCATTAACAGCTCCAATGAGTAAGTTATTAGAAATATTATCTAAATGTCCACGGAACTTTAACCAAGGTCCTGCCATAGAAATATGGTCAGTGGTACACTTGCCTTTTGCCTTGATAAGTAATTTCAAGCCTTTAAAATCTGCTCCATCCCATTTTATAAAGGGTTCTAAAAGTTGTAAACGCTTAGAAGTAGGAGAAACTAAAACTTCAACTTTGCTACCATCTTCGGCAGGAGCTTGATAACCAGCATCTTCTACTGCAAAGCCTTTGCTTGGCAATTCATCACCTGTTGGTGGGTCAAGTTTTACAGCTTCACCTTTTTCATTGATAAGTGTATCAGTCAAGGGGTTGAAACCTAAATCACCTGCAATAGCAAGTGCAGTTACAAGTTCAGGGGAAGTTACAAAAGCATAAGTATTGGGGTTTCCATCAGCTCGTTTAGCAAAATTACGATTGAAAGAGTGAACAATCGTATTTTTCTCTTGTTTTTCAGCACCTACTCTGTCCCACATACCAATACAAGGACCACAAGCATTTGTAAATACAATAGCACCTACTTCATCAAATACCTTTAAGAAACCATCACGCTCTATTGTATAACGAATTTGTTCTGAACCTGGGTTAATCATAAATTCTGCTTTTGCTTTTAATCCTTTTGCAGAAACTTGCTTTGCCAAAGACACAGCACGAGCAATATCTTCGTAAGAAGAGTTGGTACAAGAACCTATCAAACCTGCTTCTATTTTAAGAGGCCAACCATTTTTGATAGCTTCTTCTTTTAATTTAGAAATAGGTGTTGCCAAATCTGGAGTAAAAGGACCATTTACATGTGGCTCTAATTCTGACAAATTGATTTCGATAACTTCATCAAAATATTTTTTAGGGTCAGCATATACTTCAGGATCACCAGTCAAATGTTCTTTGATGACATCAGCTAAAGTTGCAACTTCTGCTCTGCCTGTAGCCTTTAAATAACGGCTCATGCTATCATCATAACCGAAAGTAGAAGTAGTAGCACCTACTTCTGCACCCATATTACAAATTGTACCTTTACCAGTTGCAGAAAGACTGATAGCTCCTTCACCAAAATATTCAATAATTTTATCTGTACCACCTTTCACAGTCAAGATGCCAGCTACTTTCAAAATCACATCTTTCGCTGAAGTCCAACCATTTAATTTACCTGTAAGCTTTACACCAATGAGTTTAGGCATTTTAAGCTCCCAAGGTAAACCAGCCATTACATCACAAGCATCAGCACCACCCACACCAATGGCTATCATACCCAAACCGCCTGCATTTACAGTATGAGAGTCTGTACCAATCATCATTCCACCAGGAAAAGCATAATTTTCCAATACAATTTGGTGAATAATACCAGCACCAGGTTTCCAAAAACCAATGCCATATTTATTAGAAACAGAAGAAAGGAAATCAAAAACTTCTTCACTTTCCTTGTTTGCTCTGTTCAAATCTTTTGCAGCACCTTCTTTCGCCTGAATTAAGTGATCGCAATGTACAGAAGAAGGTACAGCTACTTTCGTTTTACCTGCGGTCATAAATTGTAACAAAGCCATTTGAGCAGTTGCATCTTGCATAGCTACACGGTCAGGAGCGAAGTCCACATACGATTTTCCTCTTTCAAAAACCTCTTTTACTGGATTTTCATGCAGATGGGCATACAAAATTTTCTCCGCTAAAGTCATTGGGCGACCTAATACTTTGCGGGCTGCCTCTACACGCTCAGGCATACGAGCATATACCGACTTAATCATTTCAAAATCAAAAGCCATAATGAAGTCTTTTAAAAATTATTTATAATAATACTATATTAACAAAACAAACAAATTTAAAAAAAAATGAAATAGCACAAGGTTTTTTATAGCATATAGGTCTTATTTAGAAAAATTCTAAATATTACAAATTTGCATTGATTTCATCAATAAACTCTTGAAGTTTAATTGTAGCTTTTTCACTTGAAAATACAAAACTCTGCTCTAGACATGCCTCGACTGCCCAAACTTTTACGATTTCATCATAGGGAAGGATAAAAGGACCATAGATATGATTATCAGAATAACAAATAATACCCTTTTTTAATTTACTATTGATTTCAACTCTTTTTAAAACTAAACCTTCTGTTTTAGTAGCTATGAGGTGAATATTTCCACTGCGTATTTGATAGTTTTGCTCAAGCAAACGACAAATAACCCAGCTTCCATTATTTACACAACCCTGCATGGATTGTCCCACTACAGGAAAAGCAGCATAAATGCCTTTATGACGTAGAAAAGGCATAAAAAACCACTCTAAATGAGGTTCTTCTTCTTCTGTAATATAATGAGTAGGATAACTTGCCATAGCGGGTTCTGGGCTAATATAAACTTTAATACCACGAAGTCCTTCACTTTCAAGAGCTTGCAGAGCTTGTGTTTTAGAAATATCTTTTTGATATTCTGTGGGAACAGAGGGTTCTTTATATGTAAGAATAGCTTCTGTTTCGTCTTCGGACAATAGCCAATCAAAACTAATGCTAAATACACTTGCAATTTTTTGAACAACCTCTAAGGTTGGGGTGATTTTTGCAATTTCTATTTGCGAAAGAGTGGAGCGGCTAACACCAATTTTGAGAGCAAAATCTTGTTGTGTTAAACTTTTTTGCTCACGTAAGTACTTTATTTTCAAATGAATATTTTTCATAGTAATTATTTTTGCTAATATTTTGCAATTTTTATTTGCATTGCAATTGAAAATTGCTTTACTTTGTAACAGCAATTTAAACAAACATTGAAACATTGCCAAGAAAATTTTTAAAAAGCTTTAGGTCACACCGAAGTTCCTTCAAATACTCAGGTGGGAGATGCCAAAAACCCAAAAAGGAGGCTTTATATTAAACACTTAAAACTATGAAAACATGAAAAATGGATTAAGAAAAAATCCCAAAAACAGAACTGACCATAGCAGATAAATATGGGGAGAAATCTGAAAAGCCTCAAGAGTAAGAAAAATCTATAACTATACACAATTATGCCCAATTATCAATTAAATATCGTTTTTGATTCTTTTGATTTACAGACAGTTAAAGCTGCTGGAGAGAAAGTAACCCTTATGAAAAAAACAAACAATGGTACACCATTGGCTTGGGTTGCTTTCTTACCATTTCAAAAAAATACAGTAGCATGGGAAGAGGAATATGCATTGTATGCTTCTAAAGTAGCTACTCAAAGTGGAGCAACTATTTATAAACTATCAGATGTAGATGCAAATCCTATGGTATGTTATCCTTTTGAAGATTATGGAGCTTTTGGAGCACCTATACAAGACTCTAGCATTAAAAAAGGACAGTATAAAATAGTAAATAGCTATCAAGATGAGGCTATACTCACTTTTGGTTTGGCTCAGGGGGTACAAGTAAATGGAACGGCATTCCCCAATAAACCTATCAATGCCACAATTGTACCAAGAGAGCATGAAGCTACTTTTATTCCCCTCACTGAAGTAGTTATTTTTTTGGATAGTAAAATATCATCAGGAATGGTCATTACAGAGGTTTCTAGCCCATCAAGTACCTTGACTTTTGGTGGAGATGTTACAGAAATTACTGTAAAGTATGATTCTCATAGTGGATTATTCATCCAACAATAAATCTAAAACAAGCCCTTTTTTATAAAAGGGCTTGTTTTAAAAATGAAAACTTTTTAAATCTTTAAAACAATGGAACAAATAAAAAAAAGATATCTCATTACTTTAGAAAAGAGTATGGATATTAAAGTATTGGCAAGTAAAATACTCACAAGCCCATCTATACAACTGAAAGAAGGTGTGGAAATGATGGCTTCTGGAATACCACTGAGCAATGATGATGCTCTTTATTTTCAAAATTTGGGAATAGTGTCAGCAACATTAACATTACAAGAAGTTGAACGTATTTCAAAAGTAAGTGGTATCAAAGCTATTGAAGAGAACTCTGAAGTTTTTGTAGTGGAAGATAAAGATAGTGCTCACTTTGATGAGTTTGAAGATGGTTATAAACAAGCTTATTTGGATATTTTTGGAGCTATGTTGGATACTTACAGTGAGAATAATCGTACCAAGCAGAAAATCGTAGAAAAAGAAATAAAAGATGATTTCTCAGGGATTAATTTTACTTGGAATATGAAAATGATTAATGCTCCTCTTGCATGGGACAGAAACATCAATGGAACAGGAGTAAATGTTGCAGTTTTGGATACTGGAATTGCAAAGCATCCAAATTTGGCAATTAAAGGAGGTGTTTCATTTGTAGATGGTGGTAGCTATAATGATATAAATGGACATGGAACTCATTGTGCAGGAATTATTGCAGGTTTGGGAGCAGTGTATGATGGATTCAGTATGTATGGAGTAGCTCCTGCATGTAATTTATATGCTGTAAAAGTGCTTTCTAATGATGGTAAAGGCGATATTTTAAATATTATTGCAGGTATGGAGTGGTGCATTAAAAATAACATCAAAGTAATTAGCATGAGTTTAGCAAGTTACGATAAGCCTTTAGTTGCGTATAATCAAAGTGTGCAAAAGTGCCAAGATGCCAAAATTAGTGTAGTGGCTGCTTCAGGAAATTCATACGAAAAAGAGTTTAAGTGGGTAAATGCTCCTGCTAATTCTATTGATAGTAAATCAAAAAATGCAAGTCCATTGGCTGTAGGTGCTGTAGATGTTAATAAAATAATATCTATATTTTCTTCGAGAGGAGGTATGCCAAATATTGCTTGGAATCAAGTGTCTGTATCAGCACCAGGGGTAAATGTATTATCCACATCTTTGAATAATACCTACCAAGAATTGAGTGGAACAAGTATGGCATGCCCACATGTTGCTGGTTTAGTAGCTTTATTATATCAGAAAAACTCCAATTATACTCCTGATATGATAAAATCATTGATTATGAATAATTGTTTACCCAATTCTAATCCAAATCCAGAGGCTTATGGAAGTGGTATCATTGATTGTGATAAGGCAACAAAATAGTTTTTTAAACCAAAATAACTCTGAAAACAATTAAACAACTTAAATTTTATCTCAAACCTCATGGATGATTAAGTCCATGAGGTTCTTAAAACTTATCTCTTAAACTATGAAAAATCAGAATGTAAAATTTGCCATATTTTTGATATGGTGTACACTTTCTATTATTTCCATGATTGTTTCTCATTTTACTGAACCTGTAAAAAAACATAAAAAACAGGCAAAAATTTATTATGGAATCAATATAACAAAATGGAATGGAAATATTTTTAAAGAAGCAGAAATGCTTGACAATATCTCTTTTATGATTTGCAGAGCAACTATAGGAGAAAATGGCATGGATACTCTTTTTCATAAAAATTGGTTATTTATCAAGCAAAAAGGTTTTATAAAAGGAACATATCATGTTTATCAGATTGGTAGCAATCCCGATAAACAAGCTCACCATTTTTGGTCTGCAATTGAAAAGTTAGACTCTTTGAATATAGCACCTATTATAAATATAGAAGAAAGTGAAGACAATACCTATCAGGATTGTGTAGAAAAATTACAAATAAATCTTGTTAATTTTTTAGAAATAATTCAAAATAAAAGCAAAAGAACGCCCATTATTTATACAAATTATAATTTTGCAGAAGCCTATTTGACAAATCCATATTTTGCAAAATATCCTTTATGGTTGATAGAATACGAAGGCATTACAAAGCCTTTTTTACCAAAAATATGGCAAGAAAAGGGATGTAAAGTATGGGGAAAAAGTGCCAAATATGATATTCTTTCTGATGAAATGGATTATGATGTATTTTATGGTGCTAAAGAGGAACTATGTGAGTAAATTAACATCTAATTGGAATGAACTTTTTATTGTAAATCTTGTTTTGTATATCAGATTATTTATTCATATAAATCCAGTATTCTTATGTACACAAGATTAGTTATAATTGTTTTTTTATCATGTATTCACTTTCAAGGTTTTAGCCAAAAGTTAAATAGTAAAAAAGTTAAAGAATTAAAAAATAAAACTTTATTGGTTGGTTTGGAAGAAATTGATGAAAAAAGATCTAAAGGTCTTAAAGCCAAAGATTTAGAAATGTATAAAAATCAAATAGAAGGCAATAACAATGCTTTAAAGAGGGCTATAGAAAAGTATTGGAAATTTAGTTCAGATATTCAATACATTCCTTTTGATGAAGCTAAGGAATTAGTAAAAAAACAACCAGAAAAGTATTTTTTGATAAGATATAATAAATATACTGATTATTGGAGAAGTAGATCTGGAGCAGGTTGGAATAAAATCAATGGTGTTTTAGAATATGACTGGGGTGTTCGTTATAAAGAAATAGCAAATGAAATAATGACTTTAAACTTGGATATACCTTCAACAGCTCTTATGGTTAATCTACCTAATCTGTATGTCTCTAATTCTGATGCAGTATATGGTGTGATGCAAATGCAATATATTCTAACTCGTTTAAATGAAAGTGAAGATGATAAACTAGATTTTCGGGACATTGTTAAGGAATGTAATAGCAAAATATTGAAGGGGAAAACTCTACTCTTAGATAAAAACGATGTAGATAGTGATTTAAATTGGTCTGAAATCAAAGCTATTTATAAATATAACTTTAAAATAGTTACAAGTGCAGAAATTGAAAAAGCTATCATCAATTTAGATCCTAATTATGCTATTGTTCAAATAGTAAGTTTACAAGTAGGTAAAGGTAATGTAAATGCCCATATAATTCACGAAACACAAACAGGGAGAATTTTGGGTTATGTAGTGCCTACAGTAGCATTTGGAATACAAGGTACCAGTTTAATAACTTATAATTCAAAAATCAAAAAAAAGCAACTTAAAGAATATTTAGAAAGTGCTGAATGTGAAAAATAAAAATATATAAATTTTAATCTTTAAAACTTCACTCTTGCCTGTACACGAATTTCGGAAGATACATTGCCTTGAATTTCAGTAGAACCTGAGCCAATGCTATCCACACCCAACAAGCGTGTACGGGCATAACGAAACCAAAAAGTTAGTTTTTTAGAAAATTTATACTCCAAAACACCATACTGCCTGATGCCCTTACCAGCATATGCAGGAAAAGAGAAACTATACAATACATCATCTTCAAAGGCATATTGTCTGTTGTTAAAATCGTCTGTGTCAAACAAAGCCCAACGAGTTTTGAGCTCCCATTTACCAATATTAAAATCAACATCTTGCATGAGTGCTATACCTTGTGAAAACTCGCCACCAAAATTAAGATTGCTATATTGTACTCTGCTTCTAAAACCAATAAACTTTTCAGCTTTATAATCTATATTCAATACATAATTTCTACGTTTTCTATCAGTAATAAAATCTATAGGAGATGTGCTGTTGGGAGCGTTTTGTTGTTTCAATTCTTCTCTGATTTGCCCAAAAACGCTTATTTTTTTACTAAAGGCATAACTCAAACGAACTAAATACTCATATCCGTCGGATGGGGCGTCTGTTTGGAATCTCAGCCAAGGAAAACGAAATTTATCGTAATAAGCAGCAAAAGCAATTTTACGATTGGGTTGTACTTTGATACCCCAATAGATACCTTGTTCATTAATATCTCGGCTTCCTTCGTTGAGAGCAGCACCATAAAAACTATGAAAATCCTTATCGAAATTTCTGTATTGCATGGCAAACGAAATTTGTGGAGATAAGGAAGCTATTACACCACTGTTGTAACCCATTCCACCACTTTTAGAAATAGCCCATTCTCCAAAGAAATTAAAATTTTGAAACACATAACTATAATTAAAACCTGCATTATAATTTGTTTTTCCACTAAATTCAAATTGATTGTAGGTAGTGGGCGTTCTTTGTAGAGGCACACTAAACTGATTGTAAATAAAAGTTGTACCGATTTGTAAAGTTTCAGATGTATTTTTAAAACTTAAATTTCCACCAAAAGTACCTTCTTTGATGGTTGCTCTGTTATCTAATTCATTTTGAGTCCTATGAAAACCAGTTCTTTGAATACTGCTCACAAATAATTCACTGCCAGTATCATCATTATCTGTAGAATCTGGGGTATTGATGTTACCATCTCTTTTAGTAAGTGAACCAAATGCTAAAATATCCAATTCTCCATGCTTATTTTTGAGCAAATTGTAATTAACAGCCCCACCTCTCAAAAAACCAGCTTCTAAAAGTGAAGTAAATGGACGAATGCCTGTATTGGCTCTTCGGATACTTTGTACAGTTTCAGCTCCTTTTCCTACATTGAAGCCTGCTGCAAGTAAGAGACTTTGTCCTACTTGTACCTGATAATCACCAATTACAATTTGCTTAAAACGCCCTTTATTCTCAAAAAATGCATGATAAGAGAAGAAATCTGCTCCATAATGATTTTTAGAAGGTTGCCATTTTAATTGTTCTCCTTCATCTTTTTCCATCGTAAAGCCTAAACTGAAATCTTTGCTGTGGCTGGTACGAAAACGAGTATATAAACGAGGACGAGAACCTAAATATCGAGAACTAAGTGAATCTGGGACAGTAAAGCCTGCCTCTTTTTGTATTTGTGACTGATAACGCAATAATAAATATCGGTTTTCTTCCTCAAAAATACGTTTTAAAAGAGGCTTGTTATCAGTATTTCCGTTAGTTTCAACAGTTACAAAGGGAAGAATTTTATAAATAATATCTAAATCAAAGCCATCAATGGACTGCAATTCGTAAAGAGAAAGCAGTTTTCCGTTTTTTTGAATATGATTAAGTAAATTGGTAATTTGAGATTCCTTTAAAATAAAAAGCTGTGCTAGATCTTCTCTTGTGGCTTTATTGAGATTCAAAGGTTCGAGATATAACTGATACAGAGCTTCATACAAATCTTCGTAATTGGTATCAGAGTCTTGGTCTTGAACAGCAAACAAATCTTCAACAAATTGCTTGATATCAATTTCTTTACGTGGATAAGTTTGGGCATTTGCTCCAAAAATTACTAAAATAAAAAATATGCTAATGAAAGAGGTTTTAACAATCTGCATAAGTTATTTTTTTTGCATAAATTAATCAACAGTAACCACTTTCTTTTTGAAAACATAACGTAAAGAAAGCTGGTGAATCCAACCCAAAGCATTGTTATTGCTCAAAGCATAATCAAAACTTAAATTTTTAGGTTGAAAACCTATTCCAAAAGACGAATTGAAAGGTTTTGTAGAAATACCTGTTCTTACAAAGAAATTCTGATGAATTTGGTAATTGATACCAGCTCTTACAGTTGCATCATAATCTATATCTTTTTCAGTTTCCAAACTTAAAAAGAGCTTTTTATAAGGTTTATAACTCACACCAGCTTTCAAAATGACAGGTATTCTGTCTTCTCCTTCAGCAGCTTTGAGTTTTGATTGTGTAAAATTATATCCATAAATCCCTACTGCCCATTTTTCAGAAAGTTTTGCCAAACCACCCAATTCTACAAGTAAAGTGCTTCTTGTACTTTGAGTAAGCCCTATTTGGTCGTTTACAGCAACTTGATAATAATTGACTTTTGCCCCAACGCTTACCAAACTAACTTGATGACTATAACCCAAACCTACTTGTGTTTCGTTGTAATATTTATCTCCAAACCTATTGATAGTCAAGCCACCAACACCACCAAACGAAAAGGGATTGATTACACCGAAATGGTAAGAATTGAGAGCTTTTACATTAAAACGATTCTCAAAAGCCATCATAGCATTGAGTGAGAGGTCTTTGGTAGCTGATAATGCTCCAATGTTATTAAAAACAGCCCATTCATCAGCAAGTGCTGTACTAATTCCTGACATACCACCACTCACACTTCCACTTGTACCCGAAAGGGTTTTATTTTGTGAAAAAGCACAAAGAGAAATAAAAAATAACAAATAAGCAAAGTAGAATTTTTGCATAATATCCTCATATTTAGCCTAAAAATAGGACTTTAACTCCTACAAAACAAAAAAACAATGTTAATTTTATATGTTGTTTTGTGAATAGTTATTTTTTTGTTGTTCTAAAATGCTTTGGAAGGCTTTTAATTTTTCAAGATTTTTGAGAGCAGGAGAGTCCTCAAAACGGCTATTGAGATCTATTACCTCAATCAGTAATTGTGGATGACTTTCTAAAAATGTGAATAACTCTTGAATGTTTTCCAAGCTTATTCCGCCACTTATCCACAATGGAACATTCAAATTGTAGTTTTTTAAAATATTCCAGTCAAAAGAAACGCCATTTCCACCTCTTTCCTGACCTTTGGTATCAAAAAGGAAGGCATTTACATAAGTAGAATAAGACTCTAAAATGGAGAAATCAAAATCTTCAGAAACTCCAAATGCTTTTATGATATTTAGAGAAGTTTTTGAAGCCAATTCTTCACAAAAATCCATAGTTTCTTCTCCGTGCAACTGAATTGTGGATAACCCATATTTCTTTGTTTTTTCAAGGATATTATACACATTTTCATTGACAAATACACCTACTTTGTGGATAGATATAGGCAGAGAAGGTATACTGAAATTTTCACCTACAAAACGTTTGGAAGCTGGATAGAAAATAAAGCCCATATAATTGGGCTTTAAATGGGAAATCAATTCGATGTTGTGAGTATCTCGCATCCCACAAATTTTCCAAGAAATATTCATTGTTTAATTGCTCTTTTCTGTGGGTAAAGTAAAAGTAAAAATAGACCCTTTATTGAGTTCGCTGATTACGGAAATTGTTCCTCCACTTTTTTCTACAAAATCTTTAGAAAGCATAAGCCCCAAACCTGTTCCTTTTTCGCCTAATGTACCAGGAGTAACATGTTTGTTATCCCAACGGAAAATAGATTTAAGCATTTGTGGGTCAATACCAACACCTGTATCAGAAACAGAAATTTCTACATAACCATTTTTAGTCTTGGCTGTTACTTTTACTTCACCACCATTAGGAGTAAATTTCATGGCATTGGAAACTAAATTTCTAATTACCATATCTGTATAATTGGGATCTGCATATACAGTAAGATTTTTAGATGCAATATATTTCAATGTAATATTTTTGGATTGAGCATATACTTTAAACAATTGTAGCTGTTTTTCTACAAGATCTTTTAAGTCAAAATGTTGTGATTGGAAACCAACTTCTTGCATTTGTATTTTTGCCCATGTGAGTAAATTATTGATAAACTCAAAAAGGTTATCAATGGATTGGTTCAAATCTTCAGCTGTTTGTTGAATTTCCTCTTTGGTTATTTTATCTGTAAAACGATATAATAGACCCGTAAGAGCTTTGAGTGAATTGAGAGGGCTTTTTAAATCATGAACAATAATTGAAAAGAACTTGTCTTTCATCAAATTACTATCTTTTAACTCATGTTGCGACTTTACAAGCTCACCATTGGTTCGGGCTAAATTTTCTGCATTTAATTTTAGTTGAGATTCGTTTGCTTTGATTTGGTCGTAAGCAAGTTGTAAATCCTGATTTTTCTTATTTACTTCTTCAATATAGCTCTTGATAGTATTGGCAGCAGGTCTGAAAATAATAATAGCTTCTAATAATAGCACCAATAATGTAAAAATAGTAAGCCAAAATTCTACTCTACCCCAATAAGCAAGCTCATCAGCAGCTTTTTGGTCGTAAGAAAAGCTCAAATCAAGCATTTTATTGGAAAAATCGCTGGCTGCTTCTGTAAGTTTTGGTTGAATACCTCTGATACTGGTAAAAAATAAAAGGCTATCTTTGGGTAAAACTTCGTTTTTTAGGCTTAATATGTCTTTGACTTGCGTAACCATTGGATTATAGTACAAATCTGTATTTTTGAAGTCAGCTAAAATATCTGGGGTATTAAAACGGGCATTCAAACCATAATCATCATCACCTTGCTTTAAACCTTTATAGGCTTTATCTAAAAGTTCCCACTTGAATTCCATTTGTTCTATCAGAGTAGCTGCTGAATCTTTGGTAGGGGCATTGCAAGCAAGCATAGAAAGTAAAGCTATTTCTTGACTATAGGTGGCACAAGCTCCATTAAAATTGATCATCCTACCTATATGAGAACGTCTATCAGAAGGATTTTCAGGGTCAGTTACAAGATATTCACTTACAAAAAAATAGCTGAGAATGGTCATTAATGCAATAATACTTAACGCAATCGAATAGGTAAGTGTTAATCTTTTATAAGGATTGTATGCCATTATGCACAGTTGTTTAAGTTCTTAAATTTAAAGTTTTTTTATATCTCTTTTTTTTGCGTTATTGACAAACTGAAAAATACATATTATTTCAAATTTAACACAAAATTATACAAAAAAAGAAACTTTTTAATTTTTTATGGGTTTAATAGTAAAACTATTAGTAGCATGAATAGCCACCACATAGACCAAATAGTACGGAAACTTGCATTAGGTATCGAACACAATTTCAACGAGTTTGATATCAAAGAATCTTATTCAGATAAACGAGATTATACAATTGATGAAATATATCATTTTGTGGATGACTTGGGTGATACAGCAAGAAAGATTAATTTGAATATTCTTAAAAACAACATGCCTCTGCAAGATTTTGATTTGTTTGTAGAGCAAGCAGAATTTCCCATGTTGGTTTTTTTGAAAAAAGATGAGCAAAAGGCAGAGCCCTTACTTCTTAAAAAAGATAAAAAAGGTAGGACAGTTGTTTATAACTTTCATACACAATCAGAAAAAGAGTATTATGATTCTCGCTTGGATGTGAATAGTTTGGTGGTTTATCAGAATAACCCTCATCAAGAGTTAAATGGGCAAATTATTATCGTTACATGCTTTCCAATGGAATATTTGGAGGATGACTATTATAATAAAGGTAAAATACCAACACCTGCTCAAAGAGTATTCAGATTACTGCGTTCAGAACGAAAAGATATAGCTTATATCTATATTTATTCCATAGTAATTGGACTTTTATCACTTTCGTTACCTCTTGGTATTCAGGCTATTATTACGCTTATTTCAGCAGGTTCTGTTGTAAGTTCTACGGTAGTTTTGATGGTACTTATTATAGTTGGGGTAATGATTACAGGAGGTTTACAAATTATGCAGATGACAGTTGTGGAAATTTTACAACAACGTGTTTTTGCAAAGACAGCCTTTGAGTTTATTTATAGGTTGCCACGTATGAAGCCCGAAAAATTGAGCAAATATTATCCTCCTGAGTTAATGAACCGATTTTTTGATATTTTAACAATCCAAAAAGGTTTACCAAAACTCTTGATTGATATCTTGGGGGCAATTATCCAAATTCTTGCGGGTTTGTTATTACTTGCCTTTTATCATCCATCTTTCATGGCATTTTCAATCATAACGATTGGTTCATTGATAGCAACTTTTTACTTTGCTGGAGCGAAAGGTTTAGAAGCAAGTATGATGGAGTCAAAATATAAATATAAAATTGCTCATTGGCTTGAGGAAGTAGCAAGAACGGTGAATTCGTTTAGACTAGCAAGTAATTCTAATTTGCCTTTACAAAAAATGGATAATTATGTAAATAATTATCTTTATTACAGAAAAAAACACTTTAAAGTACTTATTGGGCATTATTTAAGCATTACCATATTTAAAATTGCTGTTACAGCTGGTTTATTGATAGTCGGTACTTTTTTGGTAGTAGATGGACAAATCACGTTGGGGCAGTTTGTAGCCTCTGAAGTCGTGATTATCTTGGTAGTGGGTTCAGTAGAAAAATTGGTTGTGAGTATGGATATTATTTATGATTTGATGACTTCTGCAGAGAAAATAGGAAATGTTACAGATGTACCCTTAAACAAAGAACATGGTATTAAAGTAGATTTGACAAAAGTACATGGGGGCTTATCATTACATCTTAAAGATTTATCTGTACATTATGGGGATAAATATATGCTTAAGAACATTAATTTGGATATTTCTTCTAATGAAAGAGTCTGTATTTCTGGAGGGGATGGAGCAGGAAAAAATTCCTTGATTAAAATGATTTTAGGTAGTTTTGATGAATTTGATGGAGTAGCAACCATAGCAAATTGTTCTTTAAGAGACATTAATATTTATAGTTATCAGGCTGTAACAGAAGATAATTTCTCTGAAGATGAGATTTTTGCAGGAACAATTCTCGATAATATTTCAATGGGTAAAGGTAAAGTAACCTATAGCGATATTGTTTGGGCTTTAGAGAATGTAGGCTTATTGGAGCAAATAAATGCTTTGCCTGATGGTTTACATACTGAAATGACTGCAGGAGGGAAAGAACTCTCATCAGTACAAAGACGTAAGCTGGTTTTAGCAAGATGTATAGCTTCTAAACCTAAAATGCTTATTATCAATGACTTTTTGAAGGACTTTTCTATAAATGAGAAAAATAAAATTATTAACTTCTTAATGAACCCTGAGAATGAATGGACACTTATTTTAATATCTAATGATATTACCATTTTAGCCAATTGTCCACGCATAGTTTTAATGCAAAATCGAACAATTGCTAAAATAGGAGATTATAATGAAATGCTTACCAATGAAGATTTTAGAGAATTGATTTCACAGCAAAATGTAGTATTAGACATTTTACGTAATGTAGCTCCCAAACGTACAGAAAGATAATAACCTTGATAAATAAAAATATAATATATGTTGAAAATATCGAATGAACATATCAATGCCCAAGAAGTAGAAAAAAAGGTTTATTCTTTAAGGCTTTTGCAAACACCTCGTTCAGCAAGAATTCTAACATATTGGATAACAGGAATTATGGTGTTTGGCTTTTTCTGTTTATTTTTGCCTTGGCAACAAAACGTTAGAGGAAATGGAAGAATAACGGCTTTTGCACCACAAGACCGTCCCCAAGATGTTACAGCCGTTATTGCTGGACAAATAAAAGAATGGCATGTTCAAGAAGGACAATTTGTAGCTCAAAACGATACAATTCTTATTTTGTCAGAAGTTAAGACAGATTATTTTGACCCAGAACAACTCAAAAGAATAGAAGAACAGGTTCTTGCAAAAGGAGAAAGTATAGAAGCGACCATGAGAAATATTAATGCTATTGATAATCGTTTAGCAGCTTTGCAAGAAGGGCAAATATTTGGTTTAGAGAAATCAAGGGCGAAAATAGCACAAAATCGTAATAAACTCTCTGCTGATAGTATGGATTTTCAAAATGCTAAATTGCAATATGAGCTAGAAAAAACACAATTTGATAACTCTAAAAAACAACATGAAGCAGGTTTAATTTCGTTGAATGAGTTTTTGAAAAGACAAGGTACATTCCAAGACAAATTTGCCAAATACAATTCTTCCGAAAATAAATATTTAGGAGCAAAACAAGAGCTTTATCAAAGTTTGGCTGACTATAATTCTACAAGAGCCGATTATATGGATAAAATAGCCAAAGCTGAATCGGAAAAAAGTTATTATCAGTCTTATTTGGCTACTTCCAAAGGAGAACTCTCCGAAAAACAAAACAAATTCTCAAATATTCAAATCCGTAATAATCAGTATTTTATATTAGCTCCGCAAGCTGGTTATGTGATAAAAGCCTTAAAAGCTGGTATTGGAGAAACTGTAAAAGAAGGGGATGCTGTGGTTACCATTCAACCTGCTCAACCCAAAAAGGCAATTGAATTGTATGTAAAAGCAATGGATTTGCCACTGATTTCAAAAGGTACAAAAGTTCGTTTGGAATTTGATGGTTTCCCCGCATTACAATTTTCTGGTTGGCCTGCTGTAAATATTGGTACATTTGGAGGCGAGGTAATCGTCATTGATTATGTCAATACCAAAGATAACAAATATAGGGTACTGATAGCTCCAGACGAAAAAGAAAAACCTTGGCCTACTCAACTGCGTATAGGTACAGGAACTTATGGTTGGTTTATGCTCAGAGATGTTCCCATTTGGTATGAAATCTGGCGACAACTCAATGGTTTCCCTCCTAGTTTAGATGAAGAGCCTCGTATCAAAGATGAGAAGCTTCCTCCTAATCTAAAAGAACAAAAGAAAGATAAAAAATAATATTTTAATATCTTAGGGCAAATGTATATTTGCCCTATTCATTGTTATATTCTTTGAAGGCTTAGATGGTAATTTTATGCATTTTATATATTTTTTATTTATTTTTTTAGTTTCATTTACTACCCTTGCTCAAATTGATACTGCTGGCAAGAAGGTATTTAGCATTAAAGATTTGTACGCTCAAATGCTAAAAAATCATCCAATGGTAAAGGCAACTGATTATTTGCCTCGTATAGCTCAGGAAGAAATCAGAATTTCTAGGGGGAATTTTGACCCAAAAATAGAAGTAGATTATGCACAAAAAACTTTAAAAGATAAGTTTTATTATAGTTATTGGGACAGTCGTCTAAAAGCTCCCATTTGGATAGGAGAACTCAAAGCTGGATATGAACTCAATGAAGGTTCCTTACTTGGTGAAGATGAAAAATCGCCACAACAAGGACTTATGTATGCTGGTATTAGTATTCCTTTAGGTCAAAATTTACTCATAGATGCCAGAAGAGCAACACTCAGACAAGCTCAGGTAGCTCAAAAAATAGCTGGAGCTGAAAGAATAAAAATATTAAATAAATTGTTTTATTCAGCGAGTAAAGATTATTGGGAATGGTTTTTTGCCTACAATGAACTTGCATTTATTCAAAGAGGTTATCAATTGGCAGAAGACCGATTCAAATTTGTAAAACAACGCATTTCTTTTGGAGAATCACCAGGGATAGATTCTGTAGAGGCTAAAATTACTTTTCAAGAACGTACAATACAACTCAGGCAAGCTGAAATTGACTTCAAAAATGCAACTTTGGTGTTATCTAATCATTTATGGCTTGAAGATCAACCTGTTGAACTTCCAACTAATGCAATTCCTCAAAATTTAGATATCACGGAAAACTTGACAGAAGCTCGTTTGAACCAACTGCTTGCATTTGCTCAAGAAAATCATCCTGAACTCCAAAAAATACGATTCAAAATCACACAATTAGAAATTGAAAGAAAGTTTCAGCAAGATAGACTAAAACCAAGAATCAACTTAAATTATAATTTGCTTGCAGGGTATAATCCTAATAAGCTTGAAGTAAGTGGAGAGTATTTTTCTAACAATTATAAAATAGGTTTTGATGTAAGTTTTCCTGTACTTTTACGAAAAGAAAGAGGAAAATTATTCCAAACACGTTTTAAATTAGATCAAAATAGACTTGATCAAAATCAGACAGCAAGAGAAATTATCACAGAAATCAAAGCTACTTACAACGAAACACTTCTTTTACAGCAAAATATAGTTCGTCAGCAAGATATTGTAAGTAATCAAGAATTATTAAGAAGTGCTGAATATCAGCGTTTTACTAACGGAGAAAGTTCAGTATTCTTAATCAATACTAGAGAGAGTAAACTCATTGAATTACAGATAAAATTGGTGTCTTTACAAAGTAAATATGAGAAATCAAAAGTGATGCTTCGTTGGGCTGCTGGAGAAAGATTTTGGGAATAATTTGATGTAAGCAAGATTATTGGTTACATTGCACAAAATGCTACGAAAACATTTTATAGTTTTGCGTTTGCAAAAATAAAAAATATATAGCATATTTGTTTTCTTGAAAATAACATGACAGACTCTAAGCCCGCAGACGATATGATTGACCTTGTAATGCTTGTAGATGATAATGATACTGACAATTTTATCAGTAAACGTATCATTGAAATTACAAAATTCGCTAAACGAGTAGAAATTAAAAATTCAGGTAAAAGTGCTTTACAATATCTACAAGATAATCAGGGTAATGTAGAAAATCTACCTGATTTGATATTTCTGGATATCAATATGCCAATCGTGGATGGATTCGTATTCTTATTTGAATTTGAAATGTTTCCTGATGAACTTAAAAATAAGTGCAAGGTTGTCATCCTTTCCAGTTCAGATAATAAACGAGATATTGAGAAAATAGTTGATAATGAATATGTAATCAAGTTTATTACTAAACCATTGACAGACAATGCTTTGAATGAAGTAAAAAATTTACTCTCAGCATTAAATCAACAAAGCTAAAAAGACAATTAAAAATAAAAAGCCTGATTAATCAGGCTTTTTTTATGATAACAAAGGTTGCTTTATAGCTTAAATGTAATAGGTCGTGTAACTTCAACTCTTACAGGCGAACCTCCTTGTTTTCCTGCACTCCATTTAGGAGCACTCTTAATAAGTCTAATAGCTTCTTCATCACATCCACTTCCTAAACCTTTGCTTACTTGTACATTACTCAAAGAACCATCAGCTTCTACAATGAATGTAACATGTACCCTACCTTCAATTTTTTTTGCTTTGGCATCTTCAGGGTATTTAAGGTTAGCACTAATATAATCATAGAATGCTTTTAAACCACCAACGGGCTCGGGCATTTGTTCAGCAGACTTCAATACATCTTGGGAATATGCAGATGAAAAAAGAAAAAAAGAAAAAAACAGTAAAAATATTGACTTTGCCATTTTGAAAGAATAGTTTTGTTCTGTCAGAAATATAGCAAAATTCTTTCCAAATTTTTTAGTTTAGGAAAAAATAAAATTGCTCTTTTTGAGTTACCGAGTATTTGTCAAAATTTCAAAAAAATAATATGGCAAAATTTATATTTGTGGTACAAGGAGAGGGCAGAGGACATCTTACTCAAGCTATTTCCTTACGAACTATCCTGCATGATGCAGGACATGAGTTAGTGGCAGTTTTGGTAGGCAAAAGCCACCGAAAAATTCCAACTTTTTTTGAAGAGCAAATCAAAGCTCCTATTCATTACTTCGAAAGTCCCAACTTTGTAAAAGATAAAGATAATCGTAAAATTCTTATTGGAGCAACTATCAAATATAATACGTTGAAAATAAGAACTTTTATTAAAAGCTTGAAAGAACTCAATACTTGGTATAAACAATATCAGCCTGATGTAATCATTAATTTTTATGATTTTTTAGGAGGTTTCTATAATATTTTTTATAGAAATCGAATTCCAATGGCTGTGGTAGGGCATCAGTATTTTTTAGAACATTCGCAGTTTGAGTACCCAAAAGGACATCAAATAGATAAATTTTTACTTGCTCAAAATACCAAAATAACAGCTTGGGGAGCAAAAACGAAGTTAGCTCTTTCATTTGCTCCATATCTCCAAAATGAGGGTAAAATAAAAGTTGTTCCACCTCTTTTACGCAAAGAAGTACTCAAGTTAGAGCCTGAAAAACAAGATTTTATACTAGCTTATGTCAATAATGACGGTTATGGAGAAGATATCATGGATTGGCATAAAAAGAATCCTGAAACTAAAATAGAATGTTTTTGGGATAGAAAAGATGCACCAGCAGAAGAAAAATTTGATGATACGCTTATATTCCATCAAATCAGTGACGTGAAATTTTTAGAGAAAATGCGTACTTGTAAAGCTTTTGTGAGTACAGCAGGTTTTGAATCTGTTTGTGAGGCAATGTGTCTAGAAAAGCCAACCATGATGATGCCTGTAGAAGGGCAATTTGAACAAATGTGTAATGCTTTGGATGGTGAAAGAGCAGGGGCAGGTATCGCAAGTAATGATTTCAATATTACAAAACTTCTCGATTACATAAAAAATCATCAACCCAAAGGAAATCCAAAAGAGTGGGTAATGAAGGCTCCAAGTATGTTTGTTGAGGAACTTGAAAAGCTTGTAAAAAAATAATTTACATTAAATGATTAGCATAAAAATTTTAGGCTAATCATTTTTATATACGAATAATCTTTTTCTCTGAAAGGATTGATGTAGTAAGTACTTCAGAATGAAAAGAAACATACTTTTCTACCTCCCAAACATATAGTACATGGTCACCAGTTTGCTGAAAACTGATTTTTTTCAGTAAAAGACAAGCGGATATATTTTTTAATATTTCATAGTCATTCCATAATTGTAATAAATCTTTTTTAGAAAGATAGGCTTGTTTATCATAGTTTTTTCCACTCTTTTTACCCAAAACATTAACTAAGGCATATTGTGAAGGATGTAATAATTGAAGAATGGCATACTCCGATTCTTGAACGTTTTCAAGAGTTTGTGTATGATGATAGACAGCCACCCCATACAGTTTAGGTTTCATGCTCAGAGCTGTAACATACGTACAGATATTCATGTTTAACATATTCTTATAGGTTGCCAAACTATAAACAGGCATATCAGGAATATTCCAAGGGCGTTTCATAAGCTATTTTTTACTTGAATATTTAAACAAAGAGTTTAAATAATAGTTTCGAAAAGAAAAACTAAGACAAGTATGAAAATATCTGAAAAATATACTTTATCAGAACAAGATATAGATAGAATCATTGAAATGGCATGGGAAGATAGAACACCTTTCGAAGCCATAGAATTACAGTTTGGTATCAAAGAAAAAGAAGTAATAGAACTGATGAGACAGGAAATGAAACTTTCATCTTGGAAAATGTGGCGAAAAAGAACGAATACACGAGGTACAAAACATATAGCCAAACGTAATGAGGAGGTAAATCGTTTTAAATGCTCTCGCCAAAAATCCATCTCATCAAACTATATTTCTAAAAGATAAATTTTTGTATTTGAAAAGTTTACACTAATTTTGCATTCATAAAACCCTCTAAAGTGCATAGTTATGTAATCGCTAATACCATTCAATCTTAATAAACCTATATAAAAGTATAGGCTGCCATGGTATTATCTAAAAATTACAACTATGTCTATTTCAACTAAGTACGGTCGTACTTATCACTATCCATTTTCACTAGGGACAACTTCAGATGACCGTTTTAATTATCAATATTGGCAAGATTTACAAAAAATAAACTCAGTCGTACATACTGAAAAATTAGATGGAGAAAATAACTGTCTGAGTAAATATGGTGTATTTGCTCGTTCACATGTGGCTCCAACCACATCAGCATGGACTACCCAACTTAGACAACAATGGTCTTCACTCAAAAACGATTTGGGAGATTTGGAAATCTTTGGAGAAAATCTGTATGCAATTCATTCTATTGAATATCAAAAACTTGAGTCTTATTTTTATGTTTTTGCTGTTCGGTTATATAATGTGTGGCTTTCTTGGGAAGAAACTAAGTTTTATGCAAATTGCTTTGATTTTCCAACTGTACCTGAAATAAAAATTATAGAAAAGCCTCGTGATGAGGAAATTTATACTCAAGATATTCTTCAAATAGTAGAGCAACCAAGCATTTTTGAATCTTATGATATACATACTCAAAAGCCTTGTAGTATGGAGGGAATTGTTACAAGAAATATAGAGGAATATGAAGTTTCTGATTTTGAGCATAATGTATTTAAGTATGTGCGTAAAAATCATGTAAAAACAGATGAGCATTGGACTCGTAATTGGAAAAGAGCGAGTTTGGTATGGGAAAAATAAATTAAAATAACTATGTGGAAATTATCAGAAAATAAAGAATGGCAATACCTGACTGAGAGATTCAATTGGGTAGAAGATATGCATGGTGTGCCTCAAGATCCACACCATCACGCTGAAGGAAATGTAGCAATTCATACACAAATGGTAATTGCAGAGCTTTTAAAAACAGAATTTTATCAGAATACAGATAAACAAACACAAGAAATTCTCTGGACATCTGCTTTGATGCATGATATAGAAAAACGTTCAACCACAGTTATAGAAGCAGATGGGCGAATAGGTTCACCTAATCATGCTAAAAAAGGAGAAATGACAACCAGACAAATCTTGTATAAAGACATTCAAACACCATTTGATACTCGGGAGAAAATTGCCAAAATAGTTAGGTATCATGGTTTACCTTTATGGGTATTTCATAAACCGAACCCAATAAAGGCTATTATACAGGCAAGTTTGGAAGTAGAATTACCTTTACTGGCATGTATTGCAGAAGCTGATGTAAAAGGGCGAATTTGTGAAGACAAAGAAGATTTACTTTATAGAATAGAAATGTTTAGGGAATTAGCCAAAGAACAAGATTGTTGGGATAAAGCGAAAGCTTTTCCATCAAATTTGGCTAAATTTGAATATTTTCAAAAAGAAGATAGTTTTCCTGATTATCAACCATTTGATAATACGAATAATGAGGTGATTATGCTTTCTGGGCTACCAGGGGCTGGTAAAGACACATATATCAAAAATAATCTCAAAGATTGGAAAATAGTGAGTTTAGATGCTATTCGTAGAGAAATGAAAATTTCACCTACCGATTCTAGTGGTAATGGAAAAGTAATTCAGGTGGCCAAAGAGCGAGCTAAAGTATATTTGAGAGAGAAAACATCCTTCATTTGGAATGCTACCAATATTACAAAATCTTTGCGTATGCCTCTCATTGATCTTTTCGCTTCGTATGGTGCTAAAGTGAAAATTATTTATTTAGAAGTTCCTTATAATAAACTAATGAGCCAAAATGCAGATAGAGAGCATATTGTTCCAGAAAATGTAATGCATAAACTTATTCAGAAACTGGAAATTCCAACACTTTCAGAGGTTCATGAGTTAATTTATGAAGTAAAATAAAAATGGAGAGAAAATTTTCTCTCCATTTTTTACCTGATATATTTGTAAAACAAACTCAAAACTCAATCAATATGGCTTGGCAAGAAATTGATAATCAGTTAAAAATGAAATTCTTATTCAAAGATTTTGTACATGCTTTTGGCTTTATGACGCAAGTGGCACTTGTTGCTGAAAAACACGACCATCATCCTTGGTGGGCAAACGTATATAACCAAGTAGAAATTGCTTTAACCACCCACGATGCGGGCAATATTGTTACTGAAAAAGACAGAAAGCTTGCACAAGCTATTGACGAAATTTATAAACTATATCAATAGCCATTATTTTGAAATAACTATTTTTTTTACCCATACAGACTGATTTTTCTGGATATGAACATGATACATTCCAGACTTTAAAACAATATTGGGATTATATAAAGAGCTAAGAACATGAGATTCTTCAAATACAACTTTGCCCATAATATCTGTAATCTTAATATCGTAATCAGATAAATCAGTCTCTAGGGTGAAATTTTGAATACTTGGATTTGGATAAACCTTGAAAGAATCATCTTTTAAATCATTGATTGAGGTGATATTACAAGGATTTCTTACTAAATTGACTCTTTTCCATATTTCATTGCATAAGCCCACAGCAACCAATCCATCATTTCCGTTATTGGTAGGGCTTTCCCCCATTCTGATAACAATAAGTCCTGTACTAGGCGAAATACTTAAAATTTGTCCATCTTTACCCAAAGCTGCATAAATATCAGCAGGAGCATTAGGAAATAAAGCCCCTTGAAAAGTTAGTTGACTTTGAGGGAGCATATAACTGCTTTTTCCATTGAGCCACCATAAATAGCCATAAGAAGGATTCATGGTTTGAGATGTATTTCTTGCTTGATTAAGGTAGTTTAAATCTCCTAAAATAGTTTGACCATTCCAAACTCCATTATTTTGCATCAGAATTCCAAAACGAGCCATTATTCTGGGCTTGCTATAAAAAACGTTGTTATATCCAGATTTAAACCATAAACCTGTAATTCCTGTTTTACTTTGAAGTATATTTGTGGTATAAGCTTGTAAAGTCTGCCCTGTTGCTCCTTCAATTACACCATCCAACAAAGTATAAGGTCCGTTATGATAAGCCCAACGAGTATTGGGTGGAGCAAGATAAGTTAAACAACTAGGTAATGTACAAAAACTGTCACCAGCGTCATTCAACCCAGAACTCATAGAAAGCTGATTTTTAATAGTGATAGCATTTTCTTGAGCTGTTGTACAGCTTGTCCAGCCTGCTCCTAAATATTGAGAAGCTTTATGATTGATAGATAACAGACCATCTTCTTGAGCTTTTCCTATTAAGAAAGAGGTAAGTGTTTTGCCAGCAGAAGCCCAATACCAACTATTATCAGCTGTAAAGCTTCCAAAATACCATTCGACAACAATTTTGCCATCTTTTAATATGATAAAAGCTTTTGTATTTTGAGCAGAAAGATAAGTTTTTAAAGAGTCAAGATTTGACTCACACCAACCAAGACTATTAGGTGTAGTTGTCTCCCAAACATTTGAAGTATTGGGAGGAAAATATAGATTTTGTGAGTGTAGAAGGGATAAACCCCAAAAATAAAGAATAATAGAAAGTAGAAATCTTGCCATAAGTTTTAAATATCTATAAACTTATAGACTAAAAAAGACTCAAAAGGTTTAATCAAGCATGTTGATAATTTTAATCAATTTTTTTTGAATAGGGGCAAAATCTAAAGGTTCTTTAGCAATATACATAATAGCTAAAGAAGAAAGAGGAAATAAATGACTTTGTAAAGGTTCTTTGTTGAGGCGATAAGCTTCTTTAATTCTTCTTCGTACAAGATTTCTATCTACTGCTTTTTTAAAATGTCTTTTGGATACTACAAAAAGAACATGAGGAAATGAGGAATCAACAGTTTCTGTGCTTTTTTTTTGAAATCTAATTTGAAAAGGGTATAAATACAAAGAAGAACTACTCTTACGGAATAGTTCTTGAATGATTTTTTTGCTTCTCAGAATTTCTGATTTAGGAAGGGATTGATTCATAAAAGTACACAACTGAAATTAAATTAGTAATTTATAAAAAAGTTACTATATTTACATTTCGTGTATTTGTACATTAAAGATTATCCTTTATGTCTTTTTTCGTCAGAAACAGTCAATTTTTTTCTGCCTTTAGCTCTACGGCTAGCCAATACACGTCTGCCATTTGCAGAAGCCATTCTATCACGGAATCCATGCTTATTGCGGCGTTTTCTATTCGAGGGCTGATACGTCCTTTTCATAATATGAATATTTTAATTGTTACTAACTGATTTTGAGCCTGCAAATATAGAATATGCAGTTGGAAATTCCAAATTTATTTTTCTTTTTGTAAAAATCGTAACAAAATCTTAACATAAACTACAAACCTATACTAAAAAGAATATATAAATTTGCCCCATCAAACCAAATAACAATATGAAGCAAACCAAACATCTAAAGAAACTATGGATTTTCTGCTTTGTGCTTTTATCTCACTTTGCTTTTTCTCAAGGTGTTACAACAGCCAGCATGAGTGGAAGAATCCTAGACAACAAAAAACAAGCTGTGCCGGGTGCCACAGTTGTAGTGATACATCAGCCTTCAGGGTCTAAATACGGAACGTCCACTCAAGAAAATGGAAGTTTCAATTTACCCAACCTGCGTATTGGTGGTCCTTACACAGTAGAAGTATCTGCAGTAGGGTACAACACTATAAAAGAACAAATTGCAACTTTAAGTTTAGGACAAAATGTGTCAGTAAACTATGAAATGAAAGAAGAAAACAGTGAAATTGTAGGAATTCAGATTGTGAGTAAAAAAGATGCTGTATTTAATGCAGACCGTACAGGTGCTGCAACCAACATCACAAATACTCAACTAATGAGCATGCCTACTATCTCACGTAGTTTTACAGACATGACTCGTCTTGTACCTCAAAGTTCAGGAAGTAGTTTTGGAGGTAGAAATAACCTATTCAATAACTTATCTATTGATGGTTCTATTTTCAATAACTCTTTTGGACTTGCTTCATTGCCTGGTGGTCAGACAAACTCACAACCTATCAGTTTAGATGCTCTTGACGAAATTCAAGTAAACCTTGCTCCTTACGATGTACGTCAAGGTGGTTTTACAGGTGCTGGTATCAATGCTGTAACTCGTAGTGGTACAAATGACGTGAAAGGTTCTGCTTATTACTTCTTCCGCAACAACAATTTAGTAGCTGATAAAGTAGGCGATAACAAACTAAATATCGCTAACTTCGATTATTATCAAGCTGGTTTCCGTTTAGGAGGTCCTATCATTAAGAATAAATTATTCTTTTTCGTAAATGCTGAATTAGAAAAACGTAACGACCCAGTAGGTCAGTTTGTAGCAAATCGTGGAGCTACAGGCTCTAATGTATCTAATGTTAGTGGTGAAGCTGCTGATGGATTAAGTCAGTTCTTAGCAAATCAATTTGGATATAATACAGGAGGTATTGATGGGTATGATTTAGAAACAGAAAGTCAAAAAATCTTAGCTCGTTTGGATTGGAACGTAACCAAAAGCACAAGAGCAAGTTTACGTTATACTTATCTTAAATCTTATAGAGATGTGCCCATGAGTGGTTCTGGCTCACAAGGCGGTAGAAACAATAGTGCTTTATCATTACCTTTCCAAAATGGTAATTATAATATCAATAACAATTATAACTCTATTGTTGGTGAAGTAAACAGTACAGTTGGTAATAAATATTCAAATAATTTAATTATAGGTTGGACAGGCTTCAGAGATTTTCGTGGTTCTAAAGGTGGTATCTTCCCATTTGTTGATATAGAAAATGGAAGTAATCAAACTGCAACTTCTTTTGGTTATGAATTATTTACAGCTAATAACCTTTTAGATTCAGATGTTTTTCAATTGTCTGATAACTTTAATATCTATAAAGGAAAGCATACTTTTACAATTGGTACTGCTAATGAATACTACAAATTCCGTAACGGATTCATGCCTAATTTCTACAGCCGTTACCGTTTTGCTAATTTAGAGTCGTTCTATAACAGTTTACCTGCTGGCACAGCTATTCCTACGGGAGCTGATATTACAGGTACTGCTATGGTAAACCAAACAGGTTTGAGTACAGGTGCAGGCAGACCTACTTTGTTTGGTTATAGATATTCTGCAGTAGAAGAGGAAGTTCCTTTTGCAAGATTTGAGGCAGCTCAAGTGGGTTTATATGTACAAGATGAGTGGAAACCCAATGATAGAATTAAAGTTACTTTGGGTGTAAGAGCTGATATGCCTTTCTTCCCTAAAGATCCTATTGACAATGCTGCCGTAAAAGATTTATTCTTTGAAAACCAAGAACAATTTAATGTTGGTAAATTCCCTGATGCTCAGGTATTATGGTCACCAAGAGTTGGATTTAACTGGGATGTAAAAGGTGATAGAACTTTCCAAGTACGTGGTGGTACTGGTGTATTTACAGGACGTGTTCCTTTTGTTTGGATGAGTAATCAAGCAAGTAATACAGGTGCTTTATTTGGAACAATAGATGAACAAAGTGCTACAGGTGTAAATAGACCTTTCCCTGCAGATGGAAGTCCTTTTGCTTATAAACCTGCCAATACAATTGGTCAAGTTCCTGCAAGTTACGAAATTAACGTAACAACTAATAAATTCCGTTTCCCTCAGGTTTGGAGGTCTAATTTAGGTACAGACTTTACATTTGGTGAAGGTTTAACAGCGTCTTTAGACCTTTCTTTTACCAAAGATATCAATGCAATCTATGTAAGAAATGCTAACTTGGCAGCTCCTATTGGTGTCATTCCTGGTGATGGAAGACCTCGTTATGCGGGTAATACAGGTAATGCAAATCGTATCAATGCTAATATTACAAATGCATTTGTTTTGGATAATAATAGCCAAGGTTGGTCTGGTGCAGTAACAGCTCAAATTCAAAAACAATTTGATGGTGGGTGGTTTACATCATTGGCTTATAACTATGGACCTTCTTGGGATATTAATGCTGCTCAAGCTAGTACAGCATTTAGTTTCTTTACAGGAAACCAGATAGTAAATAACCCAAATAAACCTGAACTTTCGTTCTCTTCTAACCAACAATTACATAGAATTGTGGGTGGTGCATCTTGGAAAAAAGAATATGCTAAATATTTTGCAACTGGTATCTCTGTTTTCATAGAAGCTCGTTCTGGTGGTACATTCTCTTATGTAAGTGGTGGAGATATGAATGGTGATGGTGTAAATGCTAACGAACTAATTTACATTCCTAGAAGTAGAGATGAAATTATTTTAGCTCCTACCAATGCTTCAGATACAAGAACTCCTGAACAAATCTGGAATGAATTAGATGCATATATCAATCAAGATAAGTATTTGAACAATAATAGAGGTAATTTTGCAGAGCGTAATGGTGCAGCTTCTCCTTGGGTATTCAAATCAGATTTGCGTATCACGCAAGATTTTAAATTCAAGAAAAATACATTGCAACTTACGTTTGATATATTCAACTTTACCAATGCTATTTCTTCTTCTTGGGGTGTTGTTAAATCACCTATCAGAACCCAATTGCTTAACTTTATTGGTTACGAATCGCCAAGTGGAAGACCAGTTTATACTTTTGCACCTGTAGTAGATGGCTTGACAGGTAGAAGTAATGTAACATTCCAAAACAATATCAATAATTTTGCTTCTCAATGGCAAATGCAGTTTGGTATTCGTTATATTTTTGAATAATCTATCAAAAATAAGGGTATAGAATTCTAATTTCTATACCCGAATTTTACAACCAAAAAAAAGCAAGTATATGAAGAATTTAAAATATATATTTACTGCTGGAGCTTTAGCAACTTTAGTATTTTCTTGTAGCCCGGATTATCCTGAGCCTCAAGTAAATAAAGCATTAGTTGCTCCTTTAGCAAAAACAAATGCCAATAATGCTAGAATCATGGTATTCAATGCATTGGTAGATTTGAGCCCAGATGAAAACAATCCTCAATCTCGTTTTCAAATAGCTTTAGATGGTACGCCACTAACAAACTTTGATGGAACACCAGCCGTTGTATTTAGTAATCAGTTTCGTTTGGATGGAGCCACAGTGGTACCTTTGATGAGAAAATATCCAAGTGCTGTAACAACCCCCATCGGTCTTGCAGGTGCTTTAGAGCAATCAAGTCAATATGTACCAGCAGCAGCAAACCCTGGTTTTACAGCCGCTAATACAGCATTTACCAATTTTGCAGCTGCTGTGCCTGCTTCTATTTTAAATAGTATAGAGATTACTCCTGCACAACCAGAAAGAGGTATGTTTATTTCAGCAGGTAGAAGAGATATTTCATTCTTAGATGTTGAAGGTGTTTCTTTAAATGCTTTGAGAGTAAATACCAACTTAAATGCAGGAAGTTTAACTACCATATTTTTAAGAGGTAAATTAGGAACAACATCTGGTACAGATGCACAAGGTTCAACCACAATTACAGAAACTATCCCAACACCTACAGGTGCTGCTATTCGTTTTCTTAATTTAGCTTCAGATTTGGGTGAAGTACAGTTACTTACAGCAGATGCAAGTAGTCCTGCTCCATTTAATATCAGTAGAAGACCTATGATTGTTTTCCCTAATGCTCCTACAAATACTCGTTATTCGTTAGACCAAGGAAAAACAGCACTTCAACAAGATTCTTTAAGAGCAACTAGAGATTCTTTGGCTTCTCGTAGAAGATATAATGTTTTGACTAATACTATAGCAGCTACTTCTGCAAGACAAATAAGTGTAGAAAGAACATCTGATGGAACAGCTATACCAGGTTATACTCAAGCATTAACATTTAGCAATTATACAAATATCCCTGCTGGAACTTTCTTATTTAACTTTTATAATTTGAATAGAAGACATACAGCAGCCATTGTAGCTAAAAATATTGGTTTTAACTTTGTTGCAGGTGGTGTATATACTATTGTATTGCATGGCTCTGCACAAGAGGGTTACAAATGTGATATTATCAGAATGAACTAATAGCTCATTTAAAAGTATTATGATAAGAAAAGTACCCAGTTGGGTACTTTTCTTTTTTGTTAAAGCATTTTTCTTTATTTTTGGCTTTTTAGCTTAAAATCTATGAAGTATATTTTTATTTCTATCCTCTATTTATTTCTATCCTCTACTATATCAGCTCAAGATAAAATAGATAGCTTACAAAAGGTTCTTCAAAATAATACAAGAGAAAAAGAAATTGAAACCTTATTAGCCTTGAGTCAAGAATGGCTATTTAAAAATCAAGAAAATGCGTTTAAGTATGCATACATGTCATTACAAAAAGCTCAAACTATCAAATATAAAGCAGGAGAGGCAGGAGCATACAATGCTTTGGGTAATGCTTATTTGTTACGAGCTAAAGAAGGAGATATAAAAGAAGCTCATAAAGCATACAGTAGAACTTTAGATGTTTTGACAAGTACTAAAACTGAAAAAGAAGAAACTGAAAAAGCAAAAGCTATGAGTGGACTTGCCAATGTATATTATCAATGGGGTGAGTATAAAGAAGCTACAGCACTAAATATTACTTCTTTAAAAATTAGAGAGAAATACAATGATGAATTTGGAAAGGCAAGATGCTATACTACAAGTGGTATAATTTATGATGCTTTAGGCGACTATAAGAAGGCAACACTTGAATATACCAAAGCTCTTAATATTTATGAAAAACTTAAAAAGAAAAGAGAAATTGCAGGTATTTTAAATAATTTGGCTGCTTCTTTAAAATTACAAATAGAAACTTCAGAAGAAGGAAATATAGATTATTCTCAAATTGTAGATTATTATAATCGCTCTCTAAAAATTAGTGAAGAGATAAATGATAAGGCAGGAATAGCAAGAATCTTTAATAATCTCGGTGTTTTAGCCCAAAGTCAAAAAAACTACGAAAAAGCTCTGATGTTTTATGAAAAATCCGTTGAAGTTTCTTTGAGTGTTGAAGACAAACAAGGGCTTGCCAGTACTTATAACAATATTGCTAAAGTTTATAAAGAACAAAATGATTTAGACAAAGCTCTTAGATTTTACGAAAAAGCCTTAGAAACAGCGGATGAATCAGAATCTAAATTTGAACTATACATTACACTCAAAGAACGTTCTCTGGTTTATGCAGAGAAAAATATGTTCTCAGAAGCATATTCAGATTTATTAGCTTCCAATGCTCTTAAAAATCAATTGGATGAAGTTGAAAATTTACGTGCAATTACAAGCTTGACCAGTAAATATGAGATAGAAAAATATCAAAAAGAGAATAATAAGTTACGATACGAAGCTGAAATCAAAAGACAAGAAGATCAAATTTTATGGGGTTTCTTAGCTTTTTTATTTGTAATGATAGGCTTGGTAGCAGTATTTTTATATCGCCAAAACCAATTGAAAGAAAATCATAATAAAAAATTGGAAAAGGTAAACCATGAATTACAGGATAAAAACACCGAAATCAAGAAACAAAGTTTAGAGTTGAATCAGCAAAAACAGGCTATTGAAGACAAAAACAAAGAAATAGAAGAAAAAAGTAGAGCTTTACAAGAGAACTTTGGGAAGTTAGCTGAAAAAAATCAAGCTCTCCAAGATAGTATTGTGTATGCAAAGAGTATTCAACAAACTATTTTGCCTACACAAGAGCAACTCAATCTGGTTTTTGAAGACATGATGCTTTATTATCGTCCTAAATCTATGTTGAGTGGTGATTTTTACTGGATAACACAAACCCAAGATTATAGAATACTTGTATGTGGTGACTGTACTGGGCATGGTGTACCAGGAGCCATGATGACTATGATGGCAACAGCTTTACTCAATGAAATTATATTAGCTCATCAAATCTATGAGCCTGCTAAAGTGCTTAATATGATGGATGAAAAAATAAAGCTTTATAAATCAGATAGATATGGTGCAGATGGAATGGATTTGGCTATATTGTGTGTAAATAAACATAAAAAAGAAATTGTATTTGCTGGAGCAAAAATGGGATTACTATATTACCAAGATGGAGTAATGAAGCAAATCAAAGCCAACAGATATGCTATCAGTGGTTTAGTTTCTGAAAATAAACAATTTACACAAGAAACATTAGAATATACAGATTCTATATTATGTTATATGCATTCTGATGGAATCATAGACCAATTTGGAGAAGAAACGAACAAGAAGTTTAAAACAAATCGATTGGAACAAACACTCTTACAAAATATTCATTTGCCACTTGCTGAACAAAAAACACAATTGGGTAAAACACTTACTATTTGGAAAGGAGAGCTTTCTCAAACAGATGATATGATTTTAGTGGGGGTAAGAGTATAAATTATGCAAAAACTAATCAGTTATTTGAGTGTTTATTTGATGGCAAGTGTAAAATTTGCACTCGCTCCTCCTATGGGTTATGGTTTAAAACTTTCACCCATTGAAATAATTATATGCACCATAGCGGGCATGATGACAACAGCTACTATCGTACCTGTTTTGGGGCAAAAACTTATTATCTATTTGCGAAATAGACGTTTAAAGAAAGGAAAACCTATCAAAGTTTTTACGCCCAGAAAACGCATGATTGTAAAAATATGGCAAAAATTTAGTATTTGGGGAATAGCTTTGCTTACTCCTATACTATTTAGCCCTATTGTAGGATGTATTATTGCTGTTTCGTTTGGTGTGAAGAGAAATAAAATTTTACTGACCATGTTTGTAAGTGCTGTTTTTTGGGCTTTGGTAATGACTTTTGGAGTGAATTTCTTTGGAGATATTTTTTTTAAAAAATAATTACACCTTTTTGAACTTTTTTTGAAAAGCTTTAGTTTACACTTTATACTTGGGGACGACCGGTCTTGACAGGCTGAGTTCTTTAAATGTATAAGCACGCCGAGAAATGGGAGTATTCTCGTCAAAATTCCTTCCAAACCATAATAGGCGAGTCTAACTACGCCCTTGCTGCTTAATTAAGTTAGTTAACAGCATTGCATCTCACTTGCACTTTACTCTGTCCTGCAAGTAATAGAGGTGTCAAACTTACAGAGTTAGTGAGTGATTTGTTGCGGATTACTTGCGAAACCCAAGCAACTAAGAAATAAGGAGTCGTTTGTTTTGTACCTTTTTTATTTCCGACAATTGAACAAAACTAAGCGTGTAGAAGGCATTTGAAAACCTTCTCTGGACGAGAGTTCGAATCTCTCCGTCTCCACTAAAAGCCCTTAAAACTATATTTAAGGGCTTTTTTATTGATATGAACCCCTAAATTCAGGCAATACAATTGCCAACAAGTATTTAAAAATAGCCGTTTCATGCATTTCCAAATAAGTTTTATTTGCACCTAAATTTTATAAAGTTTTGAAACTGGTAAAAAGGAAATTTTAGAAAAAGTTACCAGCTAATCACTTACGGATTTAGAAAAAAGTGAAAAAAAGATAAAAATCTTACACCTTTTTAGCAATCCTAAAAATACATAAAAAGCCCTTAGGATTACTCTTCAAGATTTAAAAAATACAATCTTATACTTTTTCTTACACTCCCTAAAAATCAGGGATTCCCTGATGCGTGGAAGTTTTTTATTGCTTAGATTAACAAGAAAAAAAATCTATGGAATTGCTTTATATCTGGATAGAAGAATACAAAAATATCAAAGAGCAAGGCTTTAATTTTAGCTCCAAACACCGTTTTGAGTTTATCCCTGAAAAAGATAAAGATGGTAAAATAATAGGAGGCGAACTCCACCACGAAAACAACCCCAACCATATCGAAAACTTTTTTGGTGAAAACATCACCAATATTACCGCCATTATCGGCGAAAATGGAACGGGGAAGAGTACGTTGATAGAATTTACAATAAATATTTTCGTGAATTCTATTTTTGACGGAAAACCTGATGGAATAATTTGTGTTACAAAACGTAATCAAACAGATGAAAAATATAAAATAGAAGGTTATGAAGAGTTATTAGAAAGTGTAATACTAATAAGTAAACAAGAAACCTTATTTGAAAAGTATTTTCATGATAAAACTAAAGGTGGAGGATTTAGTCTTCCTTTTGCAAAAACTAAAGTGGTAAAAGATTATAATCCACCAGTTTTATTTTACTCTAATATTTATGATGGGAAAAGAGAGTCTTATCTTAGTTCTCATATTGTATCTATTTCTACTAATTATTTGATAGAGAATGAAGTCATACGTTCTCAGGATATTCTAAGACAACTTCTATTTATTGAAGAAAACCCTAATATAAATATAAAATTTAGTTTGCCTAAGGAGTTAGTAATTGATTTTAATCCAATATTTATAAAGGTAAGAATGGCACTTGATAAGGGAAATATTATAGAAAATTATCACACAATACTTTCTAATTATATTTCTAAAAGCTTAACAGATAGATTATGTCAATCTTTGCTCATAATCTTTATAGACTTATTTGAAAATTCTGGCAGTTTTTGGCAAGAGACATTAATACAGATATTAAAAGAATTCCAAGAACAAATCCTCAAAGGAAATTTAGGAGAAGTTACAAAAGCAATCTTGAAAAAATATAAATTAAATTATGATAATAGCCCCTTAAATAAGGAAATAGATGCAATGTTTGAAATAATAGATATTTTAGAGAATGATGAAAAAAGTGGTAAAATCCAGCCCAAAAAACATCAAGGTTTTTCTATTATATATGATATTGGTGATATTTCAAATCGACAGAACGTAAAGAAAATTTTAAAAAACTATCAATTAATCAGAAATAATAAAAAAGGAACATTTTTCTTTATTATGGATTGGCGTAGTTTAAGTTCAGGAGAAAAAGCTCTATTAAACTTATATTCAAGATTTTATAGTGCTGTTGAAGATAAAAAAGAGCTTAAGCCTAATGAATTAATAATTTTAGTAGACGAGGGGGAAACAGGTTTCAACCCACAATGGCAAAAAGAGTATTTAAAGATTTTGATAGATTTTTTGCCTCAGATATTTCCAGATAAGAAAATCCAAATTATTATTACTTCTCATTCGCCGTTTTTGGTATCCAATTTACCCAAAGAAAATATCATATTCTTGAGCAAAAATGAAAAAGGTGAGTGTATGGTTTCTAAACTTCAAGACCGTAAAGAGACTTTTGGAGCTAATATTCATACATTGTTCACAGATTCCTTTTTTATGAAAGGCGGACTGATGGGAACTTTTGCCCAAAAAAGAATAGATGAAGTAATTGCTTATTTAAACAGTGAAGAGTTAGAGGGTTCACTTTTTAAGGGGAGAACACAAAAAGACCAGCAAGATTTAGCTCAAAAATACATTTCTATGATAGGAGAGCCTATTATTAAAAATATGCTCCAAAAACAACTCAACACCAAACGCCTCGAAAAAGTAGAAAGCCATGAGGAACGAATACAGAAATTAGAAGAAGAGTTGGAAAAACTAAAAAAAGACAAAAAATGATACCTATTAGACACCCAAATCTCAATGAATTAGCTCAAAAACATTGGGAGGCGATAAAAAACAGAGATATAACTGCTTTTTCTAAAAAAGACTTTCAAAATGTAGAAAACTGGTTTTTGAACAAAGGTTATACTTTTGAAAACGTAGTAAAAGCAAAGCCTCATGAATTGGATGAAATAGCATCCAAATTACAACAAAAGCAATATCATGTACATATCTCTAAATTAATAGATTTGTATAAAGACTTTGCTAAATTTTCAAGTAACTGGAATGTGAAAGGAGGAGATAAATATAATGCTTATGAACTTGTAAAGGAACTTGGTATGCAAGTTTGTCCATACTGCAATCGAAATTACATCAGAAATCTGCAAGAAAAACGTACTTGCGAATTTGACCATTTTTATCCAAAGGAAGCATACCCATTTTTAGCAATGTCCTTTTACAACCTAATACCTAGTTGTAAAACTTGTAATCAGACATTGAAAGGCTCAAAAGAAATTTCTATAAACCCTTATGATACAGATTTTTTTGAGGAAAAATTCAGTTTCAAACTAAAAATTAAGAAAGCAAGTTTCTATCATGATTCAAAACAGGGGTTTGAGTTAGATTTTACAGAAGTTAAAAATAAACTTCAAGAAAATTTTACAGTTTTTGAAATAGAAAACCTCTATAATCAACATAAAGATATCATTCTAGAACTTATCCAGAAACAAGTGACATATTCTGATGATTACATAGACGATTTATTCAAACGTTATGAAGGTACACTTTTTAAGAATAGAGAAGATGTGTTAAGACATATTGGAGGTAACTATGTTTCTGAAGAAAACTTTCATAAACGTCCACTATCCAAACTTACTCATGATATAGCTGAAGATTTAGGCTTTATTTAAACTTACACCTTGCAGTTTTATCTGCCTCTATCTTTCTTGAGGATATTTGCTTTAGAGCCTAAATCTCGATAAGGGATTTTCTTTACAAATTTTGCATAAAAAAAATCTAAATTTTAGTTTTTTGTAACTTGTTTTTAATTACTTTCACATAAACTACAAAACCCCTTTTCGGCTTTATCATACTTTCCAAAGCCAAAAAAATATAATTGTATAACAAAACAATGAACATTATTTTTTAACCCCAAAAACATTTTCTGATATGAAAAAATTAATTATGTTGTGGTTGCTTTATGCAAACTGCTATCAATTATTTGCACAAAATACTCCTTTGAATCCTGCAACAGAACGTAGTTATTTACTTCAAAATGTTAAAGAAGTTCCAGCCATAGGTACTTGGGGCGAACTTATCTTGCTTAATAATAGCTTTCCTATTTTAGTAAACGCTCAAGGAGCAAGAGAAGCCATCGTAGGTGGTGCTATGATGGGCAAAGGAAAAGTAGTAGCTTTTGGACATGATGGCTTTTTTGATAAAGAAGGCTTAAAAAATACTCAAACAAAACAACTAATCAATAATGCTATTCGTTGGACAGCAAACAAAAAAGACAAACCTGTAATTCTTATAAGAGGTTTAGATGTTTTGGCAGATTATTTGGTAACACAAGGTTTTTCACTTCAGAAAATAAATAATGAAACTGTACTTTCTGCTGAATTATTGAATACCGTAGATGTGATTATATTAAATCCTGATAGATTAAAAACAGAAAATAATGAAATAGAAATCCTAAAAAAAGCCCTCAAAAGTGGAAAAGGTGGATTATTTGCAGGGCTTGGTTGGGGTTGGCAACAATTAAATCCTAATTTAAGCCTTAAAGATGATTTTAAAGGGAATATTTTACTTGCTGATGCAGGAATAGAATGGGGAGAAGAGGCAAGTTATGCCAAAAAAGTCGTTGCAGATGTAGAGCTTGAAGGTATTTTCTCATATACAGACGCCAAAAAGTATGTATTGGCTAATAATTTAGCACAAGCAGATAAGAAAAAATTTGGAAGTGCCTTGAAAAAATTAATGCAAGTATTACCTGCAATCATTCAAAATGAAAAACCATTTGTAATTCCTTCCGATTTCCCAGGGAATGCTCCTGCCAATACTCCAACAGTTACAAAAAATGTTACGATAAACACACAAATTCCTTATTGGCATTGTACTGGATTATATGCACCAGCAGGAGCCATGATTACCCTCATTACACAAAATAACATAAAAACAGGAAAATATAAAGTAAGAATAGGTTCGCATACTGATAAGCTATATGAGGTTAAAGAAAATTGGCAAAGAGTACCAGAGGTAAGTTTAGCCTTTTCATTACAAAAAGGTACTACACAAGTATTTAATCCGTTTGGAGGCATGATTTATATAGAAGTTCCTGAAAAAAATCAGGAAAATATAAAACTAAATATTAGCATTTCAGGGGCAATAGAAGCACCTTTTTTCAAACTGGGGCAAACTTCCATAGAAGACTGGAGAAGCAAAATACGCAATTTTTCTGCTCCTTGGGCAGAAATTGAGGGTGAAAACTTTGCTTTTACTATAGAAAGTGAATATATCAGAAACCTGAACAATCCACAAGAAGTTGCACAATTCTGGGATAAAATTCAAGCTGCCAACAGGGAACTTGTAGCTTGGAAAACAGACAAACCACACAAAATGAGACTTGTATTTGACAGACAAATTTCATTAGGTTATATGCATTCAGGCTATCCTATTATGGCACTCACAGGCAAAGCATACGCAGATGAGCAAGCAAGTATTATTGATATAAAAAATCCGAAAAAATGGGGCTTTGTGCATGAGTTGGGGCATAATCATCAAGAATCTGCTTGGACGTTTGATGGTACTGTAGAGGTTACTTGCAACCTTTTTTCTATGTTTGCTTTAGAAAAAGTAATGAATCTCAAACAAGAAGAGATGATAGATGCCTTAACTCCTACAGAGACAAAAAAAATGTGGGATGAATATACTAAATCAGGAAAATCCTTTGAAAAATGGAAAAAAGAGCCTTTTATTGCTTTGATCATGTATCAACAACTGATCAATTATTATGGTTGGGAAAACCTCAAAAAAGTATTCAAAGTTTATCGCAATATGCCTGAAAAGGAACTTCCAAAAGATAATAAGAGCAAAATGGATACTTGGCTCAAAACATATTCAAATGTTGTAGGGGAAGATTTAAGTGATTTCTTTGATATTTGGAATCTCCCTGTATCTATGGATGCTAAAAACAGCCTCAAAAATTTACCAAAAGCCAATACCAAAAAAATTATGGGTTTTTGAAAATAACTTAAATCTATGATAATTTTGAGAAGTACATGAAAGCAAAATCATCTATTTTCTATCACGGTTGGTATAACACCAATCGTGATTTTTATGATGAACCATTATTTTCTATCATTTTAAAATTGACTTTTTTGTATTTTTACTTCTTTCTTTACTCATTTTCCAAAAAGTCTCCCATAAGAACTTTATCTACATGAGCCATGGTTACAACTTTCCACCAATTAGGGCTGTCATGGTTATCAGGAACAAGATTGTACAATTCTACTAACTCTTTTGTAATATCCTCATTGCGAATAGATACAATATTCATGTAAGGATTATAGTAGTAATCTATACCCTTTTTAGATAGCTCATCACAAAGCCATTTGGTTCTATTAACCATTTTCAAAACTTTTTCTCTTAAACCACTGGAACCATAAGTCATCAAAACCATCCAAATGGCAATAGCACTAGCCCCCGAACGGCTACCAGAGAGAGTTAAATCTGTTTCAGTAAGAAAGGCTTTTTCTTCAGGTTTTAAATACTCAAAATAACCTTTACGTACAATAAACATACCTGTCCCATAAGGCGTTTGAAGCATTTTGTGAGCATCAAGACTTACAGAAGCTATTCTTTTATTGGCAAATGAAAGTTCATTTTCAGCATTGGTAAAAGGATATATAAATCCACCAAAAGCAGCATCTACATGCACTTTATAAAATACTTCAGTTTTATCAAAGATTGAAGTAATCATCTCTATATCATCCACTGAGCCAAACATAGTCGTACCCATATTGGCTACAAAAATGAAATATTTTTTACCATTTTCTTTGGCGGAGATTATTTTGTCTTCTAATACATGAGGTTTAATTTGACGAGTGTTGTTATCTACTTGAAGGGAAACAACATCTATGCCTAAAAGATTGCCTCCTTTATAAATAGAATAATGAGTATCACGAGAGCAGAAAATAACCATCTCGCTACTTTTAGCTTCATAGCGTCTTTTAAATAAGTTTCTGAAAATCCACAAGGCTGTGATATTAGCTTCTGTACCTCCAGAAGCGATGTAGCCATCTTGCATACCAGCTTGTCCTCTCAGGAGCTCCTCAGCACAAATTCTAATAACATCTAATTCAAGCTCTTTTGTACCTTCAAATAAACCACCATTGACATTGAGTGTATGGCAACCCCGATGGTCAGGATTATGAATCATGGAAGTCAAGAAAGGAGCGTTACGCATGTACTTTTTGTCAAAGACTATGGGATCTAAAAAAGAAATAGATGCCCCCATGATTTTATTTTTATCAAAACGAATATTTTTACTAAGAGCCTGATTCACTTTAGAAGTGATAGCTTCTTTTGAGAGCTTTTCCCAATACATCATAAATAAGAATAAGGTAAAATTAATAAACAGTATATTTGCTAGAAATAATTTTGAGAAATTTTTAATCTTTAATATTCAATAAATTCATCAATCAAATGTTCTCGAACATGCTCCATTACTACCACACGCCACCATTGAGGATTTTCTTTATCATTAGGGGTTAAACCATATAACTGCTCTATTCTACGTGTAATATGTTTATCGTGTATGGCAACAATGTTTAAGAATGGATTTCTGAAATAGGTAATATTTTTTTTATCTAACTCTTGACATAACAAATCTGTTCGGTAGAGTATGTGGTTTATTTTTTGTTTTAAACCTTCAGAACCATACGCTTTTAAAAGCATCCATACGGCAATAGCATTAGCCCCTGAACGACTTCCAGAAAGAGTATAATCTTTCCCACTAACATAACTAGCTTCTTCTGTTACGACATAATGCAATAAATTCTTACGAATAAGTATAATACCTGTTCCAAAAGGAGCTTGTAAGATTCTGTAAGCATCAACAGAAATAGAAGAAATATGTGGGTGAGTAAAATTAAGAGGGTTATCAGGATTGGCAATGGGGTATATAAATCCACCAAATGAAGCATCTACATGAATTTTGAATGGAACTTGAAACTCCTGTAAAACTTCTACAAATAATTCTATATCATCTACTTTGCCAAACTTCAAATTACCCATATTAACTATGCAAATGAAGTATTTGATGCCCTGACTTAGAGCTTTTAGCAATTGATCTATAAAAGTTTGGCGTTGGATAGCTCTAGTAAATGTTTCAACATTTAGTATAATTGGCTGAATTTCTAAAATATCAGCTCCTTTTACTACAGATACATTAGAATCTTGACTAAACAAAACACCAATTTCTTCTGTTTTAGCTTTGTATTCTTTTTGAAAGAAATTACGATATACCCACATAGCTTGGATATTGCCTTCATAATCGATAGGAGCAACATAGCCATCATAACTATTGGGTTCTGCTTTGAAAATCTCTTCTGCACACATACTAATCAGCTCTTTTTCAATTTGATGTGTACCTTTGAAAAAACCTTCAGAATCACCAAATGTATGGCACCCAATATGGTTGGGGTTTTCAACCATTGATTCTAAAAATGGGGAATCAGCTGCAGCTTCTAAGTTAAAAACGGAAGAGTCAAGATAAGAACCTGGTACTCCCATAATTTTACTTCTCAAATAAGAAACATTTTGAGATAATGCATCTTTTACCTTTTCTTGAATTTCCTCTTCTGTGAATGCAGTCCAATACATGATTTATTAATAAAATTAAGTGATAATTAAAAAGCATTCTGTATGTTCTTTTCAACTAGTTTACAAGCTGAAATTTCTTTAATTCCCTCAAAAACGAGTTTTTCTTCAAAAACAAATGTTTTGTAAGGGATAGAAAAAAAGTCTTGATAATGAAGTTTTTGTAAAGTAATATGTTGACTTGCTAAACCCGTTACACAAGAAACTATTTTCTGAAAACCATGTTTAGAAGCTACATTTTCGCTAGCTCCCCATAAAATTGTAGAAATTCCTCTATTCCAATAAGTAGGAACAGTAATACCTACCAATAACTCCATGATGTATCCTTTTTCTATATTAGGGTTTTCTTCAAGATAACGCCCTACAAGTTCACCCATAAGAGCAAATACTGGTAAAAGTTTAGGACAAACTTCTGGGACATCAATTGGTAAATCCTCTACAAAATCTTTTAGAATAGTTACAGATACCACTTTTTGAGTCTTTTTATCTTTAGCGATTAAAGAAAGCTTTTTTTCTATCACATAGTTTGTCATTAATTCAGCAAACTTAGCAAAATCTTGTGTTGTGATACCCACACTATGATTCATGGGCTCAAAAGGACCAAAATAATTTGTCAAAATACTGATAACTTGATCTCTATCAGTTTCTTGAATAGTATCGTAATGTATATCTTGATGTTCAAAGGGTAGTTGATAATGAAGCATAGTTACAATTTTTAAGTGATAATAGGTTTTATAATACTTTTTCCATGAGGACACATGTTGGATTTGACCCTTCAGGGAATTTGGCAAATACTTTTTCTCCTTGGTATTCAAAATCCTTGTAACGAAGCTCAAACAAAGGCTTAAATTGAAATCTTTTTTTAGCAAAGTTTTGGGAATAAATACCTGTTACTTCTGTAATCATTTTTTCATAATGAAGTTTTTTAGCTTGTTTGACAGTAATATCAAATAAAGGAAATGTAAGATTTTTACCTTCATAGTCTTTATCAACACCAACAGTAAATGCCACAATTACTTTACCTTTCTCTGTAACATGGTAGTCATCAATATATTTTTGTTGTAGTCCACCCAACAATGAAAATATAATATCTAAACCTTCATGAAGGTTATCAAAAGTGAGTTCGTCTTCTAAAGCATCTTGAAGAATACTTATCCCTACAACTTTCTCTTCATGTATTGCTACCAAAGCCATATCTTGTTCCAAAGCTTTTTTGCATACATTAAAAGCAAAATTATAAAAGTCTTCATAAGGGATTTCTAAAGCCTTTACCATAGGTTCTCTTTGAAAGGACAAAGTAAAACATTCGGTAGCTTGATGTATCTGATTTTCTTGAAGCAAGCTAAAAGTAATACCTTGTTCCAAAATATTTTCAATATTCATATTATTTTTACTATTTGATTTTTATAAAAAATTATTATCTTTAAAACAACCTGATTTGTATAAGGCTTTTTATAGTTATGCAAGATATTCCTAACAATGCAAAGTTAATAGCTAATACTGTAAATTCCCAAATTTACTACACAGAAAGTGGTGAATATCAACTCCCTATTGTTATAAAGGTACTTAAATCGGAATTTCCTAGTACTAAACAAATTGTACAACTCAAAAATGAATTAGATTATACAACTAAAGTAGATATTACTGGAATCAGAAAAGGGTACAAACACATAAAGATAAATAATCGTCATGCTTTATTGTTAGAATATTTTGATGGATGTAGTATTAAAGACGCTATTAAGCAAAAATTATTTGATTTAAGGTCGTTTCTTGAAATTTCTATTGCAATTACAGAAATTTTGGGTGAAATACACCAAAAAAATATTATTCATAAAGATCTCAATAGTAACAACATACTTGTTGATATAGCCAAGAAATCTATTCGTATAATAGATTTTGGAATGGCTGTAAACATGGATTTAAAAAACCAAAAATTAGAAAGCCCTGAAACATTAGAAGGTACGCTTGCCTATATTTCTCCTGAACAAACAGGAAGAATGAATCGTGTTGTAGATTACCGTTCGGATTTATATTCGTTGGGTATAACTTTTTATGAAATAGTTACAGGACATTTACCATTTGAATCCCAAGATGCAGCTGAACTTGTACACTGCCATTTGGCAAAAACACCTCAGGCTCCTCATTTATTAGAAAATACTTCATTTTCTGTTCCTGTGATAATTTCTAATATTATTTTAAAACTTTTAGAGAAAAATGCAGAAAATCGTTATCAATCTGCACAAGGACTCAAAAAAGATTTGGAAAACTGTTTAGAACAACTTAAAAAGTATGATAAAATCACATTAGTAGGTATTGGTGAGAACGACCATTCAGGCAGATTTCAAATCAATCAATTCCTTTATGGTAGAGCAAAAGAAATACAAACCTTGATACAAGCCTTTGGGAATGCAAGTAAAGGTAACAACGAGATAGTAATGGTTGGAGGCTATTCGGGCGTTGGAAAAACAGCTCTCATACACGAAATACACAAACCTATCACAGAAAGTAAAGGATACTTTATCTCAGGAAAATTCGAACAATTACAAAGAAATATTCCATATAGTGCTATTAATCATGCTTTTACTGAACTGGTCGATATTTTGTTAACAGAAAGCCAAGAAAAACTAGCATATTGGAAGGCTATTTTAAATCAGGCTCTCAAGCCCAACGGAAAGATTCTAACAGATGTGATACCTCAGTTAGAGCTTATTATGGGTGTCCAACCAGATATAGAAATCTTAGCACCTTCAGAAGCTCAAAATAGATTTAAAACTGTATTCCAAAAATTTCTAAATACCATTGCTTCTAAAGAACACCCATTGGTTATCTTTTTAGATGACCTTCAATGGTCTGATATAGCATCTTTCAATATTATCAAGGAAGTGATGGACGACTATCGTCAGTCACATCTGATGATAATAGGGGCTTATAGAACCAATGAAATCCATGAAACACACCCATTACAACAAATTTTAAATAATTTAGCAAATAACAAGTTTTATCATCATATTCATTTACAAAACCTTACACAAGAAAATACCAATCAATTGGTTGCTGATACATTAAAATGTCAGGTAGATGAAACCATTGCTCTAAGCGAGTTGATATTTAATAAAACACAAGGCAATGCATTTTTTGTAACTCATTTCTTAAAAGCTCTTCATGAAAATAATTTATTAAAATTTGATTTTGATAGAAAGGTATGGAAGTGGGATATGGCTCAAATAAAAAAATTGCATTTACCTAATAACATAGTAGAGTTCATGGCATCCAAAATACAAAGCTTAGATGATTCTACACAAGATGTCTTGAAATTAGCGGCATGCATTGGTAATAAATTTGATTTAAAAACACTATCAATTATTTATGAAAGGTCTCTTATAGACACTTTTTTTCATTTGGGAAAAGCTATTAGCGAAGGTTTTATCATACCTTCGGAAGGTAAGATATTTATGTTAGATGATGAGATTATTCAAGCAGAGGACTTTACATATAAAAACTACGAATACAAATTTGTCCATGATCGCATTCAGCAAGCTGTTTATTCGTTAATTGAAGAAGATAAAAAAAGCGTTTTTCATTATAAAATAGCTAAACTTCTCCATAATATATTTCAAAAAGAACCATCAAATGTGGGACTTTTGGACATTGCTAATCATTTTAATCAAGGGCAAACACATATCCAAAATGATGAAATCATTACATTGATAAAATTAAATTTAGAAGCTTGTCATTTAACAACTCAAGCAACAGCATTTGAGGCAGCATTGATATATATTAATCAGGCATTTAATCTTTTCAATCAATATGCAATCTCTGATGATGAGCTAAAATATCAATTATTATTAAGAAAATCAGAATTAGAATTTTTGAATGGTAATTTAGAGCAAAGTTTAGAGATTTCTAATGAACTACTAAGTTTAGCTGATTCGGAGTTTGATAAAGCTACTTTGTATAATCGTCTGATATTACACATCACCATGAAAGGTGATTATCATGCTGCTACAGAATATGGAATTAAAGCTTTACACCTTTTAGATATGCCTTTTTCTATTGAGCAGATAGAGATTCAAATTGGAGCGGAAATACAGGAGATAGGAAAATTATTAGAAGGTAAAACGATAGATTCTTTAATTCAATTACCAGAATTAAATGATACAAAAAATAAATTGGCTATTGCAGTATTGATGAATATGCAAACCTCTGCATTTTATACAGATAAAGGCCTATGGACATTACTTAATTTAAAAGCAGTTTCACTATCAGTAAAACATGGCAATGTACCAGAGTCTGCTTCTGCATATTTTGGTTATGGGGTAGTGCTTTGTGCTGTAATGGGTAATTATCAAGCAGGTTATCAGTTTGGTAAACTTGCTTATGATTTAAGCTTAGAATTTAATAGCCTTTCTCAGTTATGTAAAAGTTGTAATATTTTTGCCAATTTTATTACCATTTGGACCAAACACCTTTCTTATGCAGAAAGACTGAATAATTTAGGTTTTCAAGCAGGTGTAGATTCAGGAGAGCTACAATTTGCAGGTTTTTTATTGGTTCATAAAACACTTAATCCTTTTTTTCAAGGAAAAAATTTGCAAATTATCAATCAACAAGTTACAGAATATATCAGATTCGCTCAAAAAACTAACAATAGAGCTTCTTTTGATTCCCTCTCAGCTACAAAAGTGATTTTAGATAATCTTTTAGGCGATACAAAAAGTATGTTTCATTTTACTAACAATTTTTTTGATGAAAATCAGATTGAAGTAATGAAACAAAGAAATGAGTTTTTACCATTAGGGGTTTTTCTTACACTAAAAGGAATTGTATACTGTTTCTATGATGAATTCTATAAGGCTAAAAGCTTATTGATAGAAGCATCTCAATTTATTTTTGTTTTAACAGGCTCTTTTTTCAATATAGAATATAATTTCTTTTACTCACTAAGTTTACTTCAAACATTTGAAAATATTGATATAGAAGAACAAAATGATATTCTACAACAAATAAATGATAACCAAAAACAAATGAAGGCTTGGGCAGATAGTTGCCCAGAAAACTTCTTACATAAGTATTATTTGGTAGAAGCTGAACTTGCTCGTGTTAAAGGTAATACGCTTGAAGCAATGGATTTGTATGATAAGGCCATTAAAGGTGCTGAAGAAAATGAGTTTGTCTACAATGAAGCTATTGCTCATGAGTTAGCAGCCAAGTTTTGGCTATCACTTCAAAAGTTTGACTTTGCAAAATTATATCTTAAAAGGGCATATTATTTATATGATCAATGGGGAGCAAAAAGAAAAAAAGAATTATTATTCAAAAGTATTCTTATCTCTTAACAGAAGAAATTAGTAAAAACTCATTATTTGCAGAACTAACCACTATCGCTACTACCAATTCAGGTAATGCATCTAATATTATAGATCTAAATAGCATTCTTAAAGCATCTCAAGCGATTTCCAAAGAAATAGTCTTAGAAAGTCTATTAAAAAATATGCTTAAAATTGTTATAGAGAATGCTGGGGCTGAAAAAGGATACCTAATAGATTACGAATTGGGAGAGTTAAAAGTATTGGTAAAAGGAACAACGGATGACCAGCAGATAGAATATAAACTTTCTGTTAACAAATATCAACAGAGTTTACCTTTATCTATTATCAATTATGTAGCAAGAACACGTAAAAATGTAGTTATCAAAAATGCCTCAGAAGACCTGCTTTATAACCATGACTTATACATTCAGAAATCAAAACCAAAATCTGTTCTTTGTTTTCCTGTAATCCGAAAAGGAGAATTAAGTTGTGTTATATATTTAGAAAACAATTTGGTGGCGGGTGTTTTTACAGATAATAGAATTGCCATTTTAGATATTCTGTCATCACAAATAGCTATTTCTATTGAAAATGCTTTACTCTACGAAAGCTTAGAAAACAAGATTAAAGAATTAACCATTGCCAATAAAGAATTAGATTTATTTATTTATAGAGCTTCACATGACCTCAAAGGCCCTATAGCCAGTTTATTAGGGTTATCAGAAATAGCACAACAGGATGTAAAAGATGAGGAAGCCAAAGGGTATTTTGATATGCTCCGAAGAACAGCTCAAAATATGAATAAAACATTAGAAAAGCTCCTTATAGTAAATCTTATTAATCAAGAAGAAGAAAAAAGTGAAATAGATTTTGTCAAAACCCAAAAAAATATTGAGCATAAATTTGAAAACATTGCTTCTACAAACAGTGTACATTTATATTTTGATATAGAATCTAACTTATCCTTGTATTCTTATGCATACCTTATGCATATTGTTATTGAAAACCTTATAGAGAATAGTATCATCTTCAGAGTATTGCATCATAATCATCAAGAGCAGTATATACATACACGTATATTCTCTCAAAACAAAAATATAATTATAGAAGTAGAAGATAATGGAACAGGTATTCATCCAGACCAATTACCTAAAATATTTGAAATGTTTTATCGTGGTTCGGAACTATCCAATGGAAATGGTTTGGGATTGTATCTTGTAGATAAAATTATTAAACGTATGGGTGGACGTATTGAAGTAAATACTACTTTAGGTATTGGTTCTACATTTACAATCTACTTGCCTATCGTTTAAACTAGAAAAAAGGCTATGAAAACAAATTCATAGCCTTGATATAAAAAAGATTTACATTATTCTTCTTCTGCTCCATCATAAGTGAAATTATATTCACCATCAATAGCATATTCTTCACACAATTGTTCTAAATCTGCAATAAAATCATCTAATGCTTCAGTGTTGATTTCAAAATTAGAAATCTCTAAAGAAGTTTCGTCGTACTCATAATCGAAATAAAAATCTTCTTCTGATTCTACATATTCCAAACAGAGATTTTCCAGTTGTGCTGCAAAATCTTCGGGGTCTTCGCATGTAATGTAAAAGTCGTAGAGTACAAAAGCCCCTTCTTCTGCTAAATAAGAGCCTTCATCTTCAACCCAAATATCACTGCTAAATTCTAAATCACTCACAGATTTGATAATCCAAGAATCATGTCCATTGTATTCTTGATGAATCATATAAGCATAAGGAATATAACAATATCCTCTATCTCCCCACTGTTCACCCCAAGAATTCCGAACAATAAACATTTTGTCCTTATCAGAGTAGCCTACGCAAAGCATGGCATGCCAGCCATGTGTTTCACGTACATTATCTGTTTTTTTAGGCATAGGTACTTTGCCTTTATTTTGGTTAGCCTCATCAAAAGATTCAAAGGTGTTTAGAGCAAATGCAATGGGATAGCCTTCTGCAAGCGTATGTCTCCAAAGGTCTAAATCTGTTTCAATGTATTCTGCTTCTTCGATAGTAAAACGAGCTGCATGTTCGTAAGCTTCATCAGGTGGAGATTCTATAATCATATCCTCATTATTAGGCCACACATCTTCAGCACAAGCTCCATACTCTTTGAGACCTTCAATGGCATGGCTCATAATTGAACCACAGTCTTCATCTTGCATTTCTTCCGCTGCTCTTGCATTGTAGTAAATAAAAAGCCTACTTACATCACCAGAATCACCTAAATGCCTTTTTGCTAGATACTCATAAGCTCCTGCAAAAGCATTGGCAACACAACTATTGCCCACTTGCTCTTCAACTGATGTCATAAACTTGCGTAAATCTACAATAGGAGGAAGTTCTTCATTTGTAAATTTTTTAGAAGATTTCTTTTTTGCATTGTTGGAAGAGCCACCAGCTCTGTAACCTCCAATTCTATTCTGTTTGTTCATAAAGATTTGTCCAATTTTTTTCTAAAAAGGTAAGAAAAAAAAGAATATAGGTAAAGAGTTTTTTTTATTTATATTATCAATAACTTTGAAAAACAGAGTTTGTCAATCTTTTAACCAAACTAATAAATGGTTTTTATCCACAATACTCCAAGAATGTGGATGAACAGTTCCATTGGCTCTGATACCCTTATTTTCAGTTTTAATAAATTCTATGGAATGACTGCCTAGGCTACGCAATAAATCATAGGCTTTTTCGAGTATATAGGCATTGAGATCTTCATAAGACTTGTTTCTGTTTTTGTTCTGCCACTCTAAAGCGGGTTCTGTATAAAATCGTACTTTGATATTTTTTAAATAATCCATATTGGTCGTAGAGTTTTCTGAAAGTAAAAAAGCAGAAAACTCTCTAAGTTTGGCTAAGTTTTCAGGTGACTTACCAAAATTATGCTCAATTAAATTTACGATAAAAACACTTTCGTTGTAAGAATCTTCAGAGGCTTTTTCTATGATGCCTTTTTGAGCATTTTTATAAAGTTGTTCTATATCAAGTGGTGAATCTACTGCAAAAATTCCCTTAGGTTGAATGACATCACGATTTTTTAATAAATAATTTGCTAAAATAACAGCAACATTGCCACCACTTGAAAAACCACCTAAAAAAATGTTTTTCTTTTCTACTTTATTACTGTCTAAAATCTTGTTGATGAGTTTACTATATTCTTCTTTTTCGGCTTGTGTGAGCCATAATTTTTGATTGATATTGAGTAGCAGTGTTGTAATACCTTCTTTTTCTATATTTTCTAAAAATTTAGCCTCATGTTTTGTATGCTCTATATCACATGGATAACAAGGAAAAACAATCAAAATAGCTTTTTGATTGGGAGCAATTTTGAGTTCGTATTTCTCTTTTTTGATGGTTCTGATTTTCTGTGCAGATGGAGTACACGAATAAGATAAAACAATAATGATTATTGCTAAGCAGGCTACAAATATATTTTTAAGCATATTTTTGAGATATACCAATTCGAACGTTGTTTTTGCATATTTTATTGAAAAATACTGGCTAAATCTGATAACACTGTTTGAGGGTGAGCATCAATGATTTTTATTTCTGGATTCCATGCTGAAAATTCTGTATGGAATAAGTTTCTGCTTTCTGTATCTACACCTCCTCCAATAACAACAGCCTGAATATTATTTTGCTTGAATGTAGTAATGGCATTTTCATTGGTAAGCTCTCCAATAGCTTCATAACCTTCATTTTGAAGCATTTTTAAGACTTTCTGCATCATATCTTGGTGTCTGCCAATTACCAAGACTTTTTGTGTATGTTCCATAAAAAAGATATTTTATCATAAAACATCTTTTTTGCTTTTTTTATTTATATAAATCTAAAAAACAAATCTAGCCCACCGAAAATACTTGCCAATATGATAATAGACCATGAAGTCCAGTCTTTAAACTCATTTTTTTGATGTTTTAAAAATAGGATATGGAGAAAACAATGAATGATTAGAAAAATATCTAGACCTTTTTGAAAAGCCATATTTTCTAAAAAGTAAAAAATGATAAAAAATAAGGGTACATGAGCAAATATAAAAATAGTCTGCCCAAGTTTATCATCTAACAAAGAAAGACCAGGGAATATACGCCACTCTTTGCAACGAATAGCGTCCATTTCATGCATCAATATAAAAGTAAGCCCTAAATACAAATATATATTTTCCATAACTAAAATTACTTGATAGCAGCAAAATGGATAGCATCTTTATCCCAAGGCATAGCATTTTGAATGGCTGGAATCACTTCTTCGGGTTCATTTACAAAATCGAACATTTTGAGATGTACAGCACCCATGAAGTTTTCCTCCACACAACGCTCAAGCATGGTTTTGAGAGGGTCGTAGTAGCCTTTTGTATTTAAAATGACAATTGGTTTTGTGAAAATGCCTAATTTTTTGAGAGTAATGGCTTCTAAAACTTCTTCTAGAGTACCTGTACCACCAGCCAACGTAATGATTCCATCAATACCCTCTAAAAACTTGGCTTTGCGTTCGTGCATGGTTTCGGTATATTCAAAATCTGTTACTTGTTTGTGTCCCCATTCTACCTCATTCATAAATTTGGGCATAATCCCTTTTATTTTTCCACTATTTTCAAGGACTACATCAGCGAGTTTGCCCATCAATCCCGTTCCACCACCGCCATAAACCACCTCAATATTTTGTTTTACGAGTTCTTTGGCAAGTTTTTCGGTTGCTTCAAAATAAGCATTGTCAATTTTATTGCTGGACGCACAGTAAACACAGACTTTCATGGGATTGAAATGTTAAATATTTGTAAAAATTTGATGCAATGTGTTTTCAAGATTTTGAGGAATCTGATATGATACTTTTAGTAAAAAACTTTCAATTTCGTACTCAATTTCAATTTTATACCATGAATCGTTAAAACTCCAAACCTTCAAATGCATTAGCTGATTAGAATAATAAGATAAATCATTTTCTAACAAAATACAGGCATCTATGGAATATTTTTGTGGTGCTACAATATGACTTGTTGCACAACGATAATACATAAAAGATTCAGGATTGAGCGTTTCTTCTTTCCAGCTAATTTGAGGAGGTAAAATGTCTTTAAAACCATCTAACGCATTAATTTTCTGATAAAAGCTATTCCAAATGCTTTGATTAAAAAAATCAGTTTCTGAATGAATAGAGAAAGATTGCATGATGTAGTTTTTTAACCAAAGAATTTTTAATACAACTATAACTATTTAAAATGATAGAAAATCTTCAGGTAAGTTTTTCAGTTGCTTCAAAATAAGCATTGTCAATTTTATTGCTGGAGGCACAGTAAATGCAGACTTTCATGGTGTAATGAGTTTTATAAAAACTATTTAATGAGTAATGTACATTTTAACTTCATATTATTTAATCTTTCATTTTCTTTTCTCATGTGTTGAAAATTCTGATTAAAGTTTTCAATTAAAATGTTAATATGTTGAACAGCCATCTGTCTATTATTAGAAAACAATAAACAAACATTTTGTAAATCATGTAAAGTTTTCCACATTTCCTTATAGATACTCGAATGTTCTTCATTGATATTTTCCTCACAAAAAACTAACAATTTTTCAATAGTATCTTGATTAGAAGTTATATTGATAGTTTTAAAATCTTTATAGAGTTCTTTTACTGAGTTGGGTAGTATGGAATAATTATCTATTACAATATTTCTGAATTTATCAAAAGTTTGATTCCACTTATTATTTAATTCTGTTATTTGAGATTTAAAAATTGAGTAAAACTCTAATATTTGTTTTTCATTATTGATAATTATATCCTTTGTTTCAACTAAATTCCTTAAATAATCAGTTTTTTTTATAACATCTTTATCCCTTGTATTAATTGAATAAATTTGCATTAAATCTTTTAACTTAAACTCATCTAACTTATCAAATAATAATTTATTGGTATTTAGGTATGGTAAAATAAAGTTTTCTAAATTTTCAATTTCTTTTTTGAAGTTTTCCAATCTTGTTGTAAATGGACTTATAGTCTTAACAGAATTATCAATCCAACTATAAAACATTTGTTTAGAAGCCATCAATTCTTGTTTTTTACTAATACGGCTTCTAAACCAATGAATAATAGGAGTTAAACCTAAAATAGTCAATGAAGTAGCACATGAAATCAAAACAGAATCTATAGGTGTCATAATAAAAAAGTTTTAATTAAAAATCAAAAATAGAGATTCCTCACTATGTTCGGAATGACTAAAAGAAAAACCTAATTACTTGCAAACTCTTCTTGCAGATTGCGTAAATCTACAGGTACAAGTTTGGAAACACCAGGGTCTTCAGGGAACATGGTTACACCATACATAATATCCGTTGCTGCCATGGTTCGTTTGTTGTGGGTCACAATGATAAACTGAGATTGCTCCGAAAATCTACGAATAATTTTTGTAAATTTATCTACATTCGCATCATCCAATGGAGCATCTACCTCATCAAAAATACAGAAGGGGGCAGGCTTAATCAGATAAATGGCAAATAGGAGAGAGGTCGCTGTCAGCGTTTTTTCTCCTCCTGAAAGCTGATTGATGGTCAAAGGGCGTTTTCCTTTGGGTTTGGCAATAATATCAATGGGGCTTTCGAGTGGATTATCAGGGTTTACGAGTATCAAATCGCAGGTGTCTTCTTCTGTAAACAAAGACCTGAAAACTGTCTGAAAGTGTTGTCTGATGGCTGCAAACGTAGTCAGGAAGTTTTCTTTGGCTACTGTATCAATTTCATGGATGGTTTCAAGAAGAGAGTTTTTAGCTTTTACTAAATCATCTTTTTGAGCTAAAATAAAATTATTTCTTTCACTGATTTCTTGGTATGCCTCCATAGCCATTGGGTTGATAGCTCCAATGGTATCCAAAACATTTTTGAAACGCTGTACTTCTGCTCTGAGTTCTTCTTCTGTTTTTTCAGAAATTTGAAGGTTTTCTTCATTCATCAGAACATCTAAATCCACATTAAACTCCACAGAAAGGCGTTCTTTTGTACTTGCAAAAGCAAGTTTGGTATCATTGATTTTATTCTGAATTTCAGAAGCCAAAGAGTCCAGATTTTCACGTTTACGTTGGAGTTCTCGAACTTCTTTTTCTTCTCTGTCTATATTTCCTCTGGCTGCATAATATTCTTTTTCTGCCTCGTTTAGGCCTTTTTCCATGTCATCTTTTTGCTTGTACATATCTACAAGGCTGTCATCTTGGCTTTCAGCAATTTCTTCAAGTCCTTCTATTTCAATACTTACTCTTGAAAGTTCTTCGTTGTTTTTTTGCAAACGATTTCTCAAATTTTCTACACCACTTTCATTGAATTTCATTTCCTGTTCGATACTCTGAACACGGTTTTCTTGTTGATGGTAACGCAAATTTTGCTGATTAAAAACTCCTGATTTCTGTGAAAGTAAATCATTTTCTTTGGCTAAAAACTCAGCTTGAGCATGATTATTTTCTTGTAAAATCTTGAGTTCTCTCTCAAGATTTTCTATTTCAGGTTGTAAATTTTTAAGCTCTTCTTTGGCTTTTTCTAATTTATTTTCCAAATCTTCACTTTTTTCTCCAGTGTTTTCAATCAAGCTTTGGAGTTGTTCGGTACGGGTACGAAGCGAAATAAACTGTTCGTTTTTCTTATTGAAAAGCACTTGTGTTTCTCTGATTTCATCTTTGTACGAAGCATTTTTGAGTTCCTGAATTTCTGCTTGTTTAGCTTCAGTTTGTTCTTTAATATCTTGTATTTCAGACTCTAATGTTTCAATTTCAGTTTTAAGAATCTCAAGTTGTTTGGTTCTTCCAATGGTTTTACCCTCAAAAGCACCTACTGAACCTCCAGAAATACTTGCATTTCTGCTGATAATTTTTGCGTTTTTAGCAACAAAAACAGCTTCTGGGTTTTTCTTTTGAAGATTTTTCAACTCAGACTCTTCAGCTACAAAAACATTTTGAAATAGATAAGTAAAAAGGTTTAGGTACTTTTTGTCAAATTCCACAATATCCATGAGAGCTTCTGCTCCTGAAATTTTGGAAGTGTTAGCTTTTGTATTTTTTAAGTTTTCTAAAACAAAGAAATTTGCTTTTCCTTTTTTAGCATTGAAAAGCAAATCAATAGCTCCTAAAGCTTGCTGGCTCGTTTCAAGAACATAATAACCCAAAAGATTATCTAAGAATGCTTCTACGGCTGGTTTATAAACATCAGCACAAGTAAAAATGTCAGAAAGTAAAGGCGTATTGGCATCAAAATCTGGATTTTTCTTTAAAAACTTAATGGCATCAGGAAAGCCTTCTAAGTTTTCTACCAATGATTTTGTTAAATTGTATTCGTTCTTTTTAGCATCTAGTGTTCTATTTTTAGCAATCAAGATTTCTTTAAGACTATCATTTTCATCTAATAAATCTTGTAAACGACTTTGTAAATCGTTTTCGTCTGTTTGGAGGCGTTCAAGCCCATCTCTGAGTTCCTGTAATTCTTCTCTACAATCTGCTAATTGTTCTTCGTATAAAGCTAAATCTTCGTTTCTTTGGGTACTTTCTGATTTACTTTTAACAAGTTCTTGTTCCAAGCCTACAATTTGAGCCTGCTTAATCTCATAACTTTTAGTTAAGGAAAAAACTTGCTGTTGCTTGGTGTTCAGGTTTTGTATAAGGTCTTTGTTTTCGTGTTGTAATGCTAGTGTTTTTTGTTGTTGAGCTTCATATTCAGCCTTGATAGTTTCAAGCTCAATCCACGATTCACGCATCATTTTTTCAGCAGAAGTACGTTCTATCTGTAAATTACTGATTTGATGTGTAAACTCTTGTTCACGTTCTTTATCCTGAATAATCTGTTCTATGAGTGATAGCCTTTTTTCCCCAAGCATTTTCACTCGTTCATTCTTGATTTTCTTTTCGTTTTCGTATTGTCTGATTTCGTTGATAAACTCATTGACAGATTTTTGACGAGAAGAAACCGTTTTTTCTTTTAGAATTAAATCAGTTTTTTCTTTTTCCAAAAAAGCCTCTTTTTCAAGAATTTGCTTTTGTAAATTGATTTTTAAATCTGTTTCCTGATTGAGTTGCCCAGCTAAATGTAACATCAATTCACGTTTATCGCTGATGCTTTTTTTAGCAAACTCAATGCTTGCTAATTTGTATTGTTCTTTGGTTTGAAAATATTTTTCAGTTCTCTTTGCCTGTTTTTCAAGCGTTTTGAGTTGCTTATCAAGTTCAAATAATAAGTCTTCTACACGAGCCAGATCTTGGTCGGCATCTTCAAGTTTTTTAAGAGTTTCTTTTTTACGAACTTTAAATTTTGAAATACCAGCAGCTTCTTCAAATAGATTTCTACGAGAATTTTCTTTGTCATTCAGAATTTCATCTACCATTTTAAGTTCAATAATGGCATAACTATCTGAACCAATACCTGTATCTAAAAAAAGATTGGTAATGTCTTTCAGCCTACATGTAACCCCATTGAGTAAATATTCACTATCACCAGAGCGATACAAACGGCGTGTAATGGTTACCTCAGAATATTCTGTAGCAATAATATTTTTTGTATTTTTAAATGTTAGAGAAACTTCTGCCAAATGCAAAGGCTTACGTTTGCGTGTACCGTTGAAAATGATATTTTCCATTTTGTCAGAACGCAAGGCTTTTGTTTTTTGCTCGCCAAGCACCCAACGAATCGCATCCACTACATTCGACTTCCCACAACCATTTTGCCCTACAATACCTGTTACCCCTTCATCAAAATTGATAACAACTTTATCTCCAAAACTCTTGAAGCCCTTGATTTCTAACTTGGTTAATAACATTTTTTTCTTGAAATGAAATTTTAGAGTGCAAATTTACAATTATTTTTTTAGATTTGAATCGTATAAACGTCTGAAAAAAATGGATAACATTTTTGAATATCTGCCTATTATTGTAGCTGTTTTGGTATTTTTAGTAAGATTATTCTCTAAAAAACAACCCCAAAACCCCGAACCAACCAATACTCCAGCCGAAACAGGAGGATTTGAGGATTTGCTTAAGCAAATCACCAAGCAGATTAATGAAGCTAAAGAACAACAAACTACTACCACTACTCAAGAAAAGAGCAAAAAAATACCAACTATTCAAGGTGATGTAGTTGGTAAAGAGAAAGGTTTAACTGAAATAGAGAGAAATAAAGACCAACATTTTAAACCTTATGAAATTAAAAAAGAAACTAAAAAAGAAAAACAAGTAACTATTTCTAAATATACCCCTGAAAGCCAGGTTAAAGAAGTTTTTCAAGGTGAAAAAGGATTAACTAAACAACAAAGGGCAAATATAGGAAAATCAAGTGCCTACCAAATCCATAAGAAAAAATCAAGTAAGTTTGCCAATATTTTAAAAAACAAAGATACATTTAAGAATGCTTTGATAGTAAATGAACTTCTCAATCGAAAACATTTTTAAGCATTTTAACAACCATCTTGATAAACCATATTTTTTGTGAAAAACATATTTAAGATTTTTTTATCGTATATTTTACCTTTGGGCATTGGTATTGCCCTTTTTTATTTTGTGGTTCTGCCTAATGTGGACTTTGCTCTTATCAAAAAAATATTCTCTGAAGCAAATCCACTCTGGATAATCCTTTCTTGTTTTTTTGGACTTGTAAGCCATTGGGCAAGAGGCTATCGTTCTCGAATGCTCTTAAAGCCACTGGGTTACAATGTTGGCTGGTTTACTTCATTTTTGGCAGTGATGGTGGGTTATTTGGCAAATTTGGCTTTGCCAAGAGCTGGGGAAGTAGTTCGTTGTGGCTCACTTCAGAAAATGGAAGGTGTTCCTGCTCAAATTACCTTTGGAACAGTTGTTACGGAGCGTATCATTGATGTAATCATTCTTTTTTCATTGGTTTTATTGGTTTTAGTTTTAGAATTTGACAGAATCAGTAATATTCTTTTCGGATTCATCAGTAAGGTGTGGAGTGGCATTCCTTCAGATAAAGTTTATTTGGTAATAGGTATTTTAGGCTTTTTGATGATTGCTGGAGGGATAGGGATTTATGTTCTCAGAAATAAGATCAGAGTGTTTTTTCAGAGTAAAGTGGGAGCATTTTTAAAAGGAATTTGGGAAGGAGTCTTGAGTATCAGAAAACTAGAAAACAAATGGAGTTTTATCGCTTTTACAATACTTATTTGGGTTTTGTATTATCTGATGGCTTATGTATTATTTTTTGCAACACCCGAAACGGCTGTGCTTACACCTGTACAAGGTTTAGCAATATTGGTAATGGGCGGAATAGGTATGGCAATGCCTGTACAAGGTGGTGTAGGGGCTTATAATATTTTGGTAGGAAAAACACTCGAAAGCTATAATATTGTAAAAGATGCTAAACAAAATATTGTGTTGAGTAATACAATCAGCACATTTATGCATATTGTTCAAACGCTTGTTATCCTTGTTTTTGGAGGAATAGCCTTTATACTAGTTTGGTTTATTCAAAAGAAAAAATCAGAATAAATAATATAAAAAAAGAGGCTCTATTTTTTTAGAGCCTCTTTTTTTTGTATTAATGATCATGTCCATGTGGTCCATGAACATGCCCATGAGCTAACTCTGAAGGGTCTGCTTGGCGAACGCCCAAAACTTCTCCTTTGAAGTGTAAACCAGAACCAGCCAAAGGATGATTGAAATCCATTTTTATAAATTCGTTGGAAACTTCTTTAACAATACCAGTCATTCTATGACCTTGACTGTTCACCATTGGAATGGTATTACCTACTTGAAATGTTTCGTTATCAAAATTTCCGTTTTCATCAAAGAAAACATTTTTTGGAATATCAACCACTGCACTGGGGTCAGGTAAACCATAACCATTTTCTGCTGTAATATGAAAATCAAACATATCACCTACTTTTTTCCCTAAAAGATTTTGTTCAAAATCAGGGAGCAACTGACCTATACCCACGATAAACTCAAGAGGTGAATCATCGGTTGTTTGTTCTATGAATTTTTCATTACCAGATATTTCTGGAGTGAAAAGTTGGTAACTAACAGTTACCACATGATGTTGAGAAATAATCATGATGTTGTTTTTTATATTTAAAAATGTATTTGCTATTTTTTTGCTCCAAACCAACTTTCTATACTGGTGGAACTTTCTATTTTCTTTTCCATATCATCAGGTAATAATGAAAGAAAATCTAAGCCTGTTTGTTTTTCAACTTCATCAATACTTACTTGATATTGTTTATATTCCTCCTTTTTATTTACATTCGGAACGATGAAGGCAATGGCTTTTTGTTCTTTTTCACTGAAAATAATTTTAAAATAAGCAGGAGGGACAGAAATTTTATTTTTTCTACCAATTTTCGGCATATTTTCACCAAATACAGGTCCTGAAATAACATAAATTTCTTTCTTTTTTTCACACCAACGTCTTGTTTGTTCTTCTAAAAGTCTCCACGTTTCTCGATTACACAAAGGGCGTTGTGGACTCATATTGCTCATATAGAATGTTTCAGTCATCATCGTATGATTTCCTGTAAAATCACCAGCAGGAGCAAGGTGCCCTCTATCATATCCTGAACCATTATAGTCTGCATGAACAGCCGAACCTGTAGTTACTTTGGGGTCTGGTTCAAAACGTTCATCTTTTCTATCTACATTTTTTTCTAAGTTTTTTTTGCTCATTTTATATGCTACCCAACGAGCTTGTTCATATTCTTCTACATAAGCCAATGTATAATAAGTATGTTTGATGATTTCATCTTTATAAGATGATTGAGGGATTTCAATGTTTTCATCATTGGTATAAGAAGGTTTCTTTTTTTCTTGGTTTGTATTTTTTTGATTATCAACTTCAAACTCTTTTTCAATTTCTTTTTGGGATTTTGTAGAAGAATTAGATGTCTTTTTGGAGAAATAATCTACTTTCCAGTTATATAATGTGCTAGTAATACTTTGATTAGGGAAAACATTTTCTATTGCTCCAAGAGTTGATTTTAAGATTTCATTTGATGCAAAAACATAAAACAATAAAAAAGATACCCCGCCAAAGATTAAAAAACGAGTAGTATAAGTTTTTGCTTTACTAATTAAAGGATTTGCCATGTTCTATAAATGGGTTCTAAAAAACTGCAATTTAAAAAATATCTATTGAAATTCTTGAATTTTGTTTCCAAATCATAAATTTACATTTTTGTTTTTATTTTTATGCAGTTTGGCTGGACAGATTTAATACAATTTTTTAGCTTTAATAAAGAAGCTCCGTGGGACTTTTTGCAACCATTGTTTTGGGTTTTTTTCTTAATAGCCATTTTTTTCTATAGTTTGATTTATAAGAATATTTTTATCAAAAACCTTTGGTTATTGATAATTAGTTTGTTTTTCTATTATAAATCAGGTGGTTTTTACTTTTGGCTGTTGGTTTTTAGTACTATTACAGACTTTTACTTTGCTGGATTTATGGAGAAAGCAAAGTCAAGAGTGGGGAAAACCTTTTGGCTTGTTATGAGTCTTGTTTGTAATTTAGGATTATTAGCCTATTACAAGTATGCTTATTTATTTACAGATTTTATCAACTATGTATTCCATACCAATTTTGTATCAGTAGATTACTTAGCTAAATTATCCAATTCACTCACAGGTAGTAATTTTGATATTACGCAAATTATATTGCCTGTAGGTATTTCTTTTTATGTTTTTCAAACACTTAGTTATACCATTGATATCTATCGAGGCAAATTAAAAGCTTTGGACAGTATTTTTGATTTTGCATTATTTGTTACATTTTTTCCACATTTGGTAGCTGGTCCTATTGTAAAAGCAGTAGATTTTCTACCACAAATTAAAGCCCCTTATCAAGTATCTAAAGATGATTTTAATAGAGCTTTAATTTTGATTATAGGAGGGCTTACCAAAAAACTAATTGCAGATTATCTGGGTATCAATTTAGTAAACCGAATTTTTGAAAACCCTTTTGCTTATACAGGTTTCGAAAATTTGATGGGAGTGTATGGTTTTGCTATTCAAATCTATTTCGATTTCTCAGGTTATACAGATACAGCCATTGGGCTTGCCTTATTGTTCGGATTTCGACTGAGTATTAATTTTGACCAACCCTATAAGGCTGGTAATATTACAGATTTTTGGCGAAAGTGGCATATTTCGCTTTCTACATGGCTTAGAGATTATTTGTATATATCTCTTGGTGGGAATAAAAGAGCTTCTTGGTTTACATACCTAATGCTTCCAACTTTTCTGGTGATAGCCCTTTTTATTGATGGATTTGAGTGGGCATCTGTTGGGTTTATAGCTTTAACCATGCTATTTTGGATAATTTGGCTACAAAACTACAAAGATATGTGGGGATATGTAGGATTACATATCATGGTATTTTGGGCAGGGTTACTTTATACTCAAAAAGCTTGGGCTTCTTTGTATTGTATTGCTTTTGTATTTTTGATGTGGCTTTCAGCTATTTGGAGTAAAAAACGTAGAATAGCTCTCAGTACGGATGCTAATTTAATGCTTACCATGCTTTTAGGAGGGCTTTGGCATGGGAGTCATCTGCGTTTCATTATTTGGGGGGGCTTGCATGGTTTGGCTTTGGGGGTTCATAAATCTTGGATGGAATTCACAAACAAAAAAGATTTTTTTCAAAAAAATAAAATATACATATTTTTAACACAAATACTAACCTTTCATTTTGTGTGTTTTTGTTGGATATTTTTTAGAGCTACCCCTATCAGCATCAATGGAAATGAAGAATTGGATGCTTTGGTAGTTGTTAGAACCATGTTAGAAAAAATAGCCTATTCATTTCAATCACAACTGATTATACAAATTTTGATAGGTTATAAAAATGTTTTTATACTCTTATTTTTAGCCTATTTTTTACACTTCATACCTCAAAAAAGTAAGAAATACATACAAAACTTATTTGTTAAAACTCCAGATTTAGTGAAGGCTTTTTTTGTTTTTTTGTGGATATTCTTTGTTTTTGTTCAAATAAGAGCATCGGGTATACAACCTTTTATATACTTTCAGTTCTAAAAGGTACATACGCAAAGCTGGTGTTCATGAAAAAAAAATTGTTTATCTTCATATTTTTTATAAATTTGTATGCTAAATCAAAACTATTCTATAAATAATATGTTTGATTAGTAAATAAAAATGAGCACCAATACCTTTAAACTTTTCATTCTTGAAAATAATAAGCTATGATGATTTCTGCTGAAAAAATCCAAAATTGGTGCAATGAAAATATTTCGCCTGTTTCTTGGCAGAGAGTTGTTGTAAAATCATTGCCTCAATTAAGAGAATATGGTTTTGAACTTTCTGACTTGATGAACCCTGTTGCAACATTAAGTGTTGTCTGAGGATGCTTATGTAATTATAGCATCTTGTGTAGAAGAATTGTACCAAACTCAGTTAGTAGCAGAGTTGGTTTTTGTTTAAAAATTTAATAATAAAATTATGGCAAATGCATTGAGCATAAAAAAATGGTGTGATGAAAACATTTCACCTGTTGCATGGCAAAGAGTAGTTATGAAAAATTTAGATTTGTTTAGAACTAAAAGCTTAGGTTTGGCGGATTTAGAAACTCCTGCCAACACCATCAATTTAGAGAATGAATTGGTAGAAGCTGTAAAAAAAACAATTCAAGAATTATATAAAATGGAACTACCAGTAGCTGTGTTGGCTTAGCATTGTGCTGTAAATCAAAAAAATACCTAATCTTAAAGCCTACTTAGTTATCAAGTAGGCTTTATCATTTTGAAAATCAGGACTCATCTAATGCAAATTTTGAGAAAAAATTTGTACAATGATTTTTTCTTTGTACCTTTGCACTTCAAAAATTAAAATAATCCAAAATTTATTAATAAATGCCTACTATACAGCAACTAGTAAGAAAAGGAAGGGAAGTAAAGAAAGCGAAATCCAAGTCGCCTGCTCTTGATGCTTGCCCTCAAAAGCGTGGCGTATGTACAAAGGTATATACTACTACGCCTAAAAAGCCAAATTCGGCTTTGCGTAAAGTAGCCAAAGTACGCTTGTCTAACCAACAAGAAGTAATTGCCTACATTCCAGGTGAAGGTCATAATCTTCAAGAACACTCAATCGTTTTGATTCGTGGTGGTCGTGTGAAAGATTTACCTGGTGTTCGTTATCACATTGTACGTGGTGCATTAGACACTGCTGGTGTGGCAAATCGTCGCCAACGCCGTTCTAAATATGGTGCAAAACGCCCTAAACCAGGACAGGTAGCTGCGACTGGAAAAGGCAAACCCGCAGGTAAGAAAAAATAATTTAAAGATTTAGTAATCAATGATGCTATGCATCTCTTGGAAATTAATTACTAAATTCACAGGCTAAAAGCCAACTTCATTTAAAATTATAATGTGAAGAACAACAGCCGATAGAGTTTCGGTTGAGTAACTACAACAAATATGAGAAAAGCAAAACCTAAAAAAAGATACGTATTACCTGATCCTAAATTTAAGGATACTCTGGTAACCAAGTTTGTAAATAGCTTGATGTACGATGGCAAGAAAAGTATTGCCTATACTATATTTTATGATGCCATTGATATGGTAGCTGAAAAAACAAAAGAAGATGGCTTAGAAGTTTGGAGAAAAGCATTAAACAATGTAATGCCTAGTGTAGAAGTAAGAAGCCGTAGAGTGGGTGGTGCTACTTTTCAAGTACCTACAGAAGTTCGCCCTGATCGTAAAACTTCTTTAGGCATCAAATGGCTTATCAAATATGCTCGTATGCGTAACGATAAAACCATGAAAGAATGTTTATCAAGTGAAATTATAGCAGCTGCTAAAGGTGAAGGTGCTGCTGTGAAGAAGAAAGATGATACTCACAGAATGGCAGAAGCTAACAAAGCATTCTCTCATTTTAAATTCTAATTTCATTATTTATATATACTCATAAAACCATACAACAATGGCTGATTTAAAGTATCTCAGAAATATTGGTATCTCTGCTCACATCGATGCAGGTAAAACAACCACTTCTGAGCGTATTCTCTACTATACTGGTAAAACGCACAAAATTGGTGAAGTACACGAAGGTGCTGCAACAATGGACTGGATGGAGCAAGAGCAAGAGCGTGGTATTACTATCACATCGGCTGCTACTTCTACCCGTTGGAACTACCCAACTGTACAAGGAGAAATGACACCAGATACTAAAACTTTTAGCATCAACTTGATTGACACCCCTGGTCACGTGGACTTTACTGTTGAGGTAGAACGTTCTTTGCGTGTATTGGATGGTGCTATCGCTTTGTTCTGTTCTGTTTCTGGCGTTGAGCCTCAATCTGAAACAGTTTGGAGACAAATGGATAAATACTATGTGCCTCGTATCTGTTTCGTAAACAAAATGGATAGAGCTGGTGCTGACTTCTTCAAAGCTGTTAAGGAAATTAAAGAGAAATTAGGTGGTAATCCTGTTCCTTTGCAAGTTCCCATTGGTGCTGAAGAGACATTTAAAGGTGTAGTAGATTTAATTACAAATCAAGCAATTGTATGGAATGAATCTGATGAAGGAAGAACCTTCCAAGTGATTCCTATCCCTGAGGACTTAAAAGAAGAAGTTGTTCAGTGGAGACAAAACTTGGTAGAGGCTGTAGCTTCTTACGATGATAAATTATTAGAGAAATTCTTTGAAGATGCAGATTCTATTACTCCTGAAGAAATGCGTGCAGCTATTCGTAAAGCAGTAATTGATATGACAATGCAACCTGTAATGTGTGGTTCTGCCTTTAAAAACAAAGGTGTTCAGACTTTATTGGATGCTGTTTGCGAATTCTTACCTTCTCCATTAGATTTACCTCCTGCTAAAGGTATCAACCCTGATACAGAAGGTGAAATTGAGCGTAAACCTGATGTAAAAGAGCCTTTTGCAGCTTTGGCATTCAAAATTGCAACTGACCCTTATGTAGGACGTTTGTGTTTCTTCCGTGTATATTCTGGTGCTTTGGACGCTGGTTCTTATGTATTGAACATGCGTACTGGTAAAAAAGAACGTATCTCTCGTTTGATGCAAATGCACGCTAACAAACAAAACCCTATTGATAGAGTAGAAGCTGGTGATATTTGTGCTGGTGTTGGTTTCAAAGATATCAAGACAGGTGATACACTTTGTGATGAAAACAGTCCTATTGTTTTAGAATCAATGAGTTTCCCTGAGCCTGTAATTGGTTATGCTATTGAGCCAAAAACACAAGCTGATGTAGATAAAATGGGTATTGCAATTGCAAAACTTTTAGAAGAAGACCCTACTTTGAGTATTTTCACTGACCAAGAAACAGGACAAACTATATTACGTGGTATGGGTGAATTGCACTTGGAAATCATCTTAGACCGTATGAAGCGTGAATTCAAGGTTGAAGTGAACCAAGGTGCTCCTCAAGTAGCTTATAAAGAAGCTCTTACAGGAACTGTAGAACATAAAGAAGTTTATAAGAAACAATCAGGTGGTCGTGGTAAATTCGCTGATATCGTATTTGAAATCGGTCCCCGTGAAGATGATAAAGCTGGTTTGGAATTTGTAAATGATATTGTAGGTGGTGTGATTCCAAGAGAATTTATCCCTTCAGTTCAGAAAGGTTTTGAAGCTGCTATGAAAAACGGTCCTTTGGCTGGTTATCCTATTGATTCAATGAAAGTTCGTTTGTTCCATGGTTCTTACCATGATGTGGACTCGGATTCATTCTCTTTCGAGATGGCTGCATCTATTGGATTCAAAGAGGCTGCTAAGAAAGCTACTCCAAGATTGATGGAACCTATCATGGGTGTAGAAGTAGTAACTCCTGATGAGTTTACTGGTCCTATCACTGGTGACTTGAACCGTAGAAGAGGTTTAATGAAAGGAATGGATACAAAAGGTGGTGCTCAAGTAATCAAAGCTGATGTTCCTTTATCAGAACTATTTGGTTATGTTACTACTTTGCGTACAATTTCTTCTGGTCGTGCTTCAGCAACACTTACGTTTTCGCATTACGACTTCGTTCCTCAGAACTTTGCAGATAAAGTAATTGCTGACGTAAAAGGAGCAAAAGCTAACTAAGATTATACAAAGTACAGAGCCTTAAAACTCTGTACTTTTCAATATTAAAAATACTTTTGGAATAAATGACGCTTTCAAAAGTGTTTTATCAAAACAGCGTCTATCATTTGATACAAAAGAGTATCTGTAACTCAAAAAAAAATGAGCCAAAAAATTAGAATTAAATTAAAATCTTACGATCACAACTTAGTAGATAAATCTGCTGCTAAAATCGTGAAGGCTGTGAAAGACAATGGTGCTGTAGTAAGCGGACCAATTCCTTTGCCTACTCGTAAAGAAATCTTTACAGTATTGCGTTCACCTCACGTAAACAAAAAATCTCGTGAGCAATTCCAACTTTGTACTTACAAAAGATTGATTGATATTTATTCAACAAGCCCTAAAATTGTAGATGCTTTGATGAAATTGGAGTTACCAAGTGGTGTTGATGTAAAAATTAAAGTATAATTTTTTTGGATTGTAAATGTAAGTTCCTATATTTGCAATCCAATTTGGACTCGTAGCTCAATTGGATAGAGCATCTGACTACGGATCAGAAGGTTTGGGGTTCGACTCCCTACGAGTTCACAAAAGTGCCTCTACGTTCAATAGAGGCACTTTTTTTGCCTAAAATTTGAAAAGGTATCTAAAAAAGAGAAAATTTTTAAGCCCTTAAACTACTATAAATGAGTAATTTAAGGGCTTCATATTAATAATTCACACTTTGAATTTTAAATTGCGGTAGTTTTGTTATAAAATATTGATTATGAAATACTTACAAAGCTACTTTTTTAGCATCAAAAAATCATTAAAATCTTTATAATCCTGATAAGATCCACGACAATCTATCACTTGGAAAAATTGGCTAAAATGGCTGGTGAGTTGGTCAGTTGCTTTACTTCCTGCGGAGTCATTATCTAAAAACAAATAGACTTTTTCAGTATCAGGAGTGGGTACTTCGAGTATTTTCTCAGCTGTATTGATTGTGTGTAGAATGATGACATTGGATTCAATAAGCTTCTTGAAATAGGTCATGGATGCTAGAAAATCAAACATACCTTCAAAGATACTCCATGTTCTATATTGTGGATTTTTAATGATGGTAGCATCTTTTGAACCCAAACAGTAGTATTTGCCTGATTTACTATTTTTTACTTCAAAGCCTCCACTTTGATTCTCCATACCTATTCCAAAGTAACTTTGAGGTTGATTCTGTGAGGTTTTGTAATATATTTCCTTCAGATATTTTTTTGCAAACTCAATGTTTATTTTACGTTTCTCTACATATTTAATGAAGTAAGGATTAGATAGGGGCTTAATACTGTCTACTTTAAAGTATTTCTCCTGAGGTTCTTTTTTAGATAGTACAGGACTGATAAAGGAAAAATTCTTTTCCAAAATCATATCCACAGCCTTTGGGAAGCTGATGTTTTCTAAAAGCATGAGTAGATCTATGACTGAATACTTCTTTTCTCCACTTCCATAGTCCCAGAAAGTATTGGTAGCAGGATAGACATAAAAACTGGGTTCTTTTTCAGTCCTCAAAGGGTTTTGATATAAGAGTGTACCATTTGACTCTCTAATAGGCTGGTGTCCGTAATCACTGAGAAGTTCTCGGATAGGATAACTCTTAGCTTTCTCAATTTCAGATATTGGTTTCATAAAGTTATAATAGATTTATAGTGATTTAATGAGTGTAAAATATTGGTTATCAGTGTTTTGAAATATGAAAAATACAAGTATTTATTTTTTGTAAAGTATTAATAATCAGGATTATAATTTTCTAATTCATCGCTAAATCAAGTGTTACTAAAATACTACCCTCCCTATATATTTTTCTCCATTTCTTAATGCACAGAGGTACAAAACTGAATATCAATATTTTATATAAGGAACAGGTAAAGAACAATCAGTTATCATAAGGAACAAGAGGTTCTAAAATTTATAAAAAAAAGATATAATATGTTGATTATTAAGATTTTAATTATAAGTATTCATAAAGCACTATAACGCACAAAAAATATTCTCTATCATTCAAGTGGAATTATTACGCATAAAATATTCATAATCAGGTGTGTGCCTTATGTTTTTTTTTGCTAAATATTCATTATCAGTATTTTACTGTTTTTGTGTCTTATAAACATGAAATGTTATTTATGTGTTGTTTGTCTAAAATATTGATACTCAGATTTGTGCCTCTGTTCTTTATTATTCTTTAAAAAATAGGGAGAGAGGGGTATATATATAATATATAAAAACCATTATGGGTTTTTCTTTTATCAGCCTTAGAATGGCTCAAATGCAATTAATTCAAGAAACTCCTTTGGATTAACAGGATTTCTCCTCTTTTCCTCTTTCACCTTTAGCTTCTTGTAAGCACAATACTTTTTGAACCATACTGTGAAGGTTCTTTGCTTTAACTTTTCATTTTCATCAGGATTTTGATTCTTGAACTCATTGAATAATTCTTTTTTATCGAACCAAGCCTGCTTTGTAATAGATTCTATAAATTCTTCTGACTTCAATTCTATCCATTCAAAGAACTCGATGGAAGTTTCATTTCTTATCTTTCTGATGGGGAGGCTGGTGTTTTCAGGTTCTTGGAGTCCTGTATTGAAATATTCTTTGATACACCAAAACATGAAATTGTAGAATTTATTCCATTCTTCTTGATCCCATTCTTCAAAAAAGATATGTCCAAATTCATTGATAGGGGAGTGCCTATCTGAGAAGTAATTATCAAGTTCAAACTCTACTACTCTATCTCTGTCTGATGCTCCCTCTATACGCAAAGGCTTATTAGAACTGATAATCATTCTGGGCTGTATGATAAAAGGATTTTTGTTCTTTTTTTCAACGTTTAAGCCCTCTGTAATATCATTATAGAGAGCTTCAAATTGAAAGTTATTTCTGGCATCATTAATATGGACTATTTGAGTGTCTAGCTGACAACTTTGATATTTATGCTTGTTTTTGGGATCAAAGTCTTTTCCTGCTATTTCAGTATAAGATTTTAGCTTGCCAAGCGATTTAGCAAGGAGTGTTTTACCTGAGCGTCCATTGTTGGAATCTTCCAAACTGCTGTCTGTAAAACATACAGATTTCCTTTTACCATGCCTATAATTATGTAGTAAGTAGCCCATGAGTGAAGCTAACTGTCGAACTCTTGGATCATCTTGTTTAGAGATAAATGAAACAAACTTTGAGAAAACACCATTCTGAGATAATTCCTTTTCATTGATGGCTTTTATTGTAAGTTCTTTATTTACAATCTGATTTTTCCAAATAAATCCATGTAGCTCTGAATAAGGTTTAAGCTCAATCTTGTCCTTATCCACACACACATATCCATTCTTAAAGAAAAAAAAGGCTTGTTCTTTGGTATCTTGAACAAACATTAAAGGAGTATTGAGGTTTAATCTTTCTAATTTTGACTTGGATAGATAAGAATCAATACCAGCATGTAGTTTTTCGAGGAGTTCATCTCTAGTTAGATTTTTTTCTAATTTGGAAGGCATCTTTTCAATATGAGAAAAAAATACATCTCTGATAGTTTTTTCAGATACTTCTCTGACTATGTTGTTCTCAATATGTACAAATGTATGGGCATCATTGTCCAAATCATGTCGATAATAGCCTAATCCTTTCAGAATACTAATAATTCTAAGATTGCTGATTGTAATCTGTTTGGCTTTATTTTTTTGGATATGTACAGTCCAAAACTTTTCTTTGGAGAGTAAAAAATCTTCACTATTTTCTGCTTTTTCTTGGATTAACTCATTGTTTTCCATATTTTTACAATGTTTTTGCTAAATGTATCTTAAAAGCCTTTCAAAGAGTCGAGAACTTGAAAGGCTTTCTTTATTGGTTTTGATTTTGAGCTATTTTTTTCAATAAAAGAGTTTGCTCTTTCATTAAAGCAAGCATTTCATTGGGTTCTATATTCGGGACTTGGGGCGTTTCCTGTGGAATATTTATCAGATGAGCAGTTTCTGCCAAAACACTTTCATTCAAAATTTTCGCATAATGTCTTTGAGTCGTAGAAATGTTCTTATGTCCTAACATTTTACTTACCACCTCAAGGCGAATGCCTGAATAAAGCCAAATCATGCCAGCAGTTCTTCGTCCAGAACGCATGGTTACAGTCTTAGCATTGGGAACACCAACCATTTCACAAAGAATCTTTATTTTCCTATTATAAATCTGCTCAGTCCCTAGGGGCAGTTGATAGTCGTATCTTTCCAAAATGCTTTTGGCTTCAAGAAATACTGGAATGTGTTGATAAGAACCTGTTTTTACTCGTGGTTTAGCAAAAACCTTTGTTCCATCATTAGAGGTTATAATATGCTCCTTTGGCTTGAAGGCTAGGCAGTCAGACCATAAAAAACCTGTATAAGCCATAAAAACGAATAAATCACGAACTTTTGAAAGCTCGCTATCATTGTGTTTGGATAAATCCAAATTAATGAGGTCTTTTAATTCATTCATCATCAAGTAATGCGTTTCGGAGGCATCGCTCTTGAATTTCCTATACTTAGGAATCATCTTACTACAATAGCCTTTTTGCAAAGCATATTCATTACCTTCTGTAAGAAACTGAATGTATTTTTTGAGGTAGGTATTTTTCTTGGGTGATTGAATTTTTTTTGTAGTAAAATTCTCCTCACGCAAGAATTTTATCATTTTCTCTAAGAATGAATAATCAATTTCATCAAAACTGATTCGTAGATTATATATGCTTTCAAAATACCTTTTGATATTGTTTATCTTAGTCTGACTCCTTGTTTTACTCTGAGGCTTTATGATGCCTTCTGAGAGCTTCGATTCAGTAAGTTCTGATAGAATGTCAAGTACAGATTTTTGATGCTTTATAGCATTGTTTATGTGCTTTTTTAGATAAAAGTCTTTAAGTTCTTGAGGTGTAAAAATGGTTTGTTCATGTTCATTTTTCATCTTCAGATAATCAAAGCATTTTTGTAAGTCAGCTTTGATGCCTCCTAGTTTCTTTTGAACTTGTACTGAGTTCTTGCCTTTTGGCTTTCCATTCAACCACTCTTTGTCATTTACCTTGATGCCTGTACTAAAATTGGCTTTTGTACTATCAAAATAGATTTGACAGTACAAAAAGCCGTTTTTATGACGTGAGTAGGATATATTTAATTTTTTCATAGACATATAATAAAATGGGATTTGAGCTTCATAGTGTAATATTTAGACTGTTCTTTGTTGGTGAATGTATTTAAGTGTTTCATTGGGATTTTTCAGGAGGTTTATCACATCCACATCAGATGTTAGTTAGTTCTTAACCTCCCCCGCCTATAGGCGAGAGGTTGAACACTTTTGTTTCTTTTAAAGAAATTTGGCAATATTCCTGAACTTCTCATTTCTTTTGGAGAACTTTTGACATGAAACAGCTCAAATCAGGAGGTTCGAACCTTTTGAACTCTGAAAGTAAAAGTACCTGAGAGATTACCTCTCTGATATGCTTGGGTTGCCTTGCAAGTTTTACCCAGAATACTTGCTTTTTAGGCTTTTTTTTCATTTTTTTGAGAATCATTGTTACAAACAATTTTAAGTTTTACGAGACCCAACTACTGCGAATGGTTGGGTTTTGTGTTGTAAAGAGGCAAGCCCTCACTATATCCGTTCTTTTGAACGCTACCTTAATCATTGAAATCAAACCTTTTAGGCTCATTTTCCTTCTTTTCAAGTTCCAAGGCTTTAGCCAAAAGTTCTACCACTACAATTCGCATAGTAGAATTGGGCATACCTTGTTTTTTCCTCTTTTGACATATTTCCTTGATTTGGTCATCCATCACAAGAGGAATATGCACGTTCAGATGTTTTACGTTTTCCATGATTTCTTTATTAGAAACAAGTTTATTTTTACGTTACAAATGTTGTAAATTTTAAATTAATTTCAAATTTTTAGCAAAGTTTCTTTAAAAAAACTTTATTTCTATATTTGCACTATGGAAAAAGTTTATCGTAAAATAAAGGAAATCAGAGAATTAAAAGGATTAAAACAAGATGACTTGGCAAATCACTTAGGTTTAGTCCGTTCAAGCTATAATAAGATTGAAAATGGGAAAACGGCACTCACCATAGAGAATTTGCAAAAGATTGCAGACTTCTTGGGTGTTGGTGTTAAAGAAATATTATTTGATGAGCAAAGTTCGCAAGCCACTATCGAAAAAGATAAAAAAATAAGGGAATTAGAGCGAGAAATAGAATATTTACGCTCTGAGAAGGAAAAAATGGAGATTATGGCAGAAACCTCATCTTTGGTAATTTCTAATGTTTTAAGCAATACAATGATCAAATTTAAGAAAAGTAAGAACCAAACCTCTGAAAATTATGCCAAAATATACACTAATGAACTTGAAAAAGAGTTATCTAAATATAATGTTTCAATAAATAAAAAAACTTTGCAAGGCATATTGTTAAATGCTTTGCCTAATCCAGAAGATGAATCTTAATATCACCGCAGTTTTACCAATAAATAAACCCGCTTATTGCGGGTTTATTTGTATTACTCTTCAATTTCCTCTTCTACCACTTCTTCCTCGTATTCTTTTTCATAAAAAATCTGATACATTTCTTTAAACATATTCTCATGAAGAATATTCGGAGGATAAACATCAGCAATTAAATCATATTCAGGAGAAAGAGAAATACTTTTTGATTTGATTGTAGAGAAAAATACAAGAAAATAGAACTCTACAAATAATTTGAATAATGGCAATCTAAAAACATCTATTTTCATATCCTCTCCAAATTCTATATAACGACAAATAGCTGAAGTGATGCCTACTCTTAATTTATCAAATTTATCCTTTTTAAAATATTTTGGATATATAATGTAATTCTCAATATCAGATAAAGCAAATACTATATGTTCACGTATATCTCTTGGTATCTTGTTTTGAAACATTTCAATATCTGTTTCACTATTTTTATGCGAGGTTTCAAAGGTGTTTCGAAACGTTTCAAATTCTTGTTTCAATTTTTGAAATTTCTGTTCCAACGTTTCACTTGTTTCATAAAGTTCTTGCTCTATTGTTTCATCCATTTCATGAAACCCCGCTTTTCTAAGAACTCTAAATACTTTTGTTTTATTTGTTCCAAGTTGTGAAGCTATTTCATCATAGGAGAAACCTTGATTTCTTAGTTCCACTATTTGTTCTTCTAATGTTTGTTCCATAGTTATAGGTTTTAAAGTGATTAATATTGCAAATATAATATATAAATACTTGATAATCAAATATTTGTGTAAATATTTGTAATAAAATTTCATAACTATCTGATTTTATAAAGTTTTAAAACTGATAAAAGAATAGTTTTTAAAATGATATGTATAAAAATTGTTTGGTGTTTGATATATCTTTTTTTTAATTGATATAATTTATAATCAATAACTCATTTTAATTAAATGATAGAAACAGATAGACTAATCATAAAACCATTGACTTACGACCAGTTAGTTAAATATGCTAAATGTGACAACTCACTAGAGGAAGAACTGAATCTGAATAGAACATCAAGAACGATTTCAGAGGAGTTAAAAGAAGCATTAGAAAATACAATACTCCCAAATGTGGCAGATCATACAAAGAACTATTTGTATTCAACTCTTTGGACAGCAATTTCAAAAACTGAAAACAAAATGATTGGAGACTTATGCATAGTTGGTGAACCAAATGCAGAGGGAGAAATAGAAATTGGATATGGAACCTATGATGAGTTTCAGGGACAGGGATATATGACAGAAGTAGTAAGAGGAATGATTGAGTGGGCAAAAACACAGCAAATCGTAAAAGCTATGATTGCTTCAACAGACAAAACAAATATTGCCTCATCGAAAGTACTTGAAAAAAATGATTTTATTAAAATAGGAGAGACTGAAACATCATTTAATTGGAAGTTAATAATAAGGCATTAAATAGCCATTCAATGAAACTTATTTCAATAAGATGGAAAGGTTCATAAAATAGTTTTATTACATTCTAAAATGACACAAAGATTAAAAATACTGACTTCTTATTATTTTATCATTGGATTGATAATTCTTCTTTTAAACGATTTTGTTCTAAAAGAACTTTATGGGAATTGGTTGACAGGAAAACTCTCAGACTTTGCGGGTCTCTTTATATTTCCACTATTTTGGACATCACTATTTCCAAAATATAAGAAAGATATATTCTGGTTTACTGGAGTTCTTTTTACTCTTTGGAAATCACCTGCTAGTCAAATATTCATAGATTTTTGGAATGATATAAGACTTTGGTATTTACAAAGAACCGTTGATTATACGGACTTAATGGCACTACTGATTTTGCCATTTGCATTTCAGATAGAAACAATTAAAGAAAGATTAGTTACATTACATCTAACACCTTTTATTCCTCTTGTGATTTCTGTATTTGCCTTTATGGCAACTAGCAAAGGAGAAGTTACTTGTTTTGATAAAGATTCAGCAGTATATCATATTAAGCACTTTTCACGAGACAGCTTAATTTCTGAATTGAAGAATAGTGGATTAAATATTAGTTTTTCTCATTATCACGATACTAAGTATTATGATGAGCATTCTGAAATAAGGAATCTTAATGATTCAATTACTAATCTAGTAATACTAATCCGAGACTTTAATAGATTTGATAGTACTGTTGAAGTTTCATTAGGTTGCTGGAGTTATGTAAATTTAAATCATAATCCTGATGGAAGAACTCTTAAAGCACAAAGGGCATATGTTAAATCAGTGTTCGAAAAGAAAGTACTTAAGAGAATTAATAAAAATATACGATAATATAGGTTGTAGTCAGTACAATTTGAAATATTTAAGCAACTAAAAACTTTAGTGTTGGGAGAATCTTAAAGTTTCAAAAGCTCATTGATGCAAATTCTGAAAGATTACCATTCTTCTGCGGATTTTAGAAAAATAAACAGCAGATAAAATTCTTACTTCTTTTTATCAGTCTACCATACAAGAATATCTAATGTGTATTAACTTTCTGATTTACCTATAAAAATGTATATTGCTTTAATATATAAGCTATTTGTAATGCTATGAGAACACTAATACGAATATTAATACTTACAGTTCTGACATCTCTGAATTTATTTGGACAAAATAAACTACCGAAAAATTTAAAACAAACTGTACAATATCTGGATAAAGATTGTTCAGAAGACTTGAAAACTAAAATTAAATCAATTCACGAAGATAGCCTTATTTATGCAGTTTATCCATTTGCTGAACAAGAACCATACAAAAATTATAAAACGATATTTAATTGGACAAGTTACGAAAACGGAAATCCAGAAATCACTAAATATTTAGAAAGAAAAGGGATTTATGAATATCATTCTAAAGTATTACTGTATGCATTTCGACAAAAATTACTAAATGGAAAAATTAATGAAAAGGAAATACTTAATAAGTTTTTAGAGCAACAAAAAAGATTAGATGCAAAAAATAAAATGAAGTATGTAACAGACACACTAGATGGAGTCTATATCCCTAAAAATTTGGAGGACTGCTTCAATCAAATTGATACTTTCTGGAATGATAGCATAAAAATTCAAGTAAAAAGTCTTAAAGAAAAAGAATTTGGAGGAAGAGTTCATTTCGGATTTGGAACGTGGATGAGAAATAACTGGCGTCTTTGGGCAGGTTCCAGACTTTCAGAATATTTTAACAATTTAGGAATTTATCATCCTGATGATATGTCTGGAATTATTTTAGAAAGTTATCATAGATATTTAAATAACAAAGAGATTAAACTTGAAGAACAAGTAAAATACTATCAAGAGTATTGGGATGACTCCAAAAAAGCAGAATTAAAAAGAAATCAAGATGAGTTTTCGGAATATAAGATAGGGGATACACTTGAGTTCAATTACAATAAGGGATATGTAAGTAAAGAGCAGGAAAATAAAGATGATGATAATATTTGCATTGCTAAAGGGATTATAACAAAATGTAATGATAAAGACTTTTTAATTAAAGTGAAAATTATCGAAGCTTGTGATAAAAAAGGAATAATCTACTATGACAATAACAGATATAAAATTTATAATCCAAAAACCAAACGATGGAGTAACCCACCAAAACGAATAATTAAGAAAGTGAAAAAAAATAAAGAACAATGGTTTGAGTTTAAAGATTGGGAAACTTTATAATTGATGAAACTCTGTACATAACAATATACTTATTGAACAACTCAGACTTAGCCTCAGAAAATAGTAAAACATGCTTTTTATCATATAATATGCAAATTTAGATAAAGGTTTGATAAATATTTTATTGCTCAGATCATTAAGAATAACATAGAACATATACTGTGCTATTTCTAACATAATTATTTGATAAATAGTGTTTTATGTTAAAATGTAGATTTTAACGTGATTTTTGAGAGAATAGGGGTATGTATATTTATAAATTACTATCCATTTTAGAATAATGACAACAACCAACATAAAACGACAATTTTTGAACTCATTAAAACGTGGGACAGGAGAAGCATATCTGATAGTAAGAGATAATCCTGAAATTGACTTCTCAAATCAAATTATTAAAGGGGCATTAAATATTTTCGCATATGATGGGCAAAGTGAAGGAAGCAGAGCGAAGTATATTTTTGATATAATTTCTATTTGTAAACAGAAAACCAAAATTCGTAAAGCAGTTTTGCAAGGTTTGGCAACTGAACAAAATCATACTTGGAATTTAACCCATTTGTTTGACCTTGTTAAACTTTATGCAGAACAAGGTGATATAGAAGCAAAGCAAGCGATTTATGAAAGATTTTTAAGTAATCCCATTGAAGGTTCTGATTGGGTTGGGTATGAAGAAATTTTAACACTTGATGGACTTAACGGGCTTTTATTTATTGCAGAAAAGTTTGGGAAATATATAGCAGAAAACCCTAATAACTCTCAAGATGACTATATTATAAGATGTTTTCAAGATGATAATAAAGATTTAAAAGTTTACGAAATTCTTGAAAAAGCTTCAAAAACAAACAAACATATCCGACTTTATCTGGATATGATTTCTAAAACGAAAAGCATACAAGAAAAGCATAGAAATGAGAGAAGTAATATTCAATATAAAGACATTGTAGATGCAATTCTAAATGTCAAGTTTTTGCCTTTAAAAAGAATAAAACAAATATCTGAAGATGAAGTAAATTTAATAGCAAACAGACTGCTTGTTGAAAAGGATAAAACCAATATAGAAAAACTTCTAATAGTATTTAACTATCAAAAATTTCCATTTGATAGTGAGTTTATTTTAGATTTAGCAAAAAAAAGATCTTCTAAGAATAGAATTACAGAATACGCAATAGGTGCATTGAAACACTTAAAAAGTAATTCAATTAGGCAGTTTTTACTGAAAAATATTCAAAAATCAAAACGACCTTACAAATATTTGGAAATTTTAATTTCAAATTACGAAAAAGGAGACTTTAGGATATTATGTGATATTGCAACTAAATTTAATGATGAAGACATTATCGAAAATCTTGCTGGGACTTATACTAGTATTTATAGAGCCAACAAAACATTAGAGTGTAAAGAACCACTTGAAATTTTATACAGTAAAATGAATTGTGGCATTCATAGAAATGGAATACTAGAATTGCTAATGGCAAATAATGTTTTATCAGACAAAATTAGAAACGAACTACCATTTGATAGTTACTTGGAAACGAGAAAGCTACTGAAAGAAGAGTAAAAATCAACACGTAGTATTCTAATAGACTTTTACATCTTTTAAATAAATTTTATAAGTAAAACTCAAAAAACGACTCTAATGGAAATTACTGATGAAATAGAAAAAAATAGGATTATCCAGAAAATCTCAAAAACTATAGATATTGGTGAATACTATGATATACACAATTTAACTTCAGAAGAATTTTTAGAAAAGTATGGATATTGGGGATTTAGTTTCCGCAACTTTTATGAGATTAGATTTTATAATCATACAAATGTTTTGATCCAGTTGAAAAAATTAACAACACTTGGGCATCAATACTATTTTTTGCCAATAGATAAAGAGCAAAGAATCTATAAAGATAATATAGATTTTATTGATAGCTTATATCCTGAAGATTATCTTAAAGCTTATATAATAATTGCTGATGAAAAATTAAACTGGTTTTTAGTAAAAGATGAATTTAATAAATTAATTGGAGTAGGTGATTACTTCAAAAAAAGAATAAAAAAAATGATTCATTTAAAATTTGATAATGAGAAATTAATGTACGCCAATTATGATGAAAAATAAAAAAACTACCCAACATCATATTAAAATCAATAATGCTTAGAGTGTCAGTATCAAGATATGTTGCTTCTCTTATTGATTTGTAGTCATTGATGTTATTTCACTTTGAAATCTGCTATAAGCCTTATATATATTGTAAAATGAAGAGACTCTTTTATATCATACTGACATTTTTAATTTGGGGTTGTCAATCTCCCAACAATTCCAGCAGTACAGATAATTCTATTCCTATGGATTCTTCTGCAACTATGACCATATTGAAAAATACACAGATTAATACAGATTCCATTAACAAAAAGCCAATAGCTATTGATACAACAAATTTTATTATACAGGCAGGACAAGGAGTGAACGGACTTAATCTTAATATGACAGTACAAAGTGCTATAGAAAAATGTAGAAAACAGTCCGATTTTAATCGAAGCATTGCATGTGGGGAAACTACCACTTATTATACTAATCGATTTTTCTTTCTTAATAATAAAATTGTGGTTCTTTCAACCACCACTGGAGGTAATAAAAAGAATTTCACAGATTCACAAATAGAAGAAATAGGCATTTTGTATCCAGCTAATGCTATCACAGATAAAGGAATACATTTAAAGACTGATAACCTGTACAGAATTATAAAAACGTATGGTAAGCCAGAAAAAGAAGAAACCCATCCCAATAATATATATCTTAACTATTATTCAAAGGGAATTTCCTTTGACTGTAACAGACACAACAACTCCATTGAGAGAATAGCAATTTATAAAAAGGGTGAAGAACCTGATTTTTACTATTGGAACAGATGGTAAAAACTTTTGCAGGCATTGTAAAAATAAACAGAATAAAATGGAGCCAAAGTTTAGATGTGGGACAAGAAAAGCAATGGATGAGTTATCAGAAGAACTAAATATTCCACATGACTCTTCTATGCAAGACTGGTCTTATACAGAAGGAAATCCTGAAGACATTGAACAGTATATTTTACATTATAGATTGACAGAAGATGAAGATAAGAAATTCATTTTAATGGAATTTATCATTCAGGCAACAGAAGACCAAAGTACTGAAGAACTATTTGTAAAATATTGTGAAAGAATAAAACCAATATTAGAAACAGACTTTAAACTTCACGAATACACCATTCATTATTGGGCTTGTTGGGATAATGAAAATATTGAAGATTGTTGGAGAATCTCTCCATTGATGAGGCAAATATGGACTGACAATATTTTGACCAATGATTAATTTTAATGAGGTTCAAAACGATAAAGTATAAGTGAAGGCATCTAATACAAAACATTAGTATCAATATTAAGGAAATAAAATAAACACTTAAAAAATAAGCAAAATATGAAATCAAAATTGATGTTATTTTCAACAATTTTCCTGACAGGCATTCTCATAAGCTTTACAACCAAAAATGAAATTGGACAATGTTACATTTCATTTAAGAATGCCACAAATTTGACTGCTACCGACCCAGACCGACTTCCTGAAGCTTCGGAAAAATTTAGGATTGTGAAAACTGATAAGGGAGAAGTAGAAGTAACACGAATGGATGGTTACAGAGTTTTATATAACAATGAAAAGAATGCACCTTTTGTAAATTTGAAAGTTGAACTTTCAGACAAAAAATCCTACGAAAAAGACAAAAAGAATCTTCTTGATAACTTGAAGTATTTAAATTCACATTCACAGAATATGGAAACAAAAGATCTTATTAAACTTGAATTTAATGGTTATAAGGTTTATGGGTTTAGCAGAGCAACAATTGAAACAGGAAGTACATTAGGGACATTTGTTATGTTTCCTGGCAATGGGGTAACAGTTTATTTCTATTTCAATAACATGAAACCTGAATATAGAAATTTTGAAAGTGTTGAAGACTATAAAAAGCAACGTGATAAGTTTATAGACGAGTATACAAAATACTTAAAAACCTGCAATGGAAAGTAAATGCTTGTAATAATACGAGTTTTGTATTGGTGACCATACACAAAATTGAGGTTTCTAAGTTTGCTTGAATGCAAAGTTAACCATTAACTATAACCATTACAGACCAACAATCTTAAAAGATGACTAATTTTTTTTCAATTCTTATTATTTTATTGTTCTTGACAAACTGCTCTGGAAAAAAGTTGACTTTTGACCAAAATGGGAAAATTCAAAAATTAGGGATACCTAAGAAAATTGAATATTTTAAACATGAAGGTAAGGCATTTCAATATGCCAAAAATGCGATGTTTGTTATAACTGACAAAAAAGAATTAATGTCTATAATGAACGAAATTCAAAATGCAGACAATCCTGAACTATGGAAAGGGGCTGGGTGGGACAAAATTAGAATACATTTTACAGATACAATATTGAACATAAATACAAACAATAAAAAAATTGGTACTTCAGCAAGTGGAACATTCTATGATCTTAAGAAAGATAATTTTATTACAAAACGAATGAATGAAAAATAAAAGAGCATAAACTAACAATATCTAAAAGGCAAATCTCATGTTCCAAAATAGTTTATAGCATAATATTATTATTTAGATAGTTGCTAAATATCTGCTACAATTTTTATGACTACACAGAATGAGACATATATAGGTGATAAAAATACTTTTGCAATAAGGTATGCTCCTGGCTATACATATAAAGATAATGGATATTATTATGCTTTCTGTCATTTAGTATTGGGTGGACAAATAATTGGTGATCCAGAAGAACCCTGTTTTTTGAGTTCATGGAAAAGTTCGCTAAAACATATAAAAGACCAAATTAAAAATAATTTTGATTCAATTTCCCATACTGAATTTTCAAATAAAACTGACGAAGAACTATTTGAACTCGTTTGGAAGTCTAATCAACTTGAGGAGCAGCATAAGGATAAATACAAACATTTACCAGTCTTAGATAATAAGGTCTGGGTTAATTGCCATATTTCAATTGATGAAACGACAGATGCATATCTGATTACAATAATAGAATTAGATGGAAAAATAAAGTTTCTTTGGAAAGGTTGGAGAGAACCATGCCCAGCAGACAAAATAGGTAAATTATTTTCTGTAATTGTTGATAGAAACTTTGTTATTGATACAATTGAAAGTTGTTTAGACAAGATAGAAAAGGAGTATTTGACTTACCCTAAACAATAAAAAAGCTTACCAATATTTCTATCATCTAACATGCAAACTTGGAGTTATTTGCTTCTATGCGATTTCATAACAAATCTTTTGATGCTTCTTATCAAGTTCAGTAATAAAAGCCTGCCCAAATGCAAATTTGAAAAACATTATGTGTAATAGTTACTATTATGAATAATATAGAAGAATTTATTCAAAAACTTAAAAACGCTACTAACTATAAAGAGCTTCAAGAACAAATCATAATTTGGAAGCGAAGTCCAGAGATTCTTTATGAATTATATACAAGTCTTGATGATGCTATGAAGGAGCATGGCATTGAAGAAAGTATAATCAAAAACCAAAAAGAGTTTATTTTTAGGTCTTTAGCAATAACTTTAGGGCAAGAAAATATTAATCGTTCTTTCAAGTTGGTAAGAAAATATATTCATAGCTTAGATCTTCGAACTATCGCATCCATGCTTGCTTATCAAGATAAGAAAGATTTAACAGATCAAATAGACATGTATGATGACTCTGCATTACATGGTTTTTACTGGATGATTCTTCATGAGTTAGTAATTAGAAAAGAATTATTTTTTGGAGATAAAAGATTAGATAAAATAGCCGAAAGACTTGGGAAATCTAGATTATCTAATCTTCCTTTACAATTAACAACCATTGAAACAAAACTCTATTCAATAGATTTTAGCTATTATTCTTACGGGAAACCTACACCTTTATTTAATAATCAAACTCCAATAGATTATACAGAAAAGGAGGCTTCATCAAATATGAATATAGAATTAATGATAGAGCCTTTTTTAGAAAAGCAATGCCTATCAGTTTTGGATGACTGGACACTCAATTCCAATGGTAAAGCAGAATTTCGGTGTGGTAAAATGAATCGCCCTGAAATACCAATAGAAGAAATCATAGGCACTTTATATCAAGCTGAATTTGAAGAGAAGACAATATTGAAAATTGCTCAGGCTACTCCAAATAGAATATTTTCAATGCTTTATTCTACTGCATCCAATGGAGGAGCATATTCAAGAGGTGAACTAGGTGCTTATGGCAGATTAAAAGCTTGGCATTCATTTCTTGGAATGTGTGGAATTTCTTTTGAGAAGAAAAACATTCCATCAATAATTCACGAACTTGACAACTTTGTTTGGTTTGAATTTATCTCCAATACTTGGTTTTATAGGCAACTATCTTGGGATATAGGCATAGTTTGTATTCATATCCATACTAACAAAGTTTATTCAATTATAGGAACAGATACTGATTGAAATAAAGTTTTACATAAGTATGAAATTTAATACTCCCTGATTTTATAAATTTTAGAGCTGATAAAAGAAAAATTTTGGACAAGTTACAGGCTAGGAGAGATAATTTCTTTAATCAAGTTTTACACTTCAATACCTCTTTAGCTCTTAATATATTAAATGTTGCAACATTTAATATTGGTGTTTTTATTGAATTTTATATAAAATATTACACCAAAAATTAATTCTATTATTGCTACTTATTCTTTCCTTTTAGTATTTTCTACTAAAAAAAATTACTGAAAAATTATTTTATTACACCATTGCAAAATCAGGGATTCCCTGATGCGTGGGAGTTTTTTATTACTTAGATTGAGGAGAAATTGATATTTAATTAAACACTAATAAAAAAAGTAAATATTATAAAAAATACTATGTGTCTTGTATTAATGGCTCAATTCATTTATAAAATAGTGCAAGTATTACAGCAATTAATTCACAAGTTGATTACAACATTAAAAAATATAGCAATACTAAAATAGAAAATATGGGTATTAAAAGCAAGACACCAAAGGTAAATCAGGTAAATGAGTTTAAAGAGATTGCAAATAACTTTGCTAATCCACTTGAAATTGTTAGAGAAGCAATTAGTAATAGTATTGATGCTCGTTCAAACCTAATATGCTTACATTTTGACATTGTTGATCATTTTGGAGAAGAATTATTTCGAGTTATTATTAAAGATAACGGAAAAGGTATGAATGAAGATGAATTGGAAAGTTTTTTTGACTTAGGAAACTCGACAAAAATTGGGGATAAAGATGTTATTGGAGAAAAAGGACATGGAACAAAAGTGTATTTTCATAGTAGGCAAGTAAATTTAACTACTTATAAAAACGGAAAATGCATCAAAGCAAAAATGAAGGATATTTATAAAAGTTTAAACCAAAATATCATTCCAACATATGAATATGAAATAACAGATTCAGAATTAGATAAGTCAGGGACTGAAATTGAAATAATTGGTTACAACTTAAATAAGTATAGTGCATTTAAACATGCAATACTCAAAGATTATATTCTTTGGAAAACAAAATTTGGGGCTATTGACAAAGTTTTTGATATAACAACATTTAATGATTATAAGATTAGTTTAAAAGGGTTAGATGTTGATACTCCAGAACAAATAGAATTCGGGCATATCTTCCCACAAGAAAGCGATACTGCGAATAAACTATTTGAAATCCACAACAATAATGCACCTGACTATTTCTGTAAAAAGTGGATAGAAGTAGGAATACTGCCCAATTTCCCACATATTAAATATCAATCTGTATTTTATGTTGAAGGTAAAAATATAAAATATAGCTATAATCCAATGTTAAGAAGGCAAGGTTATAAAGCACCAGATGATTCTTATACTATTCAGGACAGATATGGTTTGTGGTTGACAAAGGATTTTATCCCAATTCAGAGAAAAAATGAATGGATAGTTTCAAAAGGAAGCGAATATACAAAATTTCATGCGTTTTTTAATTGTCAAAATTTTAAGTTAACAGCAAATAGAGGTTCAGTAGAAGCAACCACTCCTGAAATTCTACAAGATATTGAAAAAAAAGTAAGAGAAATATATGATTCAATTATAAACAGTGATGAATATGCAATATTAGATTGGTTGCAGGGAGAAGCAAAAGGATATGATACAGTTAAAAAAGAAAAGCGAGAATATGAAAGGAGAAAGAAATATGCTCTTAAACAAAAAGTTGCCGAATTTAAGGGAGTAAAACTTTATGAGCCTCAACTTGAATCAGGTGTTCATGCTCTTCTAATGCAACTTTCAATATTAGAGCCTGATTTGTTTCCATTTGAAATGATTGACTATAATACAAATACAGGCATTGATATACTCGTAAAAGAAAAAAATAATTTATCTATTGATCAATCTAGAATTTACTATGTTGAGCTAAAAAATTTCTTAGATAAGACATTTAATCACTCTTTTGAATATTTACATAGTATTGTTTGTTGGGATACCAAGATATTAGATGGAGATGAAATAGTTGATATTCAAGAAAAAAAACGAGTTCTGCATATTGTAAATCCAGAGTCAACAACAGACCATACAAGATATTTCCTTGATGATCCAAGAGATGAAAGACGAATTGTAGTTTATGTTCTAAAAGACTTCTTAAAAGAAAAATTAAACATAGACTTTAGACCAAGACAAACAAAGTAGGAAACTGTGGCTAATACAAGTTTTTTATTAGGAGGATAACTTTCAAACTTAGAATTTTATGTTTCTATTTAGATTGACTGTCCAAGTGTAAAACCTAAAAAACTATATTACATTATTAAAATCACATAAAAATGGAACCTGTTTTTGATAGATTTGAGATTAGAATACAAGAAGTTCTAGATACTTGTATTGTTGATTTATACAATGCAGGAGATAGCTCTAGAACTGGTTGGACTTCTACTATTAAAACAGCTTTATGTGAGTTGAAAAATGAAGTAAATGCAGGAAGTGATATATGTTTAGCTGCTTCAAGTGTTGAGAATAAAGATTGGATAGAATGGTTATTTGATGTTACATTATATATTTATTCAGGAGGGGGTGATTTTAGGCATTTGAAAAGAATACATCTAGCTGTTGAGTGTGAATGGGATTATAACCCTCAAGAAATACAAAATGATTTTGAGAAACTTCTTGTAGCCAAGGCTCAATATAAACTTATGATTTTTCAAGCAAAAGATAATGACTCCTTAAAAAACACAATAAGTGAACTAAAAACTATCATAGACAATTTCCCTTCTTATCCTGAAGAGCGATATATGTTTGCAGCTTATTCTGATGAAGATGGAGTTTTCTATTTTGATTTAAAGGTAATTAAGTAAAATATTAAAAAATAACTGGGTATGCGTTCAATCAATATTACATTTCAACATGGGCATATTTATGACTCCGAAACGAAAGAACGAGTTATAGTAGAAGAAAATATAAACTATATACTCATTTTTGAGAGAGAAGAGGATGTTAAGCCAGCTAAATTTGATAAACCTGAAAATATTCGTTCTGAAAGAGAAATTTATGATAAAATAAAAGATGATCCAAATGTAACAAGTATAAAGAAGTTGAAATCGGCAGGAGAACATCTGTATTTTTTCATTATAGAAGAGAATGAAAATAAGGATAAAGACGAACACACACTGAAACACTCCTGGTTTAGAATCACATTGCTTGAAGATTTATTTCTTTATACAAGAAAGGATTGGAAGAGTAAAGATTTGATTGAAGGAGGAAGACTAGAAGATTGTGCTTGTGTAGTAGATGAGAGTACAGATGATACACTTTTATTCTTTGAGCATATTTATGCAAAATCAGTTACATCTGCTTATAAAAAAACTCATATACATTATTTTGGAAATGCAGGTAGTCCAAGCAAGAATGCTTTTGATTGTCTTTATCTTTCAAAAAATAAGGATAAAGATAATACTCTAGAAATATTACGAGGTTTTGATGAAAGTCATAAAATAATAATAAAGAATACTATATTCTAATAAAAGGAGGTTAAAATGAATAAAATACCTACGGATCTAATAAAAGCAATAAACGATAATGATTTAATCGTATTTGTTGGTGCTGGATTATCTTTTAATTTCAAAAATGTGGATAATCAAAAATTGGAAGGTTGGAGTAACTTAGTAGTTAATATTCTGAATGACTTACAAAGCAAAGGACATGAAGTAAATGACCTAATGCCTCTAATCAAAAGGTATGATCCTATTAAAGTTTTAGACTTAATAGAATCAGACTCTGAATTGTCTAAAAAAGATATTTATAATTTTATTAAAAAATTTTTAATTCTAAGTGATAAAAACGACTATGACTTGCACAAAAAGTTGTTTGAGTTATCAAAAAAGATTATAACTACTAACTATGATACTGCATTTGAAGAAGCTGTTCCAGAACTTAGAAGGAGTAAAGCTTATAAAGGAAGAAACTATGAGTTAACAAAGCATAAAGATAAAGATGCTCCATTACTTTTTAAACTGCATGGTTGTTTCGAGGATGCTGATTCTATGGTCTTATTTCCATCAAATTATAAAAACCTTTATGAAAATCAGGATAGAGATGCAGAACATTCACTATTGGTATTAAAGAATATCATTATCAATAAAACAATTCTCTTTATTGGGGTAGGAATGGGAGATTTCCAAATAAACAATATTTTTAAGGAAGTAAAGAGGCTTCAAAGAGAGTACAACCAAAAACACTTTATAATCACAAATAAGACTTTGGATAGCACTCTTGATTTTCTTACACCAATCAATATCTCAAACTTTGATGAAATTAATTCGATTATTGATGAATTGTTATCAATTAAAAAAAAAATCTGAATAAAGAATCCAGTGAAGTAACTGAGTTAAAGAAACAATTAGAAGAGGCTCATAAGAAAATAGAAAAACTTGGTAATACTTCTGATAAAGATAAACTTTTAGAAAGAGAAGCTCTTAAGTATTTTTCTAGAGGTGCATTGCTTACTCTTTTAAATAAACTATCATCTGCAAATAAAAGATATAAAACAGCTTTAGAACTAAAACCAGACCTTTATCAGGCTCTTTATAACTGGGGAACTAATTTAGCAAACTTAGCTCGAACAGAAGATATAAAACAAGCTAGGAAGTTATATCGACAAGCTATTAGGAAATTCCAACAAGCCATCAGTATAAACCCTGATTTTCATGAAGCTTTTCATAATTGGGGAGGTGCCTTGATTCATTTAGGTAAAATAACCTCAAGGAAAATAAGAGAAGACGTATATTTAAAGGCGATAGAGAAGTTTGAACAAACAATCAATATCAAATCAGACTCTCATGAAGCCTTTTATAACTGGGGAATTATATTAAATCATCTAGCTCAACTTAGAGATGATAAAGAGAAGGAAGAACTATATCTACATGCAATAAAGAAGTTTGAACAAACAACTAATATCAAGTCAGACTCTCATGAAGCTTTTTATAACTGGGGAGTTATATTAGGGTACTTAGCTGAACTCAAAGAGGGAAAAGAAAAGGAAGAACTATACCAACAAGCAATTGATAGGTTTGATAAAGTGATCAGTATTAAATCTGATTATTATGAGGCATTAAATAATTATGGAAGTACCTTAGTAAGTTTAGCAAAAACAAAAGATGTAAAACAAGCAGAAGAATTATATCTAAAAGCTATTGAGAAGTATCAACAAGTTATCAATATCAAACCAGACTTCTATGAGGTTTTTATTAATTTAGGAGATACATTATTTCGTTTAACTGAACTCAAAGAGGGCAAACAGGCAGAAGAGTTATATCAGCAAGCTGTTGAGAAATATCAGCAAGCAATTAATATCAAACCTAATCAATATCAAGCTTTTCATAATTGGGGCAGTTCTTTAAGCTTTTTAGCTAAATTAAAAACAGGAAAAGAGGCAGAAGAGTTATATCTACAAGCTATTGAGAAGTTTGAAAAAGCTATCAATATCAAACCTGACTTTTATGAGATTTTTAATGACTTGGGGGCTACTTTAATAGATTTAGCTCAAATAAAACAAGGAAAAGAGGCAGAAGAGTTATATCTACAAGCTATTGAGAAATATAAACAGGCTATCAATATCAAACCTGATAAATATGAAGCTTTTTATAACTGGGGGCATTCTCTAAGCTTTTTGGCTAGATTAAAAACAGGAAAAGAGGCAGAAGAGTTATATCTACAAGCTATTGAGAAGTATCAAAAAACAACTAATATTAAACCAGATAAACATGAAGCCTTTTTTGGCTGGGGATTTATGTTAATCAGTTTGGCTGAAACAAAAAGAGAACAAGAGGGAGAGGAGTTATACTACCAAGCTATTGAGAAGTTTGAACAAGTTATCAATATCAAACCAGATAAACATGAAGCTTTTTTTGGCTGGGGATTTATACTAACTAATTTAGCTCAAATAAAACAAGCAGAAGAGTTATATCTACAAGCTATTGAGAAGTATCAACAAGCAATTAATATCAAATCAGACTATTATGAAGCTCTTCTTTATTGGGGATTTATATTAACTAATTTAGCTAAGTTAAAACAAGGAAAAGAGGCAGAAGAGTTATATCTACAAGCTATTGAGAAGTATCAAAAAACAATTAATATAAAACCTAATAATCACTTAATTCTTGATTTTTTAGGAGTAACTTTGGTTGATTTAGCACAAACTAAAGTAGGTACAGAAGCAGAGGCATTATATGAACAGGCTATCAATGTATTCTTACAGGCTGTTGAATATGGAGGAAATTATTATAATATATCAAGGGTTTATGCAATAAAAGGGGATAAAATGCAGTCCTTGAAATATTTGAATACTTCTTTAGCAAAAAATGAAGTATCTACTGAATTTGTAGAAAATAATGAAGATTTTAAATTATATCACAAAGATCAAGATTTTCAAGATTTGATAAATCAATATAAAAAATAGGGCTTTATAGATTATAAGCCCTATTATCTTTACTTTAGAAATATAGTTTCAATAGGTTTATTCATCTCCATTGATAGTTTCCATTATTTCTTTAAAACTATTTAAGCCAGCCTCTAGGTTTTCAATGATTTCATTTGCCAATACATCAGGATCTGGCAAATTGTCTAAATCAGTAAGGCTTTTATCTTTTATCCAAAAAATATCCAGATTGGTTTTATCCCTTTCTATAATCTCTGAATAAGTAAATTTACGCCATCTGCCTTCAGGATTGGCTTCACTCCAAGTTTCTACTCTTTTATTACGATTTTCAGGATTATAGCACTGAATAAAATCTTCTAAATCGTTAAAAGTTAAAGGATTTTTCTTCAAAGTATGGCTGATGTTAGTACGATAGTCATATATCCATACTTCCTTTGTCCAAGGGTCTTTGGAAGCTGGCTGATTATCAAAAAACAATACATTCGCTTTTACACCCTGTGCATAGAAAATACCTGTCGGAAGCCTCAAAATTGTATGTAATTCAGTAGTTCTCAATAGTTCTTTTCGTACTGTTTCACCTGCACCTCCCTCAAAAAGTATGTTATCTGGCAATACTACAGCTGCCTGACCTGTAACTTTTAGAAGTGTTTTGATATGTTGCAAAAAGTTGAGCTGTTTGTTGGCAGTAGTAGCGACAAAGTCCTGACGATTGACAATATAGTCTTGCTTTTCCTGATTGCCTTCCTCATTGGTAATGGTCATACTGCTTTTTTTACCAAATGGTGGATTTGCCAGTACATAATCATAACGGGTGCCATTATCAGCAATCAGAGCATCAGCGGAAGAAATAAGGCTTTCTCCATCTATTTCGCCTATATTATGTAAAAACATATTCATCAAACACAAACGACGAGTATTGGCTACAATTTCATTGCCATAAAAGGTTTTATTTTTCAAAAACTCTTTTTCATCTCTGTCTAATCCCTGTTTCTTTAAAAAATCGTAGGCTGCTAAAAAGAAACCACCCGTACCACAAGAAGGATCTATGATAGTTCGCATAGGTTTGGGACGAACACAAGCCACAATAGCTTTGATTAAGGCACGAGGTGTAAAATATTGCCCTGCACCACTTTTGGTATCTTCAGCATTTTTTTCCAAAAGTCCTTCATATATTCCTCCTTTAATATCTGCACCCATCAAATTCCATTGCTCTTTATCAATCATATCAATGATTTTTAAGAGTTTGGCAGGGTCTTGAATTTTATTTTGACTTTTGGTGAAAATCTGACCTAAAATACCTTTTTCATTGCCTAAACTGCGGAGCATTTGGTTATAAAAGGTTTCTAACTCTAAACCTCTTTTTTGTGAAAGGGTTTGCCAGTCGCAGGTTTCTGCGTTTGGTAACTCTTTGCCTTGTTCATCTTTGAGTTTGGGAAATTTTAGTCCTTTGTCGTATGGGGGCTGATTGAATTCATCTGCCATTTTTAAGAATAGCAAATAGGTAATTTGTTCTAAATAATCACCATAGCCCACACCATCATCTCTGAGGACATTGGCAAAATTCCATACTTTGGATATAATAATTGATTCGGTCATGTTATTTCCAGATATATTTTGCGATATTAAATAATAATTTTTGTCTCATTTCTAACTCATCTTTCCCAAATTTACTAATTGGCTTTAAGTCAAGATTAAATTTCTTTTTTAGATCATTCATATCTAATTTTGATTTGTAAGTATCTTCACGTAAAGTTTCATTCCAGTAAAGAGTATTGGCGTAAGTTTTTAACTTTTTTGAATAAGGTTCATTATTGCTAGATATATTATCACGCCCTTTGAGTAATAAAATTCCTCCTAAACGATTTCTTTCTTGTTCAAATACTTCATCATTATCAAATAATGTTTTGTTTTCTTCATTATAAGAAAGTATATGTTCTATATGAAAGCCTTTTTTTGAACCTGTTCTCAATACTAAATCATCTAAAGGGTGCTTCATTCCAAGATTTAGATTTTCACTTAAGAATTGCTCTACCCTTGCAAAAAAATATCTCTTGAATCGCATATTTAGATTAATGCCTATGTTCTTGAAAAAAGTATATTGTAGTCCTTCTATTATTTCAGAATTTCTCTTTTTCTTTAACTCCTCAAACAAGTATTTATCAAATACACTACGTATCTTATCTACATTTCCATCTCTAATTTCAGATGATATTTTGTAGAGGAGTTCATAAAAGGAATTACTATCATAGGAATTTTGAAGTTGCAATAGAGAAAATAATCTATCAATTTCATAAGCAACTTTTTCAATCTTTGCGTCTTCTTCTGGGTCGTTTAGTTTACAAGCAGACAAGATGAGTAAAAACTGTCCATCCATTTCATTTAATTTGTTCAAAAATACGGAAGGATATTGCTTATCTTGTTTTTTAGAAGCATCAAGTATTTTAATATAAAGTGTGGTATAATAGGTAAAAGTGGTATCCAAGAAATTCTTCACCATAGTAGGATTGTGCTTTAGGTGAAGTGTATTATCCATACTGTTGGTAAACATTTCCCTGTGATAATCACCATCAAATGATGTCCCATCTTTACGAGTATTAGAGTATTTTGATTTTAAGTAATATCTAAAAAATGTATCTATTTCGTCCTCCTTGAAGTCATTTATCGTTTTCACCTTACTTTCCCATAAATGATTGTAATTAAACTTGTCCAGCTCTAATTTGTCAATTTGTCCAAGTAGTTTTCCTTTGAGAATTTCATAAGGTTTTAGGCGAATCCCTCTATCATTAATCACTTCAAAAACCATAGGTACTTGTGTTTTTTCAACAGACAAATTAATGAGTACAAGTCTGTATAAAAAGAAGTATGCAAATGTTTCAAAACGATGTTTATTTCCTAGTTGCTCATCAATATACTTTGAAACGGTTGAATAGTTAGCTAAAAGATTTACTGATGTAATAGATGCTGATGTATCTATTTCTTTATGTTCCTTTTTATTCTCAAATAAATCTTTTAATACATTTAGTGATTTTTCATGGTTTATCCAGTAAGATCTTTTCCCTCCACTAAACCCAGCAATTTTACTATTTATCCATTCAATAAAATCACTCTCACAGGCTAATTCCTTTGCTTTATTATATAACTTAATAAGTATGATAGTAAGAGTTGTCAAGCGTTGCTGACCATCTACTATATATACTTTACCATCAATATTGTTTGTAACATAGGTATTGAGATAATACCATGAATACTTAGCCATGATAGTTTCGATACTTGGCTCTAATGAACTAGACTTTTCATATTCTTGGTTGAACATAAAAAAAATATCATCTAAGAGTCGCAATACTGGCTCTGTTGTCCATTTGTAATCACGTTGATAGAAGTCTATGTGATAGGTTATATTAGAAAATACTCTATCTATATTTTGTTTATCTGGTGCTATTTCCATAATTTATTTTACTTGTCTTTTTTTGATTTGATACTAGACTTCTTATTTTCTTGTTCTTTTGCCAATTTTTCGGCTTTTATCTTTTCTAATAGTACTGATGCAGGTTCATAATCTGCTTCTTTTTTACATTGTTCTATTTCTGCTTGGCTTAATAGCTTGCCTTCAAATGCTTTTTTTAAGATGCTTTGGCGTAATGCCTCTGATTTTTCGAGGCTTTCGGTAATGCTTTGTTCTATTTTGTCACAGACGGATAAACGTCTTTCTATTTCTTGGACGATTTGGGTTTGTTCTTGGGGTGAACATAAAGGAAATATTAGATTTTCTACATCTCCTACTCTTAAATGTTTTACACTTGTTCCTATTGCATCTTTATACATTCTTTGTTGAAATATCTCACTCAAAATATTATAGAACAAATATTTATTATTGAGAAATTGTTGAATAGTTCTCAGCAACATAGTTCTTTGCCCCAAGCATATTTTAGTTTGTTGTGGAATAATTGCAGCTTTGCCCATTGGTGCTTCCCTAGTAAAAATAATATCGCCAGATTGCGGAACGGCTCTTTTTGACCAGTATTTATATGTTTTTTCAGATACAAATTTTATTTCATTTACTAAATCTAATTTACCTTCTCGAATGTTTGTTGTACGTACTAAAAATATGCCTTCGCTTTCATAAGGAGCGGTTTTATTATGGCAATCAATCACAAATAAACAAGAGTTAATAAAAGTAGACCAACACCAGTTTTGAGGCAAATCAGTATTTGAAATTTTTATATCTAATTTTTTAAGTTTTGCCTTTATCCTTTTAGCTTCACTATTACTATTTAAAATTTCAATATCTAACCATTTATTTCGTTCTTCTTTTATTTGTTGTAAAAGTTCTTCAGCAGTAGGCAAGTTTGTTTGTTTCTCTCTCCATTCTTTGGTGAGTTCTCCCTCAAAAGCTTTTTTTAACACAGCTTGGCGGTAGATTTTGAGTTGGGCTTGGGCAGTTTTGAGGCTCTCTATGCCCTTATCCAAATCCGAAAATAATGCCTCTATTTTAGCTACTATGGCTCGTTGAATTGGGAGTGGGGCAAGAGGGAATAATATTTTAGATAAATTATTCTTTGAAATCCTTTTTCTTGTAGAACCACTTTGTAAACTTGCAATCTCTTTACGTATAAAAGGACTATTAATAATAAAAAGTAAAAATTTATTAGAAATGTATTGATTTGCTGTCCTAATTATTGCTACATCAACAACAGTTACATATTTCTCATCTTCTCTAAAAGGGAAGATTGCAGCTCTACCTAGCGGCTCAGGCATTCTTGCAAGAAGAATATCTCCATTTTTTAAATACGTACAATTTAATTCTATACTTTTCTCATAAGTTAAAAATCGATTTGATTTGTCTTTAAATATCCCATCTCCAATATCAGCTAATTGTATTAAACGAATATTTCCGTATTTGTCTTGGTCTTTACTTTCAACCCAATCACCATCACAAAAAATACCATCTTGTGAAATTAATTCATTTAGAGTACACTCTGCCCAATCATTTTTATCGTTGTTTGTCATTTTGTTAAGCTACTAATATTCCGTTAAGTTCATCAATAATTTCATTCATTTCTTTGCCAAAAAGCTGGTACATTTTACCTTTTCCTCCTTTCTCATCAAAAGGTGTATAGTCAAGGTCATCTATTTCTATGTGATAGGAATTAACTACGTGGTTTTTAATTTCTCTGAGCCATTCCATTTGTTCAGGTGTAAATCTATTATGTTTTCCTGCATTTTGTTTAAAAATCCACGTTTTAAAATTTTCGTCTATGGTTTTGTCAAAGGCTTGTAACTCCTTGTCAATACCACAAGCCCTGCGTATCAAAGAAACCAAAGCTGTGAGTTCGTCTGTTGGTTGGGTGCTTTTTACGTTTTCTAATTGTTTGTAAGCCTCCCAAACGTATTGTGGGGCAAGAGTTGGTTTGTCCATTTTCAGTTTTTCAAAGACCTCTTTTATCATTTTAAAAGTAATGTTTCTTCGGTTATAAGGTTGTTTGTAAAAAATAGTGAGAGCTTTTATTTCATCTTGGTTGGCAAGCAAGTAGTCGCTAAAATCTTTTACAATTTCTTTTGCTTTATCTACTGAGGCAGTATTCCACTCCGACTTGGTAACGGTATCAATGTTATATGTATCAATGATTTGTTCGTGTGTTTGTCGTACATGATCAATATAATCATTCAATTTTCCATTAAAAGTGGAAGATGCCTCATCAATCAATTCCTTTTGAGCTTGTTGCTGAGCTTCTACTATTTTTTCAGGGGTACGGTTTTGCTCAGGTATTGCCTCTATGATAGCCTTAGCTTTTTCTTCTATTTCATCTTTATCAAAAGCAGCTAACAGCTCTTTGCTGATTTGTCGGAGGCTTTTACCTTTAGAAAATTCCAATAACTTTTCTTTTTCCTTTTCAGTAATTTCTTTTTCCAAACGAATCAAACGGTTTGCTAAGGATAAAAATAAATCCTCATCAGTTACTCCCATCGTAATAGCTCCCAGAAGGTCTTTGAGTGCTACGGTAGGTTTTCGTTCCAAAGGTCTGCTATCGTTTTTTTTCGATTTGGTAACACCCACTGCATCTACAATGACAAAATGTGTTTTAGCTTGTGCCGTTTTAGATACCATCTGAAAACTATCTTTGTTGATAGTACGTGTACCTCTACCTTTCATCTGCTCAAAATAGTTGATACTTTTTACATCACGCATAAAAAGCAGTACTTCCAATGGTTTTACGTCTGTACCTGTTGCAATCATATCTACTGTTACAGCAATGCGTGGATAGTATGCATTACGAAAACGATTTAAGACTGATTTTGGATCCTCTTGAATTTTATAAGTGATTTTTTTGCAGAACTCATCACTTTCATTAAACTCATCTCTGACTATTTTGATAATATCATCTGCATGGCTATCAGTTTTGGCAAAAATTAAAGTTTTAGGTACTTCATATTCGCCTTTTTCGTCTTTTCGGTTGGGGAAAATAGTTGTCTGAAGAGCATTTTTAAACTCTCTGATGATATTTCTAATCTGACTTTGATTTACCACATTTTTATCCAAATCATTTTTTGTATATATAGTATCTTCATCTTCTTGTTGCCAGCGGGTTTTTCGAGTGAACTTATCTCTTTTATCTATCCACCAGCCTGCTTTAACTATGCTTCCCTTCTGCGAAATTTCAGTTTCAATGGTATAAACTTCGTAAGGTACATTTACGCCATCAATTACTGATTGTTCGTAAGTATATTCACTCACTACATTTTCTTCAAAGAAACCAAAAGTACGTTTGTCAGGAGTGGCAGTCAAGCCAATTAAGAAGGCATCAAAATAATCTAAAACTTGTTTCCAAAGGTTATAAATAGAACGATGGCATTCATCAACCACAATAAAATCAAATTGTTCAATTGATACATTAGGGTTGTATTCAATGGGCAAAGCCTGTTTGTTTTCTTGTTGCTCTTTTAACCAAGAAGATTCATTAGGGTTGTCTTCTTCTGCACCCTCATTTAATTCTTCGCCCTTCAGAATGGCATACATTCTTTGAATAGTAGAAATACATACCTGACTATCAGAAGCAATATAACTTGATGTGAGTCTTTGTACATTGTAAAGCTCTGTAAATTTTCTGTTGCTTTCATTGGGTTGGAAAGCCATAAATTCCTGTTCAGCTTGTTCTCCTAAGTTTTTAGTATCTACCAAAAATAAGATACGTTTGGCTTTGGCATGTTCCAGCAAACGGTAAATGAAAGTAGCAGCTGTAAAGGTTTTTCCAGCTCCAGTTGCCATTTGTATAAGGGCTTTGGGTCTGGCGTGTTTGAATGATATTTCAAGGTTATTAATAGCTTTGATTTGGGCAGGTCTTAGCCCTGTTTCATTCAATACAGGAATATCCTGAAGTCTTGCTCTTAAAGTTTTGTCTTTTTTTAACCAATCAGCAAGGGTTTCAGGTTTAAAAAACCAAAAAATGTTCCTGCCTCTTGGTTTGGGGTCTCTGGCATCTCTAAAACGAGTAATAGTGCCTGTACTTTCAAAAATGAAAGGTAAGGGGTCATTATTTAGGTACTTTAATTTTGCATTAGCATATTCAGTAGATTGGTCTTCTGCCGTTGTGAGCTGGTATCCATCCTCTTCTTTTTTAGCCTCGATAATTCCTATGGGCTTTTTATCTACAAATAATACATAATCAGCAAATTTTGTTCCTACCTGATATTCTCTGATAGCAACACCTTTGCCTGCACCTAAATCAATAGCATTTTTAGATTGTATAATCCAGCCCGCTTCTGTGAGCATATTATCTATTTTATCACGAGCAATTTGTTCAGGGTTTTGATTTTTATTTGTACTCATAGCTTTTACAAACTCTTTATTTCATTTTTTTCTATGGAGCATAGTTTTATAATCATTTCTGCTATTTCTTTTGAAAACTTTTTTGCAAGGTCTATTTTTAGCAAAAAAACCTCATAAACTTTTATGCTAATCTAAGGAATAAAAATATTCCACGCATCAGGGAATCCCTGATTTTGCAATCATGTAATAAAAAAAAATATTTCAATAAATTAAAGCACCAAAACAGCATTTAAAGTATATTATAGAACTTATGTGAGAGTTTTACTAATGTAATATTTTAGATTGAATTTCTTAAAATTGTAAAAAATAGATGTTGTAACATGCAATTGTGATTTAAGAATAGTAGATGTTTGTTCATAAATTTTATACAAAACTACCCCAAAAACTGCCTTAAATTTTTAAAAAACTGTGTTGAATGTATTTTTAAGGCTGTTATTTGACTCCCTACGAGTTCACAAAATATTAAAGAGGCTTATTTATAAAATAAGCCTCTTTTTATTTATAAAATTTGTATTTTTGTGCCTTCAATTTAAAATATAGTTTTGCATGATTTCGGTTGATAGCCTTACCGTTGAATTTAGTGGAAAAGCACTTTTCAAAGATATTTCGTTTGTTGTAAACCCTAAAGATAGAATTGCCCTCATGGGTAAAAATGGGGCTGGTAAATCCACATTACTTAAAATTATTGCAGGTGTCAATACACCTACAAAAGGCAGAATTTCTGCCCCTAAAGATGCTGTAATAGCTTATTTACCACAACATCTGATGACAGAAAACCACTTGTCTGTGTTTGAAGAAGCTACAAAGGCTTTTTCAGATCTCAAAAACATGGAACAAGAAATAGAAGTACTTAATAAAGAGCTTGAAACTCGTACAGACTACGATTCGGAAAGTTACTACGAACTTATTGAAAAAGTTTCTGCTTTGAGTGAGAAATTCTACACTATTGAGCAAATAAATTATGATGCAGAAATAGAAAAAGTACTTTTAGGTTTAGGCTTTGTTCGTGAAGATTTCTCAAGACCTACGAGCGATTTTAGTGGTGGTTGGAGAATGCGTATCGAATTGGCTAAAATCTTGCTTCAAGACCCAGACTTGATACTCCTCGATGAGCCTACCAATCATATGGATATAGAGTCTATTCAATGGTTAGAAGACTTTTTGATTAACTCAGCAAAAGCTGTAATTGTAATATCTCACGATAGAGCATTTATTGATAACATCACCAACCGAACCATTGAAGTCACAATGGGGCGTATTTATGATTATAAAGTAAATTACTCAAAATACCTAGAACTTCGTAAAGAAAGACGTGAGCAGCAACAAAAAGCTTTTGATGAGCAACAAAAAATGATTGCAGAAGTACAAGAGTTTATAGAGCGTTTCAAAGGAACATATTCTAAAACACTTCAGGTGCAGTCAAGGGTAAAAATGCTTGAAAAACTCGAAATTTTGGAGGTAGATGAAGAAGATACATCTGCTTTACGCCTTAAATTTCCACCTGCACCACGTTCTGGAAATTATCCATTGACAGTGGAAGGACTTTCAAAAAGTTATGGAGATCATGTGGTATTTTCTGATGCATCACTGACAATCAAGAGGGGGGAAAAAGTAGCTTTTGTAGGAAAAAATGGTGAAGGTAAATCTACACTGATCAAGGCTATTATGAGTGAAATTGATTTCGAAGGAAAACTCTCTTTGGGGCATAATGCCATGATAGGATATTTTGCTCAAAATCAGGCTTCTTTGTTAGATGAGAACATTACAGTTTTTCAAACGATTGATGAAATAGCAGTAGGAGATATTCGTACTAAAATTAAAGACCTTTTGGGTGCTTTTATGTTTAGTGGTGATGACATCAATAAGAAAGTAAAAGTACTTTCTGGAGGTGAAAAAACTCGTCTTGCCATGATTAAATTGCTTTTAGAGCCTGTCAATTTGCTGATATTAGATGAACCTACCAACCACTTGGATATGAGAACCAAAGATATTTTGAAAAGTGCTTTGAAAGATTTTGATGGAACAGTCATTTTAGTATCTCACGACCGTGATTTCTTGGATGGACTTGCCGAAAAAGTATATGAGTTTGGAAACAAGCAAGTCAAAGAGCATCTTTATGACATCAATGGATTTCTGCAACTCAAAAAGATGAATAATCTCAAAGAGATTGAACGTAAAAAGAAATAGAAAAAAGGCTGTATTTACAGCCTTTTTTGTTATCGTTTATTTTCTTTTAGATAAATTTTTAAACCAATTTCAGATTTAGTTTCACTGGTTTTATATAACTGAAAGGTTACCCCTCCAGCTTCATATTCTGCATTTTTTCCTAAATTATCCAATATCCATTTTTCTGTTTCTGTGGGTTTTGCATTGGTATAATTGAGAGATTTGATAAGGGCAGAAAAAAAAGCTTTGGTATCGTCTGTTACATCATTGGATAGAGCTTTTGCTTCTATCTGAAACACTTCGTTATCAGAGTCTCCCAATATTAAAAGGCTATATGTACGAATTGTATTAGAGGGTTTATAAAGATTCCAACGATTAAGTTTACGCCACATCATAGTTTCACCACTATCCAATTGAAAACCTTGTTTCTGAAATGTGGGATAAATAGCAGAAGCTTTTAAACCATCAATATATTTTTCTTTTTTTTGACAACCAGTAAAAGAACTGAAAATAGTAATCAATATTCCTAAAAATAAAAAATAAGCTGTTTTTTGCATAGATATAACATTAAAAGTTATAGAAATAAAGCTGAATTAATTCAGAAAAATAATAACCAAACTACAAAAAATATTTTAAAATTACAATGTATAGGTGTATTAGAAGCTCTTGCTTTTTTCAAGAATTTTTATAAATTTGTTTGAACACTAAAAATAAAGACAAACATGAATGCTTATAAAAATGCTTCTTATGTAGGCTTTGTTCTTTCTATATTGGGCTTAGTCGTTGCAATTTATGGATTTTCGTTTTTACTCAAATTACAAGATTTAGATACAAATGGTATCAAAGTAAAAGGAATAGTTGTTGAAATTGAAGAAAAGGCTATTTATCGGTCACCACGCATAAAATTTAAAACTCTGGAAGGCAATGAATATACTTTCATTAGTGATTTAGACCAAAACAAAGATTTATTTAATTATACGATAGGGCAAGAGGTGGAGGTGATTTACCATAAAGATGACCCCCAAAATGCAAGAATAAATGCTTTTTGGGAGCGAAATTTTGGACAAATATTTTTAGGCATATTTGGTGTGTTCTTAATGCTGTTTGGTTTATTTGTTAGATGGCGTTTTCTGCAAAAGGCAAAAAAATACAACTCTTAACGTTATTCAAACATTTTGTATTATGCATTATATCATATTATTTTTGATGTGGAGTATTCTCATTTCTTGCGAGCAAATAACAGGTAATGAGGCAAGTACTGAAATGCGAACAGATGTAGCCAAAGCTGTGGAAATGTTTTGTAGAGGGCAGAAAAAACAGGTTGAAATTTCAAGAAAAATATCCAAAATGAAGGAAAATGGACAAAACCCTTCTGAAGAAATTTTCAAAGAACTAGATGAAGCCAACAAAGATCTTGAAGCCTACGCTAATGCTGTCCAAGAAATTTCTGAAAAATATAAGGGCGAAGAAAGGAAATACGCAGAACTCCTCAAAGAAGGGCAGAAAAAATGTAAATATTAATCATATTCGTAAAAGTATTTGACAGCACTTTGAAGTTTTTCATTTATATAAATTCTTTCTTCGGTTAAAAGACCCTTGGTATTGTAGAAAAAAAGCGTTTTTACATGGGTATAATCTGACTTGAATGTACTACTTTTTAAAAGATTATTTTGATAAGTATAGCTTTGATAAGAACAGTTTTCTGGATAATTATCGCCTGAATAACAATTACTTAGAAGTCTATTCTCTTTATCATACACTATCACACTTGTAGATATAATCTTTTTTTGTTCATTATAACGGATTTGTGTCTCTTTTTTACCTATATCAGAATATTCAAACTCAATAAATTCCTCTAAATAAGGTATGTCCGTTTGATAATGCCAAATGGAGTCTATTTGAGTTTTAATACGAAGATTCTGATTATAAAAAAAATGGCTTCTTGAATGAATTTTATCATTGTATGTGTAGTAAGTAATATTTTCTAATAGACTATCTTTATATTTTTTCTCATATACTAAACTAACTGAGTCAGAATATTCTGTTTCTAATAATATATTTTCTTTAAAATATTCATTCTTTTCAGAATGATAGTGAGCGATTTCATTACCTTCTTGGTTATAAACATATTTTTTTATATCATAACTAATATCATGCTTTTTTAGAAAGGTATCAATCTGATGTATTTTGGTTGTCTGATTGATTAAAAGATATTTTTGATAGTCATAAAAAATTTCTTTATAGCTCTTTATGGATAATTCTAAATCATCATAAAAAGGGTAATAAATTTCTTTTATAAGAAGTCCATTCTTAGCATAAAAGTTTTCAAATTTCCACTTGCTCAAAGAAGGTATTATTCCATGTGTAGATAAAAGTCTAAGACTATTAATACCAAATATTTTGTTATTAGATTTATCAAGTTCTTTTTGATACAACAATGTCCCTTTACGCTTCAGTTTCCTCAAATAATTAGTTTCATAACCAAAAGCAGATACTTTTTTTGCATTATACTTAATGAAATCTTTATACTCCCATTGAGGTAAATCTTGAGGATAGATGACAGATGAGTAATGAACTCTTTGCCCAAAAATTAATGAAGTGTAAATATACAACCATAAAAGAAGAATAATTTTCATAGAGATTCTTTTGGTATAATTATCCAAATTTATAAATTGTGAGAGTATAAAAAAAACCTTTATGGACATTGTATTACGTAATTTGCAACCTGAAGACTGGCAACAGGTTGCTCATATTTATAAAGAAGGCATACAAACAGGGCATGCAACCTTTCAGAAAGAGCCTCCCACATGGGAAGGTTGGGATAAAGAGCATCTTAAAACTTGTAGAGTAGTAGCTGAAATAGATAATAAAATAGTAGGATGGGCTGCTCTTACCTCTGTTTCAGGGCAATGTGTGTATGAAGGTGTAGCAGAAGTGAGTGTATATGTAGCATATGCGTACAGAGGGCGTAAAATAGGTCTTCAAATTTTAGATAAACTCATTCATGATAGTGAAAAAGAAGGTATTTGGACGCTTCAGTCAGGTGTTTTTCCAGAAAATAAAGCTAGTATCAAAGTACATGAGCAAGCAGGTTTTAGAAAGATAGGTTATCGAGAGAAAATAGGGAAAATGAATGGCATTTGGAGAGATACAGTAATGTTGGAAAGGCGTAGCCCTGTAGTAGGTTTAGATTAAAGATAATATGAAATTTCATTTAATTCGTTCTGTGGAAATAGCAGGAGATAAAAGTAAGTTCAAAAGAGGTGATTTTGAACGTCTTTGTACTATGCTTACCCAAGATGAAAAGGTTGATTTCCAAAATGTAAAACTTAAAAACTTAGATTTAAATGGATTGAATCTTTCTAATTTTAACTTTAGAGGGACTGAACTAAAAAATATGAATTTTTCAGGATGCAATTTGGAGGCTTGTATTTTTGAAAAAGCAATCCTGATTGATTGCAATTTTTCAGATACAAACCTTAAATACTCTAATTTTTATGAAGTGAAAGGCATTCGTTCCAATTTTACAAATGCCCAAATGATATATTCTTATTTGAGATGGATGCAATTTGAGAGTTGTATTTTTCATCAAACCAATTTTTCTGAATCACTTCTTACCAGTACTGACTTTACAAATAACATCATGTCTGATAATCTTTTTGACTATACAGAAATGAGTGGATTAACTTTTCCATAACCTAAAATTTTAATGTATTAATCAATGTATCAATATCTTGTGTTGTATTAAACACACTCGTTGAAATACGTATAGATGAGCCTCTGACAGAAACATATATTCTATTAGCCTCCAATTCTTTCAATAAATTCTCAAGATCAATATTTTCTGGTAGAGAAATCCCAAAAAGGTGTTTACTTCTATATGTATCTTCTTCAATATGATAAGGACTGTTTTTTAAGAATTCAATCAATGGTTGGGTAAGATTTTCGGCATATTTTTCGATATGTTTCACATCCCACTTTAATAATTGCTTAATAGATTCATTGAACATGGGTAATAAAATGAAATTCCCTGTTTCTCCAACATTATATCTGCCAGCTCCTAAAGTATATTCATCTGTATAGTCTGTAAGTTTTGCAAAATTATGAGCATTGCTTCTATTTACCCAACTTTCTTCAAGAGGGGTGCCTCCAAAAAGCCTTTCACTGAAGTATATAAAACCCATAGAGTAAGGACCAAATAACCACTTATAAGAAGCACATACTAAAGCATCAATATTGCAAGTTACAACATCAATAGAGGTAGCTCCAACAGACTGCGTTCCATCTACAATAAAAAAAGTATTATTTTCTCTACATTTTTTGCCAATGGCTTCCAAATCGAATTTTGTTCCATCTGTCCAATGTACACTTGAAAGCACCACGACAGCAGTATCAGCATTGATAGCCTCTAAAAGAGACTCATTCCAATTTTTGCCACGCTTTTCTTTAGATTCAGGAGCTTTAATAATTTGAAGATTTTTGGCATTTTTTTCACACCACTTTTGTAAAGTGTAAAACCCACTTGGAAATTCATATTCCAACACTATAGCTTTATTTCCGTTATTTAAAGGTAAGTTGTTAATAGCTGATGCCATTCCATACGATACAGAAGGTACAAGAGCTATATTTGTAGCTTTAGAACTAATGAGTTTTCCAATATTTTCTTTTAATTCTTCAGCTTGTTCAAAAAAATCTTTGGGGCGAATGGTAGTTGGATTCCTCTTTCGGATAAGCCCTTCGATGCCTACATCTTCTACAGATTTTAGAAGAGGAGACATATAGGCACAATTTAGATAATGAATATCATCAGGAAGTTGGAATAAATGTTTTTGATTGTTCATAAATCATATTTTTATATAGAACGTTTAGAATACACAAAAATATATTTCAAAAGCATAAAAAAAGGCTACTGAAAAGTAGCCTCGTTTGTGTTACGAAGATTTTATTAAGTTCCAATACATTCGGGTTGCCAAAATGTGTTCACAAGGTCCTTTTCGGAGTTTATTGACCAAAAAGAAACCACACTCGCAAGTAGCATCAATGATTCGGTCATCATTATCAATCAGAACAGTCGTATGGTAAGTTCTACTACCATCAATCACTTTGCCTTTCAATAAAATGCCATTACCTTTTTGTTCGGTTGTAACTTGTACTTTGTTTTCTTTTAGAAATTTTGTTGCTTTTTCTTCTTGTGGGCTTGCAAAACGGAGTTGCTCCATAGGTAAGGGCTCTCTTGCAAGCTCTCGTACACGATAAACACCCAAATTCAAATCATAAATCACTCTGCCTGCTTGTGTATAAGCTGCCAAAGCCGAAGCAACTACATTGTTATCTAAATTCAAACGGCGAGCCAAAGCCCCTGAAGTTTCAAACCAGTTTTGTTTGAGACCATTGAATACTTTTTGTTGTGTATAACTATCTACTTCTGCTCTGGGAGCCATCAAATCGAAGTTTCCAGCTCTTGACCAATCGTTGGCTGTCCAGCCTGAAAGACCAAGTGTAAAAGACATATCATTTTCTAAATCAGCAATAAAAAACGAAGGCAAACCTGAACCCAATAACACTACTTTAAAAGTTTTTGCAATAGGTATCAGTCTTTCTAAAATTAACAAACGTCTTCTTCCCCAAAGTCTAACTTCTTGTGGCTTATCACCACCATAAATAGAACGTTTGAAAACCAATTCTTTATTCCAAGGCTCTACAATAATTTTGATAGGTTTATCAGGCTCTAAAATGAACCTTAATGAACGAGGGCTTACTTTTTCTTTAAAACGTCTCAAGAACTGACACAAACTAAATACATCCAATGGATGCAAATGAAATGTACTTGCAGGCATAGTCATCGCCGAACTCACTTGTAAAAAACCTCTTACCCATGAGTCTGGTAAATCAATTTTGACTTCTTTGTAAGAATCTTCATTGGTAGTTTGTACTTCAAAACCACTGGGGTCTATTTTGAAATCAGTTTCTTTATAATTTCTGATTTTCTGAAATTCATTATAAAGTGTTGAAGAGTAATCTATATTAGTTGTTCCACACTCAAACTCATTAATTTCTTTGAAAACATTATAACTACAGCTTAATTTTCCATAAGTAGATTCATCCTGACTGAAACACTCAAAAAATACTTCATCTGGATGTACCGTAATCACAGGGTCTAAAACAAACCAAGCTTCTTTATCTTTTTCATAAAGGAAATTGAAATATTCTTTTTTGGCTTTGTTGAAAGGTCCTAAATGTTTGTCTTTTTCTTTATAAACTTCGTTTAATTCTTGACGTACTTGGCTCACTCGTTCATTTACTTTGTCTATTTGCAAAGAATCCATATATTCTGAAAGCCAAATAGATTCTTGGGCAGCTGCCCACTCTTTGTAAGCTGTTTTATCTTTAGGCTTAAAACGCAAATCGGAAACTACTACATGATGCAATGCAGAAATAGCTTCCCTGAAAGAAATCTTTTTATCCAACTTCCCTACAAAAAAAGTAGGCTCACGCAATGTATCAGGAGCAAATGACATTGCTGTCTGATTTGCATTGCTCATTACATTCGTTTGTCCTCCGTATTTATAATTAAAAAGCATATAAGCAGTATTTTGAGTTATAAGTGATGAATTATCAGTTATCAGTAGTTAGTAATTACTGTTCAATGACTAAAGGTTCAAATGTGATAGCCACTTTTAAGTTTTTATGTAAATGCTTAAGTTTTTGTAACAACTGAATAAAAGAGGCTTTATCTTGAACAGCCAATGTATTGACCATATCATTGAGTAGAGCTACCAACCAAAAAGCTGTTTCCTCAGAATTTGTAGCTTCTTTTTCTAGGAAGTCAACAATTCTGTCTTTAGCAATACGACCACGGTTTACACGCATCAGAGCAGAACGGAAGAAAAATTCTAATGTTTTGAGGCGTTCCAAATTGTTAGAAGCAAAACGCTCTAAATAATTGGTTACAAAAAGTTGCATAGATGCAGAAGGGTGCTGACTGAGCATGGTTAAATATTGTTCTCCATCTTCCTCTTCAAAGAATTTCATAATCAATTCTTTACCAAAATTCTCTACATCAGATCTTACGGCGTCTGCAATGCTCACCAGACTATCCACATCCCAATCATCTTTCGTAAAATGATTTCTAAAGAAATTCATAGCTGCAAGCCTTGTATCATCCCATTTGGCATCTAAAAGTCTGATAGCTTCATTGCGTTCATAACGAATACGGGATATGTTTTTCTCAAAGAAATCAATTGCCCAATGACGAATAACCAAAAGCTCATGATTAGCAAGGGCAATTACTTGGCGTAAAGTCATATCGGCTGTATGGATGTATTTTTCTAAAATATGGAAACCTACCAATTGTCCTTGTCTGTAATTGCCATAAATTAAATCTAATACATCTTTGAGTTCTACCTCTTTCAAATATCTCTCTAAATCGTTGAGTAACAAGTTGGCTACCGACTCATGAGCGTTCTCATAAGTTTCTTTTCTTCGAAGAGCCATTAGCAACGATGTACAAATCTGTTTGCTGAATTCTGTGCTTTGGGGAATAAGTTTTTTAACAATACCAATAGCAGACTCTCTGAGGCTTGCATGAGGCGAAAGAACCATTTGTCCTAGCATTTCATGAGCCTTGAGGAGATTTTGGTCACTATATTTTGCAAAAATAGCCATTCCATTATTTCGCATCTGTTCCGATTCAGCACCCAAAAATCCACTTACAATTTTAAATGGAATATCTTCTGCCTTGATAGAATTGGATTTGAGCAATAATATATCACTTGCAAATACTTTGTTTTCAGAAATAGGAGAATCTAAAAGTTCTAATACTACATTCCAACTTAGCTTTTCTAAAGCCAAATCAGCATATTTTTTCAAAGCAAAATGAGCATAAGCCAATGCTTTGCTATCAAACGTTTCACCAAGCATTTTAGCAATGGATTTACCAACAATCAATTGCCATTTTTCGGCTTGTAAAGTATGTGTATTTAAAAATGTTTCAGACCACGTTCTAACCTCTTTGTAAGAACTAAACAGAATAGAAGTAATAAATGAAGTATCTTCTAAAAAATGGTTAGGTTGTAAATTGATAACAGTAATGGCAAACTCCCTGGCTTCATATACTGGAGAGTTTAACATGAACATAATGAGTTCGTTATCAATACCACTTGCCATTCGTTCTTTGATGATTTCTGAACCAAAAAAGACAGGAATAGAATGATTAGAAGTTACTAGACTCTTAATCATAGACTTGTCTATCTTAGAAATCAATTCTTTCGATTTGGGGTGAAATTTTAGATTTTTATAAGCAAATTCATGTACCAAATCATTTTTACCTTGCATCAGAAGCTGAATATATACCTGTGGAAATTCATCCCATTTTTCAGGGTATAAATCAACTCTTTCAGGTGTACTATTCAATTCTTTTACTCTTTGGATAGGCGTTTTAACATTTTCTATCTTTTTTGCACTTCCATTATAATACCATGAAGAAGATGTTTCTGAAATGCGTTCTCCTTTTACCCATTTGTTTTCAGTAAAACGCATAGATTTGTTGTTCCCATTGAGTATTAAATTGAGTAAAAGTTTATTGGCACACTCAGGACGTTCTATAAATGTATGTGTATATTTTTTTGCTTTATAATCCCAGCTTCCATAACCTTGAGATTCCATATAAGCCTCTGTGTAGTCTTCTTTGGTATAAGAAAGTAGAATAGCAGCAGCCAATTTTACATATTCTTGTGCTGTTTGGTTACCTGCATCTTTGAGACGTTTCAAATCTCTTCTTTGTAAATAGGCTTTTGTGGAATCAGAAAAGGCAATTTTAGAGTTTTTACTTTTGATTTCATCTTTTACTTTGATATATGTACCAAGTTCTGACACATACTTTGAACTTCTCCAACTTTTCTTAACACCCTGATACATATAAGGCTTACTTTCAAAAAGATATGAAAGAGTCCCAAGTATCAAAACATCATCCCTTAATTCTGCCAATTTATAAATAGAACGAATATGTTTGAAATGAGGTGGACGAATGGGCATTACCTGCAAAGCTTTTGCTAAAATTTTAGAGATAATAGGATGCTCATTAGCAAGCAAGTACAATGTTTCTAAAAAAGTATATTCGGTTTGCTTTTCAGTGATTCTTGAAAGTACAATTGGCTCAATATCTGCCACACGGTTGCTAGCAAAACAGTCTTGCATGGCTTGTGGAAGCTTCTCAATGAGTGTATTTACTAATTTCTGTTTTTCTGGAGCAGGTGAAACGTTCAATAAGCCTTCTAATGCTATTTTTCGAGCATTGTCATCATTAGAGTTATTTGCATAATTTGTCTGGAATGTAGAGAGAGCTTTTGAGTCAGCACAACGAGCCAATGCCCATAAAACGCAATACTTTTGCATTTTATCACCTTTATCTACAAGTTTTAGAAGATAAGGAACAGCTTCTTGGAATTTCATTATACCCACCCTCCAAGCTACACGGCTTATTTTCCAAACAGTTTTAAAAGAGTTCTTCCCATCTATGGCATCTTGTAAACGTTGCAAAATAGAACCTTCCAATGTATTGGTAAGTGCTTTTGTAGGTTTAGGCAATACTACTGTAGTTTGTGAGTCGTCTGTGGCTATTTGATAGCCTTTATCTGTTTTTTCTTTTTGCAAACTATTGAATACAGCCTGAGCTTTGGTAAGGTTGACAGAGGTAGTCGTTTTTGTGCCATCTTTTAGATTGCTACCACGTTTGCCATATCTGAAATTTACGACATACTGGTCTGTACCTACTTCACACAAATCTATTTCATACACTTTATCTGAAGTGCCTTCTTGAAAAAATAGCTTAACTTGTTGAATTAGTTTCATAAAAAATATTTTAAAGCTCTATCACCAAACTACTAGAATATATCCCACCAATCCTGAGAAGCAGGGGTAGAGGTATTTGTTTTTTCTTCTGGAACTTGTTTTTGGGGTTCTTGTGAAACAGTTTTTTTCTTTTCTGTAACCACAGAGCTATCTGCAATAGCCTTGATTTGATTCATCAATTTTGTACCTTTTTCTTTATCGACCATCATTACAAAAGAAGCAAATGCCAAAGCACTTTGTCTAGGATTGTCTCCATTTCCCCATTTGTTTTTACCCCAACCAAATTGGCTTACTTGGTGTAAAAAGGCTCTGAATTTTCTTAAAATTGTTCTATCTACGCCCAGTTTGTCATTTACTACAACTCCTGTTACCTTTTGTTGTGAGCCTTTACGCATAACATGCGTTTTATCAGGGTGTACAGTAAAGCCTTCATCTTCTACTACTTGTTTTGTAAAATAAAGCAAAGTAGCAATATTACCTTCATTGCTTGCGTCTGTAGAAAATGTAAGGTCATCAGCGTAGCGAGTGTAGGTAAACCCTAATTTTTTTGCCAAACCTTGTAAACGTCTATCCATTGTGTAAGCAATGAGTGTTGTAATAGCAGGGCTTGCAGGAGAACCTTGTGGCAATACTCTTTCACCTTTTTGTACATAGTAAACATCTCCGTCTACATTGACTTTATCCATTTCGTAATGAGTGGAAATAAGTGCTAGAACTGTAGCTAGCTGTTCGCTATAGCCTAAATTGACAAAAAGCCCTTTTACTCGTTTGTAAGAAATAGAAGGGAAAAAGTCTTTTAAGTCTAAATTGACAACAATATCTTTTTGGAGGTGAGGCTTTGCATTGGTAACAATGGATTTTTTAGGAACAAAACCATGTACATGTTCACTAGGAGTAATTTTATATAAAATGGATTCTAATATCCAGTGTTGGCATTTTTTGAGTAGAGGCTTTGGAGCTGAAATCAGTCGTTTTCCTCCTGATTTCTTGGGTACTGAATAAAAATGATAATGACTTGTTTTAGAAACAGCTCTATGAAAAGCCAAAAACCTTAATTGAGCTAAAGAAACCTTCATGGCTTCTGCAAGCCCAAGTACAGAAGCAAAATCGGATAGCTGATATTTTGCTAAAAGAGCTTGATTAGATGTTTTTTCATTCAAACCTCCTGAAACACTTTCGCCCAAATAAACAATTTCTTTTTGCTTAGATTCAACCCACTTCTGGGCTTTGAGTTGTCTTTTTTCTTCTTGTCGTTTTTTTGTTTCAGCTTGCTTTTCTTTAGAAAGCTTGAGCTTTTGTTTACGCATATCACGTAAAAGTTGCTCACGACTGTTGTATTTACGTTGCTTATCAAGTAACTCGTTGAGCTCTTTTTGAAGAGTAGCTTCACGTTGTATTAGGGCTTCGGAGAGGGTAGGTTGAGAAGAATTCTCCCAAAAACCCAAACGTTTCATTTCTTCAAGAATATAAGCATCTTTAGATGTTTCACGGATGCGATCGTATAATTGTTGGCGTGTAAGTTGCTCGGCCATAATATTGATACAGTGTTTACTCGAAAAAAATAATCCTACAAAACAAGTTTTTTTATTTTGTAGGATTGAGATAATGATTTGAAAGAACTTCGTATTTTCTCTGGACTATATCTATCAACTCCAAGACTACACCACCCTATCGGGTGTTTAAGCACTTGGTGGTAACACAGGAAACACCCGATAGGGTGGTGTAGTCACCATAAAGATAGTATGTAGTGAAGTATTTGTTACAAATTTTCAAGAACGACGAAACATCGTTCATCTTATTGCTAAGAAGCAAGGTATTTTCAAATCTCTATGGGCAATATCTGAATAAAATTTAAAACTTCAAAATTTTTTAACAAAAAAATAACATCTAAAAAAATGTACTTTTTAGATGTTAAAGTGGATTTGAAGGAACTTCGTATTTTCTCTGGACTATATCTATCAACTCCAAGACTAAGGTACCCTAGTGGGTGTTTAAGCACTTGGTGGTAACACAGAAAACACCCACTAGGGTACCTTAGTCACCATAAAGATAGTATGTAGTGAAGTATTTGTTACAAATTTTCAAGAATGACGAAACATCATTCATCTTATTGCTAAGAAGCAAGGTATTTCAAATCTCTACGGGCAATATTCTAAATAAAAACTCAATTATCAAAAAAATAAATAAAAAAACCTCTAAAATATAGTTTTTAGAGGTTTCTCAAGAATATCATATTTTATGACAAATATACATCCAAAAGCCCATCGGGTAGGTTTACATGCAAAATTTTCTTTTCTCTATCTACTTCTGCAATGGTTTCATCATTGATAGGAATCAGAACTTCCTTTCCTTTATACTCAAGTACAAGTAAAGAGCCTTCTGTGAAACTATAAACACTATCAATGGTAGAAATAAAACCTAATGTCTTATCCATTACTTCAAAACCAATGACTTCGTGGTAATAAAATTCTTTTTCACCTAGTTCAGGGAGTACATCTAAGGGTAAATATAAAAGAGCTCCAATCAAATCTTCTGTTTGCTCTATTTTATCAATAGTAGCCAATTTAACAAGAGCTGTTTTGGGCTTATTGGGTAGAATACGAATTTGCTCAATATCAAAATCTACAAGCTCACCATTGAGGTGTACAAGTACTGAGTCCATTTCTTCGTAATCCTCTGGATAATCTACATCCAAAAAAATGCTTACTTCACCTTTTAAACCATGTGGTTTAATAATTTTGCCTAACTCGTAGCACTCATCTATGCTGTATGTATCTTTCTCTTCTGCCATAATTGTGTAAGATTAAAAAAACCTATCAGAATTCTGATAGGTTTGAGATTTCTTATTCTGCACCTTGTTCTGGAGTGGTTTCTGTATTCTCCGTTGTGGTTGTTTCTTCAGCTACTGGTTGAGCCTCTTGAACTTTTTGCTTTTCAGCGATTGCTTTTGCTCTGTCCTCTTTCACTTTCGTTTCAGCGTCCAAACGAGCTTTTTGAGCATCTTTCTTAGTTTTAGCTAAGTCTTCTACTTTACCTTGGATTTTCGCATTCTTAGAATCTAACCAAGTTTGTAATTTTGTATCAGCTTGTTCTTGTGTGATAGCACCTTTCAAAACACCTAATTTCAAATGTTTTTTGAATAAAATACCACGATAAGAAAGCATCGCTTTTACAGTATCAGTTGGTACAGCACCATTCATTACCCATTCAAATGCTTTGTCTTCGTTCAATTTGATAGTTGCAGGGTTGGTATTTGGATTGTAAGTACCAATTTTCTCGATAAAACGACCATCACGTGGTGAACGAGAATCAGAAACTACTACATCATACATTGCGTATCTTTTCTTTCCTCTGCGGGCTAATCTAATTTTTACAGCCATTGTTGTATATTATTTTTTTAGTTGAGAATGACAGAAACCCGTCTGTCTTTCGGTTTTTGGTCGGCAAAATTAGCAATATTTTCGCAAATAAAAAATTATTCTTGTAAAAAATCTAAAATGCTCTGTGTCTTTGGATTGATATGCAAAGTTTGTAAATGTGTCAGTTTTGCCCCATCTAGGTTTTTGAGGCTATCATCTATGAATAAAGTTTTTTCTGCAACCAAATTGTTTTCGTCTATCACCTGCTGATAAATAGCCGTTTCGGGTTTGGCTTTGCCCATCTCGAAAGAGTAATAAGGCTTTTTGACAAGTTCTTGGAGGCTTTGGGCATCTGTTTGAGCTCTTAAAATATTTTCTACTTCGATGAGGTGTGTAGGATTGGTATTGCTCAATATATACGTTGGGTATTTCTGTGAAAGTTTGCGAATGAGGCTTACTCTTTCCTGAGGAATATCGAGAAGCAGGGTATTCCAAGCTTTGATGAGGGTGTTTTTATCGGCTTGTAAACCAAAGGTATTTTTGAGTTCTTCAAAAAAAACATCTTCGGAGATTTTTCCTGTCTCAAATTCGTAGAAAATAGCATGTTTGGTGAGGTATTCGCCTTCTCCAAACTGATGATGGGTAAATTGCTCAAGAGCTTTGAGGGTGAGGTTGAAATCTATATTGATAATGATTCCACCTAAATCGAAAATAAGGGCTTCAAAATTTTTCAACTTTTTTTAAATTTTTCTTGCAAATATATACGATACTTGCTACATTTGCAACCTGAAAAGAGCTATCACAATAGCTTTTGGTCCTATAGCTCATTCGGTTAGAGCAACTGACTCATAATCAGTAGGTGCTTGGTTCGATTCCAAGTGGGACCACAACACAAAGCCCTGGAACAACATCATGTTTTAGGGCTTTTGTGATTTTATAAATTATACTTGATTTCTAAATCTGTTATATTTTCTTGATATTTATTTACCCAATAAGCTATTCTTGACTCTAAAATTTTATTTGCATTTCTGTATTGCTTAAACATAACCTCTTGCCTCTCACCAAAAAAAATGAAATCTGCACGTCTTGCAAAAGTAATCGCATTGCCCATATGCTTTGCAGATATATTAGTCTTTTTCTTTTTATTTGAATAGACAAAATAGCCTTTAGAGTTATCATAGTCTAAGATTTTAGCTTTTTTGATAGTTTTCTTTCTTTTGTTTTTTTCGGTTTCTGCATCTTTATATTTACAAAAAGCACCTTCCTTACTAAATAAACGATATAATTGTCTTCTAAAAACAATAGGTTTGAAGGTTAAATCTCTCAAATGTTTGATAAATGCTCTTTTTACCTGTCTTTGAATAGCTATATCCATTCTTCTATAAAATTTCTGAATAGAAGAGTTTTTAAGCCTTACATCAAGTCTTTTTTTGCTATTATTATTAGCTTCAACTTCTCCATGAAATTCTAACCCTAAATATGTAATAGGAAGAGTTCTCCATTCAGTTACTAAACTATAATTTTCTGTATGCTCACTTGTATTTTTACAAAAAAGACATTCCTCATTATTTTCATTAGATTTTTTTTGAATAAGATTTTTTAAGGTAACTTTTTTCTTTACACTCAGCAAACTATTTTCTAATTTACAAACCTCAAAACATTCAGTTTTGGAGGTAGATAATTCTAATTCTATTTTTTTTAACTCATTTTTAAAAAGATTTTGGAGTTTCTGTAAATCAAAGCTTTCTATTTTAGGTAAAACAACAATCATATCATCTGAATAACGTCTATATAGAAATTCAGAGTTTATATCTTTCAATTTGCTTAAAATAGCTTCATCAAAAGGTTTCATGTAAATATTAGCGAAAAGCGAGCTGATGGGTAATCCATGAGGGATACCTTTCTCTTTATTTTTGTGAATGATAATTTTATTTTCTCTTAAATAATCTCGCATTTCTTTGGGGTTAGTAAAAAATGCTTCAATACCCTTTTTACTGATTTCAGAAAGCCTTTGTTCTGTCAAAAGCCGTTTACCATTAGGCTTTTTTAGATGTTGTAAATCTATACAGGCATATTGAGTAACAGCTCTAAAAATTTTATATAAGTCTTCAGGAAGCCTATTTTCTGTAATATTAGTTTGCCATTGGTTTTTTTTGTTATTAACAATCTTGCTAACGAGGTTTTTATAAGGAGATTTGATTTTTAGATTAAGAGGGGATGGATTTTTTAAATAGCTTTTCAATAGGCTGAGTAAACTATCAAAAAGTTTATGATGATTAATTGAGGGAAAAAAATCTTTAATATCAAAGGTAATTACATAACACTCACCAAATTTCTGAATATGCTCAAATACATCTTTAGCAAAATGTATTGTACTTTTTCCTTTATTTTTATCAAGGGGTATTTTCCTATAACCAATTACGCTTTCATTTAAACAATGATTAGACTTTAAGACATTTTCATAAATAGGTGTAAGAAGAAGTTTTGAATAAAAAGAGTAAATTAAAGAATCTTGATGAGTAGGGTACTCTATAATACGCTCTTTTTTCGAGTTTCTTCTTTTAAGTTTATCATTTGCCCCAAGAGCTAATACCGATTTTTCTAATGATTTCTCAAGTTCTTTATCTGTTACTTTCTTATATTTTTGTTCAATTTTTGTATATTTTAGTAAGGGAAAAAAATTATACTTCAGAATATAATTTTTATTTGAAATCTGATGAAGAGTTTTTTTTATATTGCTCTTATTTGGATTTGCTATTTTCTTTGTAAGATGAGTATAACCTTTGGGCTTTAAAGAATCAAAGATTTCGTCTTTTATTTTTTTATTTTTCTGCTTTTTCATAGATAAGAAAGGATAGAGAGCATCAATAAAGATGAGATGCTCCCAAACAACAAACTTTTATAATCGAAGTCCACATAGAGTGAATATCTATGGTATTTTGCTAGTACAGCAATCCAAAGATTGCGTTAGAAAGTACAAGAATGCTATATGGAAGATTATAAATCTCAGCTTTAGCATAAGCATCATCTTGATTGATATATTATCAAGTGAATACAAATTCATAACTTGTCTTTCGATAGCTTTAGAGTTGTCAAAGATTGTATATTTCGTAATAAATCAAATCAAACTATTTAAGATAAATAAATAATTCAATAAGAAATGGAACAAAATATAAATAATCTATTGTTACTCACATCCCTTGCCATTATTAAAGGCTGGTAATAAAAAAACGATAATAGTTTGTTATTTTATCCTTCTTCAAAGTTAGCATTTATCTTCATTGCTTCCAAAGCATGAGGGATAAAATCTCTCTTTAGAAATTTTCCTTGAGTTGTACTAAACCATCGACCTATTATTCTGTTTTCACAATCATAGCGATGTACTTTTTTGTTTTTTTCAAGAATAATATTTTGTTCTTTACCATCTTTATCTATGTCTTTAGCAATTTTTACACCTGCCATCACTAAATCTGGAGGAATAAAGTTTGCAACCTCTTTAAATCTGCCATGTGGGTTATGCTCTGGAAATACCTTTGACATTTCTAAATCTCTTGTTCTAAAAATAGCTGCTTCACCATATTTAAATACATCACATAGTGATTTACTAGACTCAAAACTTTCCCCTTTATAAGATTTTACTCTCATAAGTAAGCTTTCAAAAAATACATCTTCTTGAAAATCACCTTTACTTGGGCTATACCACATACAACGATACCGAACAAAATCTTGGCTTTGAAAACAATCTGTTCGATAATTAGAGGTGTTTAAATCTGCTCTAATGACAATCATAAATGGAGATACATTGATTGGAGCTGTTTGGTCAAAGTGAAATTTATCTTTGATTTTGTGGCTATAAATAGCAAAACTTTTAAGGACAACAATATCACCTAAATTGAATTTTGCTTCTTCATCATTGTTAGGGTTTTTTATTTTCGCACTCATAGTAACTTTTTTCTTGCCAACCTACAAAATAAAAAACTTCTATGCATCAGGGAATCCCTGATTTTGTAGTGGTGTAATATCTTTTTTTTATGAGTAAAAAAAATAAGTATAAAAGCTTGTTTTCTCATTGAAAATATGTTTTTGTGTGTTATATTCAGGTGTAATGTTTTGAAAGAAATGTTATAAAACTATCAATATTAAATGTTGTAACATTTATTTGAATGATGACAATACGAGAAAAAGTAAGGTTAAATCAGATGTTAGTATCTGGAGATATAGAAAATATTCGGTTAGCTTTTGAGATGATAATTCAGCTAAGAGAGGGCGGTAATTTAATTGAAAGAGCCAAAAATAGACTACATAAAATGAAAATATTCTTTGAGGAAAAGTGTTTAGAATATGATGAGAAGACAAAAGAACATCATACAGCAATGAGTCCCAATTCTATTGGAGGATCAGACCCTGAGTATGAGAAAACGGAGGAGGAATTATATCAACGATTTAGCTACTATGTAGGCAAACTTAATGATACTAAATTAAAAATTCGATCATTTGACATGGTTTACTTAGAGATTCAGTTGTTTACAAAATATTTTACTACATAAAAAAGGTTATTTAAACTAAACCAAACAAAAAAGCCTTCAATTTTAAATCGAAGGCAATTGGAAAATACCAATTTAGGATAGCTTCGCTTTTCGCTCGCTATGATGGCTTCGTTGCAATTCAGTTATTCATTCAGATTTCGGTCGTTGTTTTTGGGTTTCAATTTTCCTTCTGTTCTTTCTTGTGCTGTGGCGTTGTCAAAATGGGTGATAATTTTGATTTGGGATAGAAAATGCAGAATTTTTTTAGCTGTATTATCTCTTTTTTCAGCGTCATGGGCAAGCAACATGAGTTTAAAGGCTTGTTCAAAATCGGCGTTGGTTGGGTTTCTTTCGAGGGTTCGGTTATCAGATTTTACGCCTATCACCTGTTTTAGATATTGGGCGGTGTTCGGATACACCATGTAAATGAATTGGTTATTGTCTAAGGCTGTTTTAAATCGGTTGCAAGTGGCTACACTCGATTCCCCAGGTTGGTTCTGTGGTCCTCTGTCGAATACTACGCCAATCACAGAATCAATAGGCATATTATGTTCATCAAGTTTGTAAGTGATGGTCAAATCGCCAGTTTCAACGCCGAGTTTTTTGAGTTTATCAAAATGATTTTGTCCTTTTTGGAAACTTGGCAAAACCGTTCCATATAAAAGGTGTGGATTGAATTCACATCGAAAAGCAGATTCAAAACTATTGGAAGACTGTGTTGTACCATGAGCTTTTGCCCCTGACCAGTCATCATCTTTGTCGCAGTCAGCCCTGAAACCCACTGCCAGAGAGTCGCCGTAGATAGTTAGGTCATAGCCTTTTTTGTAATAACCATGCAAAGTGCTTCCCTGAACATTAATTCTATAACTTACAGGTGCTTTAGAAACAACAGGAATTTTTGTTAAAGTATCATCTGCTGTTTGCCCAAAGAGATTTGAACAAAACAAAAGAATGAAGATTGAAATGAATAAAGTAACTTTCATGAGTTATAGGTTTTGATACCCAATTTACAAAAAAATGAAATGTTATTTAGTTTTTTCGAGGTTGTTCTGCTCAATGAAATTATAGCCAAGGTCGTAGAGTTTATCTTGATACTCAAAATAACGCCCATCAGTGGTAATATAAAGGTCTGTTCCTGCATAACATTTATCAATAATGTATGTAGGTTTCCAAGGAGTAGAATTGCTGACAATAGTACTTTTAAATAACTCTGTTTGGAGAAAAAAGGCTTCAGATTGTTTTAAATAGATGATTTTTTTAGAACCAATTTGCGAAATATGTTCTTCTCTGTACAAAGAATTTCTATAAGCTATAGCAGGCTTTTGGTGTGTATATGGTTTTAAATGCAAACGTTGGTGTAAGAACCATACAGGCAGATATGCCCAATATAATTCATCAGGGGCTTCATAATCTTCATTTACAATTGTTTTATAGATGTGATTGTTTTTGATAAAAGTAATAGTAATGGTTGATATTCCTTTCACACCTCTCGTATAACGTGTTTTTAGAGTATCTATTCCTACCTTCTTAAACTCTAGTTCCAGTTTTGCATACAGTTGAGGGGTAATATAAGAGGTATATAGTCCATTTATTAAATTAAAACGCTCTCCATCATACAAGACTTCTCCGCTTTTATGGATGCTGATATTAGAAATGGGACAGGAGCCACAACATTCAGATGAAGAGATAATAATTTGGTCATAGCTTTCATTTTGATTAATCGTATAACGTCTTTTTGCAAACTTGGCAAATGTACTATCATTGAATTGGAGGGTAAGGGTATCTGCCATAATACTTTTAATTTTTGTGCTTCTCCATTTGTCTATATTGGGAAAATATATTTTGAGGCTGTCATCTTCTATTTTATATTGGGTTTCTGTGCCTTTAAAAAGCATCATAATATCTTGAGTTTTTTTATCATGATATCTGTCAAAAAAGCCTAATTTATACTCACAAGAATCGTTTTCATAGAACTGATAAGCTCTTTTCCAATATATATCTGGGGAGAATTCAGTTACTACTTCTGCTTTTTTAGGAGGATTTTTTTCTTCTGCTTTGGCAAATACCCATTCACCAACAATAGCTTTTTTAAAGTGTTCATCATTGTTTTTCTTGCAAGAGCCAAATAGTAAAATGATTGATAAAATAAGCAAGACAATTTTCATGAATTATAGGATTGGGTATGCTAATTTACGAAAAAATGAAACAGCCTCTAAATTTATTTAGAGGCTTGATTGTAGATTCTTCGTTTCACTTAGAATATAAAAAAACTACTTCTGTTTAAGTTTTTGAATCAGCGAGTCTTCGATAGGGACTTTGAGTTTGAGAACTGGGTCTATTTGTTCATTGGGGATTGTCATGGAAAGTACATATTGCTGGACTTTCCACTCATTACCCTGTTTTACAACTACACCAGAGCCTCTGCAAATTTTCATAGAAGTATCCAAAAGCTCATCAAACCATGCCAAATCGCCTGTTTTAGAAAAATATATATTTCTTTCAAGAGCTTTGAAATTCCAAGTTTTCTTTTTGTCGAAATGAGGCTTTGACCATTTCATAAAGGCTTGTTTGTTCCAGTTTTCAGTAGCGTCTGTGCCAATAAAAATGGCATCTTCAGTAAAGTAACTGAAGTATTTTTCGTAATTACTTTGGGCAGCAGCCACATTAAAGGAGTCTAACATGGCTGCTATTTGTTTTTTAGACTCAACAGCATCAAAAGAAATAGTTTTTTGTGTAGTATCGGCTTTAGTCGTTTTTGTATCAGTTTGAGAGGAATTGCAAGAAATCAAGCTCCAAGAGCTTACAAAAACAATGCTGTAAAATATGTTTTTCATGGATTTTAATAAGTTTAGTTTGAACATAAACGTTTGTTGGCTGAAATTATTCGATTGTTTTGTGGAAATAAAAAACCTCCAACATTAATATTGGAGGTTCTGATTATCTGATCGTATTCAAAGCTAATTGATAGGCACTTCGATGATTATAAACTGGGTTTCAGAGTTTGCTGAAATAGTAAAAGAGTTGGTTTGCCAAATGCCCAATGCATCTCGTTTGGCAAGTATATGGCTTCCAATTTTCAAATCTCCATCAATCACAAACACAAAAGCACACATATTTTCGTTTACAAGGCTATAAGAAGCTGTTTTTTGAGTTTCCAAATGTCCCAAACTGATTTTAGCATTTTGGTTTATCCAGCAATGCAAAACGCCTTCTTCGTTACTGATAGCCGTTGTAATCTGGTTTTTACGTTTTTCTAAAGGAAAATATCGTTTCTGATATCGAGGCGTAATATTCTGAACTTTGGGATCTATCCAAATTTGTAAGAAATTCACTTCATCATCTCCCACATTGTACTCTTCGTGGCGTAAGCCTGAGCCTGCACTCATAATTTGTACCCAATCTTTTTCTACTACTTCGTAGTAACCCATAGAATCTTTATGGTTCATTTTGCCCGCAAGCATAACCGAAATGATTTCCATGTTGGCATGAGGATGCAAACCAAAACCTGTTCCTTTTTCCACAAAATCATCGTTAAAGACTTTCAGTAAACCAAAACCATTTTTATCAGGACTTTTGAAGGTGCTAAAATTGAAAGTAAAATTGCTTTTGAGCCAACCAATATCTTTTACGCCTCTTTCAGTTTTAGGAAAAAATTTCACTTGCATAACTACAACTGTTTTGAAATTTCAGAAACGGATTTTCTTTTTCTGGGTGTTAGTTCTCTGGTCTTGAAAGGTTCTTCAAGGGTTTCGGCTTCTGCCAAATAACCCAGAGCCATCATCACTACAGGTTCTAAGTTTTCATCCAAATTAAACATATTTTTTGTTTTTTCGGCATCAAAACCACCCATAATATGCCCGAAAATATCGTGTTGGGTTGCTTCCAAAAGCAAAGTAGCATTGGCAGCTCCTACATCATATTTGGCAGTGTTATTGGGTTTCTGATTGGCTTCAAAGGTTTTTCGAGCAAGGCTTAAAACAAGTACACTTGCATTTTTTGTCCATAATTGGTTGCCTGGGAGCAGACAGCTCCAAAGATTTTCAAAACCTTCTGTTCCTTTGAAGGCATAATAATATACCCAAGGTTGTTCATTGTTGGCACTTGGAGCCCACGAAGCAGCTTCAAGTAGTGTTTCAAGGGTTTCTTGAGGTATTTGAGTATCGTTGAATGCTCTTGCACTCCATCTTTTACGAATAAATTCACTAACGGCATGTTGTGTTTGAGCTTGTTTAATTTCTATAGACTTCATAAAATAAATGTTTTAACAATTTATGTTGTAACATATAAACTAATCAAAAAGTTCAAATTCTTAAATATATATTTTCGTGGAACCAATTATAGGTTTAAATCATTCTATAAAAAAGATAATATTTGAATTTTACAAAAATATGATTACAATATCTATCAAAGAATTTTATAATGAAATCTTAGGGGAGAAAGTTTGCAATAATCTGGAGAGTTTTCTAAACAACAATTTTGATACAGACATAGGGCATTTTAACGTGTTTAATATTGTAGAAATGTACAAAGTCTTTAAGTCAAAGCCAGTAATGCCTTATAATAGAAGGACTTATTATAAGATCAGTTTGATAAAAGGAAAAAATATTGTTGAATATGCAGACAAAGTGATAGAAATAGAGAATTATGGTGTTTTATTTGCAACACCCAGAATTCCATACAGATACACTTCTCTTGATGATGAGCAAGCAGGGCATTTTTGTGTTTTCACCAAAGACTTTATGGCAAAATCAAAAATAGGAATGAATATAGATGATTTGCCAATTTTTAAGCCCAATGGGGATTTTATTTTTCAGATTACTGAACAACAATATACAGAAATTGCATTGATATTTGAAAAAATGTCTGTTGAAATAGGTTCAGAATATCAGTTTAAATATGATTTAATTAGAAATTATGTAATGGAATTAATTCATTTTGGACAGAAATTACGACCTATGGATGTTATGAGCAAGAAAAATAATGCATCTGTTCGCATATCTACGTTATTTATAGAGCTATTGGAAAGGCAATTTCCTATTGAATCACCCAATCAGATACTCCAACTTCGTACAGCCAAAGATTATGTAGATGTTTTAGGAGTGCATGTAAATCACCTTAATAAAGTTTTAAAGACATTAACAGGTAAAACAACCACAGAAATTATTACAAGCAGAATATTGCAAGAAGCAAAAATTTTACTGAAACAAACCACATGGAATGTATCTGAAATAGCCTATAGCTTGGGTTTTGAGGAGTTAGCACACTTTTCTAATTTTTTCAAGAAACAGACAAATCTCTCACCTCTTTCTTTTAGAGATAATTGATTGAATTTTGCAAAAATTGCATTGATTTTTGTAAACGTTATCTAGATAGGTTTAGCCAGTTTTGTGTTATCATTAAACATAAAAAAATATGGCTGATAACAATCAGAAAATCGCATTGATAACAGGCGGAAGCCGTGGTTTAGGCAGGGATATGGCTTTACAACTTGCTAAAAAGGGTATAGATGTTGTAATTACATATCATAGCAAAAAAGCAGAAGCAGAAGAAGTAGTAGCTACTATAAAGAACTTGGGCAGAAAAGCTGCAACTTTACAATTAGATGTGTCAAAAAGTAATGAATTTGAGACATTCGTAAAAAACTTTCAAAACATTCTTTCTACTGAGTTTGGAGCTGATAAGTTTTCGTCACTTGTGAACAATGCAGGTGTCGGATTACATGCAGATTTTGCAAATACTACAGAAGAGCAATTTGATTCCATGATGAATATTCATTTAAAAGCTCCTTTTTTTCTTACACAAAAGCTTTTGCCTTTCATGAGTGATGGAGGTTCTATTGTAAATATTTCTTCAGGACTTACCAGATTCAGTTTTACAGGTTATGAAGCCTATGCTACTATGAAAGGAGCCGTAGAAACTCTTACAAAATATCAGGCTAAATTTTTAGGAAATAGAGGTATTAGGGTAAATGTAGTAGCTCCAGGAGCTATTGAAACAGATTTTGGAGGTGGAGCTTTAAAAAATGATAAAGACCTTAACAATATGATATCTTCTATGACAGCTTTGGGCAGAACAGGGCTGCCTGATGATATAGGGGGAGTGGTAGCTTTCTTGTGTTCTGATGATTCTAAATGGGTAAATGCTCAAAGAATAGAAGTAACAGGAGGAATGCTCATTTAAAGTAAACTTTATATTAGGAAGAGCTAGTAGAAAACTCTACTAGCTCTTTTTATTTTAAGATATCAATATAACTATCACGAACTCGATTGGAAAACATTTGTTCTGCTTGTTCAGCAGTCCAAGGGGAAGGGAGAATGGTAAGAGGCTGTATGCCTTTGAGGTTTTCAGTAAAACTCTGATCTCTTGTAATTTTAAAAATAGTATCTGCAATAAACTTACAACATTGTGTGGGTTGTCTTACGGCTTGCTCTTCTGTAAAACGAATAACAATCCAACCAGCTTCCATAAAAAACAGGTTTCGTGTATCATCAGAGCTAATGGTATGAGTTGGTTTTCCTTTAAAATTGTAAGGCTCATCTATTTCAATATCAATGTATAGATTGTGTTTTTTGCTGAAAAATGTAAAATCGGGATAATAAAAAGCTTCATCTATTTGTAGAGCCAAATCTGTATGAATATGCTTTGGGAAGTTTTTTTGAAGATATTTAAGAAAATAAGCTTCGCTTTTTCCTTTGTTTTCGTTATAACTTTCTACAGGTTTTTGAGGAGCATCAAAATCGTCTAAAAATACCAATGGGTATCGAGAACTTACTTTTTTAGAAGGAGTTGGAGTGTTTTTGGATGAGGCTGCTTCTTGTGTGTTGTAATGAAACAACGCACCCATTACAATAATTAGCACAATAACAGCAATAAACATATATTTTAATCCCTACATTTTTAAAGCTAATTTAATTACTTCTTCAATGGTTACATCACCACCTTTGAGTTTGATAATACCTTCTACATTCTTTTCTGCAACATTTTTGGCAATACCCAATACCACCAAAGCTGTAATGGCTTCATCTTTTACAGATCTGTATGTTGGTACATTCCCTATCACCTTTCCTTCAGTTATCATAAAATCTTTCTTGATTTTATCTTTGAGTTCTAAAATAACTCTTTGGGCTGTTTTTGCACCTATCCCTTTTACACCTTGTAGCATTTTTACATCTTCGTTCACAATAGCCTCTTGAATTTCAAATGGACTTACAGATGAAAGCATCACGATGGCTGTGTTGGGTCCTACTCCTGATACGCTGATAAGTTCAAGAAAAAGTTTCTTTTCAGATGGTTCAGAAAAACCAAATAAATTATGAGCATTCTCCTGAATTTGCAGATAAGTATGAAGCAAAGCTTCTTCACCAACACCCTTGAGCATGCTGTATGTATTGAGCGAAATTTTAATTTGATAACCTACACCAGCCGTTTCGATAATAGCATGAGTAGCTTCTTTATGTGTTAATGTACCTTTGATGTATGCAAACATGGTTTAATCTTCTTTGGAAGTAAGATAAGTATAATCCTTTACAATTCTGTTTAAAAATTTTTCGTCTTTGTCTGTATTTTCTATTCGTAAAATTTCTTTTGTTTTTTTAGCAAAAGCCTTCAAAATCTCTTCGTTTTGGTATTTTCTGTGTGTGAGAATAGCCTCTTTGATAAGGTTTACATCAGAGTCGGAGAGTAGTGTAACTTGTGTGTATTTGGGACTATACAATTCATGAAAGTCAGGAATAATGAGTTGTTGGCTAAGTTCTGTTCTGCTTTTGAGTTTAATGAGGCATGTCCCTGCTGCTAAATCGCCAACTCTTTGATGATATTTGTTGGTGGCAGCAGCTACAATCCCTACAATTCCCATACTTCCCCATATATCAATCAATCTAAAAAGCCATCTGACCATGTATTGAGTGAGGCTTGGCTGACGACCTCTTGTGGTTACTACTTTGATGCGTAAAATCTTCTTTCCGAGTGTTTGTCCATTAAAAAAGATTTCTTGAATAATGCTGTAGATAGAAAGAGGCAATAACCAAAAGAATATCATGAAAAGTATGGAATTATTATCATTGCGAAGTAATTTGATAGATAAATTATCTGCAATGACAAAAATAGCCCATGTATAAAGCGACATAAAAATAAAATCTAGTATAAAAGCAAGTATTCTTTCGCCTAAACCTGCAAGGCTAAACTCTATAAATACGTTTTGAGAAGTTTCTATACGGATTTTATTCATAATAATTTTATTATCAAGTAAATAGAATAAAGTATAAAAGTCATCTTCATAAAAAGACCTATAAGGTTTTTAAAACCTTATAGGTTTCAGCATAAAATTTATAACTTTTTATGTTAAACTTTCATGATTTCTGCTTCTTTGGTAGCAAGTACTTCATCGAGCTTGGTGATGAAAGAATCTGTGTGTTTTTGCACAATTTCTTCTGCTTTCTTGATAGAGTCTTCAGCAGCACCATCTTTTTGAAGTTTTTTCAAAGCATCATTAATTTCTTTACGAGCATTACGAATGCTGATTTTGCCATTTTCAACTTCTTGTTTGGCTTGTTTTACAAGTTGTTTTCTGCGTTCTTCTGTAAGAGGAGGGATATTTAGAATAATTACTTCTCCATTGTTTTGTGGATTGATACCCAAGTCAGCTGATTTGAGAGCTTTTTCAATAGCTGAGATAGAGCCTTTTTCAAAAGGACGGATGTTCAATGTTCTTGCATCTGGGGTGGTGATAGTAGAAACCTGATTGATAGGCATATTTGCTCCATAGTATTCTACCATAATACCATCCAACATATTTGGCATAGCTTTGCCAGCTCTGATTTTAAGAAGTTCGCTTTGTGTATGCTCTAAGGCTTTCTTCATCATATCCTGAGCTTCATCCAAATACATTTTAATTTCTTCTTCCATACGACAAATTAATTTTGAAAATATATAAATTGAAAAAATCTTGATTAAAAACTATTTTATACAGCTTCTAAAGCAACCAAAGTCCCCACTTCTTCACCTTCTACAATTTTAAGTAAATTACCCTCTTGATTCATATCGAAAACAATAATAGGAAGATTGTTTTCTTTACAAAGTGTAAAAGCTGTCATATCCATTACATTCAAGCCTTTTTCATAGGCTTCGTCAAATGTAATATTGTTGTATTTTGTGGCTGTGTTGTCTTTCATAGGGTCGGCTGTATAAATGCCATCTACTTTTGTACCTTTTAAAACGACATTTGCCCCAATTTCGATAGCTCTAAGCGAAGCAGCCGAATCAGTTGTAAAATAGGGATTTCCTGTACCTGCTGCAAAGATAATCACACGTCCTTTCTCAAGGTGTCTGATAGCTCTACGGCGAATGAAAGGCTCACAAACTTGTTCCATTTTCAAGGCTGACATCAAACGGGTATAAATACCTTGTTTTTCAATAGCATTTTGCATTGCCATTCCATTGATAACAGTGGCAAGCATTCCCATATAATCTCCTTGTACTTTATCAATGCCAGACTTATCAGCTTCAGAACCTCTATAAATATTACCTCCTCCTACAACAATTGCAACCTGCACACCTTTTTCTACAATGGTCTTGATTTCTTTTGCATAACGCTCTAATATCTGGGGATTGATAACATATTCCTGACGGTCGCCAGCAAGGGCTTCACCACTCAACTTGAGCAAAATTCTTTTGTATTTCATGGTAGGACTTGGCTTTAAATTTTGCAAATATTAAAAATACTAATCTTAGATGCAAGTTACTTTCTATACTTTTTATTTTAGAATATTCATTATCAAAAGTTTAGCAATACGCAAAAAAGAGGCTGCAAAGCCTCTTTTCGTAAAAATATTTATAAAAACTAATTTCTCATCCAACGCTCACGCAAACGTAATTGTTCGGGAGTAGCACTTAAATTTAATGAAAAAGTTTTCTTTTCTGCATTGTACATGATACCAATTTTTTCGTAGTACTCTGCAAGAGGAAGAGGTTCTGCATTTTTTACATATTTACTGAAGAAATCACCAATTTCAGGATATGTTTTCTTTGTGAAAGTATCAAACCATTCTTTTTCAGAAAAACTCTTAGAAGGTCCATACTCTTTAGCAAACTCATTAATCACTTCACGCAAGCCTTTTTTGCCACCAGAAAGTTCTAATAAACGAATATCTAATAAACCAGCTACTAAAGCTCCACGCATATAAATGTTACCATATTGCTTTTGTCCTTCAGGAGTGTAAGATGTTAAACTCATTTTGCTCAAGCTATAAGATTTGTCATAGTAATTGTCATAATTTACTTTCTGACGAAGCTCAGCAAAATATTCGTTTAAAGTCTTGATACTGTAATTTAATTGCATTTTATGAGAAGCCCATTCTGTTGTACCTTCATATAACCACAAATGTTCTGAGGCAGTAGGTTGTACGAAATTAAATTTCTCAATAATTTCACTATGAATATTTAAAGGAGTAACCACATGGAAAAACTCATGAGCAGCAATGTCTGTCATCTGTTTTCCAAATTCTTCTGACCAATTTTCTTCTTTAATTACATACTCTGAGCTATAAGAGTGTTCCCAAGCACCAGCATTGGTGTCTTCAAAGTGAAACAAGAAAGCATAACGATTGACAGGCAAGCCATTTAAGAAAGAATCGGCAGCAACAAGCATATTCGTCATGGAAGCTAAAAGTTTTTCAGAAGAAATTTTACCAGTTTTGGAGTAGGTATAAAGTTCTACATTGGTGTTTCTTACTTTGGTGCTTGCTTTGGTAAGTTTACCCAATAAAATAGGAGAATCAACAATATGGTCGTAAGAATTTGCTACTAAGAAGCCTTCTTTTTCTTCAAGAGCAGTACCATACATCCAACCTTCTGGATATTGTAATTTCAGTTTAAGAGGAGCAGACTGCATACCTGAAGGATAACCAAACACAGTTTGTCCGTTGATAAGTACATGGTCATCTTCGATAGAGCTTCCACACATTGCATAAATTTTATTCTCTTTTACAGGTGTATCAAACGTTTCTGCAATTTGATAACGAATCGTAGCTACTTTTTCAGGAGCTGAAAGTTCCCACTGATTGGTAGATAACTGTTTGGTTTTAACAGCTTTACCTTTTGCATCAAAAGCTTCAAATTTGCGTACAAATCTACCCATGTCCATCACTTGGTATGTACCAGGGGCAGTAGAAGCGAACTGATAAACAGCATTTTCTTTTTTCAAACCTTTTACTTTCAATTCTACTTTAAAAAGGTCGTTAGAACGGTCATTCAAATTGACTGTGTATTCTAAGTTTTGAGCATAAGCTCCAAAAAATGCACAAGTTGTGAACAATGACAAAGCTAATTTTTTCATGAATTTTTCCTTTTTGGATAAAAACGATACTTGTTTCTTTTTTATTGCTTCAAAATTAGCAAAACAAGTTGGTCTTCCAAAAGGGTTTTTTAAAAAGGTAAACTATCTATAATTCTTTGTTTATATTCTTTAATTTTTTTATTTTTTTGAATAAAATTTTCTTGGGTTTGTTTTAAAGGAATACAATCGATTATAAAGGGTATTTTCTCTGGACGCAACAAGGCAACAAAACCTGTCATTATCTCAATTATCATGTCTTTATCCTCAATCTCTTTTATTCTTAATAAAGAATTTTCATAGATAAAGCATGGATAAGCGTCTAAATAACTTTTCAATATTTCAGGAATCTCACTCAATTCAGAAAGCGAACCTACCAATTTAAAGGGGCTAAATAAATTTTCATAAAAATTATGAATAGCTACTTCCCATGCTTCTTTTTGTGTATAAACATAAGAAGATTTGAAAAAATCAATCAAAACCCATTCGTCAAATACATCATAACTCTTAAAATCTGGATTAGGAGAAATTCTATAAATATTTTCGGCTTCTTTGAGTTCTACAATTTCATAAAAATGTAAATCTAATATTTTAAGTGTTTCAAGAATTAAAGAGTCATTTTCAATAATTTTATCAATAAAATAATGTAAAATGTTGGAATGAATTTGACATTGATGTTCAAAACCAATAAAGTTCATTATTTGCTGAACATCAGTAGAAAAGTGCTCTTTTAGAAATAAATAAAATCTATTTTGTAAATCGTTACTTAAAGAACTTAATAAGGTAGTATCCAAAATACGACGCATTTTAACATCATAAATCTCTAATCTGAGTTTATCACGTTTGGCATCTTCAATATGGGTGTATTTTTTATAAATATTGCTAATATTTCCTGTGGGGTAATACCACTCATCATTATATCCCCAAGAAATTTCTCGAAGTACATAAATATTCTTTTCCATAAAAATTACTCTTAAGCTGTTTTCTTCAATTTTTGTAAATTTTTAGCACTTTCTGGATATGCAGAGCCATTATCCATCCAGAGTTTAAAACTCATTCTGTTAAAAAGCTCTGAAGGGGCAATGGTAAACTCCTTTAGATTTGGTAACGTATTAAAAATGAGAGGAATAATATGATTGATAAACCAGCTATTATGAGTGATTAAAAGTGATTTGGCTTGTCCTGTGTAGCTCAGAGGCGAAAGGAGCAGACGAGTAAGCTCAGAATTTTCTTTATAACTCTTAAAAAATTTCTGAAAACGCTCTAAATCATTTTCCTGAGGAGAAATAGCCTCTACAAAATCGGCAAGTGTGGGTATGAAACGATTGTGATAATCTGGCAGGATATGGTCTTGTTCACACAAATCTTTGATATTAACCGTTTTTCCATCTGAATTGATAAGCGTATGCCCAAAAACAGGAATAATCACCTGTTTGATACCCCAATGCGTATGCAAAATACGATGTCTGTTATCACTACACAATTCTTTGGTAGAATCCATAAAATCGTGAATGGCATAATAATCTTCAATTGTACCACCTCTTTTCTTTACTGAAATCTCGGAATGAATGTAAGCGTTCATAGGACTAATGTTTTTTTACAAAGATTAGATTATCAGTCCTTTATTTCTTTGAGGAGTAAATGGAAATTTTTGAAAATAAAAAAAGGAAAAAAGATGCATCAGAGATAGCATCTTTTTTCCTTAAATTTTAAGAAACCACAAAATAAAAAATTCTATCCAATGGCTTGTTTTAAATCATCTATCAAATCGTCCACATCTTCAATGCCTACACTCAAACGAATCAGGGTATCTTTCAAACCTGATTTTTCACGTTGTTCTTTTGGAATGCTGGCGTGAGTCATGGTAGCAGGGTGTGTACACAACGATTCCACACCACCTAAAGATTCGGCAAGAGTGAACACTTCAAAACTACTCATCACTCGTTTGGCTTCTTCCAAATCGTCACCTTTGAGTATAAATGATACCATTCCTCCAAAATCTTTCATTTGTCGTTTAGCAATATCATGGTTAGGATGGTCTTCAAAACCTACCCAATAAACTTTCTCTACTTTTGGATGGTTTCTAAGCCAATGAGCAACTTTTTTACCATTCTCACAGTGACGTTGCATACGTACATGCAACGTCTTGATACCTCTCAACATCAAAAAGCAATCCATAGGACCTAAAACAGCACCTACTGCGTTTTGTAAGAAGCCTAATTTTTGAGCAAGTTCTTCGTTACTGGTTACCAAAACACCCATAACTACATCTGAGTGTCCACCCAAATACTTAGTAGCAGAATGCATAACAACATCTGCACCTAAAGTGAGAGGGTTTTGTAAGCAAGGAGAGGCAAAAGTATTATCTACAGCAAGCATGACTAGGTGTTTTTTAGCAATGGTAGCAACAGCCTCAATATCAATAATATTCATCAGTGGATTAGTAGGTGTTTCAATCCAAATGAGTTTGGTTTGGGGAGTGATGTGTTCCTCGATAGAGGCTGCATCCTTCATGGGAATAAACTTGAATTTCAAACCGAAATTCTGAATAACTCTTACAAAAAGTCTGTAAGTACCACCATACAAATCGTCTGTTACAATGACCTCATCACCAGGTTGGAAGGTTCTAAGCAATGTATCTGTAGCAGCAAGCCCGCTACCAAATACATAAGCAAAACGACCATTTTCTAATGCTGCTAAATTGTTCTGTAAGGCTGTACGAGTAGGGTTATGAGTGCGAGAATATTCATAACCTTTATGCTCCCCAGGTGATTTTTGAGCATAAGTAGATGTTTGGAAAATAGGAGTCATAACAGCTCCTGTGTGTGGTTCGGGTTCTACGCCAGCATGGATAACCTTGGTGGCAAATTTCATATCTTTTTTCATAAATATCTTTGTTGGAAAACCTTGTGGGTCGGAAATTTTAGTTGTTTTAGATTCAGGAAAAAGGAGAAAAGATGAAGGAAAATAGAAATTTATAATCCATTTTCCTTTCTCTTTTTTCTAAAAAACTAACTTTCTTGCATGAAAGGGTACTTGTAATCTGTTGGAGGAACAAATGTTTCCTTAATGGTTCTAGCAGATGTCCAACGCAATAAATTCAGTAAAGAACCTGCTTTATCATTTGTTCCTGAGGCTCTTGCACCACCAAATGGTTGTTGCCCTACTACTGCTCCAGTAGGTTTATCGTTGATGTAGAAATTTCCTGCTGCATGGCGTAATTTTTTGCTTGCAAGTTCAATAGCATAACGGTCTTGAGCAAAAATAGACCCTGTAAGAGCGTAAGGAGATGTTTTATCTACAAGTGTCAATGTATCTTCAAAGTTTTCAGGCTGATATACATAAATGGTAAGTACAGGACCAAAAAGCTCTTCTTGCATGGTAACATACATAGGGTCTTGAACCTGTAAAACAGTAGGTTCAATAAAATAGCCCTTCGATTTATCATAATTTCCACCAGCTACTACAGTTACACTATCATCTTTTTTGGCATTATCAATATATTCAGCAAGTTTATTGAACGATTTCTCGTCAATCACGGCATTGAAGAAACAGCTAAAATCTTCCACACTTCCCATCTTGATTTCCTTGAGGTCAGCAAGCATGTAACCTTTTACTTCATCCCAAAGATTTGCAGGAATGTAAGCTCTTGAGGCTGCCGAACATTTTTGTCCCTGATACTCGAAAGCACCACGAATCAGGGCTGTAGCCAATGCTTTGGCATCAGCAGTATAGTGAGCCAACACAAAGTCTTTGCCACCTGTTTCACCTACAATACGTGGATAAGTTTTATATTTTGCGATATTCTCGCCAATGGTTTTCCAAATTCTTTGGAATGTAGAAGTACCTCCAGTAAAGTGGATTCCTGCGAAATCGGGGTGTGAGAAAATTGTATCACCAGCCGTAGGTCCATCCACAAATACCAAATTAATTACTCCATCAGGAACGCCTGCTTCTCTGAAAATCTTCATCAAGACGTTTGCTGAATAGATTTGTGTTTCAGCAACTTTCCAAACGACACAGTTACCCATCATGGCTGGGGCTGTGGGCAAATTACCTGCAATAGCTGTAAAATTGAAAGGTGTAAGAGCAAATACAAAACCTTCTAAAGCCCTGTGTTCTAATCTGTTCCAAATACCAGCAGAAGAAACAGGTTGCTCTCTATAGATTTGCTCCATGAATTTCACATTGAAACGCAAAAAGTCTATGATTTCGCAAGCCGAGTCTATTTCTGCCTGATATACACTTTTCGATTGCCCAAGCATAGTAGCTGCATTGAGTTCGTAGCGATATTTAGTGGCTATGAGTTCAGCAGCTTTCAAGAAAATACTTGCTCTGTGTTCCCAATCCATATTTTCCCATAATTCTTTGGCATTGAGGGCAGCACGAATGGCTAACTCTACTTCTTCTTTTCCTCCTTTATGGTAATAAGCAAGTGTATGTGCTGTTTCATGTGGAGGGGCAATACGTACTTTATTTCCTGTACGAACTTCTTCACCACCAATATACATGGGGATATCTAATTCTTTACTTTTTGCATCAGCAAGTGCCTTTTTGAGCAATGCTCTTTCGGGGCTATTAGGTGCATAACTATAAACTGGTTCGTTTTTCGGGTCTGGGATTGTGAAAATACCGTAGTTCATGAGAAGATTTTTTATGTTGGAATATGCGTTGTAAAATAAATTCTACAAAAGAATAACAAAGGAACTTGTTTGAATAGTTTTATGATTTATACAATTTCTTCAATAATCAGGTTATGATTGGTGTAAATACAAATATCGGCAGCTATATGGAGAGCTTCTTCTACCATTTGGCGAGCTGTCAGATGTGGAGCATGCTTTTTAAGGGCTAAAGCTGCTGACTGAGCATACATACTTCCTGAGCCAATAGAGGCAATATCGTTATCAGGTTTGAGCACATCTCCTGTTCCCGAAATAATAAATAAATCTGTTTTAGAAATGGCAATCATCATGGCTTCCAAACGGCGTAGATAACGGTCTGTACGCCAGTCTTTGGCAAGTTCGATGGCAGATCTTTCTACTGAACCACCAAAAGCAGCCAATTTTTCTTCAAATTTTTCCATCAAAGAAAAAGCATCAGCAGTAGAACCTGCAAAGCCTACTACTACTTTTCCATCTTTTAGTTTTCTGATTTTACGAACATTACTCTTTGCTACTGTGTTACCCATAGTGGCTTGCCCATCAGCACCGATTGCAATTTGCCCATTGTGTTGAATAGCCAGTACGGTAGTAGATTGTATTTTTTGCATATTGATTACTTTGAATTTTCAAAAAAATGATATAGTTTTATCCTGCCAATATAAACAAAACAACCGAAACATGAAAACACTTTATTTGCTTCGTCATGCTAAGTCGAGTTGGAAACAACCAGAAATTCCTGATTTTGAAAGACCTTTAAATAGACGTGGAAAAAAAGATGCTCCACTAATGGGCAAAATTCTAAAAGAGAAAAATCTGAATCTGGATTTAATCATCAGTAGTCCTGCCAAAAGAGCCAAGAAAACAGCTAAAAAAGTGGCTAAGTATATAGCATACAAAAAAGAAAAAATTGTACTTAATCAAGAAATTTACGAAGCGAATATTTCAGAAATCTTTGATGTATTGGTACAGATAAACCCAAACATCAATTCTTTGATGCTTGTAGGGCATAATCCAACATTTACAGATGTTGCCAATTTACTTCTTAAAAATGCCAAAATAGAGAATATTCCTACTTCTGGAGTAGTAGCAATTCATTTTGATTGTCAAAAATGGTCGGAAATTGAGGAGATTAAAGGAAATTTAATTTTCTTTGAATATCCAAAAAAATATAAAGTGACAATTACTCCTTTGACAGATAATATTTTGGAGCAAGGTAGGGCATTGAGTTCACTTTAAAATACAATAGGCTAAACGTTTAAAATTGTTATCATATATATAAATTCAATCTCATGGATAAATATTCGTATATCGCTAATGCTCACGGCAATTACATCGAAGAATTGTACCGTGCTTATTCGCAAAACCCAGGCTCAGTAGATGAAAGTTGGAAAAAGTTTTTTGAGGGTTTTGAATTTGCTGAAAATTATAATGGAGAAGGTGCAGAAGGTAGTGGAGGTGGAGTTTCTTCTAAAGAAGTAGCTGTTTCTAAGTTAATATTTGCATACAGAATGCGTGCTCATTTGCGTTCTAAGACGAACCCTGTTCGTCAGCGTAAATCTCGTAATCCTTGGCTCGATTTAGAACTATTTGGACTTTCGGATGCAGATTTGGACACAGTTTTTCAGGCAGGTAATGAAATAGGTATTGGTGCTGCTCCACTTCGTAAAATCATAGATTCCCTAAAATATATTTATGAACGTACAATCGGATTTGAGTTTACTTATATCCGTGAGCCTGATGTATTTAACTGGCTTAGAGATAAATTTGAAAAAGATTCTTTAGCCTTCAATCCTTCTGTTGATTTTAAGAAAAGAATCTTAAAGAAACTTAATGAAGCTGTTGTATTTGAAAACTTCTTACATACAAAATTCTTAGGTCAGAAAAGATTCTCGTTGGAAGGTGGTGAAAGTACGATCCCTGGTTTAGATGCTTTGATTAACAAAGGTGCTGAATTAGGTGTAAAAGAAGTGGTGATAGGGATGGCTCATCGTGGAAGGTTGAATATTCTAACCAACATCATGGGGAAAACATACGAGCAGATTTTCAGTGAATTTGAAGGTACAGCCAGCCCCGATTTGACAATGGGAGATGGAGACGTAAAATATCACATGGGTTTTGCAAGTACTATTACAACCCCTGAAGGCTATAATGTAAATTTACGTCTTGCACCTAACCCTTCACATTTGGAGGTAGTAAATGCTATTGTGCAAGGTTACTCAAGAGCCCAGATAGATGAAGAACTTTTTGATGCTAAATATATACTACCAATTTTAATACATGGAGATGCTGCTGTGGCAGGTCAAGGGTCTGTGTATGAGGTGATTCAAATGGCTAAATTGGAAGCGTATGGAGTAGGTGGAACGGTTCATGTAGTTATCAACAATCAAGTGGGTTTTACAACAGATTTTGATGAAGCAAGGTCAAGTATTTATTGTACGGATATTGCCAAACTTATAGATGCTCCTGTATTGCATGTGAATGGTGATGATCCTGAGGCAGTTGTATTCTGTTTCCAGTTGGCTGCCGAGTTCCGTCAGAAATTCCAAAAAGATATATTCATTGATTTGGTGTGTTATCGCAGACATGGACACAACGAAACAGATGAACCTCGTTTTACACAACCCAAATTATATAATGTGATTAGCAAACACCCTTCACCAAGAGAGGTGTATGCTCAAAAATTGGTAGCAAATGGTAGTGTAGATGCTAAATTATTGGAAGAAATGGATAAAGAACTTCGCCAGATGCTACAAGAAAGGCTTACCGAAATTAAACAAAAACCGTTACCTTACCAATATTCACAATTAGAAAAAGATTGGCAAAAATTACGTAAATCGAAGCCCGAAGATTTTGATAAGTCTCCAGAAACAGGTGTTTCTTTAGAAGTTATTGAAAAAGTAGGAAAAGCTCTCACTACTCTTCCTGAAGGATTTAAAGTAATTAAGCAAATAGAAAAGCTTTTAGAAGATAGAAAAAGTTATTTCTTTGAAAAGAAGAAATTAGATTGGGCTTGTGGTGAACTTTTGGCGTATGGATCTCTTTTGTTAGAGGAGAAAATGGTGAGAATGAGCGGACAAGATGTAAGACGTGGAACATTCTCGCATAGACAAGTGGTAGCTCGTGATGCTGAATCGAATGCACCTTATTTTTATTTGGATAATATTGTTCCGAACCAAAAACAACCATTCCGTATCTATAACTCACATCTTTCTGAGTTTGGAGTAATGGGCTTTGAGTTTGGTTATTCAATGGCAAACCCCAATGCTTTGGTTATTTGGGAAGCTCAATTTGGAGATTTTGCTAATACTGCTCAGGTAATTATTGACCAGTTTTTAGCTGCTACTGAAAGTAAGTGGCAACAGCAAAATATTTTGACACTTCTATTGCCTCATGGTTACGAAGGACAAGGCCCTGAACACTCTTCTGCAAAACTGGAGCGTTTCTTACAACTTTGTGCGGAGTATAATATGGTAGTGGCAAATATTACAACTTCGGCAAATTTGTTCCATGCTCTTAGAAGACAACTTGCATGGGAATTCCGTAAGCCTTTGGTAGTGATGTCGCCTAAATCTCTTTTAAGAACGGAAGAAGTACATTCACCTATTGAAGATTTTATCAAAGGTTCGTTCCAAGAAGTATTGGATGATACTTATGTGGATGCGAAAAAAGTGAAAAAAGTGCTTCTATGTACTGGAAAAATAGCCATAGACCTTTACAGAGAGCAACAAAAACAAGGGCGTAAAGATGTAGCGATTGTTCGTTTGGAGCAATTGTATCCTTATCCTGAAAAACAACTCGAAAAGATATTGAAGCAATACAAAAATGCGAAAGTTGTTTGGGTACAAGAAGAACCCAAAAATATGGGAGCATACAGCTTTATGCTTATGTATTATGGAGCAATTGAGTGTATTTCTCGTAAGCCAAGTGCTTCTCCTGCAACAGGTTACAATAAAATACACAACAAAGAACAAGAGGAAATTATCAAAAAAGCTTTTGAGTTGTAGGAAATAAATTTTTAAATTAAGGTCAGACTACTTGTCTGACCTTTTTTATTGTATCACTAAAACTAAACAATTTTTATTTATGAAATGGAAACATTATCTCTCTGAATTAATCATTGTAATAGTAGGTATAGTTATATCTTTAGCTATTAATGATAGAATCGAATCTTATAAAGAAAGTAAAATAGAAAGAAAACATCTACAACGATTTTTAGATGATATCAACATAGATATTAAAAGTTTGGACACCTCTATAGCTTATGGCTTGAGATATTTAAAAAATACAGAAAAAATACTAAAAAATACAAACTCAGATAGTTTAGTAATATGGATAACACATTTATCAGAAATAAACTATTTTAAACCAAAGAATGTCACATATTTAACTGTGATTCAAAGTGGAGATATAAAAGTTATGAACAAATACCATATCTTAGAAAGAATAGTTAATTTGTATAATGATTATGACATTTTAGGAAATCAAGAAAAAAATCATGAGGAACACATTAAAACACATATAATAAATTATATTTATTCCAATATTGATATAAGTAGTGGTCGTTTTATAAAACCTAAAAATATGATGGATATAAAGAATATTGTTGGAAGTCAGAATATTATGATGAAGAGTATTCTGCAAAATTACAGAGATACACAAAAGAATGTAATAAAACTTAAAGAAATATTAATGCAAGAATTAGAAATAAAACCATGACTTCAAAACACAATAAACTACAAAAATTTCGTTTTTATCCAAAAATGAAACACTTATGAAAAAACTACTTTTATTGCTGGGTGTAGTATTGTGTTTTTATACACGCTCCAATGCTCAAACAGACGAAAAAGCTTCTATTGAAAGTACCATTCAAATGTATTTTGATGGCTGGATGACAAGCGATACCACCAAATTAGGTAAAGCCATGCATAGTACATGTCATTTGAAAGTAAATAGAAATGGTGTTTTTAAAGATATGAGCCGAAGCGAATATTTAAAAGGTTTTAAATCAGTAAAAGCCAAAGAAGATGGTATTTTTGGAAGAATAAAGTCCATAGATTTTACAGGCAATATTGCCAGTGCCAAATGTGAAATAGAAACGCCCAAAGCTATTTTTACAGATTATTTTAACCTCATCAAAATCGAAAATACTTGGTATATTGTTGATAAGATTTCAACAAGAGTAGATAAACAAAAGTAAAGTCTAACATTCGTTAGACTTTTTGCATTACAGGGCTTGATTTTGCAGGTTTTAGCCCAAAGAATGGTCTGATGAAACCAATTCTCCTAATCAGAAATTCATATAAAACCCAAGTAATCACCAATGTACCTAATGACATTAGCGAAAATTTCAAGAAAAGCCCCATAGACGTATTTTTGAGGTAGTAACCTAAAGCTACTGTAATAGTCTGATGTAAAATATAAAATGGATAAACAGCTTCATTACAATAACTGAGAATTGAGCTGGGTTTATTGAGGTAATATGCTACAAAGCCAAAGATGACTAGTATCCAAGACCACAAATTGATTACCTTGAAAAAAGCTTCTGTAAAATGAACCAAATAATCATCTTCCCAAACACCTGTTCTAATTTGGATTTTGATAAACATAAAAATTGAAAAATTAATGACCCCCATTATCAAAAACTTAAATCGATGGTTAAGAATGGTTTGCCAAAAAGTTTGACGGACAGCAATCAACAAAAAACCATAGAAAAACAAAGTACCATAATGAAGAAGATTGAACCAGTCGCCAATAAAGGCGTGTGTGGAGTTGAAAAATGGTTCAACAAAACCTTCAAAAATAAATAAAGGAAAAACTAGTAAATAAATGGTATAAGGTGAAGAAGCCAATTTTTTGATGAACCTTAATAGTGCATTTTCAGGATTTTTTCGGAGATATAGAAAAATGGGAATGAATGCCAAAGAGAAAAATAGTAAATATACTAAAAACCACAAATGATGCCAACTCAAATTGCCTTGTGGATAAACTCCAACAAAAGCTTCTGAAAACCAATAAGATAAATAACCTCCTGTGTATTGACCTTTGTCTAATCTTTCAAAATATACTTGAGGAGGAACAATGACAAGCATTCCAAAAGCAAGAGGCAACAAAAGACGAATGAGTCTTTCTTTTGTAAATTGCCATCCAGTACGTTTAGAAAGAGCAAAATATGTTCCCATGCCTGAAACAACAAATAATAAAGAAAGCCTCCACTGATTTGGAAACATCATGGGATAAGTAAGCCAGTCATAGATTTGGTTATTCTTGATATGCCAACCCCAAGGAACAAAAAACATTCCCACATGATATAAAATTAGGATGCCAAATGCTATAACTCGTATCCAATCTAAATCGTAACGTCTTTCGTTTTCTAAAATTTCCATTTTTCTTTTGAGTTTAAAGTTTTGCTCAAAAGTATTTGTTTATGAGTCGTTTGGAGAACGTTTATATAAGCTTGGCGTTTGATTTTATAAACTCGAACACACTTTTAAGCCCGATTTTTTCGGAATTCGGAGGGAGTAAGTCCTACAATTTTCTTAAAACTTGTATTGAAAGATGATTTGGAATTATAACCAACCATTTCGGCTATTTCTTCTATCTTAATATTTTGATATTCTTTGGCAGTAAGTAGTTTTTGAGCCTCTTCAATTCTATATTTAGCAACAAACTCAAAGAAATTTTGCCCCAGACTTTCATTGATAATTTGTGAAAGTTGATGAGGTGTAATTTTCAGGGTTTTGGCAAAATTGGGCAATGAAAAATCGGATTGTAAAAATGGTTTTTCCTGAGCCATCAGAACTTCTATTTTTTGAAGTATATTTTCCTGTATTTCAGGGGTAACAGTCGATTTTTCATATTTTTTGACTTCTTTCTCTTCATTTACTTGTGGGTGAAAAAATACAGATTGATGAATAACTCTGAAAGTAATAAGATAAATGACAAATGTAAGATGAGCAGCAAGTATATGGTCACCTAAATCATTTTTAAAACTTATTTTTACAATAAGAAAAAGAATCATAATGCCCAACATCTGAAAAAAGATGTTTCGACACCAAACCAATTCTGTATTTTCCTTAGAAAAAAAGGAAAGATTTAGCTTCTTAGATTCTTTAGAAAGCATAAAAAATATGCCTACCAAATAAGAAATAAGATAAAAAAAGAATATCAGATTGACATGGTCTTTTATAAAAAATACCCAATCATAATCCCAGTATTGATCATTTTCGATGGTGGGTAATGTAGGGTGATATGAGTGAATGTAAGCATTGTATTTAAAATATATATTTTGTGGAAAAAAAACGAGAGAACAGTAAATAAAATAGACTACAAAAGGGATAAAATGCCAATAATCTTTTCTTGAAAATTGATGATTAATTCTTGTACGAATATAAAAATATGAAAGTGGAGGAATCAAGAAGTTTTTAGGTTCGGTAAAATCTATGAGATGCAAAGTGTTGAACATCAGATTTGTATAACATAAAAGAATCTCAGTGATGGAGAGAGAAAAACATAAAATAAGAAGACCTAAAAATCGATTTGACCATAGAAAAGGTTTTTTGGTAAGAAAAAAATAAGAGAGAAAAAGACCTTGTACAACGCCCAGAAAAATAAGCATTGCAAAAAAATCTATTTTTAGAGGTAATGTAGGCATATCATTTTCTATCAGACATAAAATAACAAATATTTTACAAAAGATTGTATCGTTTTGATAAATTAATATATTTTTAATGTAAAATATTATTTTGTCTGATATTTTTTCATCTCAAAATAATGCTCAAAAAAGTATTAATTAATAATTAAACTTTTTAACTAATTGTTAACTATTTTTTATACAAAATATCTCTATTGGGTTTAAAATAGCTTTTTTATATTTTTCCTATTTGTACTTTATCAAGAAAGTGGTAAGACTTTATTTAGGCTTTCTTGAAAATTAAAAAAGTAGTACACAGAATATTGTTTGGTGTTTTAATTTTGCTTAATTTTGCAGAAAATTAAAATTACCTAAGTCAAGGCTATGTTCAACTTTAAAGAAATCTTATCAGTATCACTTATTTTATTCTCTGTCATTGATATTCTGGGATCTATTCCTGTTATTATTGACCTCAAAAAAAGAGCAGGAGTGTTACATTCTACACAAGCTACACTTGTGGCAGGAACTATTATGGTTGCCTTTTTATTCTTAGGCGAAAGCATCTTAACACTTTTGGGTTTAGATACACCTTCTTTTGCTATTGCAGGAGCATTGGTGATTTTCTTTTTGGGTCTTGAAATGGTGTTGGGAATTCACTTTTTTAAAGGTGAAGTACATGGTTCATCAAAATCTACATCTATTGTGCCCATTGCATTCCCAATTATTGCAGGAGCAGGGACCATGACAACAATCTTGTCTTTAAGAGCAGAATATAATCAATGGTCTATTCTGATAGCTATTGCACTCAATTTGGTTTTGGTATTTTTGGTTTTAAAAGCGTCAGGTTGGATAGAGCAGAAACTTGGACAAGCAGGTGCAGACGTACTTAGGAAAGTATTTGGTGTTATTTTACTTGCCATTGCTATCAAAATGTTTAGAACACACGCTGGAGTTTAGTATTTTCGAACATTATGCATATATTACCTGTCATTTCTTTTTTAGAGATGGCAGGTTTTTTATTTTGAATGAACTTTGGTGGTGTAACAGTAGCTTATGGATTTCAACTATCTACTTTTAATATTATTTTTTACGGGTTTAGGAGGCTTATTTTTAGCAAATTTTTTCACATGGCAACAAGCATGGTCGAAAAAACTGTTTTTAACCAAAAAAGACCTTGTTTTACTTCGGACTTCTTGGGCTAATAATCTGATTATTATGGGTTCCAATTTTTTGATAATCACTTTTTTACTCTCTTTTGTCTTGCCAAGTGGGTTTTATACCAATTTCTATTTATTAGGTTTTTATGTTCCTGTGTATTTATGGTTACTTGTTGGTAGTTCTATCTCTTTGCTTGTGGGCTTTTTTTCATATCAGAGTTTTCGTATGAAATCTTTTTCTGTACATAAACTTTGGGATAAAAAAACATGGGAATATGAGGAAATCGAATTTGTAAATATTATTTTTTCAAGAAAATCGAAGCCTCATTTTGAACTGGAAATACATTTTGTAGATGATAACGATATGAGCCTGAATTTTTTGGGTACAGAGCCAAAAGACTTACATATTGCTATTCATAGTTTTGAGCAACAAAATATCAAGATTCAAATGGTAGCCTTACCCACACCCGAAGAATATCAAAATATGAGTTCTGAAGAAAAACAAATGATAGAAGCTTATTTACCTGATATTTTTCCAAAATAAGTGTATTTTTACAGAGAATTGAATTTCTCAAATTATTCAATAAAAATATCAAAATATGGAATCAAGTACACTTGAGAAACTCGAAAAAGTTTTGGAATTGTATAAAACCCTTCCCCAAAATATTCAAAACTCTATCAAAAGCCATCAACAAGTACAAGGAGAATACAATTTTCAGGAATGGAATACTTATTTGTCATGGTTGATGCAAATACATCAATACAAAAAGGAAATCTTTAAAGTTACATTTAAAAAACCTAAAGAACCCCAAAGACCTTTAAACCCAATTTCTGAGGGAATAGTAACAGCTATCCTGATTGTTATTGTGTTGGCTGTTCTTTCTTGGCTTGCAAAATTTTCCTTTGTACAATCATTGCCTTTGGCATTGGTGGCAGGTATTATTGCTTTTTTTGTTCGAAATGCAAGCTATCATAAAGATAAAAAAAAGTATTCTGAGTTTTTGAAGGTTTATAATGAAGAAGCAATAGAATATGAAAAAATAAATGAAACTAAAAATCAAATATCTTTTTTACCCAATTTAGACATTATTGAAAAGTTTGTAATACCACTCATGTATACTCTCAAAGACGATATAGAAACTAATTCAAAAATTCATCTTTTTCTAAATTTCCAAAAACATAAACTTTCTAGGCAAAAGCAAGGTATCAAAGATAATTACAAACCCCCTCGATTAGTGAGTTTGCAAACAGATTTTTGGGTGTATAATTTATTTGAAATGAAAGCCAAGTTTCATAAAAAAATCAAAATACTCATCAAAATAGGAGATACTTATAGACAAAGAGAAATTACAAAAAGAGCCATAAGTGGAAGAATAAAAAGTACTTCAAAACATAAAATGCTGAAAAATACATCTATTCAGGCTGTTATGAGCCAAGAAACTTTTGAAGCATTAAAACAAGAAAAAACTTCTGAGAATATACCCAAATACATTACAATCAAATCTAAACAAGAAGGTGAACGAAAAACAATTTTACTTACTCATAAAGAGGCAATCAGTACCAATTCTTTAATAGATACAGATTATATTCCCAACTATGAAGTTGTATTACAAGATTTTGCTTTTTTGATGCAAACTCAATAAAATAAGCCTTTTAAAAGGCTTATTTTATTTTTTGTACCAACATAAAAGATGGTTTATCTTTGAAACGCACTTCCAAATTAATTGCTCCCATACCATCTTTAATCAGAATTTTTCCTTCTGGAACGGTGGTTTCTATACTAAAATCTTCTTTAACAATGGCGATAATATCATTATTCTTGTATTTAAAACCTAAAGAATAACGCATTTCTAACTGATTGATAGAGATAGATTTATCTGCTTTGTTGTTTTCTTCAAGATAATTTTGAGAAAGAGCCTCCGCAAGAATGATATTAGATTTTAAATCTGTATCGAAAAATGAAAGTTTTTCTGTGAGTTTAAAAAATACAAGTTCTGTGTCTGAGTCTTTTCTTACAAAATATCTTTGTCCACTGGGATACACCCCAAATTTATGTTCTCGTGTGGTTGTAAGTAAATAGTCAGGGTCGAGAGGAGTACTCTCCATAGGTATTTTCTTCTGTTCGACTATCTTTTGTTCAGAAAATCTGCTCTTAGCTTTTGTATAAAAAACTTTTTTGATTGAATTTTCATCACCTTCAAGATAATACAATTCTTTCGTTTCTGGACAAAAATATACACCATTAAATGAAGAAAGTGGAGTGTTTTGCTCCACTACTTCAGAGGTATCTTTTCTTTTGGTGGTATCTTCTTTCAAAGGGATTTTTGTATTACTCTGAATATCAGAATCTTTTTTCTTTTCTTTTTCTGCACAACCCCATAGAAATAAGGCAAATAAAGCTAATACAATATATTTTTTAAACATATTTTCTAAGTTTTAAATGACATACATCATTAGAAATCATAAAGATTAACTGAGAGCTGTGGCTATAATGAGACAAATACCTAAAATCATGAAGCCAGCCAAAATAGCCATGGCTGTATTGCCTTCTGCAATTTGTTTCGACATATTACCAGGTGTTATCCAGTCAATCACTTTATAGCCTAACAAAGCTAGAATAATGCCCAAAATTGAAAAAACAAGAACTTGTGTAATGCTGTGAAGTAATTGATCCATAAAAGTAAAAGTTTAAATATTAAATAAAATAATGAGGTACAAAACGACTAAAATTATCTACAATTCTTGATGTATTTTCCCTGATTCCTATACCACAAGCATTTTCACCAATCAACCAACTGCCAATGGTAGGAACATGCCCATCAAAAGAAGGTATTTCAAAATATTCTTGATAAATAAAGCCTTCTTCTCCATACTCACCGTCTGTTTGGGCTATGATTTTACCATCGTGAAAAATTTCTATATTATTACCTTCTCTGGATATCAAAGGTTTTTTTACATAACTCTTGGTAACAGGACTTGTATGAGTAGGCAATAAATAAGGATGATGTGGATACAAATCCCATAAAATTTTCAAAATCATTTTATTGTTTGGAATAGATTTCCACATAGGTTCTACCCAATACATTTTATGCATGGTCGTGAGCAGATACTCCCCAAAATCTTCATGCATCATCCAATCGTAAGGGTAGAGCTTAAATATATTCTTAATTTCTTTGTTTTCGATATCCAAAAAAGCATTCAATTCTTCATCATAACTAATATCAGAAATATAAAGCAAATTGGTTTTATAGCCAGTTTGCGAAGCACAATCCATCAGATAGGCTGTTGTCATATAATCTTCTATACTTTCTTCTACACAAGTAAAATGAAGAGAATCGCTTAAAAAATAAGGTTTTAAAACCTTGAAATGTTCTATCAGATGCTCATGAATAGAATTGAACTGGTCGGCAGATGCGTAATAATCTAAAAGCCAATGCCATTGAATAACAGAAGCCTCTAATAAAGCTGTTGGGGTGTCTGCATTAAACTCCAACATTTTTACATTTTTGCCATCAAAAGCTAAATCAAAACGACCATAAATAGAAGGAAATTCATTGTTCCAGCTATGCTCAATGCCCGAAATATACTTTTCAGGAATGCCAAACTCTTTGTAAAGTCCTCTGGAAATAACAAAATCAGTAGCCTCAATACACATTTCATAAAGCTCATTGGTAGCTTTTTCTAACTCCAAGATTTCTTTTTCTGTGAAGGCATAACAAGCCGATTCATCCCAATATTTTCCTTCTGTTGAGTGAAAAATCAGTCCTTGACTTTCTACTGTTTCTTTCCAGTTATTTCTTTCATTAATTTGTAAACGTTTCATCTTTTAATAATTTAAGACCTTGAAGAACCAAAAGTTGTACCAAAGCCTCCACTTCTTCTGGAAGAAGAATGGCTACCACTACCCCAAGAAGATTTTTTTGTATAACCACTAAAAGAACTGCTCTTGAAGTCAGAATGTGTATAACCATTGTAAGTATTGGGCGAAATATGTCCTCTAATGACAGGATAATAATATCCACCATAACGACGATAAGTAGAACCTCTTACAACTGTATCTTTAGACCTATCACCTTCAATCCAATTGTCTTGCCTACAAGATTGAGCTAAAAAGAGTGTTAGCCCTAATACAATAGCCTTTGAACGTTTCTTATTCATAATAATTTCTAATTGCTTTACAATTTATGAATTAAAAAATAAAACCCAAAAGACTTTAATCTTTTAGGCTTTGATTCAAGAATACACAACTTATAATCTAATAAATATCTACATAATCCACAGCAGAGCCATCACAATTGGTTTTTTCTTGTAAACGATAAAAAGGACGACCATTCCACTTTTTAAAAGTATAAGTTCCAGATTTTACACAAGGCTTTCCATCATAAATATAACTTACTTGTGAAGTGATAGTTCCTGTAAATTTGAACTCAATAGCAGAAATAGGCTCAATAGTTCCTTCTATGGTTACATATTCGTTGTCATTTTTGTACTGACTTCCTTTGATATTTAGGTTAAAAGTTCCATCTTCTTGAGAAATAGTAACTTTTCCAGGTTTACATTTTTTGGTTGGACTTGTATCAAGCCACTGAAGAGTTATTTTTCTTTCACCAACATATTTATTCAATAATTGCTGACGACCACCTTGTGCATACAGACTTACAGACAAAATACATAGAACAATAGAGAAAAGTGTTTTTTTCATGGGATTTGAAATTTTAGTATTTTTATCATTCAAAATTATGAGTATTTTCAGAACAGAAAATAACATTTTATAAAAGTAAACTTTTAGTTTATCAATGTACACAACAACTTTATAAAGCAATGGGGTATTACATTTTTTCTTATGGTATAAAAACTGTTGAAATAACAAAAGTATTTGGCTCTAAAGACCAAATGATGTGGGATAAAATAACAAATACAGAAAAATTTAAGCATTATCAATCTTTTTTTTTAGAAGGTTATCAAACGACACCCGAAAAAGCTTTGAAAGATATAATTTTTGGCGAAAAATACGACTACACAGCTTATTTTGCTTATGGATATGCTTTGATATGTATCTGTGATACTTTAGGATACAAATTACCTTATCAGAGAGAAATAAAATCTATGTATGAAACAGAAATGATGAGTAAATATTTATTGTACGATTTTGGCGTAGATATTTTTTGGGAAGATTATTTGCTTCAAAGTTATAATCTCCCTTTCAATATACCTCCCATCAATGATTTTCCTTCAATAGGATTGATGAGTATTGAAAATCAAAAAGAATTACTCCAACAATTGACAATTGTTCAAACTAAAAATTTGGATATGCTCAAAGAAGATCAGGATGAAAAAGATGTTTATGAAAATATTTTGGGAATCATGCATAATTTGTCTTATTGTATCCAAAATAATTTAGAGCTAATATCATTTTGTCATTGAAGAATTATAATATTTTTGTGAAGCCAATAGGGGTAACCCTTTTATCAGTTGTCTTATACCGTAATGATTATACTTGAGCAAATCCAGCAAGGAAATGAATCTGCTTTTGAAGAATTATTCAGAACTTATTATCAAGGTCTGTGCAATTATGGCAATTCTATGCTCAAAGATATGGATGAAGCAGAAGAAGTCGTTCAAAATGTATTTTGTCAGTTTTGGGAAAAACGAGAAAACTTAGATATACAGATTTCTTTGAAGTCTTATTTGTATAAAATGGTTCATAATGCTTGTTTGAATAAAATAAAGCATCAGAAAGTAAAAAATGTATATGAGCAATACAAAGTGAATTTAGGACAAGGGCAAAGCCAGCCAGCTTCTCATTTGGCAATAGAAAACGAACTGGAGGCAAAAATAAGTGAAGCCATCAATGCTTTGCCTGAGCAATGTAGAATCATTTTTTGTTTGAGTAGATATGAAGAACTAAAATATGCAGAAATAGCCAATCAGTTAGATATTTCTGTGAAAACAGTGGAAAACCAGATGGGAAAAGCACTCAAAATATTAAGAGAAAAACTATCTGACTACTTGGTGTTATTGGTTTTACTTGGTTTAAATAATATAATTGTATGATGATTAATGAAGAAATATTAGCCAAGTTTTTTGTAGATGAAGCCTCACAAGAGGAAAAACAAGCTATTGAAAAATGGTTGGAGACAGAAGAAAACAAAGCAATTTATACCCAATTTGAAAAAATCTGGAATGGTGTGGCTGTTGCCAAAAATGAACAAAAAGTAGATGTTGAGGTAGCTTGGAATAAAGTAAAATTAAAAACAATAGATAAAAGTGTATCATTAAAAGAAACGCCTACATTAAAACCTCGAAAAACAACCATGTTTTCTTGGAGGATGGCAGCTAGTATAGCAGGTTTACTCATCGTACCTTTTTTGTTATATTGGTTTTTGTTCAGAAGCCCTGAAGCAATAGCAGATGAAATAGTAAGTTTTTCTACGCAAGAAGCACCCAAAGAGTTTTATTTGCCTGATAGTTCTGTGGTGTGGCTCGATAAAAATAGTAAAATCAGCTACTCCAAATCATTTGCTAGTCGAAATGTCACTTTGGAAGGTGAAGCATTGTTGAAAGTACGCTCAAATCCCAACAAGCCTTTTATAGTACAAGCCCAAGAAATGGAAGTACAAGTTTTAGGGACAATATTTTTTGTTTCAACACCCGAAAAACAAGTAATTGTGCAAGAAGGCAAGGTTTCTGTGAAAACCAATACTGAAAAAATAGTTTTAACACAAAATGAAAAAGTGCTTTTAAAAGGTAAAAACCTTGAAAAATTGGTGAACACAGATAAAAACTTTGCAAGTTTTAGTAATAAAATATTCATTTTTGAGAATGAGGCTTTAAACAAAGTAATAGAAAGGCTGAATCGTATATACGACAAAAAAATAATGCTGAAAAATCCAGTATTGGCAAATTGCAGAATTACTGTAACCTTTAAAGAAGAAACTATTGAAAATATTTCGCAAACTATATCAGAAACTCTTAAATTGGGCGTTCAGATAAATGGCAATGAAATATTTTTGGATGGTGAAACTTGTCAATAAACAAACTTTTTTATTTGTATTTTTCGTATTACTCATTCGTTGTGGATATAGTCAGAATCCACTAGAGGAGCCTATTTCTATCAAAGTCCAAGATGAAAAACTCAGCAATGTTCTTAAAAATATTGCTTTACAGTCTAATATTAGCTTTTCATACAATCCTGCCAACATTGAGGATAAAACCATAGCTTTTCAAAGCAATAAACAACCTTTACGAATAGTTTTAAATCAGATTTTGCCCCAAAACATTAGTTATAAAGTAAAAGGTAAATACCTAATTCTAGAAAAAAAAACTATTCGAGAAATAAAAAAGCCTAAATATTTTACTTTAGCAGGTTATGTCGTTGATAGTCGTTCGGGAAGGCGAATAGAGGGTGTCAGCATTTATGAAAAAACAACTTTTGTTTCTTCTGTAAGTAATCAGTTTGGGTATTATGAAATGCGTTTGCCTACACAACCCACATATTTTACAATTTATATTCAAAAAGATGGTTACCAAAAAGAAGAAATGACCATATCAACACAAAAATTAGGTTTGGTTAATATAGCCCTTACACTCAATTTGGAAGAAAAACCTCTAAAAAATAATATTTCAAATATAGATTTTTTGCCCATTCCTGATACACTCAATATTCAACCCATTCCAGATTCTTTAAATAAGCCATCATATAGTTTACGACATCGTTTATTTAGAACCAAATCAACCATATTTGTAAAAACTTCTCAGTTTTTTACTTCCACTATTCAAGAAATACACTTAAGAAACTTAGACACAACACTTTCTAAAGAATTTCAGGTAAGTTTTCTACCAACCATCAGTACCAATCGATTTTTAGGTGGAAATACTGTAACCAAATATTCTTTCAATGTATTGATAGGCTATAATGAAGGTGTAAAACGATTTGAACTTGGAGGTATCATGAATTTAAATGCTCAAGATGTGGGTTATGTTCAAATTGGAGGAGTTGGTAATGTTGTAGGAGGAGGTGTATATGGTGTTCAGATAGGAGGTATTTTTAATAGGGTAGGCAAAGATGTAAATGGAATACAAATCGGAGGTTTGTTCAATATCGTTTCCAATGATTTAAAAGGCTTTCAAACAGCATCTATTTATAGTTGGACTCGAAAAAATGCTTTTGGAGGACAAGTTAGTGGACTCTTAAACCGAACACGAAATTTAGATGGTGTACAAGTAACAGCTGGATTAAACATTATAGCCAATAATATAAATGGAGCCCAAGTGAGCGGATTTGGAAATATTGTATCTCAAAATATGAAAGGTGTACAAGTTTCTTCTACATTCAATTGGGTAAATAAAAATATAACTGGTGTACAAGTGAGTGGTTTTTTGAATTATGCTAAAAAAATAAAAGAAGGTATCCAGTTTTCAGGCTTTTTGAATATAACGAAAAAAGCTGAAAAGGCTGTTCAATTGGGCATTGTGAATATAGCAACAGATTCAACCAAAGATTTTATTCCCATAGGGCTTTTAAGCTTTGTGAAAAATGGCTACAAAAGGTTGGAAATTAGTATTGACGAACAGAGTAATTATACGACTTCTTTTAAATCTGGTGTATCAGGCTTTTATAATGTTTTGATGATGGGAACAAATGCTCTTTCGAAGTCTGAAAATATTATAGGAGGTTATGGGATAGGAACAAGCATATCAGCTACCAAAAGATTAAATGTAGATTTTCAGACTGTGGGAAGTCAAATTATAAATCTAAATAAAGAAGTATTCTTTCAAAATTTGCAAATTAGATTGTCAGCAAATGCTGAATACCATTTTTTTAAACATTGGTCTGTATTTGGTGGAACAAGTTTGAATATTTGGCTATCACAAGATAAAAATAACTTTTTAGAGTTTTATCCCAAACTACCTACTACACTGCTCAAAGAAAATGCCCAAAATGATGTATATAAAGCTAATTGGATAGGCTTTCAGGGAGGGATAAGATTTGGATGGTAAAAAAATAAAAAAAAATTTAAGTTGTAAATAGGGGTAAGAAAAATCTAGGTTGTCTTAGAGCATTAAGAAACTAAAATGACTTAGAAATATGAAAAATCTAATTTTAAAAACCCTTTTTATAAGCATAGCTTTTTTTACAAATCTTATTGCTCAAGCTCAAGACGAGAACTATCAAACAATCTTTAAAAATAATCAAGGATTACAAATCTCTGGTTTTGGAAATCTTATCAGTGAACTCTCTTTTGCAACATCAAGCCCAAGAATAGGAACATTCTATTCAGTAGGAGCAGAAGGAGCAGTTTTATTCAATCAGAAATTCTATATTGGAGCTTATGGTGTGTCATCAGTAGCTCCTTTAGACATCACAAAATCATCAGCTAACCTTACTACCAACGAACTGATGTTCATCCAAACAGGTTTGAGTATGGGTTATAAACTCCAACCCATGAAGGCAGTTCACATGACCTTCGGTTTGAGAACTGGTTATGGACACTTACAAGAATTTTCTCGTAGTTATAGCCATTGGGATGATTACACTTTTTATGAAAGCTCTACACCTATGTTTGTAGCAACCCCTCATGTAAGCGTAGAAGCTAATTTTTTCCCTTGGATGAAAGCAAGTATTGGCGTAGGTTATCGTCAGGCATTTGGCAAAGATAATAATTTAGGTGTAAATCCTGCAAAAGATTTGAGCCAACCCATTATCCAGACAGGTGTAAGCTTTGGATGGTTCAAACCCAAGAAATACAAGAAAATCACAGAACAACCTTAATCATTTATTATTCAACCAGCATGTTTTTAACTTTTTAACCTTTACCACTATGAAAAAATTTCATTGGATTTCGTTTTGTCTTGTTCTTCTAACATTGGTTTCAGCTTGTCAGCGTAGAGAAGATTATGGTGCTATTCAAGAGGCAGAAATGTCAATTGGTTTACAGAATTTTCAAAAATTAGAAATGGGAGAGGCTTTTGTGATAGAAGTGACACAGGGCTCAGAGTTTAGTATTGTTGCCAAAGGCGATAAAAGAAACTTAGATGATTTAGAATATTGGGTGAGCAACAATACACTCAAAATGAGGTACAAAAACAGTAGAAATAGACAGTACTCAACTCGTCTATATATCACAATGCCTACTTTAAAAGAAACTAATTTTTCGGGAGCAAGTAAATCTAATATCAAAGGATTTATAGAAAACAGCAACTTTATTGTGAACTTGAGTGGTGCATCCACTTGCGATTTGCAAGTTCAAGCTTCAAGTTTTACTTTCTATGTTTCAGGAGCTTCTAAACTCAAAATACAGGAAAGTATCAACACAAATAAAATTGAAGCATACATTTCAGGAGCATCTATATTAAATGCATTTTTAGCAAAAACAGAAATTTGTGATATGGATGTATCAGGAGCCAGCACAGCTGAAATATCTGCAAACCAGACACTCAAAGTAACTGCCAGTGGAGCAAGCCTTGTTCGTTATAAAGGAAGTCCCACTATTGAAAGCCGTCTTTCAGGCGAAAGTTATCTGCAACAAGACTAAACATCACTAAAAAAGCCCATTATTAATGGGCTTTTTTGTTTGGTAAATATCCAATCAGGAAATATTTCTTGCAAACATTATTTTATAGATGTGTTGTAATAACAAACATTTTTTCGTAGAATTAATTTTCTAAAACAAACATCAATATGAATGGTAAATTGATACTTCTATATACTCTTTTCTTATCTTTAATGGGTTGTCATACATTTAAAGAACATAACCAAGAGTCTTTTCCTAATAGGTCGTGGGCATCTGGAAAAGAAATTGTGTTCAAACCTCTAATAAAAGATATTACAAAAAATTGCAAGATTTCTTTAGAACTCAGACATATTTATGGAGTTCAGCTTAAAAATTTAAGTGTGAAAATAAAAACTATTTCTCCATCAGGAAAAGAAGAAAGCAGTAATAAAACTTTCAATATTATGGACGAAGCAGGCAAATACAACAGTAATTGTTCTGGGGATATTTGTGATGTAGAAACTGTAATAAATCAGAGTATAAAATTTACAGAAACTGGAGAATATCAGTTTATCATTACCCACAATATACCCACACAAGCAATAAATGGCATTATAGGTTTAGGACTTATCATAGATGCCGAATAAGTTTTCCACATACAACTGATACATTATTTTTGCACCTTTAAACCTATTCCAAGTATGGCAAACTTTTTGGATAAATGGAAAAAGATGAATGATGACTTATCAACTTCTTTTAAAGATTATCTTATTGAACCCTTAATGAATTTTCCTACTCAAGAAAACACTTTTGTAGCTGAGAAGAAAATTCATAACCATTTTATTGGAGGAATGGCTGTAACAGACCAATATCTGCTGACTACCTCTGAGGATAGTACTTTCAAAATTTGGAAAAGGGAAAGTTTAGAACTTGTAACAGAAATCAGAGATCAAAATGCTCCTGTCAATTATATAGCATTTTCTCCTGATAAACGTTATTTAGCAGCTTGCTCCGATGATTTTGCCATCAGAATCTATGAAACAGCCAAATGGAGTCTCACTAAAACCCTAAGAGGACACAATGATTATGTCAGTAAAGTAGAGTTTACCAATAATGCTGTTGTTTCTATTTCTAAAGATGGTTTGGTAAAAGTTTGGGATTATCTGAAGGGAGATTTGCTTTTTAATTTGGAAGGACATGAAGAATGGGTATATAGTTTGGCTATTAGCCCTCAAAAAGATAAAATACTGACATCAGCTCTCAATAGTAGTCTTAAACTTTGGGATGCTCAAAATGGAACTTTACTAAAAGATTTGATAGAAGGTTCATATCTAGGTTATGTATTGGGTATGACCATTGGTGGCGATAATAGTTCTGGTTTAGGTAATAAACAAAGTCCAAACTCTTCGATTTGGTTGCCAAATGGAAGAGTAGCTACTTTTGCGACAGATGTGGTGGTATGGGATGATACTACATGGCAGGTATTATGGCAAAAAGATGCTTCTCATAATAAAATAAAAAAAGGCTTATACATCGCCAAATACAACATGCTTGTAACAGGCTCAGAAGTGTTACAGGGGTGGAATTTAGACAATGGGGACTTGATTTTTGAAGAAGTAGCTCATGGAGGTACGCCTATTTTTAGTTGTGCTGAGTGGAATAATCAGTATCTCTATACAGGTGATGAAAAAGGTAATCTTAAAGTATGGAATATAGATGCATTGGTGCAAAAAGGTGTAAAAATTCAGCATACATCAGATATTTATGATGCCTATTACCATAAAGAATCTGACACAATATTTTCTTATAGCTACTATTCTATTGTTGCATGGTCTGGATATGGGAAACCTAAAAAGCATTTTCAAGGATTTAAAAGCAATAATACAAAAGTACTGGGTTCTTTACCCAATCAGCCTAATGAGGTGTTTTTAGCTGCTGCTGGTGAGATAAAAATCATAGACCCTTATTTACTTACAGAAAATAAAACCATTTTTTTAGACAATGATTTGGTAAATGTGGATGATATGGTTGCTGTTGATGAAGATCATATTATCACTTATACAATTTCTTATAAACCTCGCTTAATCAATATTCGAACTGGTGAAATAAAAATTTTAGATACTCCTTGTTGCTTTTATAATCATGTAAGAATTTCAGATGAAATCACAATTTTTTCAACTTATTATGGTGAACCTTTAGATACAAAATATCCGAAAGATGGTACAGCTCCAATGCTTGATTGTGGTTTTCAGTTTCAAGCAAAGGCTCATTACGAAACATCCAGCCCTTTGTTTGTTTTCAACAATAAAACACTCAAAATAGAAAGAGAACTTTGGTATTCTCCCAAAAGAGCAGATGATAAAATATATCCCAATAACCCAATTCGTATAGATGAAAACCGAATAGCAGTTACTTGCCTTTCAAATATTTGTACCATTTGGGATCTGAGAACTTATGAGATTACACATCGTATTCAAGTTCCTGATGAATACATAGGTTTTACTGGGGTATTTCAAGGGAAATTATACATTGTAGGTAAAAAAGAGATTTTATACGAATACGATATGCAGAATTTTGAACTCCAACGAGAAAAGCCTTTGGGGGTAAATAAACCTGTTCATCATTTATTCAATGACAAAAAAGGCTGGCTTTCTTACACAGAAGGAACAAAGCTATATATATTGGATGTTGCAAAGTTTGAAACCATTTTTAATGAAGACATGGGCTTGGAGTTCTTTAAGGCAAGAATAGAGGAAAGATTACTGATGGCAGGTACAAAAGATGGTAGGCTGTTTACATTCACTTTGAATAAATGAATATGATATTCAAAAAATTGCCTTTAGGAGTTTATTTTATAGGTATTGTAGCAATCATGTTTTTAATACGAAGCATCTATAAGAAATCAGTGGCAGAAGATATAAGGCTGAAAAAAGCGAAACTACAAATATCTACGACAGAATTTATCAATAAATACCAGAAAGATAGTACTTCTATAAAGTCTCACATTAATCAGTATATAGAATTGGAAGGAGACCTTGTGGATATACAATATAGTCAGGATACTCAATATATTAAATTTACAAGTGGAGAGCAATCAGATACATCCTATAGTGTTAGAATGTATCTGATGAACCCTGAAATTCCTACAAATGCTTGTGACTCTTTAGTGTTGTCATATCATAAAACCTATAAAATGAAGTCATATAAGCCCTATTTTGTATTTTATGCTCATACATACAATGATGATGAACAAATAAAATTTAAGTACTTACCTAAATGTAAACAATACATATCTACAAGAAAAACAACCAATTACTTTTTAGAGAATTTTTGTTTGGAAAAAGTAAAAATAAAGGGGAAATTTGCATCTATTCATAAAGAAAATGATAGTACATATTCTGTAGAAATAACTCCAGCTATGCTGGTTTCACAATCGAAAAATATAAAAAAAGAACAACTATAAAACTTATTATGGTATCACTAGATTTCTTTGAAAAACGTCCTGTAATGGACACAATTGGTTTTTCTATTAAGTTTATCAATCAAAATTTTACTCATTTATTCAAATCAATCATTGTTATTTATCTTCCTTTATATTTTCTTTTAGGAGTTTTGTATTTTATAGATAATGAGTGGTTTACAATTGTAACAGGAGGCTGGTATGCTTGGCTTGCACAAACTATCAGAAGTGAGATATACGAAAATGTTCAATCGGATTTTCCAATTCATTACATTATTATCTCATTGCTTTATCAGGCTGTTTCTGGAGCTTGTATTTCAAGTGCTTTTTACTCTTATTTTATTTTGCATAGTAAAAAAGGCGTAAATTTTGGAATAAAGGAGTTGTTTGCAGAAATGGGAAAAAATATTTGGACTCTTATGAGTCTGAATGCAATTATTACTGTTGTTGTTTTTGTTGCAGTATTCTTTTTTACAAGAATTATCATGTTGAGCTTTCTTGCAGAATCTGAATGGATTACTTACACAATTGGTTTAGCAACTGTTTCTATAATTGTTTATTTTCTGATAAGAATGCTATTCTTGCAAATCCTTGCTGTAGCAGAAGAAACAAATCTGATAGCAGGTGTTGAACGCTCTGTAGAACTAATTAAAAATAATTGGTGGAATGTATTTGGGGCAATAGTTGTAAATGTGGTAGTATTGATATTAATGGCTTTACTTTTCATTGCACTTCCTACATACTTGATATCAGCAAGTAACAACTTTGATAGAGATGTCATAAAGGTCTATCTTCTTTTTGTAACATTTATAGGACTTGTATTTCAGTTTTTTGCAACAATGTTTTGGAAAATAAACTTATTTGCAATTTATGGCTCTCTTTACGAAGGAAAAGAGCATAAAAACTTATATCAAAGTGTCAATAAATTGGGCAAGAAAGAAAAAGAAGAGGATCATGAAGATTTTTAGACAATAAAAAAGCCTTCCCATTTGGGAAGGCTTTCTGATATTTTTTAGAGAATTACTCTCCTACTACTTTAAAAATAATAGAATGTTTTACTTCTCTGTGTAAGTCTAAAGTAGCTTTGTACTCACCAACCATTTTCACATCACCACCAATAGCAATTTTCTTACGGTCTATATCAAAACCTTTAGATTTAAGAGCTTCAGCAATTTGTGTAGTAGTTACAGCACCAAAGATTTTACCACTTTCACCCACTTTCGCAGGAATTTCCAGTACCAAGCCACCAATTCTTTCTGCAATATTCAATGCTTCAGTCTTGATTTTCTCTGCTTTGTGAGCAGCTTGCTTTAAGTTTTCAGCCAAAATTTTACGGTTGCTGTCTGTTGCCATAATAGCAATACCTTTGGGTATTAGGTAATTGCGAGCGTAACCAGGCTTTACTTTTACTACATCATTTTTATAGCCAAGACCAGTAAGGTCTTCTTTCAAAATCACTTCCATACAAATCAAATTTTAAAATTACTTTAAAGAGTCAGTTACGAATGGTAACAAAGCCAAGTGTCTTGCACGCTTGATAGCTGTAGCAACTTTACGTTGGTATTTCAAGCTGTTACCTGTAAGCCTACGAGGTAAAATTTTACCTTGTTCGTTTACGAATTTCAACAAGAAGTCTGCATCTTTGTAATCAATAAATTTGATACCATGCTTCTTGAAACGGCAGTACTTCTTTTTTAATTCCTGCTTGTGTACGGGTTCGTTCATCAATGTCATAGCCTTAGTCCTCCTTTTCTACTGTTTTAGTTTCTTTTTTCTTTCCAATCAAACCTTTTCTGCGTTTCTCGTTGTACTCAGCAGCATACTTATCAAGGTTTGTAGTAAGGTAACGCATGATACGCTCATCACGGCTAAACTCTGTATGCAACGTATTGATTACGTTTACAGGAGCAGTATATTCCAATAACTGATAAAAACCTGAGTTTTTGTGAGCAATTGGATAAGCCAATTTCTTAAGCCCCCAGTTCTCTTCATGGAGAATTTCGGCACCGTTATCGGTGAGGACTTTACGGAATTTTTCTACGGTATCCCTCATCTGTTCATCAGATAAGACGGGAGTTATAATGAATACCGTTTCGTATTGTTTGTTATTCATCGGTTTAATAAATTGATTTTGAGGGTGCAAATCTAAAAAATCTTTTCATGAGATGCAAAAGATTTAGAGAATATTTGTAAATATTATATGATCCAAGTACTTTTTCTTAGTTTTATAAAGTGATTAAACTAAAAAATGAAATGCTACGATTTAATGGGCAAAGAGCCCAAAATACAATAATTTTTACATTTATATTAATGCTCATATTTGTAATAAAATTAGGTATGTTTCATTTCAAATATGATTATCCCATTAATTTAGAATTAGAAAGACTTTTTGAAATAAAAACAAGTTTATCAGAAATAATAGAGTTGCTTAGTACAATGATAACGATTGCTCAAAATGTTGTATTTATGCAATGGTTTAGAAGGGCTTACTATAATCTGCACCAAAAAACAGATGGTTTAGCTTATACAGAGGGTTGGGCAGTAGCAAGCTGGTTTATACCTATTATAAGCCTTTATAGACCATTTATTATCATGAAGGAGCTATATGTTGAAACAGGAAAATTATTAGAAGAAAAATACTTTATTATATTTAAAAAACTAAATATCAATTTACTGTTTTTTTGGTGGTTATTATATATATGTTCTTCAGTTATAGGATGGACATCTATTTATTATGCTTTTAATTTGGAGAATTTAAGTGAATTAGAAGTATATTATGGTTTGACCAAAGTAAATTATATAGCACTCATATTGTTTTCTCTCATAAACTTAAAAGTCATCAGAGATTATAGTAGTATGGAAAATTTGTGGAAAAAATTTGATGATAAGAAACCAACCAATGAACACGATTTAGATGAAAATGAATAAACTATAAACATTTTTTTTATGGATAAAATCAACATCAACGAAAAATTAGCTTTGTTTTCTGATTACTGGAATCCGAGAATTGTGGGCGAACTCAATGGACAGCATGTAAAACTTGTAAAGTTTCAAGGAGAATTTGTGTGGCACAAACATGACCACGAAGACGAAATGTTTTTGGTGTTAAAAGGTAGTTTCCAAATGGAATACAGAGATAAAACCGTAGAAATCCAAGAAAATGAGTTTGTAATTGTTCCCAAAGGTGTAGAACACCGTCCTGTGGCAAAAAATGAAGTTTGTGTAATGCTTTTTGAGCCTGCCACCACCCTCAATACTGGCAATGCAGAAAGCAATTTAACGAAACATAATTTGGAGAAAATTTGATTAAAATTAAAGTTTTTTTAAAAGTAAGGCTAATTTTACTCTCATCATTTTAATAATATTATAGTTTACAATACAATATCCAATTAGAACTAATAGAGAAAATCCATGAATATCAGGTGTGGAGATTTTTAAACTACCAATCTGAATATAAAATGAGTTTGTAGCTACTTCAAATGTTATATGAATAAGAGAAAATGTTGATAACACAAGTATAATGCCTGTTAATAACAAGCCTCTCTCAAATTTCCAGAAATAAATACCAGTATTGATAATTAATAGAGCAAGTGCTAAATAGTATTTTATAGTAATAAAAGAGTCTTCGACAGTTAATAAATCATACCAACAATATGCTATTTGTATACATAAAATAAGAAATGGGGTTAATTTAATGACTTGTTTAACAGTTTTCTCCATAGATTTATATTATGAAATAAGTATTGAAAATTTCTTCACTATCTAAACTCATATCAAAAGCCAAAACACTTTCTATATAATCTTTAGAAGGCAAATAATGATGTTCAAGAATATAATGATATATTAAAGTTGGAGAGGCATATACAAAATCACCATCTTTGGATGGTATGCAAATCTCAGAATGACCTAAAAGTTTTGTGTCTTTTTGAGGAATAGAAAGGTTTTTTGATTTTAAAATATGCCCTGATTTATGTACAAAGAGATAATAGTTTTCTTGACAAATATCACAAATATGTACCCCTCTCATTCTGTTACAATCTTTCAAAAAAATAATCTCTAATAATTTCTTTTTAAAGGCATTATTTGATTCACCTACTGAAAAAGGAAATTCGTGGGAAATCCATCCTATATTCTTTACTTTCTCAAGCTCAACACCAAGATTATAAGAATATTTAGAATAATCCTTGAAATACATTACAATTCCAATTTCAAAAATTTACCAGTATAGCTTTTTTTGTGCTTGGCAATTTCTTCGGGTGTGCCTTCTACCAAGATTTCTCCACCACCTTCACCACCTTCTAAGCCCAAATCAATCACATGGTCGCAGATTTTGATTACATCCATATTATGCTCAATGATTAAAACTGTATTTCCTTTTTCTGCCAGTTTATTCAAGAAAACCAATAATTTTTGAATATCTTGGAAATGCAAACCAGTGGTAGGTTCATCCAAAATATACAAAGTTTTTCCTGTATCTTTTCTCGAAAGTTCTGTGGCTAATTTCACCCTTTGGGCTTCTCCACCTGAAAGAGTCGTAGCTTGTTGCCCGAGTGTAATATACCCCAAACCTACTTCTTGAATAGTTTTAATTTTATTGACAATACGAGGCTGATTTTCAAAGAATTCTACAGCCTGCTCAATTGTCATATCCAATATATCTGAAATAGATTTGCCTTTGAAACGAACTTCTAAAGTTTCTCGATTGTATCGTTTGCCTTTACACGATTGGCAAGGAACATATACATCAGGCAGAAACTCCATTTCAACAGTTTTGATACCTGCTCCTTCACATTCTTCACAACGTCCACCTTTTACATTGAATGAAAAACGTCCAGCCTTATAACCTCTGATTTTGGCTTCAGGAAGTTGAGAAAATAAATCCCGAATATCTGTAAAAACACCCGTATAAGTAGCAGGATTGCTACGAGGCGTTCTGCCAATTGGAGATTGATCAATTTCAATTACTTTATCAATGTTTTTTAAGCCTTCAAGTTCCTGATATGGTAGAGGTTCTTTTTTAGCATTGAAAAAATGTTTATTGAGAATCGGGAAAAGCGTATGATGTATCAATGATGATTTTCCCGAACCTGAAACACCTGTAATGGCAATCATTTTGCCTAAAGGTAGATTGAGGGTTACATTCTTCAAATTATGCCCTGTACAGCCTTTAAGAGTCAAAAATTTACCATTTCCTGCTCTACGTTCTTTAGGGACTTCAATTTTTAACTCTCCATTGAGATATTTGGAGGTAACACTGCCATTTTTTAAAAACTCTTTGGGAGTTCCTTTGCCCACAATTTGCCCACCATGTCTGCCCGCTTCGGGTCCAATATCCAAAATGTAATCAGCTTCAAGCATCATATCTTTGTCATGTTCTACCACAAGTACAGAATTACCTAAATCTCGGAGGCTTTTCAATGCTTCAATAAGTTTCTGATTATCTCTTTGATGCAAGCCAATGCTGGGTTCATCCAAAATATACAAAACACCTGTCAGTTGCGTTCCGATTTGTGTAGCCAATCGGATACGTTGCGACTCTCCACCTGAAAGTGTTTTTACCAAACGATTGAGTGTCAGATACTCTAAGCCTACATCCAATAAAAATTGAATCCGTTTTCTGATTTCTTTCAAAATCTCTTTGGCTATCAGGTTTTGTTTTTCAGAAAGTTTCTTCTCAATATTCTTGAACCACTCATTCAAATCTTTTACACTTTTTAGAGAGAGTTCAGCAATGTTTTTATCTGTAATTTTAAAATACAACGATTCTTTTTTAAGCCTTGCACCATTACACTCAGGGCAAGTTTGGCTTACAATATATTCGGCATAATGCTCTCTGACAGCTTCACTACTTTCTTGTAAGCTCTTTTTGATAAAAGGAATAATACCTTCAAAAACTGTATTCCAGTTTGTACCAGGGTATTTTACGGATGCTACTTCTACTTTTTCTTGGCTTCCGTATAGAATCATATTTTTTACTTCTTCTGGAATTTCGGCAATAGGAGTATTGATAGAAACTTTATGTTTCTTAAGAATACTCTCCAATTTCTTGAAAATCCATATATCTCTATACTCTCCCAAAGGTGCAATCGCTCCTCTGGTAATGCTCAAATTCTTATTTGGAATGATGCTATCCTCTGTAATGCTTTCTACAACTCCCAAACCTTGGCAACTTGGACACCAACCATAAGGTGAATTGAACGAAAACGAGTTAGGAGCAGGCTCATCATAACTAATGCCTGTAGTGGGGCAAGTTAAAAATTTTGAATAAAACTTGACTTCATTAGTTTCATTGACAATAAGCATTGTTCCTTTGCCTTCTTTAAGAGCTTTGTGTACAGATTCAGTCAAACGAAAACGGTCTTTTTCGGTGGGTTGTAATCTGTCTATTACTACCTCTATATCATGAATCTTGTATCGATCTAGTTCTAATTTTGCTTTAATATCCTGAATTTCACCATCAATACGAACTTTGGTGTAGCCTTTTTTTGCTATTTCTACAAACAACTCCTTATAATGCCCTTTTCTACCTTTGATGATAGGGGCAAGAACACTTGTTTTTTGATTTTCAAAGTTTTTAAGAATGTTATCAACAATTTGGTCTTCAGACTGTTGAATCATTTTTTCGCCTGTGTTGTACGAATAGGCTTCACCTGCTCTTGCAAAAAGTAAACGCAAAAAGTCGTAAATTTCTGTTACTGTGCCTACTGTGGAACGTGGATTTCGAGAGGTTGTTTTTTGTTCAATAGAAATAACTGGGCTCAAGCCTTCTATTTTATCTACATCTGGGCGTTCTATATCTCCAATAAACGAACGAGCATAAGCAGAAAAACTTTCCATATAACGGCGTTGCCCTTCTGCATAAATGGTATCAAAAGCCAAAGACGATTTACCACTGCCACTAATTCCTGTAATGACTACAAGTTTTTGACGAGGAATAATAACATCTATATTTTTAAGATTATGTTCTCTTGCTCCGTAAATTTCTATGATTTCTTCCATTGGAGAGGGTGTATATTTAGAAACCGCCAATTTACAATTTTTTCTTGAAAACTGTTTGATGAATTTCTGCTAAAATTTTGTGATATTTGTAAAAATCAAAATTCCTTTATGATTTCAAAGATTTCATTAAAAACTATGAAATACATCTTTTTGTTGGTATTAGGACTTGTTGTCAATACTTCTTTTGCACAAACAGCCAAAGATACCTTACCTAAAATGCTTCTTTTGGATGAGGCTTTACAAGCAGAACTTACTGATGCTTTGGATAATATGTATAATTTTCAGTTTGCTACTGCGGAAAAAGAATTCTTAAAACTTAGAAAACGCTACCCTGAACATCCCTTACCTTATTTTATCATGGGTTTGAGCAACTGGTGGAAAATGATGCCTAATACAGATATTGAAGATTTTGATAAACCCTTTGAGAGAAACATGGATTCGGCTATCAACAAAGCTGAAAAGATGTACAGAATAAACCCTAAAAATGTAGAAGCTTCTTTTTTCCTAGCAGCAGCTTATGGTTTCAAAGGGCGTTTACATTCTGATAGAAGTCAATGGCTTAAGGCAGCTTCAGCAGGTAGAAATGCACTCAAAAACCTACGTAGAGGCAAAGAGGTAAATGATTTAAGTCCTGAATTTTTATTTGGAGATGGTTTATTCAATTATTATTCTGTTTGGATTCCAGAAAACTACCCATTTCTAACACCTATTGTAGCTACTTTTCCCAAAGGAAATAAAGAATTAGGACTCAAACAACTCGATGAAGTAGCCAGAAAAGCTTTTTATACACGTGTAATGGCAAATTATTTCTTGATGTTTATCTATAATGGAGAAGGTAAAACACATTTGGTATTACCCATAGCCAAAAAAATGTATGAAAATTACCCTGAGAATCCATATTTTCATCGAATTTATGCGATTAGTACATTTTTTATGGGAAACCACCCCGAAGCAGAAAAATTAGCACAGGATATTCTAACAAAAATAGAGAAAAAGCAGTTTGGTTATGAGGCAATTAGTGGAAGGTTTGCAAGCTACATTTTAGGGCAAATATACAGTGTAAAAGATCCTGAGATTGCCAAAAAGTATTTTGAAAAGGTTATTTACTTTGCTGAATCCATTGAAGCTTATGATTCAGGTTATTATCATAGTGCGTTAGAATGGCTATATCTCTATCACAAAAAGAAAAATGAGTTAGAACAAGCTCGTCCTTATTTGGAGAAACTCGCCAAATACGCCGAAAAAAAAAATGATAAACGAAAAAATGCAAAAAAAGACTTAAAATCCCTTAAAAAAGAAATCAAGAAACAAAAACGTATAGAAAAAATGTAAGTATATCGTGAGTTATAAGACTAAGATATATAACTCAACATCCATCACATATATTAAAATATGCCTTTTATCGAAGAAATTGCCATAGCGAACCCTAAATATTGTCATAAACAAGAAGATATTTTAAAATTCATGCAATCTGTAGCTCCTGAAAATGAGCATAGAAAGCTAAAAATGATTTATAAAAAGAGTGGAATCCAAACACGCTATTCAGTAATTCCAGATTATGGCTTAGAAGAAAGAACATTTTATCCTTTATCTCAAACTTTAGAGCCTTTTCCTTCTGTTGAAACAAGAATGAAACTTTTTGAAAAAGAAGCTCTTGATTTATGTGTAAATGCTATTGAGAAATTAACTGATTTTTCAAATATAACTCATTTAATAACAGTAACTTGTACAGGACTTTCAGCTCCAGGTTTAGATATAGCTCTCATTAAAAAATTAAAACTGCCTACTGATATTATTCGAACATCAGTTAATTTTATGGGCTGTTATGCTGGTTTTCATGCATTACGCCTTGCAGACACATTTTGTAAAACACAAGAAAATGCCCGTATTTTAATTGTAGATGTTGAATTATGTACAATCCACTTCCAAAAAACATCCACAGAAGATAATTTTATAGCAAATGCATTGTTTGCAGATGGAGCAGCAGCTGTAATAGTCAGTAATAATCCAAAACAAGCATATTTTGAACTCAGAGGTTTTCATACAGAACTTGCTCTGGAGGGTGAACAAAGCATGGCTTGGGAGGTTGCATCAACGGGCTTTCTAATGACGCTCAATAGTTATGTTCCTGATTTTTTAGCCTCTAATATTGAAAATTTAGTAGATAAGTCTTTAAAAAAAAATGATTTGTATATGTCTCAAGTACACCATTGGGCAGTACACCCAGGTGGAAATCGTATATTAGAAAGCATCGAGAAAAAACTCACACTCAAAAAAATACAATTGGAAAGTGCTTATAAAGTACTTTCACAATATGGTAATATGTCATCTGCGACTATATTCTTTGTACTCAAAGAGTTGAAGAATATAGTAAAAAAAAATGAAAATATATTTTCTTGTGGTTTTGGACCAGGGCTTACAATGGAAAGCTTAGTTTTGAAAGGAATATGAACTGATTAAAAATCTTGCATTTATAATATTATCTTTTTGTTAAGGTTGGTTACTATACAAGGTTTTTTCAGATAAAGGTGTGTAGATTTGTAGGCTAAAAAAATAAAATTTATAAAATTTATGAAACATCTCATTAAGATATTCATATTCTTCGTGTCTTTCATAGTGGCTCAGAGCAGTTGGGGACAAAGCATTTTTGATAATCCAATAACAGGTACTAATCCAGGGTTAACAAGTCCTTATACAACTGGACAAAACGTAAATGCTAATATTACAGTTTCTGGAATCAGTAGAGGATCTGGTATAGGAGGAAACGCAGGAAATAATAGGTATAATGCTAATGGTTGGAGTACAGGAGCATTAGATGCAAATGATTACTTTGAATTTACAATTACACCTAATTCGGGTTTTGAAATTGATTTTATAAGTTTTGTCTACACAAGTCAAGTATCAACAGGAACACCCTCACATGCTTTTAGATCAAGTTTGGATGGTTTTTCTTCAAATATTGGAACACCAACTACTACAGGAACAACAATAAGTTTATCAGGAGCAACTTATCAAAATATAACATCTTCTATTACATTTAGATTTTACACTTTTGGAGTTGCAGCAGCAGGTACAACATTCAGTATCAACGACTTCACATTTAATGGTACAGTAACAGCCATTGCTACAGGTCCAGAAATTAACTTACAAGGCAATAGTACAACCATTACAGATGGCGATGCAACACCTTCTACTACAGACCATACAGATTTTGGGAATGTAACAGTGGGAGCTTCTTTTACAAGAACTTTTACCATACAAAATACAGGTTCAAGTACACTCAATTTAACACTTCCCATAAATATTACAGGTACTCATGCTGCTGATTTCTCTGTTACAACAGCCCCAGCAGCCACAGTTGCAAGTGGTGGGAGTACAACATTTGTTGTAACATTTACGCCAAATGCTTTGGCTACTCGTTCTGCTAATATCGAAATTACAAGTGATGATACAGATGAGGCAGTGTATAATTTCGCTATCCAAGGTAATGGTACTAACTCTTTAAATAGTGATGTTGTGGCTGTTGCAAGTTCAGAGGCGACAACCATTTCTTCATTGAACAATGGAACAATAACTACAAGTACAGATGGTGTACAAGTTTGGCAATTGACTATCAGAGATGGTGGAGCAACGTTAAATGACACAGATACCCAGCCTACAATTATTACAGGTTTTACACTTACACAAGAAGTAGCGTCTGGCAATGCTGTTGGAAACTGGCAAAATGCTATCAATTCTATTGCTGTATTTGATGGAGCAACCAATCTTGGTGGTACTGTTACGGTCAATGCAAATAATATTCAATTTACAGGATTAAACATCAATGTAGCTGATAACACTTCAAGAACCATTAGTATCAGATTGACACTTGCTACTGCATTAAATGCTGGAGGCATCAATGATAATGAGGATTTTGTGTTTTCTTTGAGAAGCTCAAATGTTACCACCAATGCATCAGGTTCAGGAATGTCAAGCTTTTCTACATTCAATTCTACCAATGGACAAAATGTAATTAACATAGTAGCCACAGAACTTCGTTTTGTTACTCAACCTTCCAATACCTCTGTAAATGGAACTATGGCTTCTCCTACTGTACAAACAACAGATGTTCATGGCAATAGAGATTTAGATTTTGCAAGTACAATATCTATTACTTCAACAGGAACATTGGATGCTTCTCCAAAAACAGCTACAGCTACAAGTGGTTTGGCTACTTTTACAAATATCATTCATACAGTTGTAGGAACAGGGTTCACTTTAAATGCAACAGCAACAGGGCTAACAGGGGTAATTAGTGGTTTATTTGATATTTTAAACCAAACAACATTTAGACCAGGGGACTTAGTTTTTGTAGGTTTTGATGCCCAAGAATTTGGAGCAGGTTCAGAAGATGGAGTGTATGTGATGAGTATGGTAGAAGTAATTACAGGTACAACTTTTATGTATGTAAACTCTCGTTTTGAGGCAGGGGCTGCTGCTTGTACAAGAACTATGCGTTGGGGAGGGGCTGGTAATGACCCTGACACTAACCCTGGCATTTTACAATTTACACTTTCTACCGGCTCTAACATCACAGCAGGAAGTATTATTAAATTTGTAACAAATGGATTAACTGTTACAGAAGTTTTGGTGAATGGTGTAGATAGAACAAGTGACTTTACTATTGCTAACCCTGGAGGAGTAGGAGCTAATATCTCTAGTGGTGACCCTGACCAAATGTGGTTGGTACAAGGAAATTTCACAGGTTTGGGAACAGCCAATGTACAACTCAACGGAACAGTATTATATGGATTAACAAATGGTGTAGGATGGGTTAATTTCAATACAGCATGCTCAGGAGCAACTACTGGGGGCTCTACAAGACAATCTCGAATACATCCTGATATAGAATGTTTTAGTTTTTCAAGTACTACTCTTAGAGATGCAGCGAACTATAATACAGGGGCAACTCATACAGGAACAAAAAGAGCTTTATTACAATCTATTGCAAATTTATCAAATTGGACACTTACAGGTACTACTGTGCCTGCTGGTCGTGCAACCACTACTTTTACAATCAATGCAAGTAATCCAGAAGGTACGTGGGTTGGAGATGATGCTACAAACCCCAACGATTGGTTTACTTGTGGTAATTGGGAAGGCTTGGCTGTTCCAAATAGAAATACAGATGTAACGATTCTCAATGTCACCAATGCTCCAAGAATAGATGTAGATGGTTATTCAACAGGTTGTGTAGGAAGTTATACCTCTGATAAATATCAAGTGGGTGGAGTAAGGCTTGCAGAAGTAAGAACACTGACCATTAATGGAGAAACTTTAGAATTTGGAAATGGAGGTACTAATAGTGGTTCTACGGCTGATAGATTAGATATTTATGGTAATCTAACTATCTCTAATACAGCAGGAGGAAACTTAGATATGGATGCTGGTACATCTGCTCAAGATGGAATCATTAATCTGCAAGGCAATTGGGCAAATAACTTAGGAACAGCATTATCTTTTGAAGAAGGCAATAGTGCTATTCATTTTGTGGGTGGTTCTGCTCAAATTATAGCTACAGAAGGAGGTACTGATACATTTCATAATATAATTTTTAATAATGGAGCAGGTATTTCTTTAAGTAACACTAACGCTTTGGTAGCAGGTACAGCCACATTTACGAATGGTATTGTTATAGCTAATAATGCTAATACTGCAAGAATAGAGTTTTTGGACAATGCCACAGCCACAGGAGCAAGCAATACCAGCTTTGTCAATGGTTGGGTTCGTAAAGTGGGTAATGATGTCTTTATTTTCCCTGTAGGTGATGAAACATACTATGCTTCTATAGGTATTTCTGCACCAGCTAATACCACAGATCATTTTACAGCTACTTATGATAGAGTTTATCCTACTCCTTACAATATTTCATTGAAAGATGTTTCTTTAGACCACGTGGGCAATTGTGAACACTGGATTTTAAATAGAACAAATGGTAGCTCAAATGTGGAAGTAACTTTGAGTTATGATAATGTACGTAGTTGTGGGGTTACAGCAGGGCAAGAAAGTAATTTGCGTGTAGCTCGTTGGGATGGTGCTATGTGGCAAAATGAAGGAAATACAAATACCACAGCCACTACGATTACAAGTTCAACGGTTACTAATTTTAGCCCTTTCACACTGGCTAGTATTGTACCACAAAACCCTTTACCAGTTGAGTTATTAAATTTTAAAGGCTTTGTAAATAATCAGGGTAATGCTGAATTACAGTGGCAAACAGCTTCTGAAATACAGATGCAAGGCTTTGAAGTAGAGAAATCTATGGATGGTAAAACATTTACTAAAATAGGGTTTGTTAAAGCTAAAGGCAAGAATATTAATAATTATAACTTGATAGATAATCGTTTTACACAAATAGCTTATTATCGTTTACGCATTTTAAATATAGATAATACTTTTAAACATAGTCAAACGGTTAGTTTACAGTCAGATAGATTGAATACTCAACTAATGGTGTACCCTAATCCTGCTACTGAAAACGATATATTGAAATTAGCGTTAGGAAATAGAAGCAATATTCAGACTCTTCATGTATCAGTTTATAGCCAAACGGGTAGTACTATGGGTAGTTTTAAAGGCTCTTTGGAGCAAACGGAAACACATTTTAATACAATATTTAAGGCATTGCCTAAAGGAATGTATATTGTTTATTTACAGGATAATAACAATCAGGTTTATACAACAAAGTTAATAAAACAATAAAATATAGAAGCTCTCTTACTCAAAAGCCTATTTGAATTTTCAGATAGGCTTTTATTTTTTATAAAAAAAGAAAGAAAGCTAAAATATAAATGACTTATAGAAGGTTATTATATAAAACTATCTAAACCTAGTATTTATGTATATACCCAAACTTTATCAGATTACAGAACAAGAAGAAAAAATAGAGTTTATCAAGAAATATAGTTTTGGAACTATTATTTCGATAGTTGAAAATATCCCTATTGCTACACATTTGCCATTTTTAGTTTCTGAAAACAATCATGAATTAATCTTAGCATCTCATTTTGCAAGAGCAAATCCACAATGGAAAAATATAGAACAGAGCAATGTTTTAATCATTTTTAGTGAACCTCATGCTTATATATCACCTACACATTACGAAAAAGAGCTAAACGTTCCAACTTGGAACTATATGGCTGTTCATGTATATGGAAATGTACAAATAAGAGAAACTAAAGAAAAAACTTTGGAGATTTTAGAAAAAACTATTCAAAACTTCGAACCAGTCTATCAAAAACAGTGGGATAGCCTTCCAGAAGAATATAAAAGTAATATGTTGAAAGGCATTGTAGCTTTTGAGATAAAGATTACAGATATTCAAGGCAAGAAAAAATTAAGCCAAAATAAAACAGAAAAAGAACAACAAAATATCATAGAAGCATTATCTAAAAGTAAATACACTCACGAACAAGAAATTTCAGAGCTTATGAAAAAGAATAAATAAAATGATTGATGAAAACTTATGGAGAAAATTTATTTTGAAGTAATAAAACATGGTAACCAAGAGATATCATTAATATCAGACTGGTATTTTTATGAGTGGAATATTAAACGAGAAAAAACAATCAATCAGTTAAATGAACTCACAAATCATGCTCAATATTTTCAAGTTTTAATGAAACGGAATGATGAGCCTATTGCCACAGGAGGTATTTATAGTCATGTTTCCTTATTAGATAAAGAGCCAAATTTTAAAATATATCCATATTGGTTGGCTTTGGTTTATACGATTCCTTCTGAAAGAGGTAAAGGATATGGAGCTATATTATGTGATTTTATTGAGAGAGAAGCCTTAAAAAGAAATATAAGTGAGTTATATTTATTCACTCATACAGCAGAAAGTTTATATAAACGTTTGGGATGGCACACTCTTGAGAATATGATTATAAACGAAAAGAATATAGCTATTATGAGAAAGCAACTATCTGTATGAGTATGTCTTAATCTTAATGAATTAAAATATTTCTTCTTTTTTTATTTTAATGAAGCCTTGAGCATCAGGACAATTGGAGGAAGACCACGAACCTTCCATGAAATATTCATAGCCTCTCCTGATGAGTTCCATATTCATTTTTTTGAGGCAGAAATAATAACCTTCTCTATTTTGTTCTTCATCAATAGATTTTTCATAGATGGTAACTTTATCACCTTCTAAAGTACCTATAAAAGAGTATTTCACAAAAACATCTTCACTATCTAGAAGTTTAAAAAAAGATGTTCCAATGATTTCACCTTGCGATTTGAAAGTAATATTTAGTTCCATCACATACTCTGTAGCCAAACCACCTGCATTTTGAGTAATGATACCTCTGTAAAATCCACTTGCCTTGTTTTGAGCAATAGCATTTAAGCCAAATACTGATAGAATAATGATAAATAAAGTTTTCATAATGGTTAATTTGATCTAGTTAGGATTTTGTAATGAGTTTTTTGCCATCCCAATAAACCTCAACACTTTTACTATTGGCATTTTTAAGCAAACTGAAAATCGGTTTGGTGCTATCAGCATCCGAAAACCATAATCTATCTATACTATCATACTCAAAAGGAATCAAAATTTTTCCTTTACTATCTACAATGCCATATTTTCCATTTTTTCTGAGAATAGCTGTAGAAAAATCTTTTTTGGGAGAAAGAATGGTATTCATCTCAAAACCAGAAACTATTCCTTCAGCATCCTCTTCGTACTCAAAAGGGAGAATCTGCTTGAATTGTTTATCTACAAACCCCCATTTATTACCTTTTTTTACACCAACAGGAATAGCTGGATCGTTATAAAATCTACCTAACTCATCATAATTTAAGGGAATGAGATACTTGTTGGCAGACATCAATCCTTGTTTTTTATTTTTTTCTACAATAAAAAATGCTCCTTTTTCCGAGTACTCATTCTTTACATAATCAAACTCACAAGGTACAAGTATTTTATTTTCGAGACTTATGATACCATATTTTCCATTTTTCTTGACATAAGCATAATCACTTTTATAGTAGGCAATCTCCACTTGTTCATACTCGCAAGGGATTACTAATTTGTTATCTGATAATCGTAAAATGCCTTGATTGTTATTTTTTATAACAATCAGATGTGTATCATACTCTCCTTTGAAATAGGTTTTTTTATAAGAGTTGTACTCAAATGGAACATTAATGCCTTTTGCATTGAAATAATATTTTTTACCATTTTTCTCTGCAAGACCTTCCTGATGACGAATATTATAATCTATTTTATCGTATTCATAAGGTAAAATATTAGAAAGAACAGTTCTATCAGACTTGATGACATCTATCAAACCATATTTACCATTTTTCTTTGTAATATAGGTACCTAAAAAAGTATTTTCAGAAACTTTCGCCTCAACAGTTTGTGGACATTCATCATACTCATGAGGCAAAAGCCCATCAACTCCCCATTTTCCATCAATTTTGGTAAATGGCACATATTCTGTAAGGTTAAAATCTTCAATTTTAAAAGGTGCTACAATGGTATTATTTCTTGAAATTTCTCCCCATTTTCCATTTTTCTTAGCAATAGCTCTGTTGTTCTCTTTAAAATTATCAAAAAAATCATCATATTCAGCAGGAATGATAATTTTTCCTGTGTGGTCAAAAGCTCCTATTTTTCCATTTTTCTTAAATAATATGATACAGTCTGTACAAGTAGTTATATTACCACAATCTACATCTCTTTTCAAAACAGAATCTTTTGCATAACCTTCAGAATCTAATGTTTGAGTAAATGCATTGCAACTCAATATTTTTTCTACATCATTAGGCAATTTGAAAGCATCTATTTCTCCACCACCATAAGGTTCTCTATCCCAAGATGTTTTTCTTTCTATCAAAGGCATTACATACGTTTCTTTGGTATTGGAAAGTGTGATAACAACTTTTTGTTGATCAAATTCTGATTTTTGATTAAAGATGATATTTAATTTTTCGTCTAATAAATAAACTTGATTGTCCTCATTAGAATAAGCAAGCACTTTATTATCAGGGAATTGATATAAAACAAAGCTTGTACCACTCAAATTGATTATTTCTTTGATTACCTTATTCTTTTCATTGATCAATACGTATTTATAATATTGAATAGGGTCTGAATATTCGGAGAATTTTCTTGATTGACCAAGCATCACAAGCAATCTTTTTCCATTGAGTAGGTTACTTGCTGAAACAATATGTTCTTTTGGAAATAAGACATTATACTTTTCATCAAACATCAACAATTTAAGTTCTTCTGATTGATTGAAAGTTTTAGCAACTAATAAGCCTCCATCATACAAATCAAAATCGATTGGATTGATGTAAAAAAGACCTTTTTGTTCGTTTTTAAGAGATTTATCATGTTTTTTGATAATATTCTGAATATTTAAAATTTTTCCTTTTTTATCTAAAATGTAATAGCTATCCTGACTATTAGCATTTAGAAAAACTCTACCGTTTACAAACTTTGACTTTTGATCGAAAGAGATTTTAATTTTCGATTTCTGTATAACATTTGAAAAAACAGTATTTCCTTTTGTATCAATAAAAAAGACATTGGCTTTACTATCGTCATAGCCTCCCATTGTGTTGCCACCAGTAGAAACTAATGCAACACCTTCTGAAAAGTCTGTAGCTTGGTCGTAATAACCAGTAATTACAGCATCTCCTTTTTCATTGATGTAGGTTGTTTCATTGTTCCTTTCTGTATTTTCACAGAGTAGTAAACCATCATAAAAATCTGTTCCTTTTACCCAAAGATTAAGATATTCCTTTCCCTTAGAGTCTATCCAAAAATTTCTGCCTTCATTTTCACCATAATCATAGGCAATAAAACCACTTTTGATAGGTAGTATTCTATCATATTTGGCTCCTAAAACAGCTTTGCTACTATTTTCATCATATAAGCCCCATTTTCCTTTTTCTTGAAAACGAATAAGACGATTTTGAGCAAAAACAATGTTGATGAAAACTATCAACAAACACTGTAGAAATACCATTTTTTTCATAAAATAATTTGTAGTTAGATTTTTCTTATTTCCAGTTACCAATGAGTACAAATGGAGCCCAATAATAAGGAGAGCTAAATTTAGGGTTTTTACTTAAATCTACTTGTGCTTTACGTAAAGCATCTGTAAGAGGCATGGTTTTTAGGTTTTTATAAAAATTTTCCATTAAAATAGAAGTAGCATCATCATCCACATTCCACATAGTAGCTACTACAGATTTTACACCCTGATTGATAAATGCACTGGCAGGACTGACAGGGTCGTTGTGGTGTTCTGCTTTTGAGTCAATAACGGCTGTTTTACAAGCTGAAAGTACAACCAAATTTAGATGTTCCATCAGAGGACTTCCAAAAAGTTCTTTGATTTCAAATTTTCCGTCTGCACTACCTTGTTTTGCCATAATGAGATACGAATTACGAGGGTCGTCATAATCTAAAACGCCATGTGTTGCAAAGTGTAAGATACTAAAATTATTATCCAAAGTTTTTATTTTATCTTCTGTGGCATCATTTTTTAAGAAAACTTGTGTTTGTGGATATAAAACCTTGATGCTTTTTACTTCTTTTTCGGCATTGGGCAAAGAATTATCAGGATTGCCAAAAGCTACAATTTTCAAATCTTTGGAGGTGTTTTCTTGTTCAAGATTATCAAAAATATCTCCTAAGTTGGTATAGAAAATCCCATATTGCTCAATAAGAGGGCTGAAAGTTCCATCTTTCAGGGTTTTGCCAATCATCTGGAAAGGAAGTACATACAACTGCCCACTGGGTATAATTGCCAAAACTTGCTTGTCTTTGATCTCGTTATGAACAGGATTTATCAAAAGCATATAAGCTTTTTCTGCCACCTGATTGAAAAATACTTTTTGCAGAGTGTCTTTGGAAGGCTCTTGTCTGCGAGCTTCTTCTTGACTCAAATCCAAGGGGTTTCCTCTGACACCTTGTTTTTTTACGATAATACTATTTCTGATAGCTGTTACAATATCATCCAAATCAGATTTTTTTACTTTTACCTTCTTACCCGAAATATTATTTTGAGTAGCTACAATGATATACAAGTCCTGAGTACCCATGAAATACGAAATCACAGCCATATTTGCAGGAATATCTTTTTTCTTTTTACGCAAATTGGCTAATTGTTTTTGGTAGCTATTGAGAGCGGACTCTCCATAGACAAAATTCAAATATTCTTCTTCTTTTACAGAAATTACTTTTTTCAAACTCTCAATTTTCTGTTTGTCTTGCTCTTTTTCTGCTTTTTGAAACTGTTCTTGTAGTTCTTGTTTTTTTGCTAATAAATCTGTCTTAATTTCTTTACTACGCTCTGTGTTGGCTTGTTTTTTCTTGTCTTGATACTGGATTTCTAAATTCTTGAATTTATTTTGCATTTCAGCAAGGTTGTACTGTTGCATGAAAGAAAGAGCTTCTTCAATATCGTTTTTCTCAAAAAGTACATCAATGAGTGTACCATATACTTTTAGCTTGCCTTCGTTGTTAGAGAATAATTTTTTAGCTTCTTCTCCTCCCGTTACACTATTACGCATTTTTTCAAGTACTTCAACAGACTTTTTGAGATACTCTTTACTCTTTTCAAGGTCTTTCTTCTCTCTATACATTAACCCGAATCGGTAGTAGGTTTCCCAAATGTATAAATCATAACCAATTTTTTGAGATAAAGTAATTACTTCATTACCAGATTGCTCTGCTTTAGTTATTTGTTTGGTTTGGAAATACAATTCGCTCAAATAATTTTTATTGGCAATCAGTTGGTCTGTTAGGTTTAAGGTTTTAGATAAATTATAAGCTTCGAGAAGTTTTTTCTCAGATTCAGGGTATTTTTTCTGTCCCAAGAGAGCAATACCATACAAACGTAATGCAGAGGCTTTAGGGCGTTCCGATTTTATTTTTACAGCCATTTCATAAGCTTCTTGAGCTTTTTTCTCTGCTTCTTGGTAGCGTTTGAACTGATAGAGTACATCTGCCTGATTGCCTAATGCAATGCATAGATTCTCGTTATAAAGCATGATTTTTTTCATAGCTTCGGAAGCCTCCTGAAAATCTTTCAGAGACTTTTCATAATTTCCTTGAAAATAAGCCAAACGACCGCTAATCATTTGATTGTTTATCAACGATTCTTTAGAATCAAGTTTTTTATAAATACTATCGCTCTGCTTTGTGAGCCATTCAGCTTTTTTGTAGTCTCCTATACTGATAGCCAAATTTGCCATATCACCATACAAACTTGCAATTCCCCAAATATTGTCTGTTTTCTTACTTAATTCTAAGCCTTTATCATACATTTCTTGGGCTTTGGGATAATTACCACTAACTAAATTGAGCCAACCCAAGCCAGAAAGAGCTGAAATTTCACTGCCTTTGTCATTGGTTTCTTGAGATGTTTTGAGAGCCATTTCATAAAGTTCTCTGGACTTAGGGAAGTTTCCTCTTGTAGCATTGATATGTCCTAAAGAAAGCAAGCTACTGGTTTCTAAGCCTTTATCTTGCATTTTTTGAGATATTTTAAGGGCATTCTCAAAATACTCTTGAGCTTTTTGGGTATTTCCTTTGTTGAGTTGTAAATCTCCAATTCTACGATAACAGTAAGCAATAGCGTTATCATCTTTGTCTTCTTGGGCAAGTTTAAGAGCCTGATTAAAAAGTGTTTCTGCCTTTGCAAAATCATTTTCTAAAAGAACAGTCAGGTTTGCAACATTGGCTAAAGCATAAATTTGTTCACTTCTGTTACCCAGTTTTTGATAAGCTTCATAAGCTTTTTGGTAATGATTTTTCGCATCAGCATATTCTTTGTTATCGTAATACATGCTGGCAGAGGTTTTATATACTTCTGCTAAAAAAGTTTTGTTTTCAAGTTGTTCTCCAATTTTAATGGCATCTTGGAGTGTTTGTTTTCGTTTGTCTGTTTCACCAAGTTTATTGTAAGTTTTAGCAATTCGAGAAAGAGTATTGGCTTTTCTACCTAAATTTTTTTGGTCGGATGCTGCAACTTTATCAAAATAACTTATAGCTACTTGATAAGCATTTATGGCATCTTTGTACTTGCCCATAGAAAAATAACTATCCCCTAAATTGCGTACAGTAAGTCCTACATAAGGCTGTAAAGTAGCCACCAAAGAAACCTTTTCTTTGATTTTAGGCAAATATTCTTGTTGAATCTTGTAAGCTCTTAAAAGTATTTTTTCAGCTTGTTCATACCTGCCTAGCTCATTGTAAGCATCTCCCAGATTGTTTAAAGAAAGAGATGCCATCAAAGGGTTTTCATCTAAAAGATATGTTTGAGAGGCTTTTTCATAATAAGAAGCCACATCTTCCCATTTATATTCATTGCTGGCGATACCTGCTTTTGTCCAATATGCCTCTGCAAGCACAGAGTTATATTGTTTGAGTTTAGAAACAACAATCAGAATATCAGCCAATTTATGGGCTTCTGCAAATTTTCTGTTACTATTTAAATTATCTGCTTCTGTATCTAAATTTTCTAAAAACTCTTTAGAAATATTGTTGTTTTTTGTCACAATACTCTTGATTTGCTCTTCAGAAGTAGCACCAAGTAATTGTTTTTTGATTTCATCTTCGCTCAGTGGAATATTACTTCCATTCATCAACCATGTAGCATAAGTTTCAGAAATTTTCCAATTGGTTGCTAAGTAAGGCTTACTGCTAACTTCAACAAATTTGAAAAAGCCATATACATCAGCAGGGGTTGCAAGCAACATGGCATCTAATACATTTTTACCTATATGCTTTCCTTCTTTGATAGTTGGAAAACCTGCTTTATCTTTTTGATAGAAATTTCCTACAAACTTTATATCAGCCACCATACTATCTATGACAATCTTCTCTTTAGCAGGTGTAAGTGCATAAATAGCATCATAATAAGTAACATAATTCTTGTCATATACTGACTGGAAGAAAATACCATTTTGAGCTAAACTAAAAAAAACATTTCTTTTTGTATTTTTAGGGACAGAAAGTTTACAAGCAAAAACATCTCCCACAAGTACTGTTTGCCCTGTTTTTACAGGGATTTGTATATAAGTCTGTGAATCGCCTTCTTGTGAAATGGTTGCTTTTTCACTAATGATACCCTCATGACTTGGGTTTTCTTTGGTTGATTTGGCTATAACTATCCCTGAAAGAAGTTTTGTAATACCAATATCTTGCCCACCTTGAATAGATCCTTGGCAAACACCATTAGAACATCCATTTACTTCGTTTATACGAAATAAAAAAAGTTTCTCTTCTGTTTCCTGAGCAAAAAGAGATAGGGTGTATAAACTAAAGACCAAAGTCAATAATCCAGTTCTTAAAAAATATAATAATTTCATGGTTTTGGTTTTTTCTGTAAGAAACTAAAAAAAAGAGATTTCTTCAATACGCTTTTCGGCGTATTTTTTGTAGTGAATCTGTTTAAAATATTTTTATTTATGTCAGAGCTTCAGGTTTTTACTTTTTGGCAAATTCTTTATAATACTATTTTAGGATTTATGTCACCAACAGTTCATGACAATAAAATAGAAAGATATGTAGTTATTTATCAGTATGATGTAACTTTCAAGGACAGCACCCAAGTTTGTGAATTATGGTTTTATAAGAATGAGCCTCCACAAAAAAAAGGGACTTTTTATTATAAAATACCCGTTCAAAGTGATTTTATTGATGAATATATTTTGAAGGCATCAAAAGGTAAAAAAACTTATGAAACCTTCGATTCTACTATATGTGAAGTAGGAGGGAGAAGTGCATGGAATAAATACATTTTTAAATATGATAATTTAAAACGCCCTGTTTCTGTGAAACACTTTAAAGCATATTGGGAGGGGTATGATAAAAATGGAAATCCGATTACTTATACTAAGCCTCAATATTTTCATTCAGAAACAATTTATTTTGAGTATCAAGGCAACAAAACTACCCAAATAACCAAAGATGTATCAGGAAAGGAATTAGAGAAAACAGAAAGGGTTGTAAACAAGGAATCCAAGCCTCTATTAGAAACTTGGACAGCATGGGATACCCACAGATATAAATTATTTTATCAGTATTATTAAGGAAGTAACTTAGTAAAATATAAATTGGTTAGAATGTAGCCATTTAGTTGATAGCCTTTATTTGTTAGTAGTTGATAAATTTGATGTTTTTCTGGTTGATTAGGATTAAAATCTTCAGCTTCAACAACAATTAAAAGAGGTGTATATTTATCAAAATCCAAAGAAGATAACGCTTCATAATCATGCTCTTCTACATCTACTGATAAAAAATCAAAAATTAAAGGGCAAGATTGTTCATCTAAAATTTCAGTTAGACTTCTAGGTTGAATATTTTTCTTTGAAACTATTTTTTGACCTTCTTTCAAACACTTTTCTATATAATTCTTATCTATAGATGAAAGAACATTGTTAGTTAATTCTATAAACTCTATAGGCTTAGAAATATTTGAAACAAAAGAGCAGATAGCTTTGTCCCTAGGACGTAAATATTTGTATTTATGAATTAGATTTTCATTGGCATCTACACAAATACCTTTCCAACCCCTTCTATAAAATAAGAACGAATTAGATATAAAAGTTGGATGATTACACCCAACTTCCACATAAAAACCTGTTTTTGTGATTTTAGGCTTTAAAATGGACTCTATAAGCCTGTCTTCACCAGTAAAAGCATAACTAATTCTAGCGGAACGACCAAAAGTAAGACGATTAAAAGATAAAAACCAGTATTTGAGTATCCTAAAAAATGATAAAATAGGAGATTTAAATGTAAAAAACTGAGAAAAACTAATGCGAAATTCTTGTAGAGTAATTCCCCAAATAGTGAAAAACGCTCTTGTAATTGTTTTTTCGTAGAGTAGTTTATATCGAAGTTCTGAGAAATTCATCTATAATATTAGTTTTATTTCTCAGCTATATAAAATAAATCAAGTGCTTTATCAGGAGTATTACTTAGAAAATAGTCAGTGTGAGAGATTTGACTTGATAGGCTATTTTCATTTTGCATCAATTTTTTTCTGTTAAATCTATTCAGAAAATCGTAAGGGATTTGTAACGCCCAACGAGGTAAATGCTTTTCTAAATTAAAAATATCTAATTTCTTAAACTTTGCCACCGATTTTCTGTTTTCTGCGTGGTATTGCATTACTTTTTCGTTACCATCTACACCATACGTTTCTAATTTTGAGAAATACTTTTTCATCAATTTTTCTAGACCATCTGCCGTATATTCACGTATGTGCCAAGGGTTTCTGGTAAGCGATTGTTTGATATTGGGGGTAGAAATAAAGGCTTTGCCGTGTGGTTTCAAAACTCTATGTATTTCCTTTACAAACAAATCGTCATTTTCAATATGCTCAATTACTTGAAACGTAATGACATAATCGAAGGTGTTATCTTCCAAACTCTCTAAAGGAGGGATGTGATGTGTAATAAAACGATGATTTGGATACTCTATCTGGAGTTTTTCAATGAGTTTTCCGTTTTTATCTACGGCTGTGTACGTCCCCGATTTCTCCAAAATAACAGCCAAACCACGTCCCACACCACAACCAATTTCTAAAATATCTCCCTTTATCATCTGAGAAGCCTGATGGTAAGCAAAAAACAGTCTCTGATGAATCGGATTATCAGAAGCTATTTCGTGAGACGTGATTTCGGTGGTTGAAAACATAAATTTATATTTTTAGATAAAAGAAATGAGACATCAGACAAAAGACCAATGTCTCAAATTAAATTATTGTATTTTGATTAAATAGTAACTCTTTTTGCCATTTTGAGCTAACAAGTATTTATTTTGAAGAAGCTCAAAATCAAGGTTTTGCTCAGGGTTAGTTACTTTAATTTTATTGATGCTCACAGCATTATTTTGAATAGCTTTTCTGGCTTCTCCTTTAGATTTAAAAATCTGATTTTGAGTAGTTTCAGAAAGAAGATTCACTACATTTTGAGCATTAGAAAGCTCATCTTTTGAAATAGATACTTGGGCTACACCATCAAAAACTTCTAATAACGTATTTTCATCTATGCTTTTTAAATCTTCTACAGCATCTTTTCCAAACAAAATATTGGTTGCTTTGATTGCATTTTCCAAATCCTTTTTGGAATGAATACGTTCAGTTAATTCCTCTGCTAAAGCTTTTTGTAAAATACGTTTTTCAGCAGCTAATTTATGTTCTCCTTCTAAAACTTCAATTTCTTCTTGAGTCTTTAACGAAAATACACGAATCAGACGATGCATATCTGCATCAGCTTGATTGATAAAAAACTGATAGAATTTGTAAGGACTTGTCATAGAGGCATCTAACCATACATTACCCGATTCTGATTTACCAAACTTAGCACCATCTGCTTTGGTAAGCAATGGTGTAGTAAGGGCAAAAGCTTCTCCACTATCAATTCTTCTGATAAGTTCTGTACCTGTGGTAATGTTACCCCATTGGTCAGAGCCTCCCATTTGAATTTTAACGTCTTTATTTTTGTATAACCAGTAAAAATCGTAGCCTTGTAGTAATTGATAGCTAAATTCGGTAAATGAAATCCCCCCACCATCACCCAATCTGTTTTTTACAGAATCTTTTGACATCATGTAATTTACAGTCAGGTATTTGCCAACATTACGCAAAAATTCTAAAAAGCCCATTTCTTTGAACCAATCGTAATTATTTACGATTTCAGCAGCATTTTCGCCTTCAAAACTCAAAAATTTAGAGAGTTGATGACGAATGGCATCTTGGTTATTTCTAAGAGTCTGTTCATCTAAGAATTTTCTTTCTTCACTTTTTCCAGAAGGGTCGCCAATCATGCCAGTAGCACCACCCACCAATGCAAAAGGCTTATGCCCAGCTTTTTGGAAATGCACCAATATCATGATAGTTGCTAAATTGCCAATGTGCAATGAAGAAGCCGTAGGATCAAAACCAATATAACCTGTTGTAGGGGATTCTAACTGTTTTTCTGTTTCAGGCATCATATCGTGGAGCATTCCACGCCAGCGAAGTTCTTCTATAAAATTGCTCATAGCTTTGTTTTGTACAAATGTGTGTTCTAAAAAAAGAACGCAAATTTAATGTTTATTTAGTAAAAGCACAAAAAAAGCTATGAAAACTATCTTAGTGTTCTATATGAAAGTTGTATTCATTGATGATATGAGGAGCCCCTTCGACAAAAGTTTTTTCTACAAATGTAATATGGTCTTTTTTATCCCAAAGTAGTACTGTAGAGCAACAAGTACCATATTTTGGGCTTCGAATAAACATAGAAGAAAGCATTTTTTCTTGTTCCAAAGAAAGTCCAGTTTGTTGAACTTTATCATCTTCTGGCTTGCTTTCATCTTCCATAATGGCAAGTAAATCAGTAATTTCCAACTTAGAATTGTTTTGTAGATAATTTTCTAATTTGTTTTTTCCTAACTGTATTTTGTGCCAATCAGCATCAAGTAAATGGTTACTCAAACCAAAAATACCCTGATTGATTTTCTGAATACTCTTTGAATAATTTGAATAATAAAATAAATCGTCTTTATCGCCTGTTAGCAAATTGAAACCATTGTATTGTGAGGCTTTAAATTGTACTCTGAACATATATTTGAGTGGGTCAGCATCGCCTAATAAATAATTGGTATTGAGTTCTCCACGGCTGGGTGTATTTGTTCGGATATTGAAAGGGTCTCGGTAATTGGTCAGAGCTGAAAACTTTCCTTTTTTGTTGATACCTAACCATGTACCTCCACCTAGCAAATCTTTGCCAGCAAGTAAATGAGGATTTTCTTCCCAGAAATGAGCAGCTTGTGTTGGACGAGCATAGAACTCATCCCGATTGGCAATCAAGACTAATTTATATTGAGGGTGTACTTCTAATCCGAAAATAATAAGACACATTGTATATAATTTTGATTTTTAGTTGTTTGTAAAATATTTGTTATAACATTTATTATTTATGGAAACATTTTTCCTTTTATTGTGTTAATACTTTAGTTTTCATAATTGTAAGTTTTTGATTAGTTAGGTTCCATAATCCGAGTCTTTTAGGCTCGGATTATGCTTTTTCATGCAAAACGTTTTGCATTATGCTCTTTTTTACTGAATTTTGCAAACTCAAAAGGTATCTTTCATTTCTTAAGAAACCCTATTTCTCAAGAAAAAATTAGCTATTAACCATTTTAAATTAAAAATTCAATGCAACACCTTAGCGAACAAGAGATTTTACGCCGCAACAAAAGACTGGATTTGATGAAGTTGGGGATAGACCCATATCCTGCCGAAACATTTGAAGTAAATGTTTCTATTGCAGATATTTTAGCAAATTATGAGAAGGACAAGACGGCTTATAAGAATATTTCGCTAGCAGGTAGATTGATGAGTTTTCGTATTATGGGTTCTGCATCGTTCGCTGAAATACAAGACGCAACAGGTAGAATGCAAATTTATTTGCAAAGGGATGAAATCTGTCCAACAGAGGATAAATCATATTATAATAATGTATTTAAGAAATTATTAGATATTGGTGATATTATTGGTATCACAGGCTATGTTTTTACCACTCAGACAGGAGAAACGAGTATTCATGTGACCTCTTTCAAGATTTTGAATAAATCGTTACATCCATTACCAGTTGTAAAAGAAGTAAAAGATGAGGAGGGCAATGTAAAAACTTATGATGCTTTCACAGACCCCGAACAACGTTATCGTCAGCGTTATGTGGATTTGATTGTAAACCCACAGGTAAAAGAAGTATTTATCAAACGTTCTAAATTGGTAAATTCTATTCGTGATTTCCTTATCAACAAAGGTTATTTAGAAGTAGAAACACCTATTTTACAGGCAATTCATGGAGGAGCTGCTGCTCGTCCATTCGTAACACATCACAATACGCTTGATATGCCTTTATATTTGCGTATTGCTAATGAATTGTATTTGAAAAGACTAATTGTAGGTGGTTTTGATGGCGTTTTTGAATTTGCAAAAGATTTCCGTAACGAAGGAATGAGCCGTTTCCACAATCCAGAATTTACACAAGTCGAAATCTATGTAGCTTACAAAGACTATATCTGGATGGCTGATACACTAGAAGAAATGGTGGAAAAAGTAGCGATGGATTTGCATGGTACTACCAAAGTACAAGTAGGAGATAACATCATTGATTTTCAACGTCCTTGGAAACGTTTTACAATGAAAGAGGCTATTCAGAGTTTTACAGGTGTAGATATTGAGGCTCACGATGAGGCTGGTCTTGCCGAAGAGGCTCGTAAAATGGGTATTGAGGTGGATAGTACCATGGGTAAAGCAAAATTGATTGATGAAATTTTTGGTGAAAAAGTAGAGCCTAATCTTATCCAGCCTACATTTATTTTGGATTATCCTGTAGAAATGTCGCCTCTTACCAAAAAACACCGTAGCAAAGCTGGTTTGGTAGAGCGTTTTGAGGTAATTTGTAATGGAAAAGAAATTTGTAATGCTTATTCTGAGCTAAATGACCCTATTGACCAGAGAGAGCGTTTTGAAGAACAATTGCGTTTGGCTGAACGTGGAGATGAGGAGGCAATGGCAATGGATGAAGACTTCTTGAGAGCTTTGGAATATGGAATGCCTCCAACAGCAGGCATTGGTATTGGAATTGACAGACTTTCGATGATTATGACCAACCAAAACTCTATTCAGGATGTACTTTTCTTCCCTCAGATGAAGCCAGAAAAGAAAATCCAATATGCAAAAACAGAAGATTATGTAGCAGTAGGAGTACGTGAGGAACTTGTACCAATTTTGCAAAAAATGAATATCTTAACTATTGAAGAACTGAAAAAACAAGAACTCAACAAACTCTTCAATGATGTGTGTGGAATGAGAAAGAAAATGAAATTGGATGGGGTGAAAAACCCTACCAAAGAAGAAGTAGAAAGTTGGCTTACAGCATAAATCAAAAAAAGGCAGATAAACTATCTGCCTTTTTTCTTTTTGTGGTATATTTGGTAAACTAAAAACTTATCAATGATGCAAATGAAAACAAGTTTATTGGTATTGGGGCTTTTACTATGCTTTGCAGGATTTGGACAAAAAAAGCTTGTTCCCAAAGAAAAAAAAGGTAAATGGGGATATGTAAAAGAGGGTACAGAAAAATTTGCTATCAAAGCAAAGTACGACTATACAAAGCCTTTTGATGAAGTGGTTGGCTCAGAAAGAGCATTGGTAAAACAAAAAGGTAAATGGGGAATTATAGACACCAAAGGCAAATTTGTGCTTGCACCACAATATGATACTATTTTTGAATCAAAAAGGAAAAATGGTTCTTTTAAAATAGCCAGAATAGAAAAAGCAAAATGGTTTATTAATACAGAAGGTAAAATTGTATCTCCTGAATTTGCTGATTATGCAGATATTGGTGAAAAATGGGTCATGATTTCTAAAGAGGATAAATTTGGAATGCTTGCCAAAAATGGTGATACCTACGAAGAAACAATACCTATGCAATACAAAAGAATAGGACTCATAGGAAAGAATGTTTTTGCGTTGGTGGGTGCAAATAGTGTTTCGTTCTATAATAATGAAACTAAAAAAACTTCTGAGAGTTACGATAAACATCAGGTTTTGAATATCCCCTCTAATCCTTTAATTCATGTTATCAAAGATAAAAAAGATGGAATTATAGACAGAAACTTTAATATTTTGCTACCATTAGAATATAATGCTATCCGAATGGATAAAAATAGAAGAGAAAAAACGGCTTTTATTACTGTTCGTAAAGAAGGGTTGGAAGGCAGAATGGATACAACTGCCAAATGGATTTTGCCTGTGGAGTTTACAAGTATCAGAACTGATAATAATTATTTTATTGGAAAGAAAGATTCTCTTTCAGGAGTTTATGATTTTTCGGGTAAGCAAATACTACCACCACAATACACAGAAATTACGATTTGGGGAAAAAGTAGCCTGCTTGTAGTGAAAAAAATGGGTAAAAGTGGAATTTTAGATATGGAAGGTAATATCATTTTACCTCTTTTATATGCTCGTATCCAGATATTAGAGCAAAAAGAAAATAAAGTCTACTTCAAAACATACAATAATAACAAAGTAATAGCTTGGAAAATTGAAAATAAAACAGCTTCCAAGATAAACACTCAGGAATATGATGAACTCACGTATGCCAACGAGAGATTTTTGGTTTCAAAAGGTATAGATAAAAACGTCAAAAAAGGTTTGATAGATGAAACTGGCAAAACTATTACGCCTATTCAATACGAAGAATTATACTATTTTAAACCACAATTATTTTTTGCAAAATTAAAAGGCAAAGAAGGCTTGATAGACCCTGATGGAAAGGTTATTCTACCCTTAGAATATGATGTCTTAAGAAATGATGGTTCAAAAAAAGCTTATTTAGAGAAAGGAGAGAAGGCTTTTTTGTGGAATATAGAAGAAAAGACTTTGACACCTACTGAAAAGAAAGCTGAAAATAAGAAAGATAAAGAGTTGAAAATTCCTTTCAAAGAGAAAAAGAAAAAACGTCAACATTAAACTTGGGAAAACAAAAGAAAAATACATTAGCCAAAGGCTTAGAACAGGAACAAAAAGCCCTTGCTTTCTTAGAAAACAAGGGCTATACATTGCTTGCTCAAAATTATAGATATAAAAAAGGTGAAATAGACCTGATTGTTCAAAAAGAGAATTGGATAGTGTTTGTAGAAGTCCGCTTCAGAGCCTCCAACGAATTTGGCTATCCAGAACAAACTATTTCTGCTTCTAAAAAGAAACTACTCCTCCAAACTGCTGAACAATACACCTACGAAACAGCTTGGCAAGGTAATATTCGTTTTGACGTGGTTGCCATTCTTGGTGATACCCTTGAACACTTTGAGGATGCTATTATTTAATAATTAGAATGAATAATATTGTCTGTAAAACAGATATTTGTATAAAAATCCAAAAAAATACTTAAAATACTTTTATATATTCAAAAATGTTTTTTACGTTTGCTTCATCAAAAGATAAATAAAAAAAATGAAATTTTCTGCTAACTATATTTCTTGTGCGTGTTGTTGCTCAGTTTCTGAGGAGGCAATAGCCATTGTATAGAGCATTTATCATATTCTTTACATAGCAAGATCTCCTAATAATCATTATTAGGAGATTTTTTATTTTATAAAAAACTGTATTTAAAAATCATGTATTCATCTTCATTATTCAATAGCAAGTCTGTAGCCTGTATGTTGTGTTGTTTTTCACCACGCAAGGGGTGCTATGTTGCTATGGAATAAAATTCAACCATATATCAAACATCAAAAGCCTCTTGCAACCCAAGGGGCTTTTTTTATTGATGAATCCTTCAATCCATTTTTAAACTTTTACTTACATGAACAAGATTTTTAAACTCGTATTATTTCTAGGACTCTTTGTATGGGGGCATCATACAGTAGGTCAAAATTACCTGAAAGGTGTCATTAAAGATGAAAAAGGCATTGCCATTGCAGGGGCTTCTGTCAGTATTAAAATAAACAAGGCTTATGCCGTTACAGATTCTACAGGTTTTTTTCAAATAGAAGTTCCTTTAAACTCATTTGTACTAGAGGTAAGTTTTGTAGGTTATGAGTCTCAAGAAATATCCATAGAAAAATTTGAGGGACAGGATTTTAACTTAATTTTGAAAGAAGACAACGTCATAGATGAGGTAGTTGTTACATCTAGAAGACGTAAAGAGATTTTACAAGAAATACCCATCCCTATTTCAGTAGTCAGTGGTACACAAGTAGAAGACGCTGGAGCTTTCAATGTGAATCGAGTAAAAGAACTCATACCCACTGTTCAATTATACTCTTCTAATCCAAGAAATACAACACTCAATATCAGAGGTTTAGGTTCTACTTTTGGGCTTACCAATGATGGCATAGACCCTGGTGTTGGATTTTATGTGGATGGGGTGTATTATGCTCGTCCTGCTGCCACAGCTCTCGATTTTATTGATATTGAACAAATTGAAGTTTTGAGAGGTCCGCAAGGAACTTTATTTGGCAAGAATACTACAGCAGGTACATTTAATATTAAAACGAAAGCACCCAGTTTTAAACCCAATGTAAATTTTGAAGTAAGTTATGGTAATTACAATTATATTCAGGCAAAATCTTCTGTAACAGGTGCTTTGAGTAAAAAACTGGCAGGAAGGTTAGGTTTTTCAGGTACACAAAGAGATGGACTGATTTACAATGTTACAACTCAAAAATATATTAATAACTTAAATAATGTAGGTTTGAGAGGTCAGTTATTATATCTGCCCACCCATAACGTTGAAATTACACTATCAGCAGATGCCTCAAGCCAACGTCCAGAAGGATATGCTCAGGTAATAGCAGGAGTAGCACCTACTTTAAGACCTGCTTACAGACAATTTAATCAGATTATTGCAGATTTAGAATATCAACTTCCCAGTACCAATCCTTTTGATCGTTTGGTTGACCATAATACTACTTGGAGATCAAATAATGATTTAGGTGGAGTTTCCTTGAACATAGATGCCAAAATAGGTAAGGGAACACTCACATCCACAACTGCATGGAGATATTGGAACTGGAATCCTTCTAATGACAGAGATTTTACAGCATTACCTGTTTTAACACTTTCACAAGCTCCTTCCAAACATGAACAGTGGTCTCAGGAGATTCGTTATGCAGGTGAACTATTTTCAAAAGTTACGGGTGTAGTGGGTGTTTATGCTATTTCACAGGGTTTGTGGGCATCACCTTATCATACAGAAGAGTCAGGTTCTGCTCAATGGAGATTTTCACAAAGTTCTACCAGTAACCTCTGGAAAACCCCTGGCTTGTTGGAGGGGTATGGCATTCGTACTCGTTCCAGTCTCAAATCCTTTAGTGGAGCAGTTTTTGGACAGGCTGATTGGGCTATCACTAAAAAACTTCATTTACTGGCTGGTTTACGTTATAATTATGACCAAAAAACAGTCAATTTTGACCGTCAGACATATGGAGGTTTAGAAACAACAGACCCTGCTTTGATAGCTCTCAAGAATGCTGTTTATACCAATCAGACTTTCAATGCCAAAGTAGATAATAATAATTTTTCAGGTCAAATTACACTAGCTTGGAGACCTCATCAAGATATCAACACATTTGCTACTTATTCTGTGGGTTACAAACCTATTGGAATCAATTTAGGGGGATTGCCCACAGCCAATGGAGAGGTACTAACAGAACTGGCTCGTATCAAACCTGAATATGTCAATCATTACGAATTGGGAATTAAAACAAATCCTACTTCACAATCTACACTGAATGTAACCATCTATAATACAGAAATCAAAGATTATCAGACACAAGTACAAACTGCTGAAATTGGGGTAAACAGAGGTTATCTTGCCAATGCTGAAAAAGTAAGGGTTTTTGGAATAGAAGTAGATGGGAATCTGAAAGTGAATCGCTTTATTTCTGTATATGGTTCTTTGGCTTACACTAACGGAACGTATGTATCATTCAAAAATGCTCCAGTGCCTTTAGAAGAAACAGGTGGACAAACAGCATTTAAAGATATTTCAGGAGGACTTTTACCAGGAATTTCTAAATGGGCAACTTCTTTTGGGGGTGAAATTACACAATCAGGAAAATTATTAGGTAAAAATGGTAAGTTTTTCTGGGCTTTGGAGGGTTCTTATCGTTCAGGTTTTTCTTCCAGCCCTTCTCCTTCCAAATACCTTAATGTTAGTGATTATGGTATTCTTAATAGCAGAATAGGATTCAGAGTATCCAATGGATTATCTATTTTTCTATGGGGCAGAAATATTTTGAATCAAAACTACTTTGAACAACTATTGCCAGCAGCAGGAAATGCAGGACATTATGCTGGAGTATTGGGAGACCCAAGAACCTATGGTATTACCATTAGAAATTCATTCTAAGCTTTATTGACAATGAAAAAACTAAAATATTTAATCATTGTACTAATCCTGTATGGGAGTACTTCGTGGGCTCAAAACACAGAGGAGCATCACCAAAAATTTGACATAGGTTTAGAGGGGATGATAGGTGTTTCTGTAGGCAATAACTTTTATGCATTCAATGTTGGAGGACCCAGTTTGATGCTCAGACTACATAAAAACTTTAAAATAGGTGTAGGAGCTTTTCCTTCCTTTTACATTCTAAATGGTAAAACAGGTGCAAGACTAGGGGTTTCTCCAAGAATAGACTATAAAGATATTGTTCTAATAGCACCTTTTTACCACAGAGACTCTACAAATGAATGGATATGGTCAGTAGGAATGGGGTACAAGTTTCATAAAAAGTAAAAAAGTATCAGAAGATAAAAACTTCTCTTTTGATAATATAAACATCCATATTTTTTAATATTTATGAACATAGCAAAATCAGTTTTCATTTTACTTATCCTAATATCAATAATAGGATGCAGAGGACTTCAAAAAGGAAAAAATCATAGAGCAAATCATCAGGAGTTAGATAAACTTGTATCACTGATGACAGGTAAATTTTCAAGTGAGTTACAGGCTAAATCTGATACCAACTATTTTCATATCAGTCTGGTGATGGTACCCATTTGGAAAGAGAGAACAGATGGGAAATGGCTATATGTCGAACAGGCAACAGCATCCAAATTAAATCAGCCTTATCGTCAACGAGTGTATCATTTACAGCAAACATCTAAAAATACCTTCACAAGTGATATATACACTATTAAAGATGCTCTTTCTTTAGCTGGTTTGCAAGATGATCAAAATAAAATGAATCAATTAACTTTTGACAAAATAGAATTGAAGGAAGGTTGCACAGTGACTCTAATCCATGAAGGTGGTATTTACAAAGGAGGAACAGATGGAAGTAAATGCCCTTCTGATTTACGTGGTGCTAAATATACTACCACTCAAATAACACTCAAAGAAGGTGAGCTTCGTTCTTGGGATCAGGGTTTTGATGCATCAGGGAAACAAGTATGGGGAGCAACAAAGGGGGGATATATTTTCATTAAATAATTAAGATGGTTATATAAAATAAATCACATATAAATAACTTCAGAAAAAACTCCCATCAACCACTCACTTATGACAACCTCACTGACATCCACATTACAATTATTACATCAGGCAAAATTAGGGCTATCCACACCAGCTTTTCATAAGAAACAGGTAGAAAACTGGATAGAAAACTTATTTAGCTGGCTTTTTATAACTCAAAACGATTATCAAAACTTTGGATATTTTGAAAGTAAAGCAAAAGAACTAGAAATAGAACTACAAAGCTTTTTAAAAATAGAATTATCGGATAGAGAAAACATCGATTTGATAGTAAAATCATTTTTTGAGGAAATTCTAAATATTTACAATCAGTTATTAGAAGATTTACAGGTTATTTTAGAGTTTGACCCTGCTGCTAAATTGAAAGGAGAGGTGGTTCTGGCTTACCCTGGTTTTTTTGCAATAGCAGTTTATCGTATTACACATCTTATTTGGCAAAATAATGCCTTTATTCTAGCTCGTTTACTTTCAGAATATGCTCACAGCAAAACAGGCATAGATATTCATCCTGCTGCTGAAATTGGAAAAAAGTTTTTCATAGATCATGGAACAGGCATTGTAATAGGCGAAACGGCTACAATTGGCAATAACGTAAAAATTTATCAGGGTGTAACACTAGGAGCTTTGAGTGTAAGTAAAGAAAAACAGAATCAGAAACGACACCCTACCATCCAAGACAACGTAATTATCTATGCCAATGCTACCATATTAGGCGGAGGAACAGTTATCGGGCATGATAGCATCATAGGAGGTAATGTTTGGATAACAGCCTCTATTCCTTCTTATTCCCTTGTTTATCATAAAAGTGAGATCATTGTAAAAACCAAAGAAGTATTTCCTGAAGCACTTAATTTTTCTATTTAATATAAAATTTTCAACCTAAAAGCTAAAAAACATGAAAGTACAAACCATTCTTGAAACCATTGGAAAAACACCTGTTGTGAAAATCAATAAAGTATATGGCGAGAATAAAAATGTCTGGATTAAGCTCGAACGCAATAACCCAGGTAATAGCATCAAAGATCGTATTGCTCTTGCTATGATTGAAGATGCCGAAAAAAGAGGAATCTTAACGCCCAATCATGTAATTATTGAACCTACATCTGGCAATACAGGTATCGGACTTTCTTTGGTAGCTGCTGTAAAAGGCTATAAAGTGATTTTGGTAATGCCCGAATCCATGAGTATAGAACGCAGAAAACTGATGGAAATCTATGGAGCTACCTTTGAGCTTACACCTCGTGAAAAAGGAATGAAAGGTGCTATTGAAAGAGTAGCACAAATGTTACAAGAAATCCCTAATTCGTGGTCTCCACAACAATTTGAAAATCCTGCCAATGTGGAAATTCATAAAACAACAACTGCTCAGGAAATTTTAGAAGATTTTCCAAACGGGCTGGATTATCTGATAACAGGTGTTGGTACAGGTGGGCATATTTCGGGTGTGGCAGCTATTCTCAAAAGTAAATTTCCAAATCTTAAAGTTTTTGCCGTTGAACCCGAATTATCTCCTGTTTTAAGTGGAGGTTCGCCAAGTCCACATCCTATACAAGGAATTGGAGCAGGTTTTATTCCAAAAAATTATCATAGTGAATGGATAGATGAGGTTGTTCAGGTAAGTAAAGAAGATGCTTTCAAATATACCAAAGCCATTGCCAGTCAAGAGGGCATTTTGGTAGGTATTTCAACAGGAGCATCATTGGCTGCTGTTGCAAAAAAAATAGAGGGTATTCCTGATAATGCTCAGATTCTTACATTCAATTATGATACTGGTGAAAGGTATTTGTCAGTAGATGGATTATTTTAAACCCTAAAAGTGTGATATGATGAAAAGAATATATGGTCATGTGGTTTTGGCAGGAGCTGGCTCTGGCGACCCCGAACTAATTACATTAAAGGCTCTCAAAGTTTTACAGAAGGCAGATGTAATTTTAACAGATAGATTGGTTTCCCCTGAACTCATAGAAAAATATGCAGATGAGGAAGCAGAAGTGATTTATGTAGGCAAACAATGTTCTAGAGGTATTTACACCTCTCAAAAAGAAATCAATGCTTTGATGGTGGAACTTGCCCAAATGGGGAAATTAGTTTTAAGACTCAAAGGAGGGGATGCGAGTTTGTTTTCTAATATTTTAGACGAATTGGAAACACTTAAAAATTATCATATTTCTTATGAGATTATCCCAGGTGTTTCGGCTGCTTTGGGGGCTGCTGCCTATACAGGTATCCCCCTGACAGCTCGAGGGCATTCGAGAGGGGTTCGTTTTCTTACATTATACGATTTAAAAAGTATTACCAACCATCAATGGAATGATTGGGCTACTACTGACGATACACTTGTATTTTACATGAGTGGTCAGCAGACAGATACACTGGCTAAAAATCTTGTATTCAGAGGTATTGAGGAGTCTAAAAGTTTGGCAGTAATTCAGCAGGCGACAACTCCTTATCAGAAAACACAAGTGTTTTCATTTGCAGATATAGATGTTTCTAATCTTCCTGAATTTGAGCATGTTCCGACACTTATTATTGTAGGAAAAGTAGTGAACCTCCACCATCAATATAAATGGATTGAAGAGCAACTGGAAATAGAATCTTACTTTGATAATCACAAAACGCTTTTACAATATGCTGTCTGAAAATAAACTTTTATTGTTAGAGCAACTCATTCAAGATGCTCCCAAAGAAGAACTCATTTGGTTGAATGGCTATTTGGCAGGTTTGGCAAGAAATCACCAAGTACAAGCCCAAGAAAATATACAAGAAGTTACCAGAAAGCCTTTAATTCTTTATGGAACAGAGACAGGTAATGCCAAAAAAGTAGCTACTCAATTGCTTGCTTCTTTCAAAAAAAATAAAATACAGGCTAAAATTGCAGATGTTTTTCAGTACGATTTTGAAAAACTAAGCAAAGAAACAGATGTTTTATTTGTAGTAAGTACACAAGGTGATGGAGAGTTTCCACAGAATGCTCAAAAATTTTATAATGAACTTAAAAACTCAGCCCAAAATCTATCCCATTTAAAGTATTCTGTTTTGGGCTTGGGAGACTCTGCATATCCATTATTTTGTAATGCAGGAATACTTCTGGATCAGGTTTTTGAAGAAAAAAATGCAACAAGGTTATTGCCTTTGGTAAAAGCTGATGTAGATTATCAGGAAGCAGTAAAGGCTTGGGAACAGGATTTGCAGGAAAATTTCAGAAATACGACTAAAAATCTTTTATCAACAACACAAATTGTTAGTAAATCTGTAAAGAAGAAAAACTATACAGGCGAAATAGTACACAAAATTGTTTTAAATGATAGAGGTTCAAATAAAGAAACCTATCATATTGAAATAACTCCCCACGAAGAAGTTTTTTATGAATCTGGTGATGCTTTGGGCGTGATACCCCATAACAAAAAAGAGGATATAGAACGTCTGGTAGAGTATTTTCAAGTGAGTCTTCACACAGAAATTCTTGTAAAAGGAGAGACCAAAACAGTAGAATCATGGCTCTATAAGCAGAATATCAGAGGTTTAGGAAGAAATATTATTGAAAAACTAGAAAAGGTTTTAGGTGTAGAGATAAAAACTGAAAAAATAGACCTGCTGGATATTTTTGAGCAATATAATATTTCTAAAACTATCAAAATAGAGGATTTAATTGATATTCTACACCCCATTGCACCCCGTTTGTATTCTATTGCTTCTTCAAAAGATGCCCATGAAGGGCAAATTCACTTAACTGTAGGTTTAAATAAGTTTTCTGTAAACAACACGCTAAAAACAGGCTTGGCATCTCAGTTTTTAGCGGATTATCCAAATAACTCATCTATAGAGTTTTACATTCATAAAAATTCTAATTTCAGATTGCCTTCCGATGAAACAGACATCATTATGATAGGACCAGGAACAGGTATAGCTCCATTCAGAAGTTTTTTAGCCGAACGGAATCATAGGGGAGCAGAGGGCAAAAACTGGCTTTTCTTTGGCGAACAACATTTTGTATCAGATTTTTATTACCAAACGGAAATTCAGGAGTGGTTTGGTAGTGGATTACTTACCAATTTGGATGTGGCTTTTTCAAGAGATCAAGCACAAAAAATTTATGTTCAAGACCGTATCAGACAAAAGGCTAAAGAATTTAATGCTTGGCTAGAAAATGGAGCAAATTTATATATCTGTGGTCAGAAATACCCTATGAGTGAAGATGTGGAAAATACCATTTTGGATGTAATAGCTCAAGAAAGAAAAATCAGTTTGGAGCAAGCTAAAGAAGTTTTGGAAGGTCTGGAACTTGCAGGAAAATATCAAAAAGACGTTTACTAAAACATTAAAAATTACAGCTATGAGTGAAAAATTATCGCCTGTAGAAACCATTAAAACCAATAGTAATGGTCTGAGAGGCACACTAAAAGAGAGTATTGAATTGGATACCTATACAGGAAATTTGCGTTCGGATGATACCGTTCTTGTGAAATTTCATGGTATGTATGTACAAGACGACAGAGACCGTAGAGAGGAAAGAGCTTTGAAAAAACTGGACAAACTCTATTCCTTCATGATACGCCTGAGAATCCCAGGTGGTGTAATTACATCAGACCAGTGGAAAACCATACACGAAGTATCTGAGCAATATGGAACAGGCACTATCAAAATAACCACAAGACAAACAGTACAGTTACATGGGCTTCTCAAACATCAGATACGCCCTACAATTCAAACCTTTAATTTGGCAAAATTAGATTCGATAGCTGCCTGTGGAGATGTGAACCGTAATGTGATTGTTACAGCACACCCTCAAATATCGCCTATCCATCAGCAAATTCATGCTTATGCAGATAAAATATCGAATCTTTTACTCCCCAAAACGCAAGCCTATTACGAAATTTTTATTGATGATGAAAAAATTTATGAACGTTCAGTAGAGGCTGACCCACTATACGAAGACCGTTATTTGCCTAGAAAATTCAAAATAGCCATTGCAATTCCTCCCAGCAACGATGTGGATGTATTTGCTAATGATATTGGACTCATAGCCATTATCAAAGATAATGAACTGAAAGGCTTTAATATTGCCGTAGGAGGTAGTTTATCTGCTACACATGGAAACTTGCAGACTTATCCACGTTTGGGAACAGTCATAGGTTTTACAGATACAGAAGAAAAAACCTTAAAAGCTGTTTATGAGGTACTAACCATTCAAAGAGATTTTGGAAATAGAAGTGACAGAAAACTCTCCCGTTTGAAATATACTGTAGATAAAATGGGAGTAGAAGAGTTTAAAAATGAATTAGAGAAAAGAATAGGTTTTTCTTTAGAACCAGCCCAAGAATTTGAGTTTATAGAAAGAAATGACCGATATGGTTGGCAACAAAACCATGAAGGAAAATGGTTTTATACTCTTTTTGTAGAACATGGCGTTATCAACCCTCATCAAAAAGCATTTTTGTGGGAAGTTGCAGACTTGAATGTCTCAAATGTGATTTTCACAGGAAATCAGAATCTGATTTTGGGTGAAATAGAGGAAAAGAATAAATATCTGATTGAACAATTAATTGAAACGCATCAGATTGATATACAAACCAGTGGAATGCGAAAAAGCTCTATGGCTTGTGTGGCTTTGCCCACCTGCCCACTGGCTTTGGCAGAAGCTCAACGTTATTTGCCAATATTGGTTTCTAAAATTGAGCCTCTTTTACTAAAACATCATTTAACCACTGAAGACATCACCATTCGGATGACAGGATGCCCTAACGGTTGTGGTCGTCCGTATGTTTCGGAAATTGGTTTAATTGGCACAGCCCCACAGCAATACAATTTGATGCTGGGCGGAGATAGGTTTGGAGTTCGTTTGAATAAGCTTTTCAAAGAAAAGCTTTCTGAAGAAGAGATTTTGAATGAATTAGATATGCTTTTTGAGCTTTATAATACAGAAAAGGCTCAAAATGAAACTTTTGGAGATTTTACACATCGTAAATTTTTTCAGTAATGGAACAAGCAACAAACACTTTATTTCCAGTTTTCTTGAAAACGGACAAAGCTAAATTCCTAATTGTAGGGGGCGGTAATGTGGGTTTAGAAAAGGCTGAAACACTCATTAGGCAAAATCCAAATGTAGATTTAACGATTGTAGCTTTAGAGATTTATCCTAAGCTAAAAAACTTTTTGGAGCAACACCCTCAAATAAAAACTGAAATTAGAGGATTTGAAGAATCTGATTTGGACAATGTTGATTTTGTGATTACAGCTACCAATGATAGAACTGTAAATGCTGAAATCAAATATTTGGCAAATCTGAGAAATATTCTTGTCAATGCTGCTGACCAACCCGAATTATGCGACTTTTATTTAGGTTCTATTGTCAAGAAAGGAAACCTGAAAATTGCAATTTCAACCAATGGAAAATCCCCTGTACTTGCACGCCGAATGAGAGAGTATTTGGAAGAAGCATTGCCAGAAAATTTGAATGAGAGTATATCAGCTTTAAATGAATACCGAAATACACTGAAAGGAGATTTCAATGATAAACTAAACAAACTCAATAAGGTTACTCAAAATCTGCAAAAAACAAAACCAAACAAAAAGTTCAAAAATGTAACCGTAGTGATTTTATTTTTAGGTTTTATGATAGGCTACTTTCTAGCTTCAATCATGCCCATTAAACAAATTATAGAGTATTTTTAGACATTACAAACCCCAAAGGTATCATGAAATCTTTGGGGTTTAAAAAACTAAATTCTGATTAAGGCACAAACCAGCTCATCCCAAAATGAAAATGCTGGGTATTGATGCCATCATTGGGCATGCGTGTATTGAGATTTGACATATGTCGTATTCTGAACTGTCCGTTCAGGGCAAAACGCTGGCTAATTCTGTAATACGTTCCAACTCCCACACTATTGGAAAAAATAAATCCTCTGCGTTGTTTGGCAAGTGTAGCCGAAAAAAAGTGAAGCCCTGTACTTCCTATAAAATAAGGATAAAGCCTTTCTGTAAGCTTAAAAGTAGGTTGTAAAGTATTATTGATACCAAACTCCCAAGCCTGCTGAGAGCCTACCCAAACCAAATTGAATTGAGGTTCGTTGCCAATTAGAAATTTATAAAAAAACTTATTTTTCTGAATAGTATCTCGTCTATGGAAAAAATCCATGCTAAATCTGCCTTGGAGCATCATTACTTGGTAATTGCCTTCTTGTAGTTTGTTTTCAGCACTACTATATCCATAGCTCATCAAAAAGCCTTTTTCAATGGTTTTAGAGCTGATTTTTTGGGCTGATACAGACCATACAAACAATAAGAATATTGATGTCAGAATACCTCGCATAGCTATAATTTTATACCATAAAACACTCTAAAACTCCTAAATATATTGTAAAAACGACTGTCTTTGGGTGTAAGTTGCTTAATATCGTTTTGGGCATATTCTACTTTGAGACCTATTTTGCTCTTTTCTCCAAATTGTATTTGTCCAAAATACTGCCTTGGTGAGCCATTTTGAGCTGTTAGCCAGCCAGCAAAAGATAAACTCCTTGCTTCTGTTCCTAACTCTACAAACATTTTCTTGGAAGCATATTTGAAAGAAATATTAGATGCAGAAAGTTGTGGCGAAACATTGTCTATCCCAAATTTGAAAGGTACAATTTGTACTCCAATTTCATGGTTGGGATGCAAAAGATATTGAGCAGTAAGTCCTGCATAAAACACATATCCAATCCAAAACTGATTTTGGTTTTTTAATTTATTATTTAGCAAGCCAGTCTGAAACTCTGCACTAAAAGTATCTCCCCAATAAAAGCGTTTATCAGCCCTGAAATTGAAAAAATTGGCAAGTACAGAACCTTGCAAACGAGCCGAAATACCCATAGCCATATTGTCACGAATATCTGTGTTAAAAGCTATCGTATCTTTGATTTGTAAATCTCGTATCAAATTATCTGAAGTAGCTGTCCTATAATCCAAACCGATATTTGCTTCAAAATTATGAATACGTTTCTGTCCAAAACATATTGTTGCCCAAAAACATAACAAGAATGTAATTTTATAAAACATACTTCAAAATTTAAGGGTAAAATGTTGTTTGGGTTGTTTTTTTCTCAAAAACACTATTCCAATCCAAAATAAATCAATGCTAATCATGACTTGTGGATGAGAAACAACGTTTTGCCAAGCCCTTTTCATTTCATCAGACCAGTAAATATCATCTAAAATAATGACTGTATCTTCATGGCTTTTATCTAAAATTTGTTCAAAATACCTAATAGTAGGCTCATAACGATGGTTTGCATCTATAAAAGCAAAATCAATTTTGTCAAAAGTATCAAGTGTTGCAGGTAAAGTATCATCAATATTGCCCAAAACTGTTTTGATATTTGATAAACCAAGCATTTTAAAATGTGTTTGAGCTAATTGTATAAGGCTTTCAGAACCTTCAAAAGTATAAATGGTACTTTTAGGAACTGGGCTTGCCAAATATGCAGTCGTAATACCCAAACAAGTACCTAAATCTATAATAGTTTTGGGTTGAAAGCGATTGACAAGCCTGAAAAGCAGTTGCCCTATTTGAGCATTTTTAGTAGCATTTTTTGCAATATCTTTGACAGCCCTCTCAGGTGTTTTATTTACCTTTGAGCCTGCTCCAAAATCTTGAACTACAATAGTTTCTGTGCTATTGAGTAGGTTTTCTCTCAATTGTTCTATTTCTGCATAAGCATAGTATTCTTCTTCAGATTTCTTGATAATCTGGGTATATAATTCAAACACGAAAGGAGAGTGCAGACCATGTTCGTCTTTGGCTTTCCAAAAATATTCTAAATAACTCTTTATCACTGTTTTTTAATTAGAAACGAGTAGTACGTTTAGGGTAGATATTGACCTCATAAACAGACATATTGATATTAAATGATTCTTTGGGATATTTTTTGATTTTTTTTGCAAGATTTTCCAAATATATATTGTCATCCTGAAAATTTCCAATAATCAGCCATTTTTCATAGCCTTTGGCTTGATAACTGAATTGAATAGTTAAAACTTTGTTTTCCCATAAATCTTTTGAACTGTCATAAATTCCTCCATATTCTTTTGCCCATGTTTGCCTTAATCTCCTTTTTGCAAGATTATTATATTTGTTAAAATAAGTTATTTCGAAAGCAGGCTGAATATCTTTTATGATATTTTTTTTGATGGACTCATTAGAAAAAGCAATTCCCCATATTTTACTTTTAGCAATTTCATCAACATTGGTATTTGTAGAAACTAAAATTTTTATTTCAATATCATAGAATACATCTTTTTCAAGAGAGTATAAAAATTGTGTTTGTAAATAAGTTCGAGAATAAAATTTTGAGTTGAATAAAACTCCTTTGGCAAAGCCTTTTTGATACTCTTTCCCCAATCCCCAATAATTTGGATAAATGCTTTCTAAATCTCCTGTAAACCAATCAGTAACCTCTATTTTTGTGTCTTTTAAATCATTTTCGTTAGAGATATATTTGAATTCAGGATTAAGAACAAAATTTTGTCCCCAAACCCGAATAGTTATAAGATTTAAAAAGAATAATATCTTAACCCAGCGTCCCACCACCATCAGCAATAATTGTTTGCCCTGTGATAAAACTACTTTCTTCAGAGGCTAAGAATGCACACAAATTGGCAATATCTTCAGGTGTACCAATTCTACCCATGGGTATTTTTTGAATAAAGGCTTTTCTGTGGTCTTCAGGAACAGATGCAAACATTTCTGTATCAATAGCCCCTGGGGCTACGGCATTTACATTAATATTATATCTGCCAAGCTCTTTTGCCCATGTCTTGGTAAGTCCAACAATTGCAGCTTTGGCAGCTACATAATTGCTTTGTCCAAAATTACCTGTAATGCCTACAATTGAAGAAATATTCACAATTTTCCCATATTGTTGTTCTGTCATAACCTGACTTACCACTTTAGCACAATTGAAAACACCTGTGAGGTTCACATCCAAAACAGCCTGCCAATTCTCAGCAGTCATTTTTTTGAGGCTGGCATCTCTTAAAATACCTGCATTATTAACCAAAATATCTATTCTGTTATATTTTTCAAGCACTTGTTTGGTGGCTTTTTCCACAGATTCCAAATTACGAACGTCCACATTTTCCACAACAAACACTTTCCCACCTTTTTCTGTGAGTTCTTGTGCTGTTTTTTGAGCCAACTCTGTCTGAACATCCCAAATAATTCCAATAGCTCCTTCTTCCACAAATTTTGTTAAAATAGCCTTTCCAATGCCACGAGCTGAACCCGTTACAAGTACAATTTTATCTTTAAATTTCATATAAAAATCATTTTAAAACTTCTAGTGCCTTTAAAACAGCTTTATCTTGTGTATTTCTGATTTGGATTTGAGCTTCATTTCCCCACAAAACTTTTGCTAAATACGATTTATAATATAGTTTTAAGTAATCACTTTGAGTTGTATTCATAGAAATATTTCCTACAATATTTCTAAAAGTATTGATTTCTATTTGCCAACCTTTATCAAATTTATCTAAACCCATTTCTATCAAAATCTTTTTATTATTTTTAGCAAATAATGAAGCATGCTCTCTAAGCTTGTTTTCTCGCATGAGATTTAGAATACTTGTACTTAAATCAGTTGTATCTAAGGGAATAAAATAGTCAGGACTGATACCACCACCACCATACACTTTTTTGCCTTTTTTAGTTTTAAAAACCTGTTTACTATCGTAATGGATGCTGTCTTCGTGAAGTAACTCTCCATTTTTATAACGTTCAACAAGATTTTTATCATAAGGCTTTCCATTTTTATAATCTCTTTGGATGCATCTTCCACTAGGGCTATAGTATTTCGATACAGTTAAACGCATTTCTGCTCCATCTGAAAGTTCAAAAGGGACTTGTACTAAGCCTTTTCCGTAAGAACGTCTGCCTATAAGAATAGCCCTGTCATTATCTTGTAAGGCTCCAGCTAAAATCTCAGAAGCGGATGCTGAGCCTTCATCAATAAGTAGAACTACATCACCTTTTTCAAATATACCACCTTTGGTTGCCAAATATTCTTGGTCATAGCGTTTATGTTTGCCTTTTGTATAAACAATCATATTACCTGCTTCCAAAAACTCATCAGCTATTTTAGTAGCTCTATCCATAAAACCTCCACCATTATCTCTCAAGTCAATAATGATTTTTTTGACTTTATCTTTTTCTACAAGCTTTTTGAGAGCTTCAGTAAATTCTAAATCAGTTTTTTCTGCAAATTTAGATACTTTGATAAAGCCTATTTCGGAGTTAATAGCATAAGCATATACTGAATAACTACGAATTTTATCTCTGATAACAGAAATTTTCTGAATGTTTTTTCCTCTTAAAATAGTGAGTTCAACACTGGTACCTTTTTTGCCTCTGAGTTTTTTGAAAAGAGTATTTTGTGTGGTATTAGCAGCTAGATTTTCATTGTTGATGGCTATTACTTTATCACCAGCAAGTACACCAGCTTTGTCAGCAGGTCCATTTTTAGCTGGATATAGTACAAAAAGTGTATCTTTTACCCATTCATACTCAATGCCTACACCTTCAAAATCCGTTTCGAGCTGGCTTTTGGCAAGAGGAGCATCATCAGAAGGGAAATAGGAGCTATGAGGGTCTAAGTTTTGCAACATTTTCTGAATTGCAAAATTAGCTGTAGAGTCAAGTCCCAAACTGTCCACATAATTGTTCTGAATAAGGCTCAATACTTCAGTGATTTTACTGGATTGTTCGGATACTGTATTTTTTCTAGGTATTGAAATCATGAAACCAATACCAATTCCTAAAGCCAAAGCCAATCCTAAAAAAACAGGAATTCTGATAATTAACTTATTGTATTTATTTTCAATATCTTGCATATCCATGAAATTCTACCAAAATAACAAACCTATCAGCTCAAAACAATCTAAGTCTCGAATATAGCCAAATAGAACAGAAAAAAATAAAAAAAATCAAAATGTTGTAACCTCGATGCATAAAAGGTTGTCTTTAAAGAATGAAATATTTTACGATTAAGAAATGAAAATAAAAAAAATATTGGTTTTATAATGATATTGCACTAATTTGGTGGCTATTAAAATACTAGTTTTCATGAAAAAAGTATCTATATTGTTTTTAATGTTTGGAGCTTATTTTGCTTCTGCCCAAAATCCTACACCAGCCCCCAAACAAACACGTCCAGTTGTTATCAGAAACGCAACTATCCATGTTGGTAATGGCACTGTTGTGGAAAAAGGGACAATAGTGTTTGAGCAAGGTAAAATAACACTTGTAGATAAAAATATTGCATCAGATTTAAAAGATGCCCAAACTATTGATGCTACAGGTAAACATGTGTACCCAGGGCTTATTTTGCCATCTACAACAGTCGGCTTGACAGAAGTAGATGCTGTAAGAGCTACACGAGACTATTATGAGGTAGGAACCTATAACCCCCATGTACGCTCTCTGATAGCATTTAACACAGATGCGGAAATGCTTCCTACTATTCGTTATAATGGTGTACTTTTAGTGCAATCAACACCAAGAGGAGGAATTATTTCTGGTTCATCTTCAATCATGGAGTTGGATGGTTGGAATTGGGAAGATGCAGTTCATAAAGCTGATGATGGTATTCATATGAACTGGATTCCTTTGTATAGCTTCAACTGGAGAGAACAAATGATGGAGAAAAATAATGAACGCCCTAAGCGTATTGCAGAACTTGAACAATTTTTTACAGAAGCTATCGCATACAGTCAAACCACAAATCCTTCTTCAGTAAATCTTCGTTATGAAGCTATGAAGGGTGTTTTTGAGGGTTCAAAAAATCTCTATATCCATGCTGATGAAGCCAAAGATATTATAGAAAGCGTACAGTTTGCACAAAAAAAAGGTGTAAAGAAAATTGTAATAGTAGGTGGTTCGGAATCATTTAGAGTAGCAGATTTTCTAAAAAACAACAATATTCCTGTACTTTTAAATAGAGTACACAGCCTACCCAATAGAGCAGATGATGATATAGATATTGCTTATAAACTACCAGCAGTTCTGCAAAAAGCAGGTGTATTGGTTGGTTTAAACTATGAAGGAGATATGGAATCGATGGGTTCTAGAAATCTTGCATTTACAGCGGGTACTGCTGCTACCTACGGTTTGGATAAAGAGGAAGCTCTGAAAATGATTACATCTAACACAGCTAAAATATTAGGTATTGATGCAACAGTAGGTTCTTTAGAAAAAGGAAAAGATGCAACACTTATTATTAGTAGTGGTGATATTTTAGATATGAGAGGAAACCAAGTGGAAATGGCATTCATCAAAGGAAAGCAAATAGAGCTAACTAGCAAACAAACAGAACTTTATCAGAGATATAAAAAGAAGTATGGCAAATAATTTTTGTCTATTTAAACAATATATAAAATAAAAAACTCGTTTAAAGCAAAATTTAATAAACAAAATCTAACAATGAAAAAAAGTATTCTTATGGCTACATTTGTAGGGGCATTTGCTTTTCAGGCATCAGCTCAATTACAAAATAATCAAGCCAAATTTGAACCTGTATTTGATTTCAGAGCTACCCCTACACGTTCTGCGAGTGGTATGCCTGGCGAGGCTTACTGGCAAAATAAAGCCGACTATGTATTAAATGTTGAGCTTGACCCCGAAAAGCATAGTGTAAAGGGTACTTTTAAAATAACCTACACAAATAACTCTCCTGATAATCTTCCATTTGTTTGGTTACAATTGGAACAAAACAAGTTCAAAGAAGATTCTCGTGGTACTTATGTACAATCTGTAGAAGGTAGTCGTAACCGTGCAAACCCAACTTCAGGTTATACATTAGAAAACGTAAAAGTAGGTGGAAAACCTGCTCAATTCATGATTACAGATACTCGTATGCAAGTACGCTTAGATGTTCCTGTAAAAGCAAAAGGTGGAAAAGTAGAAATTGAGGGTTCTTATTCTTTCGATATTCCTGAATATGGTTCTGACCGTATGGGACGTATCAAAATGGAAAAAGGCTGGATTTATAACTTGGCTCAATGGTATCCCCGTATGTGTGTCTATGATGATATCAAAGGTTGGAACGTAGAGCCTTATTTGGGTTCTGGTGAGTTTTATTTGGAATATGGAAACATTGATTTCAAAGTTACAACCCCTTCCAATATGGTGGTTTTGGGTTCTGGTGCTTTGCAAAATCCTGCTGAGTGTTATACAGCCGAACAAGTAAAACGTTGGGAACAAGCTAAAAATAGTGATAAGACTGTTGATATTATTTCTGAAAATGAAGTAGGTACAGCAACTGCTCGTCCTACAGCTAAACCTAAACTTACTTGGCACTTTAAAATAGAAAATACTCGTGATGCTGCTTTTGGTGCTTCTACTGGTTTTATTGTAGATGCTGCTCGTATCAATTTGCCAAGTGGTAAGAAAATCTTGGCTATTTCAGGTTATACCAAAGAAAGTGTTGATAAAAATGCCAAAGGTGGTGGATGGGAACGTTCAACAGAATATAGCAAAGCTTCTATTGAGCATTATTCTAAAATGTGGTTTGAATTCCCTTATGCAACAGCTAATAATATTTCGGGTAATATTGGTGGTATGGAATACCCTGGTGTAAACTTCTGTAGCTATCGTTCCAAAGGTGAAGACTTATGGGGTGTAACAGACCACGAGTTTGGACATAACTGGTTCCCTATGATTGTAGGTAACAACGAACGCTTGTATCCTTGGATGGATGAAGGATTCAATACTTTCATCAATCATTATAGTACTATGGCATTTAATAATGGTGAATATTATGATGCTAATGGTTTTGCAATTAGTAATATGCGTAATCCTCAACTACAAGGTTTTGTGGTAAAAGGAGCTACAAGAGAGCCTATTTCTACATATCCTGACATAGCTCAAGATAGAAATTTGGGCGTAACAGCTTACTATAAACCAGGTGCTGGTATGTGGTTATTGCGTGAGTATATTTTAGGCCCTGAGCGTTTCGATTTTGCTTTCAAAAGCTATATTAAAACTTGGGCTTTTAAACACCCACAACCTACCGATTTCTTTAATTTCATGAACAATGCTGCTGGTGACGAACTTGCTTGGTTCTGGAAAGCATGGTTTTATGGAACAGGTACAATTGACCAAGCTGTTACCAATGTAAGCTATGCAAAAGATGGAGCAGCTTTGGTTGTAATTAAAAATAATGGAGATGTAATGCCTATCATGATGGAGGTTACAGAAGAAAATGGTAAAAAAACAATGATAAATTTACCAGTTGAAGTTTGGCAAAAAGGTAATAACAAAACAATTAGAGTAAATACTACTTCTAAAGTTAAGAAAGTAGAATTAGACCCTAAAAAAATGCTTCCAGATGTAGATGCAACCAATGATGTATGGTCTTCAGATGCAGATGCTAAGAAAAAAGCTGATGAGGAGGCTAAGAAGAAGGCCGAAGAAGAAGCTGCTGCCAAGAAGAAAGCTGAAGAAGAGGCTGCTAAGAAAAAGGCTGAAGAAGAAAGCAAAGGCAAAAAGAAAAAGAAGAAAAAAGATGATGATGATTAATAACAAAGAGAGGCTTACGAGCCTCTCTTTTATTTTTAAGATTCAAAAAAAAATATTATTTTTACAAAGAAAAAAAAATATAAACCCAAAGAATGCAAGGACTTAGCTATCACGTAGATATTGTAATGTGTATTGATGCGACAGGCTCTATGTCGCCAATTATTGGTAAAGTAAAAGAAAATGCTCTTCGTTTTTATGACGATTTAGCGACCCTTATGCGACAAAAATCGAAGCAAATTGATAAACTAAGAGTAAAAATAATTGCTTTTAGAGATTATTATGTGGATGGGGATAAATCTATGGAAACCTCTGAATTTTTAACACTCCCTGACCAGAAAGATGAATTTAAAAAGTTTATTGATGCCATTCAAGCTGATGGAGGTGGAGATGAACCCGAAAATGGCTTAGAAGCTTTGGCTTTAGCTATTCAGTCAGATTGGAGTAAGGAAGGTGATAAACGCAGACAAATTGTTTTACTTTGGACAGATGCAAGCACTCACCCTTTGGAGTTTAAGGCGGATAGTAAACCTCAAAATTATCCTACTTCTATTCCTAAAAATTTTGATGATTTATCAGATTTATGGGATGGACAAACCATGAGCAGAGCGTCTAAACGCCTCATTATGTACACACCTGATGCCTATGCATGGACGGATATTGCAAACCATTGGGAGAATACTATCCAATACCCTTCAAAAGCTGGTGAGGGATTGAATGAAGTAGATTACCAAACTATTTTAGATGCTATTGCTAATAGTGTGTAATGGAGAGATACATAATGAGTTAAGCTATGAAAAATATAATTCTTCTTATAATATTTTTATCGAATTGGAGTTTTGTTTGGGGACAAATTGTTGAGAAACCAGAATTGATTATTGTTGAAGATAAGCAGGATTTAGAAGTGTTACTCTCTTGCTGTTGTAAACAAGATACTTTTTATGAAGGGGGGATAAATCAATTCTATAAAGATTTTAAAAACAATTTAAAATACCCTAAAGGAGTTAGAAAATTTAAAGGAGAAACATATTTAATATTTACAGTTTCTAAGGTAGGTAAAATCATCAATCCTAAAATAGAAAAAAGCGTAGGGCAAGAATATGATAAAATGGTATTGAGAGCTTTGGAACAAATTCATCAGAATTGGTCAGTAGCTAAAGATGATAGAGGAAAAATTATTAATCAAGAAAAAAGAATACAAATTATTTTTAACAAACGAAAATTTAAAATCATATAAATCATGAAAATGAGATTACTCCTTATAATCAGCATGTTTTTTGCTGTAAATGTATATGGACAAGATAAAGACAAGGTTTTTCAGGAATTTGAAACAGCTCAAAACTGTGAATTTCCAGGAGGAGTGAATAACTTTAGGCTGTTAGTTGCTCAAAACATCAAATATCCTAAAGAAGCAAAGAGAAAAGCCATTCAGGGAATAAGTATAATTCAATTTACTGTGAATAAAAAAGGTAAAATGGAGGATTTTAAAGTACTTAAACGTATAGGAGAAGGCTGTGATGAAGCAGCCATGGATGCTATGATGGTTCTCAATGCAAATTATACTTGGAAACCAGCTCTTAATAAAGATGGTAAACCTGTAAAAGTTCGTAAGTCAATTCCTGTTAATTTTAAATTAGATGATCCTGAGAAACCCAAAACAAATCCACTAGAATCTAAATAAAATGCCTATGAAAGTGTTTATTTTACTTTGCTGTTTATGTGTAGGAGCAAATACTTTTGCCCAACACACCAACAATATTTATCAAGAATTTGAGGTAGCTCAAAATGCTGAATTCCCTGAAGGAATTGAAAACTTCAAGAAACTGATTTATCAAAATATTCAATATCCTGCTCAGAAAAAGAAAACAGTAGCAGTTGTTTCTTTTTTGGTAAATGAACAAGGTAAAGTAGAACAAGTAAAAGCCCTTAAAAAAGCTGGAGATGGCTATGATGAGGCTACTATCAAGGCAATTATGATAGTAAACAGTAAATATACTTGGAAACCTGCACTCAATAGTAATGGACAAATTGTGAAAGTTCGTAAAACCATTCCTATCAAATTTGAGTAAAAGGTAGAAAAGTTGTATATTCGTTTTTTAAAATGAAGTTTATGAAGAAATTCTTTGGAACAGTTTTGTTTATAGTGTTTTATACTATCACAGCATTTGGACAAGATTCTACCAATGTAGAAAAACCTATAGATTCTCTAAAAGTAACTCCTGTAGATACCAATACAGTGGATTCTACGCAAATAGGAGAAGTAAAACCAACACAAAAATTTACATTAAACACCAAAGCAAAATATGAAGGTGGTGATTCGGCATTTGTAAAAAAAGTTCGTCAAAATATTACATATCCTGCTGAAGCAAGACAAAAAAAGTTCAAAAGTAAATTAATAGTTCAGTTTATTGTAGATAAAGACGGAAAAGTTAGAGATATAAAAATTACAGAAGGATTTCCTGAAGATGCAGAAGCCGAATTTAAAACGCTCATAGAGGGGCTTGTCATCAATGCTATTAATGTAGCATCCGAAACAGGGTGGACACCTGCTACCAATAATGTTAATCAAAATGTAGCAATGCGAAAAACTATTCCCATTGTTTTCAATCCTTATAAAACCAAGCCAGATTAAACTTTCTTGGTACTATATTTGTCTAATACAAAAGAAAACCTGTTTATTCTATGAAAAAATATCTACTTTCTTTTGTATTTCTATTTCTTTATTTTCAAAGTAAAGCTCAATACTCATCTATTTCTTTTTCTACATTGGAGGGAGAAACTTTTTTGCTCTATATGAATGGCAATCAGGTGAATCAGAACCCAGAAACATTTGTCAGAGCTGATAATTTATGGACAGGTGTATATTGGGTAAAAATTGTATTACATCCACAAGCTACTCCTGTTATTTTAGAAAAGAAAATACCTGTTTTTGGAGTGAGAAATCTTTCTGTGGTTGTTAGAAAATCTCGAAAAGGGTATTATAAACTTTCTATTCAAAGTGTTGGAAGTTTGGGAGATGTACTCAATTCTGTACGTACAGGCAGAGTCTTTAGAGATATACCTATCCTAACAGATCCATTTCCACAACAAAGAAATCCTAATCCAACCAACCCCAACCCAACAAATCCAGTTGAAACAGAGGAAAAAAAGCCTTCCCAAACGGAAACAACTATGGATACAACCAATAAACCGATGCCTTCTCAGAATTCTTCTTTAAAGGTTTTAGATGCAGAGTTTGTAGAAATTAAACATCAAATGGAAAATGAAATTTCTGATGAGGAAAAATTACGTATTGCTAAATTTAGTATGAAAAATACAGGTTATTTTTCCTCTGAACAAGTAGCCATTTTGGTTGGAGTTATATCATTTGATAAAGAAAAATTAGATTTGGCTAAATTTGGTTATGAATACACCTATGACCGCTATCAGTATTATACCAAGGTTTCAAAAATGCTTAAAACCAATGAAAGTAAAAAAGCCTTATTTGACTACTTGGATAGTAAATAATATACTTTGTCTTTTGACTTTTACGGCCTGTCAAAACGCTCAAATAGAAAAAGATACATTTCTTGAAAAAGTTAGTTACCAAGAGAAAATAGTTAGTGAGATATGGATTGGAGATAATCCCAATCCATATGTTGATACAATTATTAAAAAATACAACGCTCAAAAACAACTTATTATAGAAAACGACCAGATTTTCTATGAGTATGATAATGCAGGCAATGTAAAGCAAGTATTTGCTTGTAATAATGTTGATTGTAGTGAACTAACAAAATACCTCTACACACAAAAAGGCAATGAAGAAATCATCAAACAATATTTTAATGATTCTCTGCTTAAAACACAGTTCATTCGTTCAGAAGGCAAATTGACTTTGAGTAGGAAGCATACTTCTCATAATCAGGAGAGTATGGACTTTATATCTCATCAATTCAGATTTAAAAATAATCAACAAATACAAGGTGAATATCATTTCAAAAATCCTGAAAAAACGGATTCATTATATATTGAGCAAAGATATAGATATGATTCTTTAGGGAGATTATTTTATATGGTTCGTATTCCTCAAAAAGATAGCCTCAATACCATTCAGTCACGTTTTTTTTATAATGAAAAGGGTTTAAAAGTTAAAAGTGAGCATACAAGTTTTATGCCTTATGGGAAAAGCTTTGAGAAATACGTAGACCACACAAAGTATTATGATTACAACTCTCAAAATCAAATTATAGAGGTAAAAGTCGTATCTAATCGAGATGGAATGCCTCAAATTTCAAGTAGAACAAAGTATTATTATCTGAAATAAAATAAAAAAGTTGTTTTGTTATTTGCAATCCAATGAAAAATATATAGCTTTACAGGCGAAATATAAACTGTATTGCATTATGAAGAAGTTTTTGCTTGCTGTGGCTTGCTTAGTAGCCTTTAATGCTTGTAATTTAGATCAATATAATAACTCTGACCAAAAAAAGCTCAAAGATAAAAGAGAGGGAAGTATATATGTGTATGGTGTAAAAGGTGACTCAGCTCGCCAACTTCGCCAACAATATCCTGCAAATAAAGAGGCTAATGAAAGAGCAAAAGCTATTAGAGAAAAATTATATGGAGGCTCAACAGGTTCTAATCTACAAGATGGATCTGTAGCTACAGATACTACTAAAAAGGCTGATACAACTAAAAAAGAAGGAACTAAAGCAGTAGCTCCTAAAAAATAATATCTTCGCTTATTAAAGACTTATCATAAAAAAACCTCCAAAATATTTGGAGGTTTTCTTTGTTTTAAGCTGCTTGTTTTACTTTGTCCACAATTGCTTTGAAAGCATCAGGGTGGTTCATTGCAAGATCAGCAAGTGCTTTTCTGTTCAAGCCTAAACCTGCTTTATGGTACAAGCCCATAAATTTGGAATAAGAGAGACCGTATTGACGCGTACCTGCATTGATACGAGCAATCCATAGACCTCTGAAATCTCTTTTCTTCTGCTTTCTATCACGGTATGCATAGTGCCATGCTTTTTCAATAGCATTTTTAGCAACTGTCCATACGTTTTTACGTCTACCAAAGAAACCTTTAGCAAACTTCATCATTTTTTTGCGTCTTGCTCTTGCAGCAACGACATTTACTGAACGTGGCATAATTTTTTGTGTTTTTGACTTTTGGCGTTGCTTTTAGCAATCTTATAGCCTAAAAATCGGGTTGAACATTTGAAACCAATTAGTAGATTTTCTACTAAGATAATAAATTATAGATTAAGCAAAGCTTTCACTCTTGGCATATCCGCATCAGAAACGATAGCGAAATTAGACAAGTTTCTTTTTTGCTTAGTTGTTTTTTTGGTCAGGATGTGGTTTTTGAAAGCATGTTTACGCTTCACTTTACCTGTTCCTGTCAGGCGAAAACGCTTCTTCGCACCTGAGTTGGTTTTTACTTTTGGCATTTGAACAGAATTTAATTAAAACAGAAAAATTGAGGGTGCAAATTTAGTAGATAAAATTGAGAAAAACAAGAACTTAACTTTTAAACTTTAACCAATTTTTCGGCTGCTTTCTCAAGCGTTTCATTTTCTTTGGCAAAACAAAAACGAAGCAGTTTAAAGTCTTGCTGTTTGCTATAAAATGGAGATAATGGAATAGGAGCAACACCTACTTTTTCAGTAAGATATACAGCAAAATCAGTGTCTTTTTCTTCTGAAATATTTTGGTAAGAAGCCAACTGAAAATATGTCCCTGAAACGTTCTTTAATACAAATCGACTACCTTTCAGCAAAAGCTTAAAATAGTCTCTTTTTTCTTGATAAAACTGTCCCAAAGAAAGATATAAGTCCTTGTCTTTTAGGATTTCTGCAAAAGCTACTTGTGAAGCAATATTGACACTAAAAACATTGTATTGATGAACTTTCTGAAACTCAATCATCAGATTTTCAGGAGCTAATACATAACCTACTTTCCAGCCTGTGGTATGGTAGGTTTTACCAAAAGAAGAGACAATGATGCTTCTTTGAGCCAATTCAGGATACAGAGCAATACTTTGGTGAGGCTCACCATCAAAAATAATATGCTCATACACTTCATCACTAATTATTATAATATCAGTGCCTTGTACTAATTTTTGTAATTCTTGTAAATCTTTCTCTTTGAGAGTACTACCTGTGGGATTATGAGGCGAATTAATAATAATAGCCTTTGTTTTGTTGGAAATCAGTTTGCTCATGTCTTTCCAATTAATGCTAAAATCATCAGGGTTCATTTGGCAAAACTTCACCATACCACCACACAAACGTACAGCAGGTACATAACTGTCATACACAGGTTCAATCATAATCACCTCATCTTGAGGACGTATAAAAGCCATAATAGCTGTAAAAATTGCTTGAGTGGCTCCTGCTGTAATGGTAATTTCCTTTTCAGGATTGTAATATACATTGTATAATTCTTGTGCTTTTTGTGCAATAATTTCTCTCAAATTCATCAAGCCTTGCATAGGAGCATACTGATTTTGCCCTGAAAGCATGGCTTTGGTGGCTGCTTCAATGAGCTTTGGGTGTGGAGAAAAATCTGGAAAACCTTGTGATAAATTAATGGCTTGGTGCTTTCTTGCCAAAGTACTCATAATTGTAAAAATGGTAGTTTTGACTTCAGGCAATTTAGAGGTAACAAACATAAAAATAAATTAGGAAATAGAGTCGTTTAATTCGTAGATAATGGGTTTGTGCAAAGGTATATAGTCAATATTGATACTACTGGCATTGATAAATGTAGTATCAAATATTTTTAGTATACCATAGTCTTCATGAATATGCCCAAAAATATGAATTTTTGGTCGTATTTGTTCAATTTTCTTTTTTAAATCTTCACAACCAACTCTTTTGCCCCAAATGGTTTTATCTAAAACATCCAGAGGAGGTCCATGTGTAATTAAAATATCAGTATCAGGAGGAATTAAATCCCAATGTTTAGCTATTTCATGACCTCGTTCTTTATTAAAAGCCCAATTGTGATACGCGGGACTAATGGGTGAACCCCATATTTTTATGTTCTCTATTTCTATTCCCGAATCATTGAGATAAATACAGTTATCAGGAACAAGTTTTAGAAATTCTTCTGGTTCTCGTTCTGCCATAAAATCGTGGTTACCAGCAATACAAATTTTATAACGATAAGATAATTTTGAAAACCATTCAAAAAACTCTCTGATTTGCCAAGCCTCACCTTTACCACTCATATCACCTGCATGGATAATCATATCAGCTTCAGGAAGGTTTAATTTTCTATGCTGCCCATGTGTGTCAGAGATACATAAAATTTTCATAAAGAGAGGTTTATATTAGATAAAAAAAATAAAAAAAGACTTTAAAATGAGTCTGTGACACAAATTTAACGAAAAATATTCTATTCTTACTTTCATTTTTTTCAGCTATATTTGCAAAGGTTACTGGCTTTATTTATGCTCAAAAATTTATCCATTCAGAATTATGCCCTGATAGAACGCCTCAATCTGTCACCTCATCAGGCTTTTAATGTTGTTACTGGCGAAACAGGTGCAGGTAAATCAATCATGTTAGGGGCAATTAGCCTTATACTTGGCAATCGGGCTGATAAGAAAGTATTGTTTGACGAAGAAGAAAAGTGTGTAGTAGAGGCAATATTTGACATATCTGCCTACCAAATGACCCATATTTTTGAGGAAGAAGAGCTTGATTATGAGCAAAATACAGTAATACGTAGAGAGATCTCTGCTAATGGAAAATCAAGAGCTTTTGTAAATGATACTCCCGTTACACTGGAGATATTAGGCAAAATTACACAACGCCTCATTGACATTCACTCACAACATGATAACTTGTTGCTTTCAGCAGAAGATTATCAGCGTTATATCTTGGACGCTTACGCACAAAATCAGAGCTATTTAGAGGCATATCAAGAGGTTTTTAAAAATTATCAGAAGCATTTAAAAGCATATCAAAATCTGCTTGCTGAACAGGCAAACGCTCAAAAAGAGTTTGATTATAATAAGTTTTTGCTTGAAGAACTCCAAAAAGCAAATTTGGTAGCAGGAGAGCAAGAAAGTCTTGAACAAGAATTAGGAATTTTAGAAAACGCTGAAGAACTCAAAGCAAAACTCTCTGAAGGGCTTGTAAGTCTCCAAGAAGGCGATTTTGCAGTATTAGTAGTACTTAGAAATCTCAATAAAATACTTGAAAAACTTTCGGAGTATGCACCTGATTATGAACGTCTTTCTGAAAGAACAGAAACAATTTTAGAAGAACTCAAAGATGTTTCACAAGAACTTGAAAGCCTTTATGAAAGCACAGAATACGACCCTAAAAGAATTGAACAAATTCAGGTTCGTTTAGACGAAATAGAACGTTTACAGAAAAAACATAGAGCAAGTTCAATAGCAGAATTACTTATAATACAGGCAGATTTAGAAGTAAAAGTTCAAAAAGTACTTAATTTTGATGAAGAACTCGCCAAACATCGCCAGCAAAGTGAAGAATCTTTTGAAATAGCCAAGAAACAAGCTGTTCAACTTTCTGAGAAACGTAAAGCAGTTGTTGAATATATAGAAAAAGAGTTGTCTTCTTTATTTGTGGAGCTGGGAATGCCCAATGCTATACTAAAAATTGAGGTACAACAAACAGAACCTACCATTTCGGGCATTGATAAAGTAGGCTTTTTATTTAGTGCCAACAAAGGTATTGCCCCTCAGGAAATTAAGAATGTGGCTTCTGGTGGCGAATTTTCAAGATTGATGCTTGCTATCAAATACATTTTGGCAGGAAAAACGGCTATGCCTACACTTGTTTTTGATGAAATAGACACAGGTATCTCTGGCGAAATAGCTCTTAAAATGGGTAAAATGATACAAGAAATGTCTAAAAATCATCAAATATTAACTATTACCCATTTACCACAAATTGCTGCACAAGGCGATAAACATTATTTTGTGTACAAAGAAGATACACATAACAGAACATTTAGTCGTATAAAAGAACTTTCGTTTTCAGAGCGAGTAGAAGAAATAGCTCAAATGATTAGTGGTAGCAAAACTTCTGAGTCAGCTTTACAAAGTGCTAAAGAGCTTTTAGCCAATTGAATTTAGAAATAAGAGAAAAACTCTAAATATTTATTTATAACTTATCATTCATAACTCATCACTCAAAAAATGGAATATCTAAAAAAACTCATTGATTTTATTTTACACATAGACAAATATTTACAAGTTATTTTTCAGGATTATGGAGTGTGGATTTATGGAATTTTATTTGCCATTATTTTTGTAGAAACAGGTTTGGTAGTGATGCCTTTTTTACCAGGGGACTCTTTACTATTTGCTACAGGAGCTTTAATTAAGGCAACCAATGAGTTAAATATCTGGCTAATGGGTACAATTTTATTTATTGCAGCAGTTTTGGGTGATACTGTTAATTATTTTGTTGGAAAAAAACTTGGAAAAGCAGTTTTTGAAAGAGAGAGTAAATGGATTAAAAAAGAATATTTACTTAGAACACAGGCATTTTATGATAAGCATGGCGGAAAAGCCATCATTTTTGCTCGTTTTGTGCCTATTGTACGTACTTTTGCTCCTTTTGTAGCAGGTGTGGGTACAATGAATTATAGTAAATTTTTGCTTTATAATGTTGTGGGTGGTTTTGTTTGGGTTTGGTCTTTTTTGTGGCTCGGTTATTTCTTTGCAGAAACCGAAATTGTAAGAAAAAACTTTACTTTGGTTATTTTTGGAATTATTTTCCTTTCTATCATGCCTGCTGTGATAGAGGTAATTAGACATAAAATGAAAAAAACAGCTTAATCAAAAAATATAGAAGACTTTAAATTTTTATCAATAATGATGGAACAAGCAATTTCAGAACGTATCAATACTTGGTTAGAAGCAACAGACGAACAAACAAAAAAATATATTCAAAATTTATTGGATAATAATCAAGCAGAGGAGCTTAGAGAAGCATTTTTTCAGGATTTAGAATTTGGAACAGGTGGTTTGCGTGGCATTATGGGTGTGGGTACAAACCGAATGAACCAATATACCGTAGGGCTTGCCACACAAGGACTTGCAAATTATTTACAGAAAGCATTCCCCAATACAATATTAAAAGTAGCAGTTTCTTATGATAGCCGAAACAACAGCCAAGAATTTGCTCAAATTGTAGCCAACGTGTTTTCTGCCAATGGAATTAAGGTATATTTCTTTGAAAAACTACGTCCTACGCCAGAGCTTTCTTTTGCTATCAGGCATTTTGGTTGCCAAAGTGGTGTGATGCTCACAGCTTCTCACAACCCTAAAGAATACAATGGTTATAAAGCATATTGGAATGATGGGGCACAACTTGTAAGCCCTCATGATAAAAATGTAATTGAAGAAGTTCAGAAAGTAAAAATTCAAGACATTCGTTTTGAAGCAAATAAAACTTTAATTGAGATTGTAAAAGCAGATTTTGATGAAATCTATTTGCAAAAAGTGCAAACACTTTCTTTATACCCAGAGCTTATTCAAAAACATAAAAATCTTAAAATAGTTTATACATCTTTGCATGGTACAGGCATTACACTTGTCCCTCAGCTTTTCAAACGTTTTGGCTTTGAAAATGTACACATTGTTATAGAACAAGCCGAACCCAATGGGAATTTCCCAACAGTTATCTATCCAAATCCTGAAGAAGCAGAAGCCTTGACTTTAGCTCTTAAAAAAGCCCAAGAAATAGATGCTGATTTAGTGCTTGCCAACGATCCAGATGCGGATAGAGTAGGAATAGCTGTAAAAGACAATCAAGGACGTTTTATATTACTCAACGGAAACCAAACAGGTAGTTTGGTAATGTTCTATCTACTTTCAGCTTGGAAAAATAAAGGCTTAAAAGGTAATGAATACATTGTAAAAACCATTGTTACCACCGATTTGATTGATCATATCGCTGAAAAATTAGGAGTAGAATGCTATAATACCTATACAGGCTTTAAATACATTGCGACCATTATGCGTGAACAAGAAGGCAAGAAACATTATATTGCTGGTTGTGAAGAAAGTTATGGTTATCTGATAGGGGATTTTGTTCGTGATAAAGATGGTGTTTCTGCTTGTGCATTGATAGCTGAAATGACAGCTTACGCTCAGGAAAATTATGGAGGTATTTATCCAATGCTTCTTGAAATTTATAAAGAATTTGGTTTTTATGAAGATACCTTAATTTCCATTACTAAAAAAGGCATTGCAGGTATGCAAGAAATTAAGGAAATGATGCAAAATTACAGAAATGAAACGCCTAAAAAGTTAGGGGGCTCAGAAGTTGTGATTCTTAAAGATTACCAAAGCCTTGAAGAAACCAATCTAAAAACGGGAGAAAAGAAAAAATTACTTTTTGATGAAACTTCAAATGTTCTTCAATTTATTACAGCAGAGGGTTCTAAAATTTCAGCTCGTCCTTCAGGTACAGAGCCTAAAATTAAGTTTTATGTAAGTCTAAAAGGAGACTACGAAGAAAATTTAGAGAGTGTTAGAGAAAAATTCAAGCAGAAAACTATACAAATTAAACAAGATTTAGGGTTATAATACTATAAACATTAAAACCTTATAGGTTTAACAAAATCAGAAAGCTATGAAACTAACACTGGACAAAATCAGAGAGTTTGGTAATATCGAACTTCTTGCCAAACAAATGGTAGAAGGTTTTATTACAGGCTTACACCGTTCCCCTTTTCATGGTTTTTCAGTTGAATTCGCAGAACATCGTTTATATAACTCTGGAGAAAGTACAAGACATATAGATTGGAAGGTTTTTGCCAAAACGGATAAGCTTTTCGTCAAACGCTATGAAGAAGAAACCAATTTGCGTTGTCAAATATTGATAGATGTTTCTTCTTCTATGTATTATCCTAAGGAAACCAAAGGGAAACTGACTTTTAGTGTGTTGGCTGCTGGTGCTTTGGCTTACATGCTTCAACGTCAAAGAGATGCAGTAAGTATCGCTACTTTTGAAGATACGATTTTAGAACATACAGCTTGTAAATCTACAAGTATTCATTTGCATCAGCTTTTTGTATTGCTACAAAAGCTATTAGATGCAGAAAGCAATCTCAAAAAAACCTCTGCTACTACAGTTTTACACGAAATTGCTGAGAAAATTCATAGAAGGTCATTGGTAATTATTTTCAGTGATATGTTTGAAAATATGAATAATCCTCAAGAACTTTTTGGAGCTTTGCAACATCTTAAGCATCAACGCCATGAGGTTTTATTATTTCATGTAATGGATAAACAAACAGAGCAAGAGTTTAATTTTGATAATCGTCCTTATGAATTCATAGACCTTGAAACAGGCGAAAAAGTTCGTTTGCAACCTAATCAGGTACAAGAAACCTATAAAAAACATATAGATGACTTTTATAAAGACCTTAAAATGAAATGTGGACAATATAAAATTGATTTTATAGAAGTTGATATTGCTCAACCATTTGAAGATATTTTATATGCCTATATGGTGAAAAGAACAAAAATGAGATAATTTTATGTTTGTAAGAGGTTTAATCTTAATGATATTGTTAAGTGGCTGTTCTGTAATTAAGAATACGCCTAAAACAGAATTGATAGAAGGGTTTTACTGGCAAAAAAATCATGAAAAGATTAAAAAAGAAGTTTATATAAATCCACAATCTGAAGATTTATATATTTATCCATCTCAACAAAAAAAGGTGGATACCAGTCAATACATCGCCCTTTTACCAGAGATGACGAAACTTCTTGAAAATCAGAATAAAATCATACTAAATCGAGGTGGCTTGGATATTGACTTACTTACCATTCCTTTGAAATATCGTTCGAAAAGAATAGATGTACCAGCTCAAATTAATTCATTTCTGAATGGGGCAGTTTATTTGGGCTACAGATTTGATAAATATATCATCAAATATCAAAAAACACCTTTACACCTTTATAAAAGAGAGATTTCTCATTACGGGTTTTCTTTGGGCTTGTTTTCAGGGCTTGGAGGAGTATTTATGAGTCCAACCAATACCAACAATATTTTAGCTCAAGAATATGATGGTGTAGTTTGGAACAAAGGAATTGCAGGAATTATTGCTATTGATAAATTTAATTTGGGCTTGGCATTGGGTTTTGACAATTTATTGGATAAAAATAAAAATATTTGGATTTATGAAGGAAAGTCTTGGTTGGGTTTGGCATTTGGTTTGAATTTAAACTGATAGATTTGATTTTACACAGAAAATTTTTATATTCATTTTCTAAACTAGAATATTATGAAACCTACCCTCAACACTCGTGCAAATTATCTTTTTTCAGGCATTCTAATTGTTATAGCATTTTTGAGTTTCAATATGAAACCCCAAATCTTGCAAGATGACGTAGAACCAGCCAATATGAAAGGTATGACAGCAAGGCATAATTATTGGCGAAAAGAACTAGGCTTGCCTTCTTTTAAATGGTCAAACAAACTAGCAGCTGTGGCTCAAAAATGGGCAAATACACTAAAAGCTAAAGGTTGTAATATGAACCACAGTACTACTAAGTATGGAGAAAACTTGTACTGGTCTATGGGTAAAAAGAGAAAACCAGAAGAGTCTGTAGATGCTTGGGCTTCAGAAAAACAATACTTCAATTTTGAAACTTTAGAATGTAATGAAGATTGGAGTAAATGTGGACATTATACCCAAATGATTTGGGAAAACACCAAAACTGTAGGTTGTGCAGTAGCTTATTGTAAAGATGGTAGTGAAGTTTGGGTGTGTAATTATGAGCCAGCAGGAAATGTGGTTGGACAAAAACCTTATAAAAAGAAATAATTTCAAAACTTATAGATTAAAACAAAGTTTATATATTAATTTGCAAATCAAAGTTTAGTTTTAATCAAATTCACAGCTATGTCGGAATATAAAGTACCAACAATGGCAGAACTGGCTGCCCAAGGAAAAAACCCTGATGTATTGTTTTGGGTGGGTTGTGCAGGTAGTTTTGATGATCGTTACAAACAAGTAACCATTGCTTTTGCTAAAATATTAAATAAAGTAGGAATTAATTTTGCAGTATTAGGTACAGAAGAAAGTTGTACAGGAGATCCTGCAAGACGTGCAGGAAATGAATTTTTGTTCCAAATGCAAGCCATGAATAATATCCAAATTATGGATGGTTATGGTGTGAAAAAAATAGTTACAGCTTGTCCTCATTGTTTCAATACACTTAAAAATGAATATCCTGAATTGGGAGGAAATTATGATGTAATCCACCATTCACAGTTTCTTCAAGAATTGATCAATTCTGGAAAAATTAAGATGAAAGAGGGAGGCGAATTTAAAGGCAAACGTATTACTTACCACGACTCTTGCTATTTAGGAAGAGCCAACGATATTTATGAAGCTCCAAGAGCTGTTTTGGAGGCTCTGGATGCTACACTTGTAGAAATGAAACGTACAAAAGCCAAAGGGCTTTGTTGTGGAGCTGGAGGAGCCCAGATGTTTAAAGAGCCTGAAAAAGGTACAAAAGATGTCAATATTGAGCGTATCGAAGATGCTTTGGAAACAACCCCCAATGTAGTAGCAGTAGGCTGTCCATTTTGTATGGTGATGATGACAGATGGTGTGAAAAATAAAGAAAAAGAAGGGGAAATTAAAGTATATGACCTTGCTGAATTGATAGATAAATCCATGTAAGAAAATTTTATAAAACATGAAAAAGAGTAAGCTAAGCTTACTCTTTTTTGTTTATTTCTTTCTGTTTTTAGCTGCTTCAAGGCTTGCTTTCATTTTTTCACTCACCTTATTAATTGTTTGCTTTTCTTTTTCTAAATATTCTTTCTGTTCAGCATCAGGTTTTTTCTCAAAATCAGCATCAAAATTTCTCATCCACATATCCATTGCTTTATAAGCATAATCTAAATCTTTGTGAACAAGGGTAAGTTTATTTAATCTGGCTGTATCTTTTTGTAAAGCAGGATTTTTTAATTCTAAAACCAAAGAATCTCTATATTTTGCCAATTGATGGTGTAAAGGCATTACTTCGTCATGAACCTTCATAACTTCTTCATACAATGCCTTGTTGGGTGAGTTTTGTTCGCTTCCTGTATGATCTTTGTGATTTTCATGTTTTACTTCACAAGCTAAAAGCAAAATAGATAATGCCAAAAAAGAGTATTTCATAAAAATAAAAATAGGTTTTTAATTGTGTACAAAATCTAAAGAAAACATATCAATATAATTATTGGCAACAGTAGCTGAAAATGCAGAAAACTCTACACTATTATTTTCAGATAATTTAATAAGTGTAGGGTTTTTAAAAAACTCTGCTAAATCTACTTTTAAATGAACTAATGCAGATTTTCCTTGTTGCATTTTTAACTTATCCGTACCAAAATTTATAGTAGAAGTTCGTAAATTGTTTAAAGTAGGGGTATTATATCCACCATAAAAGCCAATATGAAATTTAAACTGATTGTTTTGAGTAGCAGGCACAACAGGAGAAGTCCCTTCTAACTTCAAAAAGATATAACCAGTATTCCAGCTCCAATACATTCCTTCAGCAACTCCACCTACATCCAAAGCTCCCGTTCTTTGTGAAGGTTCTAAAGTATTTCGAAGGCTATCCACACCAATCATAAAAGAAACACCAGTATATTCACCAAGAGGAACATCTTGAATAGAAAGTTGTTGTGTATTTTTTTCTGAGAGTTTTACTAAAAAATAAGAATTATTTTGAGGAACAATGTACTCAGAACCATCAGCTTTTTGGAGCTTAATATTACTAATAAAGTAATCAAGTCGAGAAATTGTTAGCTCTTCGCTACTTGCATTGGTATAAGTACTACCAATCAAAAGGTCTTTGCTACCAAAAATGTGTTTGAGATCTATAACAAGCGAAGATTTTGAATTTTCTTTTGGTTTACACGCAATGAAAAATACAGCAATAAATAAATAAGCAGAAAATAAACGTTTCATAGATAAAATAGTTTGTATTTTAAGGTAAAGAAAGGTTTTACTACAAAGAGAAACATAAAATACTATAAAAAAGTTTGTAAAAACGATGGCTTGTACACTAACACTAAGTAGTAATGTTAAAAAATATTTATAATTTATTAACACTTATAAAATTATATTTAATAAACACTTAATGTTTATCAAATATACTGTATATAGTTTTGTTGCGAATTAAACAACAAAACTATCATGAAAAAAAGTACAGGTTTATCCCTTTTTATAGCCTCTTTTTTGGCTACTGCAATTATAATATCTTGTAATAAAAAAAATGAGGCTTCTCAACCAAAAGAATTGCCTGAGTTCAAGGACAGATCTATTACACCATCATTTATAAAAATGGATGCTGAATTTTCTGGAGTTGGTGTTTATACTTTAATAAGTAGTGAAGACCAAATCCCTAACTCAGGCGATATGATTTTTGGTGGAGCTCCAGATGGGCAAGGTTTTATTAAAAACCCTGATGGTAGTGGTTATATTATGGTAACTAACCATGAAAACACTTGGGCTGTATCAAGATTGTATCTAGACAAAAAACTAAATATAACTAAAGGGGAATATATTGTAAATACTGATGGTGGTATGTTCAGATTATGTTCTGCAACTATGGCTACTCCAGAAATACATGGATTTGGACCAACTTTTTTAACAACTGGTGAATCGAATGTTAATGCAATGACTCATGCAATTGACCCTATTGCTGTTGCTAATCCTTCAGATAATACAAGAACTAAACCTGCTTTAGGTAAATTTAGTGGTGAAAACTCAGTTCCATTAACAAAAAATGCTTACCCAGGTAAAACAGTTATCATTTTAGGTGAAGACGCTTCAAATGGACAAGTATATTTGTACGTATCTAATACAGTTGGTGATTTAGATAATGGTAAATTATATGTTTTAAGAAGAACAGATTTGAATCAAATCGAAACTGCAATAACATGGAATAATAGCTATCCCGTTGAGTTTGTAGAAGTTCCTAATGCAAAGAACTTAACAGGAACTGAAATAGAAAACTTAAACTCAACACTTAAATCTATTCAGTTTGCTCGTGTTGAAGATTTAGATTATCGTAAAGGGTCTGCAGCAAATAATAGAGAACTTTATTTTGTAGCAACTGGTGTTAGTGGTAGTTCAGAAAAAACTTATATGGGAAGAGTGTATCAATTGAAATTAGATGCTAATGATCCACTTAAAGGAACTTTAAAAATTGTTGCTGATGGAGATGTTTCGTCTACTGGTGCTAATGTTAAGGGGTCAGATATAATCAATCCAGATAACCTTTGTGTAACTGAAAATTATGTTTATATTCAAGAAGATGGTGATTCTTTTTGGCCAGAAGCCACACACAACTCTTTAATATGGCAATATAATATTGCAACAGGAACTAAAAAGGTTTTTATGGATATGAGACATAAAGATACGGATTTCTTAAATACGAAATACAATCCTGCTGGAGCTAACCAATTGAAATATGGTCTTTGGGAACATGGTGCTATGGAAGATATTTCAGATGTAATAGGTGTACCAGGTACTTTTACAATTAATATTCATGCACACTCGTGGATAGAAGGGGATAAATTTCTAAATCCAAGCAAGGCAAATTCAGTACAATCTTATAAATCAGGAGGACAAACTCTGATTCTTAAAAATGTTCCTCGATAATTAGAATAAAAAAGCAAAAAAGACCTTATGTATTAAATATGAGGTCTTTTCTATTTTTAATAAAGTACTAAATTTCTTGTAAAATGACGAAAAATATACTTTTCATTTTTATAATTATTTTTTTTAGCTCTTGCACAGAAAGACATCAAACTTTTGAAAAAATTGTTCATACTGATATTGGGTATAAAATAGATTCAATTAGTATGTCTTTAAGTGAACTGAAAAACTTAAAAAGCTTAACAAAAATTCGGAAAAAATTTAAGGAAAATAGAAGAGTATATAAAAAAATAGAACCTTTTATTGAGTACTATTTTCAAGAATTTTCAAGAAGAATTAATGGACCAGCGTTACCTGAAATAAAAACAGAGGATAATATTGTTAATGATGCATCTGGATATCAGGTTATAGAAGAAATTATCTATAATGATAGTTTAGATATAGAAAATCTTAAAAAACAAGTAGATATTCTAAAAACTGATTTGTTATTTATAAAGCAGAGCTTTAAAGATTTACCTGTACAGAATCATCATTTTTATGAATTGATGCAACATCAAATTATACGTATAGCAACTTTAGGTATAACAGGTTTTGATTCACCAATATCTTTGAATTCAATGTATGAAGCAATATACTCTATTGAAGGTATTTTAGAATTTTATAAAAAATATTGTGATAAAAATAAAAAAGAAATGAATGTGGAATTTTTGGATTTATCTCAAAAGGCTATACAATATATAAATAAGAATAATGATTTTAATACTTTTAATCGTTTGGAGTTTATCAAAAATTATCTTATGCCTCTAAGCATACTTTTGGAACAAGAATTTCAGATAGTGATTAAAAATACGCCTAATTTTAATGAAAATAAAGTTTTTTATGGAAGCTTGGCTGATTTAATGCAAGGTAAAAAACTAAATGCTGATGCATTTTCTCCCTTTACAGAATCAAGGTCTAATCCAGAGAAAATAGCATTGGGTAAGGTATTGTTTAATGAAAAAAGCCTTTCTAAAAATAATAATATGAGTTGTGCAACTTGTCATATAGCAGAAAAAGCTTTTACAGATAATAAAAATACTTCAATAACTAATATTCATAGTAGAAGTACTAATCGTAATTCCCCAACTTTGTTATATTCTTCTTTTCAAAAGTCATTTTTTTATGACATGCGTTCCCAAGATTTAGAAAATCAAATAGAAAATGTTATAAGAAACCCAGAAGAGTTCAATCTTACCCCTAAAGAAATTAAAGATAAGATTTTAGAAAATAGGAGTTTTATACAAATGTTTAAAAAAGCTTATCCAAATAAAAAAGAGATTACATTTTATGAAATTAAGAATGCAATAGCCTCTTATATAAGAAGTTTAATGCCTTTCAAATCAAAAATAGATAATTATTTTAAAGGAAAAAGTAGTCTTAATGTTAGTGAAGTACAAGGGTTCAATTTATTTACTGGTAAAGCAAAATGTGCAACTTGCCATTTTATTCCTTTATATAATGGAACGATTCCTCCTTGGTTCAATAATACAGAGTCAGAAGTTATAGGGGTACCTAAAAATGTTACGTGGACAAATGCAATTATTGATTCAGATGTTGGTCGCTATCATTTAAATAAAATAGAACAACTTAAACACTCTTTTAAAACTCCAACAATTAGAAATATAGAAAAAACATCACCTTATATGCACAATGGCATTTATAATTCTTTAGAGGATGTCATAAAATTTTATGATTTAGGTGGTGGAAATGGAATAGGAATGAGTTTAGAATATCAAACTCTGCCATTTGATCAACTTCGACTGACAGAAAAAGAGAAACAAAATTTAGTCAACTTTCTAAAAACTTTAAATGATGAATAATAATAGATGTTTTTTTATAGGGATAGTATTATTTTTTTTTGTCTCTTGTGGTAAGAAAGAATGTATTCATAAATTTGAAATTTTGGTAGAAGTAGAATCATCTCATCCATGTATACCTACAGGTTCAGCGACAATAATCTCACCTATTAAACCTGATTTTTTGTATAAAATAGACGATAATGACTTTCAAACAAGTACATATTTTACTAATTTAAAGACTGGTAAGCATAAAATTTATATTAAAGAGAATGATGGTTGTGAAACTATTAAAGAGTTTAATATTGATACTCTTCAAATGGGAATTAAATTTAGAGAGGTTGCTAATATCTTGAGAATAAGGTGTTCATCTTGTCATTCTGGAATTAATCCACAGGCTGGCTTAGATTTTACAAATAGTTGTGACATACTGAATAATTGGAATAGAATTGAGGCAAGAGCAATACAAGGTGTACCAACATCTATGCCTCCTTCAGGCTTAGTTTCATTAGAAGAAAGGATGAAATTAATAGAATGGATAAAAAGTAATCATAAATATGAAGAATAGAATTGTTTTTTTATTGTTTTATAATATGGTATATCTCACACAATTAATCTATGTCAAAGAAGGGAAAGAGGATGCTTTTAATCAATTTGAAGTTGTTGCAATCCCTACAATAGCCAAGTATAATGGTAAACTACTTTTTAGAATTAGACCTGAAACAAATAATTTTATAGAGTTGAATGTTGAAAAGCCTTATGAAATTCATTTGGTAACCTTTGAAACTATTGAAGACTTTGAAAATTTTAAAGGAGATGAAGAACGGAAGAAATTTCTACATCTTAAAGATGAGTCGATACGAGAAAGTATTTTGATACAAGGAATAAAATTATAAAAAGGTTTGCGTCTAAAATAAAATAATGCCGTCATACAAAATGGATAACTAACTTATCAGACCATGACAGACATTACCCATATCTGGACTGAATTCCAGAAAGAACTTAAAGGTTTTATTGTAAATAAAACACGAAACCATGCAGATTCCAATGATATTCTGCAAGATGTGTTTATTAAAATCATTAAATACAACGATAAAGTAAGTCAAGCAAAAAATATAAGACACTATCTTTATGGTATTGTCAGAAATGCTTTGAACGATTATTTTAAACGCAAAGGATACCATACAACAAGTGAAATAGAGCTAGCAGAAGAACTTACAGAAGAAGAAAGCCACAGTTTAAATGCCACTATTGCAAATGAATGTGTACGAAAATTTATATATAAACTTCCATCTCATTACCAACAGGCTCTGTTACTTTCTGAATTTGAAAATATTTCTCAAAAAGAACTCGCAGAAAAATTACAAATCTCTTACTCAGGAGCAAAATCTCGTGTACAACGTGGTAGAGAGAAATTGAAAGAACTATTGCTAAAATGCTGCATTTTACAAGTAGATAATTATGGAAATATCATTGAAATGAATGATAAACCTTGTGATGATAAATGTAATTAAATTTTGCGTCTTTTTAGAAAAACCTCTGTGTTACGGTTAAATAGCAATATTGCTATCAACTAAAAACACAAATTTTATGAAAGCAGATGAAATTAAAAATCAGGTAAAAAAATCTTATGGTGAGATAGCTAAAGGAAAAACTCAAACAGGCTGTTGTGGTGACACTGCTTGTTGCGAAACTACAACTATGCAAGAGAGTTATGAACATATAGAAGGCTATCAAAAAGAAGCAGACCTTGCTTTGGGGTGTGGACTCCCTACAGAAATAGCAAATATAAAAATAGGTGATACTGTAATAGATTTGGGTTCTGGAGCAGGAAATGATGTATTTGTTGCCCGAAGTATTGTAGGAGAGACAGGTAAGGTAATAGGTATTGACATGACACCCGAAATGGTAGTAAGAGCCATCGAAAATAACAAAAAACTTGGTTATCAAAATGTAGGCTTTATATTGGGAGATATTGAAGAAATGACAGATGTTCCAAATAATATAGCAGATGTGGTAGTAAGTAATTGTGTGATGAACCTTGTTCCTAATAAAGAAAAAGCTTTTTTAGAGATTCATAGAGTTTTGAAAGAAGGTGGACATTTTAGTATTTCAGATATAGTCTATGTGGGTCAATTACCTGAAAATATTTTGGAAGTAGCAGAAATGTATGCTGGATGTGTATCAGGGGCTAGTGAAAAATCGGCATATTTGGGAATTATTAAGTCAGCAGGCTTTAAAAATATCCAAATCAAAAAAGAAAGATTGATTACGCTACCAGATGAACTATTGTTGGTATATTTATCTCAAGAAGAATTAGAATTATTCAAGGCAAGTAGCTCAGGTATTTATAGCATCACTATTTATGCTGACAAATTAGAACAAGGTACATGTTGCGACTCTTCTGATGATATTTGTTGTGGTGTAGAAAATAAAGAAGGAACGACAACTTCTTGTTGTCAAAAAAGCTCAAAACAAACAAACTTTTGTTGTAACTAGAATAAAGTATAAAAATTTGGTAGAAGTCGCAATATAAAGACTTCTACCAAATTTTGTTTCAAGTAAATTGCAAAAAGATTGTTATTTTGAGAATAAAACAAGAGATTTGTTATTATATTAAAATCTCAATACTATGAAAAAATTTGTTTATGGACTGAGTATAATTACTTTATTACACTTAGATTCTTGCAAAAAGCCTCAATGTCCTACCTATATGACACCCAAAGAGTTTGCTGCCTATGAAGCCCAACGTGATGCCAAAGGTAGAACCAATCGAAGAGATAAAAACGGACATATCAAAAAGAAATCTACTCGTGTAGATAAAGTGAAAGGGTAATGCTTGCTAAAACATTAAAAGAAATATTTGATTCTTTTATAGAACTTGATTTGCAAGTATGGCAAAATTTTTCTGAATTGGGAGAAGTTCAAAAATATCCAAAAGAGTCTGTAATTAAACAAGCCTATACAACGGAAAAATTTCTAAATATACTCTTAAAAGGGTGTGGAGGTAATTTGATATGGAATAAAAATAATTTTATTTGTATAGATATTTCGTTTGAAAAAGATTCTCTAATGGATTATATGTCTTTTTCTACACAAAAACCCACACCTATAGAAGTTCGCTTGTTTGAAGATTCTGAAATATTTCGAATTTCGTACAATAATTTTCAAAAGACTTTCTTAGAAGGTAATTTTGGTGAAAAAATAACAAGACTTACTACCGAATATTCATATTTTCAGAAGCAACAACAACAGATAGATTTACTAACAAAAACAGCAAAAGAAAGATATTTAGATTTACTTTCTTTAAATAAAGATGCCATGCGAATCCCATTGAAGTATTTAGCATCTTACTTGGGTATTACACCACAAAGTTTGAGTAGAATAAGAGCTCAAAAAATCTGAAAATTACCAAATGATAACTTTTAAGTAAAAAAGTGCTTGTAGTTTTGTATATCAACCTAATATTTTGATTTATGCAAGACGTTTCTAATCTCCCTAAAATTCCTGTTCAAAAAACACTTCTAGTATTAATAGGATTCCCTATTGTATCAACATTTATTTCCTTATTACTTTTAGATCGTACTGTTTTTACAGATTTAGGTTTAGATTTTTTCAATACCTTTTGGATAGCCATAACGATTTGGTATTTAATACAAATCATGATTGTTTATCAGATTATCAATCAAAAAGGCTGGAAATTGCAGGATATAGGTTTCTTATGGTCTCAAAAACAAATTATGTATTTCCTTTTAGGCTATTTTATACTAACAGGGATATTGATTGGAGGAATAGAATATATTTTATCAAATGCTATAATTGACAAAGAAAAATTATCCAAGTTATCTTCTTTAATTCCTAAAACAACTACATCAAGAATTATATTTGTTTGTATGGGATTGATTGCAGGAATAACGGAAGAAATAGTTTATAGAGGGTTTGCTATCAAGGTATTAGAAAGTTATAAAATTAGTAAGTGGATTGCAGTAATCATAGCAACTATCCCATTTATATTTCAGCATGGATTAAAATCTATTAACCAATTTGCATGGTTTATGGTATGGGGAATTATTTTAGGAATGTTGTTTTTATGGCGTAAAAACTTAACTATTAACATTGTAATTCATTGGCTTATAATACTTTCTGCTGTTTTGGGTATTTTACAAGTTATTAAATAGTTTAAACCTTTTCATTAAAACGCAAGTTTGCATAACAACAAAAAACTCTTACAACTATTTTACTTGTGTTTTATGACAAAAAATTATTTGATAGTGGGTGGTAGCTCTGGAATAGGTTTGGCACTTGCTCAAATGCTGAATTCTGAAGGGCATCAGGTTTGGGTAGCCTCCAGAGAATACAAATCAGAATTGGCACAAATTAGTGGTATTCATCATATTGTTTGGGATGTTCAGATGCCACTTTCAGGACAATTCGATACCCTCCCCGAAATACTACATGGAGTGGTATATTGTCCAGGAACTATTAATCTCAAACCTTTTCATAGACTTACAAGAGAAGAGTTTCAGCAAGACTTAAATGTTAATTTGTTGGGTGCAATAGATACGCTCCAAAACACATTTAAACATCTTAAAAATGCAAAAGGAGCAAGTGTAGTCTTATTTAGTACTGTAGCTTCTACCTTAGGGATGAACTTTCATTCTTCTATTGCAACAGCCAAAAGTGCCATAGAAGGTTTAGCAAAGTCTTTGGCTGCTGAATGGGCTAACAGTTTTATTAGAGTGAATGTAATTGCTCCATCCTTAACAGATACACCACTAGCAAGCAAACTATTGGCTGGAGAAGAAAAAAAAGAAGCAGCAGGCAAACGTCATCCTTTAGGCAGAGTAGGAACAGCACAAGATATTGCTGAAATGGCAAACTTCTTGCTTTCTGAAAAAACAAGCTGGATAACAGGACAAATAATAGGTGTAGATGGTGGAATGGGGACTCTTAAGCTGTAGAGCAAGAGTCCACATAACTAAACACCAAATTGGAAGCCAAACGAGCTGTTCTTCCATCCAAATCATATTTTGGATTAAGTTCAGCTACATCGAAGGCTAAAACTTTACCTGTTTGACTAATAAATTTGATTAAATCGGCTACAATAGTCGGGTAAATCCCTAAACCATTGAGAGCACTTACACCTGGGGCATAAGCAGCCGAAAAAACGTCTAAGCAAACTGTCATATAGACATAATCTACCTCTGCTATGAAATCGGCTAATTGTTTATGAATATGCTCTATAAACATAAAATCAAGCCTTTCGGAAAGTATATGGCGTACACCCCAATGTTCTGCTGTTTTAAATAATTTTGGAGTGTTGCTTACTCTTTGAATACCCAATACAAAGTAATTGAAAGACTGACCATTTTTTTGTAGGTCTTTGGCTATTTGCAAAAAGGGTGTTCCTGAAGATGGTTTATTATCAACGGTTTCTCTCATATCAAAATGAGCATCAAAATTGATAATACCTAAACGAGCATTTTTCTTTTCAATAAATTTTTTGATACCTAAATAATGCCCATAAGCTATTTCGTGTCCACCTCCCAGCAAAATAGTTTTATAATTATTTTCTAATACTTTTTCTATGATTTCGCCTAAATCTTCTTGGGCATCTTCTAAAAACTCTCCCAAGCAAAATATATCACCAGTATCCAATAAAGAAACTCTTTCTTCAAAATGCCAAGGCAGATTGGAGAGATGACTTCTAAGAACAGTAGCACCTTCAGCAGCACCTAATCGCCCCTGATTTCTTCTTACACCTTCATCAGAACAAAAACCCAATAATGCAAAACCTTTCTGATTTTCTGTAATAGCAGGAAATATGGTAGAGTCATTGATGCTTGTAATTTGTATTTTTTGATGCCAACGCAGCCCATCTTTTCCATCTATTAAATCTTCTCTGCCTCGCCAATTTTTCTTATCAGGTTTACGATACATAAGCTATTGAAAAAAATTAGAATATTTACTGACAACGAATGTATATAAATTTGTACCTTTTTCCAAGAAAAAGGTAAATTTTACAAAATACTTGAAACGATGCAACTCTCAAAAACTGTATTTTATCTGATAGCATTTGTATTATTGATTTTGTTGGTATGTGTAGGATATCAATGGCATTGTTTTTATGTAAATTCTTATCAAACAATATTAAAAACTTATTTAGTAAATCATCCTGATATTTATAGACATCATTTATTTGGAAAACAATTGTTTACTCCAAAAACATATCAGCAGGCTCTTGTGTGGTTGCTTGTGGGTTTTAACGTTACCTATTTGCTGAAAGCTTTTTGGTGGCATTATCAAACACCCATCATATCTCATATTCAAAAACTATCAGAAGATTTTAAGTCTATCAAAAAAACTTTTATGAATATTTTCTTGGCACATACTTCCACACAAAAGAAAATGTTTATAGGTCTTGTAGGTTGTGTACTGATTCATCAAATTTATATGTACAATACGATTTTTGTGGCTATGGATGAGTCGTTTTCGTGGTTATATTTTGCTTCGCAAGGAGTAAGTGTAACCATTACACACTATCCTGTTCCCAATAATCATGTTTTTTATAATTTGTGTAGTAGTTTTTGGAATCTATTAATTATTGATGATATTTTGGCTATACGTATAACGGCTCTGCTCTCTTTTTGGGCATTGTGGAGTATGTGTTATGTGTATTTATACCGAAAATTTAATTTTTCAACAGCTTATGTTAGTAGTATTATTTTAGGCTTGGGTTTTAGCCAATCTGTATTTTCTGTGCAAGCAAGAGGATATATGTTGTGTACATTCTTGATTGTATTAGCTTTCTTTTGTTTGCTCGAATACCTTGAAAAAAGAACTTCATTTTATCTTTTTATTTTTACAATAGCCTGTATTTTAGGTTTTTTTACTATACCTGTATTTCTATTTGCTATGATAGCTTTTTATGGATATTTGCTGTGGCAATTTTTCCAAAAAAGACATCAAGATACATTCCAAACGTTTTTTGTTGTAGGTTTAATAGTTATGGCTTGTGTATTTTTGCTTTATCTGCCTATTTTGGTGTATAGCGGAAAAAATGCTTTGTTTGGCAATGAAAATGTAAGCCCAACAAGCTACGATAGCCATAAATTTTTTACTTACATTTTGCCCATTGCTTTTAGGGAGTCTATTATTTATGTGTTCAGTATTCCTAAATATGTGGCATTTACAGGGGCTTTGTTTGTTACAATAGCAGGTTTTTATTTATTTAAAAATCGAAAAAAGTTACACCTTCCACTATTTTATGAAAAATTTTGGTCTTTTATTGCAGTATCTTTGTTTACAGCGGGTATTGTAATATGTATAATGCGGGCATTTCCTTTTTATAGAGTATGGACATATTATGCTGTTTTTCTATCTTTTATGCTTGGTATTGTACTGAGCCAATGGATGCAAACTTTTGTTAATATTCGTTTAATTCTTTTTTTAGTTTTAATATTTATATTCTCTTTTACTCAATTTCACAGAGAAATTGAAGATTTCTATGAACCACAATCTTATATACATCATAAAAAAATAGAAAAGGAAATAAGAGAGTGTATCGAATCAAAAAAGACTATACATTCATCAGAAGAAGCTTTTTATGTTCGTTTTTGGCTGAAATACCATAATGCTGAAAACTTATTAAAAGAAAATCCTTGTAGTGCTGAGATAATTATACAAGATGTTCAATACCCTCCACCAATATGCTATAAAAATTTTAGAGATATTAGTTTTTTGAGAGTTTATCAGAACAATTAACCTGAGAATTTTCGCATAATACTTTCTAAAATACCATTTTTATACTTTTTGAGCCAAAAATAGCTCCATACAACACTCAAAATGAAATACAGAGTACCAAATAAAAGAATCTGGATAGGTGCAATGGCTTTATGCGTATTGATAGTACTTTCATAAGGATGTTCCGTAATAATGGCAAAAAGGATAATACCCAGCGTCAAATGAGAGATGTAATGTGTAAGCGTCATTTTGCCTGTAGAAACCAATGACTGAACTATCCATGAGTCTTTTTTTAATATTCTCCCCAAATACATGAAAAAAACAATGACCATTACACCAAAAGAGGCTGTTCCCAACATAAATGGCAAAAAAGGAGGAATATAATCTGCTTCAAGATAAAATAATAAATCTTTATGAGCATTTAACTTTTTAGTGAAAGTTTGTAAGATAAAAACACTTCCATAAAGGCTTAGACTAATCCAAAAAAGTTTTTTCAAAATTTCAGTTTTTTGCCAATCGAGTCTGCCAAGCCACATACCCAAGAAAAAATAAGCTACCCAAGGAAAAATGGGATTCCAGCCATTATAAAAGGTGTTTCTTAGAAAGCCTTCCAACGTCCAGAAATCTGTATAACTCAAGGTATCAAAATTCCAGCCTTTTTCGTAAGGAATAATCAGTAACAAAATATGAAATATCAGGATTGCCCCAAAAATAATCCATCCATAATACTTTCTATCTACAAATAGAAAAATGATAGCCAAGTGCATATATCCTGCATAAAAATGTAAAATATCAGCAGGCCACCAAGTATAAAGCAATAGCCCAACCACAAATAAAAACCAAGAACGTTTACTAATAATATTTTTTATTTCTTTCTTCTCCTCTGAGGTGTAATGGCTTTGATTAGACATCAGGGCAATTCCCATACCTGCAAGCATAACAAAGATAGAGCTTGAATTTCCATTGAATAAAGTTAGAAATGAGCCTAAAACACTGGTATCTTGATGAGAGCCAAAAACTGTATTAAAATTTACGATAAACATACCAAAAATGGCATAAGCTCTTGCCAAATCAAATCCTATAATTCTGTCTTTCATAAAATTTTTATTTCTACAAAACAAGAAGAAAGACTTTGTATAAAATTTGACTTAGGTCAAATAAAATATCAGATTTTAGCTCTGATACGGCTCAAAGTTTCCAATGAAATACCCAAATAAGAAGCAATATAGGTAAGAGGTACAAATTGTACGATTTTGGGCTGTTTTTCAAAAAGATTCAGATAACGCTCAGAAGCACTCAATGTATGAAATTCAAATAAACGTTCTTCGAGCCAAATAGCATAATATTCTGTAAGCATCAAATCTAATTCGGTCAATTTTGGAAATTGTTGCTTCATTTTTTGAAATAAGGTGTAATCTGTAACAGCTACCGAAATATCTGTAAGGGCTTGAATATACTCTTTACTTGGCTTTTGGAGGGTGTAGCTTTCAAAAGAGATAGCCAAATCATCTTCAAAATATAATTCGGTTGTGATGTCCTTTCCATCATGCAAATAATATTTACGAGCTATCCCTCTGATTACCCAATAACTTTTTCGACAAACATCATCTTCTTTCAGCAAAAAATCACCTTTGGTAAAATGCTGAATGTGGCTCATATCATGAAATGCTTTGGAAGAATCCACATCCAAGTTTTTAATAAAATCTCTGATTCTTTGGAGATATGAGTGCATAGTTACTCCACAATAATATCATATTTACTCAATAAACCCAGCAAGCCTGATGTTGAAAACTTAGTTTTCTTGGATTTGTTGTTTTCTAAATCTATGGTGTAATTGTAAGCAGTTCTGAAATCTGTTTTTTCTAAATTGGTATTCTCAAAAATAGCTTTAGAAAGGTTACAGGCATCAAAAACGGCTTGAGTTAAGTCTGTTTCTGTGAAGTCTGCTTCCTCCAAATCGCAGTTTTTGAATGTGGTACTCTTTAGTTTTAATTTATAAAAAGAAGCCAGTTTGAGTTGGCAATTCTCAAATTTAAAAGCAATTAAAAACTCATTTGCATTCTGAAAATGCAAGCCTAAAAGTTTACAATTTTTAAAGTGTACTGTTTTGAAACTTGTTGATTTATAGATTTTTGCCATACTTACATTACAGTTCTCAAATTCACATTCCGAAAAAGTGATATGAGACAAATCTACACCCGAAAAATCACAATTTATAAAACTACAAGCTTCATACTCGCCTTTGGGAAGCGATGTTTCTGTAAAATCTATTTTATTAAAGTTTTTTTCTGACGTGTACGACATAAACTAACTTAACTATCAAACAAAACCAAATAAATATAATTAAAAAATATACTATAAACCCAAATATATTAAAATTTATAAAAATGGGAATATATAATAAAGGTACCCATTTTTCCATCCTCAATACAGGATTTATTTCTGTATACCTTGGAAGCCAAAGTATACAAGATTAGCAAAATCGAACAAAAAACGACTGACTTTAAGACAATCTACTTCATTCATATAAATTAGTTACATAAAATTAGAATTGCCTTGAGGGGTTTATTTGTAAAAAATGAGGATGATTTTATAAGAAAAAAGAGTTTTTTCACAGCCTATTTTGCAAATACTTTTGATGTGTGTAGTTGTAGTTATTTTATCCAATCAGCTTGTAGAAACGATTTATAAATAGTATTTAAATTCTTTTCCTTTAATATATCACTTATTTTTTCTGTCACGCCAAAATAACAACCTTGACAAGTATTAAGTTGAATTTGCGATTTACTTAGTTCAGTCATTCTTTTTAGTTCAGGAAGTGAGATCTCTTTCCCCTTACGTTTTAAAAAATCAAGTCCAATATACCCGTAAGTAGCAATTTCAGGATTTATTGAGTGTAACCAAGTTGCCAGCTCATTATATTTATTTTCTTCTACAAGGGTCAGCATCATTTGACATTTTTCAGGTGGTGTTCCTCCAATTCCGCACAATGTCCCATATGTGTACACTATAAAAGGATAATTCAATATAATTGATGTATCTAGCTTTCTTTCGCTTTTAGTTAAAAGATTACTGATTTTAGCTATTTCGTTTCTTTCAAGAATAATTTGATTTCCAACTTGATTTGAAAGCCTCAAATAAATTAGGTTGTCATGTGATTTGATTATATTAAGATTATATGAGTTGCGAGCTATTCTTATTTCTACATATTCTTGAGATAGGTCATATTCAATTTTTCTTTCAAAATTTGTCTTTTTCTCTAGACCATAGGGCTCTTTTTCTGTTTTTTTCTGATTTTGCCAAAAAGAATCTAGTCTTTTGAAATCAATAATGTCTGCTTTTAGTATTGAAATTAATTCTTGAAGCTTCCTTTCTACAGGTTCATTATTAAATTCAAAATTTACTCTTGATGATGTGCCAAATTCTCCGTCATTGTGGATTTCAATTTTAGATATTTTCTCTTTGGGATTAAATCCTTTTTTGCTTGGGTCTCTTTTAATGTAAAAGGAAATACCTTTTTGAGGTCGCCATGCGTAATCTCTAGAAGTAAAGCAGCCATTTTCATTATACAACTTCCACACTTCATTCATTGTACTTTCATTCAATACAATTCCATTATGCACTTTAGCTTGAAAAGGAGATTCTACAGAAATTGAACGAACGATTTGATTTTTATCATACGGGTTAATCTGAAAGGTTAATCCTTTTTTGTTGTATTGATAATAGGTAACCAATGTTGTTGTAGATATCAAATAATCGTCACCGAATTGTTTAATTACATCTGAGATATTTGAAGAGTCCAAAACAACTGAAATACCCTCAATACCTTTCCCTGGTAATAACAAATTGGTTTGTCCAAAAGATGGTAAAACCCAAGTGAGTAAAAAGAATATTTTTAATATTCGGAGGGTCGTTCTCATAAATATATTGTTGATATAAAATATTGTTTATTAGTATTTTATATTGCATGCAATATATGCTAAATGATTTGATTTTTTTTATTGACATGAGTATGTTCTTTTGTGCTGCCAAGTGATTTTATTTGTAATTGTTGAAAACTATATTGCTGACATTACAATTCTGTTTTTTAGAGGTGTAAATAAATTATCCATTTTTTTGATTGTTTTTGTTCCAAGAAATAAACCCACGAATGTTCATGATTAAAAAAACAATATTTCCTATTCCTATTCCTAAACTGTTCATTAAAGCCAAGCCAAGAAATATCCAAGTGACATTTGCTAAAGAAAAACTAATAAAGCCATATTTGTTTTTATTACCCAAAAGATAAACAGCTAAAAGGCTTAATATCATTGCCAGCCAGTCGAGTGTGTAATATTTTAAAAATTGTTCCATGATTTTTAAATTTGTTCTGCTAATGGGAAATCAATTTCGAAACCAGTTAAATTATGTAAGTAATTACTGATAATTTTGTCACCCACTACAATAACTACATCTATCATATTAGCTTCAGTATATCCAACTGCAAAAAATGCTTCTTTGCTCTCTTCAGTCGCCTTACCACGATTTTCAACTGTTGATGCAGTAAATTTTACTAAGGCATCAAGTTTGTTATCAAAGCTTGCACTTCCTTTTCTTAATTCAATGATTTGCTCATCTGTAAAACCATTCATTCTACCTAATATTGTGTGTGCTGATTGACAATAACGACAACCATTCATTTGGCTGGTTACTAAGTTAATGGCTTCTCTTTCTTTTGCTTTTAATGTACTTTTGCGATTTTGCAAAGTGATATAGTCTGCTAATGCTGTTTCATTTTTAGCGAAGTAAGCATACAAATTGGGAACGAAGCCCAGACCTTTTTGAAGGTTATCAAAAATACCTTGATTGTTGGCAGAAATATCTGCTCTTGTTGGAACTGTAAAAGTTCTTGTTTCTGTTGTTTTCATTTTACCTTGTATTGAAATGTTTTATGTCATTATTGACAATACAAAGGTGCAAGGAGTTACAACGATTAAAAATGAAGTAGTTTAGGAAATTTAGTTGAAGTAGTTCAACTTTTCTTTGAAATCCTGCCTTATTCCGAAAATAAGCTTACACAACTTATAGATTTCTCTAAAAAAGTTATCCAATATTTAAAAAACATAGTTCAAAATAATACCCATATTTGTAATAGAAAATTAAAAACTAGATGTATTCTATTACTTGTATTATCTGTGATGAAAATGGCAATTCTGTTTTCATCCAAAAGACTTATCCAAAATCTGAAAGAAGTGGAATGTACTTGTCTGAGCAAATAGGTTCTAAAAATTTTAGGATAAGAGAAAGTGATGCATACTATAAATCTTTTTGGCATTTAGCTGGTGATCCAACCCTTATCATTGTACTGCAAGGAATCCTAAGAATTACTTTGCAGAATAATCAATATATGGATTTTTGTGCTGGAGACATGTTTATAGCAGCAGACAACCTTCCGATAGAGATTCAATTTGACCCAGCAGTACATGGTCACATGGCTGAAGTAATAAGTGAAGTTCCACTTAGGGCTATTCACGTAAAACTGCTTGACTTTAAGGTTTAGCTTGGAACAATCATTTAATAACTTTATAGTATAAAAAACACAATCGTTTATTAAACTAAAATAACATTAATTTTACTTCAATGAAAGATGAACTTATTCAAACATTACATCCCCAAGTTGGCAAAACAAATAAAAAAATATCGTTAGTAAAATACAATTTTATTAAAGAGAATTTATTGACAATTTTAACAGAAGGTGAATACACTCATACAGAATTAATGGAAGAATTATATATAAGAGTTAAAGATACTTTTGAGGGTGGTGTGCAGTGGTATGGCGAAACAGTAAAACTTGACTTGGAAGCACGAGAATTAGTAGAAAGAACAAAAAATAAGCCTGAGAAGTATAGATTGAAAACAACGAACCACTAATTTATAGTATGTAGCACAACATCAAACTGTGAAAAAACTATCAAAAATGATTATAGCCCAGAGAAAATGAAAGTCATAAATATCCATAAAAGAGAAATTCAGCAACCAAAGACTGAAATTGCCAAGTTATTTAATACTTTGGCAACAAACAATGATATGATGTTAGCAACGGATAAATGGTCACCTATGAAGTTGGACAATGGATTACAGGTTGGCTCAAAAGGCGGACATGGACCAATAAAATATTTTGTAACAGAATACCAGCCAAATAGCTCAATTACATTTCAATTTGACTTGACTGGTTTTAATGGTTTTCACAAGTTTGAAATCCGAGAATTAGAAGTAAATAGGACAGAACTTTCTCATATTATTGATATGACGACTTCGGGTTTAGCTTCATTGAAGTGGGCATTAGCAATTCGGTGGTTACACGATGCCTACATTGAAGATGCATTTGACAAAGTTGAAAATCATTTTTCAGAAGACAAAAAAAATAGTGAATGGAATTTCTGGGTTAGAATATTAAGAAAAATAATGAAACCGAAAAAAAATAAAGAAAAAAGCACCAATCTTTAATGAAAACTTAAAAAAACAATACCAAAAGACTATTTTCAGAACTTTCAAAAAATGCACCCAAATGCCCTATGGGCATTAATCCATATAAAACAATAACAGAGAATCCAAAAACCCAATGCCAAAGTTGCATAAAACCCTAAACCTGAAATACCTTTTTCTTAAACTCGTACAATTCGCCTAAGTATTTTTTACGTACTTCTTCATCTTGAGCGAGATTTTCGGGGATGCCTTCTTTAAACACTTTTCCTTCACTCATTACATACACCCAGTCTGTAATAGAAAGCGTTTCGTCTGCGTTGTGGTCGGTAATGAGAACGCCTAAATTCTTGAATTTAAGTTTATAGACAATTTTTTGAATTTCCTCTACGGCAAGAGGGTCAACGCCAGCGAAAGGCTCATCCAATAGAATAAATTTAGGTCTGGTAGCTAAGGCTCTTGCAATTTCGGTACGTCTGCGTTCACCTCCAGAAAGTACTTTTCCCATATTTTTGCGTACATGTGTAAGACTAAACTCTTCCAAAAGTTCTTCTGTTCGTTCTTTTTGCTCCTTTTTGGGAATATTCATCATTTCAAGTACAGCCTTGATGTTGTCTTCAACACTCAAATTTCTAAAAACAGAAGCCTCCTGAGCCAAATATCCAAGTCCCAGTCTTGCTCTTTTGAACATAGGTAAGGCTGTAATTTCTTGGTCTTCTAAAAAGATGCGTCCTTCATCAGGTTTTACCAAGCCCACAGTCATGTAGAAAGTAGTTGTTTTTCCTGCTCCATTGTGTCCCAAAAGCCCTACAATTTGCCCTTGCTCTACTTGCACAGATACATTATTTACTACATAGCGTTTGCCATAACGCTTAATCAGATTTTCAGCTCGTAACTTCATAGTTTATTGAGATTTCCCGAAAATTATACAAAACCTTTGCCAAAGGTCAGAATAAAATATTATTTTTACAAGGTAAAAGGCAAATCGAGGCAATTAAACAATCAGATTATGTTGTATAAATTATTTGGAAAAAGTGGCTTGCGTGTATCCGAAATATGTCTGGGTACCATGACATTCGGAACAGAGTGGGGGACTGGTGCGGATAAAGATGAGAGTAAAAAAATATTTGATGCTTTTGCCAATCAAGGAGGTAATTTTTTAGATACAGCCAACCGATATACTGAAGGTACAAGCGAAAAGTGGGTAGGAGAATTTATAGCTTCACAAAGAGATTATTTTGTGGTAGCAACCAAATATACACTTTATGATGACCGTAAAGACCCTAATGCTTCGGGCAACCACAGAAAGAATCTTCGCCGTTCTGTTGAAGAAAGCCTGAAAAGAATGAAAACTGAGTACATTGATTTGCTTTGGCTACACATGTGGGATTTTACGACAGGTGTAGATGAAGTAATGCGAAGCTTGGAGGATTTGATACGTTCTGGAAAAGTAAATTATATAGGCATTTCCGATACGCCAGCTTGGATTGTAGCCAAAGCTAATACACTTGCTGAACTTAGAGGTTGGGAGGCTTTTGTGGGTTTACAAATAGAATATAGCCTAATTCAGCGTACACCTGAAAGAGATTTGTTGCCTATGGCAAAAGATTTTGGAATGGCTATTACACCTTGGTCGCCATTGGGAGCAGGAATGCTGACAGGAAAATACAATGATGGTATTGATAAAGAAGGCAGACTGACTGAAAGTAGCCGTAAAATCAACGATAAAAATAGGCAAATTGCTAAAAAGGTAAGTGAATTTGCTCAAAAATTAGGCTATAGTTCTGCTCAAGTAGCCTTGAACTGGCTACGTCAAAAAGATGAACAAATTATGCCTATTGTGGGTTCTCGTAAAGTAAGCCAAATAGAAGATTGCTTGGGTTGTTTACGTTTTGAGCTTCCCAATGAAATGATGCGGGAACTCGATGCTATCAGCGAAATAGAATTGGGCTTTCCTCACGATTTTTACAGTGTACCTACTGTTCAAGAAGTGATATTTGGAGACAATGTTAAGAAAATTATTAACCACAAAATACATCCATAAAATTTATGTTCTATTTGTTAGTAATAAAATCTATCGGTATACTTCCTGTGGCTTTGGCTATGGGAAGCTTTTTATTTTTAATATATCTTTTGAGTTATCATACACTACAAAAGTCTTTTAGAGAAGTAGATAATAATAGAAGTAGCTATATAGAAATGGGTAAGACCAAATATGAAATAGCAAACTTGATAGTAAATATTTTAAGAGAAAAAGGAGATGATTTGTTTAGCTATGACAAAATGTTGAGTTTGGGTAGTACTCTGATGAGTACTCAAGTAGGAATAGAAGACAATGTGAGAGCAAACATAGCAGTTCAAAAAGAGATAGATTTATTGCAAGCTATTATAGTAAATACACCTCATTTGCAGCAAAATTCTCAAATTCAGGAACTTATAAAGCAACTTCAAGAGCAAGAAAAAAAATATTTGGTAGCCTATAAAAAATATGCTTATAACTTAAAATACTATAATAGTTTTGTATCAAAAATGCCTTCTAAGCTTGTAGCCAAAATAGCAGGGTTTAAGAAAATTGCTTAATAAAACAAAAAGCCTCTCTGATATGAGAGGCTTTTTGTTTTATTTCTTATCTAAGATTTTAATTTCTGTACGACGATTGATTTGATGAAGTATATCTCTTGTTTTCTTATCTTTAAATTTACTGATATAAACAGGAGTTAATTCATCTCCTTCTTTCAAGAAATCGTATTGCTCTGCAAGTTCTTTGGTTACTTTTTTAGGAACAATCTCGCCATAACCTTGAGGAATGATTCTACTCTTATCAATACCTCCTTTGGTAATCAAATAATCTACTGCTGATTGAGACCTTCTTTGTGAAAGAGCATCATTATCAGATTCTGTACCAACATCATCTGTATGTGAACCCAACTCAAGTTTTACATTCGGGTTATCTTTGATAAATATTAAGAACTCATCTAACACTTTAGCAGCATCAGGACGAATATCCCATTTATTGAAATCGTATTGTACACTAATCTCAAATTTGGTTTTATCATCAAATTCTTGAAGTTTCAATTCATAGACAAATGTAGTATCTATTACAGGGCGAGCAGGCAAGTATTTTTCAGGGATTTTTACTACTGCAAAATTATTACGAGCAGTCAGATAGCTTTTCTTTTGCTCAATAACATCACCTGTTGCTGTGAAAGCCAATTTACCATCTTTTACTGCAATTTTTTCAGTAAGAGCCTCATCATCAGTATAAAACTCTTGAATTACGTTGTTGTTATCATCCAAAAGTTTTACTCTTGCTTTAGGCAATATAATTTCTGTTTGGTCTAATTTCACACCAATCGTCTTGAAACGTACAGAGTAGTTTACAACACGTTCTTTAGGTCTCTTATCAACAAAAGCGAAAATATCGTCATCACCTTTGCCTTCTGCTCTGTTAGAAGAGAAGTAACCTTCTGTATCAGAAGTGAATAGAATGCTAAAATCGTCAAATGCAGAGTTGATAGGAGAGCCTAAATTCTCTATTGTAATTTTACCATCTTTACGTTCCGCAATAAAAATATCCAAACCACCTAAACCAGCATGTCCATCAGAAGAGAAATACATTCTACCATCAGCAGCTACATAGGGAAAATACTCATCAGCTTCAGTATTGATAGTACTTCCTAAATTACGAACTTCGCCCCAAGTACCATCTTTTTTCTTTTTAGCACTGAATAAATCATGTCTTCCATAAGTTCTTGTACCTTTATCATCAAATTCTCTATCTGAAACAAAATATAAAGTTTGCCCATCAACAGAAAGGAATGGCTGAGAATCCCAAGCATAAGCTTTAGGAGTAGATTTAGAATTAGGTTTGCCATAAAAAGCTTCATTATCACCACTACTCACACCTTCGAGTAAACGAGGTTCAGACCAGTTGCCATCAGTCCCCAATTCAGAAATATACAATTTCATATTTTTAGGTCCTTTCTTACGATTTTGAGAAGCACCTCTAGAGAAAATCATGGTTTTACCATCTCTACTAAATGTAGGTGTTCCTTCATTTACACCTTCTTTATGGATATTTGGGTCAAATAAAGCTACTTTGCCATCTCCAGATTGTAAATTTTGAAGAGGAATAGAGTAAATACCTAAGTTTTTTTGTCCATTAATATCTGATTCAGCAGATTTATCACGTGAAGCACTTACCAATAATTTATCTTGATAAATAACAGGAGCAAATTCAGCAAAAGTAGTATTGAGATTTTCAACAGGTTTTACTTCATAAAAAGTAGTAATTTTAGCTATTTCATCACGTTTTGTAATATTTTGTATTTCACGTTTTGCTCTAGCAACATAATTTCTGTTTTTACCTTTTTTTACATAGTTTTCGTATTGTTTCTTGGCTTCTTCATACTTCCCATTTTCTTCTAAAACTACTGCATAATAAAACTTAGCATCATCTGCGTGATCCTCGTGATGTGTTTTAGGTATTTTTTTATTATAAACTTTTGCATAATACTCTTCAGCTTCACGCAAACGGTTTGATTTACGATAAGCTTGAGCTAAATAGAAATTGACAAGAGGGTCGTCAGGTTTAGATTGATGAGCCTTTTTGAGAATATTAATTGCATCATTATACTCTCCTTGGTCGTATTTTTGATAGCCTTTCTTAAATCCTCCACAAGCTGTCAGCAAAGCAAGGCTTAAGATGAGACTCAAACGAACGAAATTTTGCATATCTTTAAATAATTTTGATTGTATAAAGGTATTCTTGCAAAGAAAAGAATTTTTTTTGTCTTTTTTGCAAAAAAACTAACATTTTAGAAAGGGAGGTCGTCTGAATCGTTAGAAGACGCAAGAATATCCAAGTTTAATTTCTCTTCTTGGAAATTTACACTTTCCGATTTGCTGGTTTCATAGTCTTTTTTAGAATTATTGTCTATTTGATAAGCTGTAATATCAGAATACCATTTGTTATTATATTCTCTTGAAGCAACACTAAACATAATTCTCACCTCATCACCCACTTCCACACCATCCAATTGGCTGAGTTTATCATTCCAAATGCTAAAACATATTTTTTTGGGATAGGCTTCTGCAGTTTCTACTACAAAATCTTGCTTTTTCCATTCTCCATTTTTACTTGACCCTGTTTGGGTTTCTAAGATTTTTACAATTTTTCCTTTAGTCTCAAAGCTCATAATATATCATATTTTAGTTAGTCAAAAATACAAAAAAGTACTATTTATTACAAGCATTTTTATTTTTTTCATTTTAGATAAAACAACTATTAAATAAAATAGTTATACTATTGCATAAAACTTTCATTCTAAATCTATATTCCTATGAAAAAGTATCTGTTTTTTTTACTTGTGATAAGTTTGTTATCGTCTTGTGTGGCTATCAAACAAGATGAAGTAGGGTTTAAACGCAGGTTTGGGAGGCTTTCTGATAGAATGCTTACCAGTGGTTTGCATGGTGTAAATCCTTTTACAACTGTTCTGATTCGTGTACCTGTCAGAACTATGAATCTGACCGTAACAGCCGATTTACCCACCAAAGAAGGTTTAACTGTAAAAACTGAAGTTTCTTTATTATACCATGTTCAAAGAGAAAAAATACCTTCTATACTTAAAGAAATAGGTGAAAACTACGAAAATACAGTCATTGCCCCCACATTTCGTTCCGTTATTCGTGATGTAAGTTCTCGTTTTGTAGCAAAAGATTTACACACAGCAGAAAGAGCTACTATTGAGCGTACCATAGCCGAAGATTTATCTAAATTTTTAGAAGGTAAAGGTTTTATAATTGAAGCTGTGTTACTTAAAAATATCCAACTACCCACAAGTTTGGTCAATGCTATTGAAGCCAAATTGCAAGCTGAACAAGAAGCCCAAAGAATGCAATTTGTATTGGACAGAGAACGCCTTGAAGCTGAACGCCGTAAAATAGAAGCAGGAGGTATCCGAGATGCTCAGAAAATACTATCAGAAGGACTTAATCCGTTTATTTTGCAATATCAGTACATTCAGGCATGGAAAGAACTTGCCAATTCGCCCAATTCTAAAGTCATCATTACAGATGGCAAAACACCCTATTTACTTCAAACTGATGATAAAAATACCAATGTTAGTCCTAAAAAATAAACATCAAAATAGCTGAATGATTCGATTAAATAGTCGTGGGCTTTGCTACGACTATTTTGCATTTTAGGCAAAATTAAGCTATATTTGTTCATCATCCATCAACTACTTATAGCTTTGAGTTCCAAACAAGGAAAAATTCTCAATGACCCTGTTCATGGGTTTATCAAAATACCACAAGGCTTAATATTCGAGCTGATTGAACATCCATATTTCCAACGTTTACGCCGTATCAGACAACTGGGACTGACGGATTTTGTGTACCCTGGGGCTTTGCATACCCGTTTTCATCATGCTTTGGGGGTAATGCACCTGATGGGCGTAGCCTTAGATACCTTACAAGCCAAAGGGCATAATATTACAGACGAAGAACGAGAAGCAGCCCAAATAGCAGCCCTTTTACACGACATTGGACACAGTCCTCTTTCACATGCTTTAGAATCTACGATTTTGCAAGGTGTTCATCATGAGAAGCTCTCGCTTCTGATTATGGAAAAACTCAATGAACAGTTTCAAGGAGCTTTAAGTGTTGCCATTCAGATATTCACAAATCAGTATCCTAAAAAATTCCTGTTTCAGCTTGTGAGCAGTCAGTTGGATGTGGATAGACTCGATTATCTGCAACGAGATTGTTTTTTTACAGGCGTTTCGGAAGGGGCTATTGGAGGCGATAGAATTCTGAAAATGTTGGATGTTTATGAAAATAACTTGGTAATTGAAGAAAAAGGTATTTATAGTATTGAAAATTTCTTGACTGCTCGTAGACTTATGTATTGGCAGGTGTATCTGCATAAAACCACCATCAGTACAGAACAAATGATTGTACAGGCGATTTTGAGGGCAAAATATCTGGCTCAACATGGCGAAAATATATTTGCAAGCCCAAGTTTGAGTTTGTTTATGAACCAAGAAGTAAAACTGGAAGATTTTAAAGAAAATAAAGAATATTTGGAGGCTTTTGCCCAACTCGATGACTACGATATTTGGGGAGCTATGAAAATCTGGCAACACAACAAAGATATTATTCTTTCGAATATCTGTAAAATGATTTTAGACAGAAAACTCTTTAAAATTATTCTCTCTTCTGAAACTATTAGCCCTGAACTTATTGAGGAGAAGAAAACACAAATTGTTGAAAATTACCACATTCCTAAAAAAGATGTTGGTTGTTTTGTAATCAGTGGTACTACCAAAAATATGGCATATCAGGAAAACTCCAACCCAATTTTAATATTGACCAAGAAAAGAGGTATTTTGGATATATCGAAAGCCTCTGACCTGCCCAATATCAAAGCCCTCACCAAAATCGTGAAAAAGTATTATTTATGCTTTGCAAAAGTCTAAAATACATTTATGAGTGAATACAGATTAGACGCATACTTCTTGAATAAGAAAAATCTAAAGAAGATGATAGGCTCAAAAGATGAAAAATTGAAAGAAAGAATTATAAAGTCGAATCTTTTATTAGATTTTTTTGAAAAGAAGAAAAAAAAAGTTTTGAAAATCACAAATAAGCTCATTGATGGTGAAAAATATGAAAAATCGCCTCAAGGAACTACCTTTGCTATTTGGTTATTGATTGATACTTTGGCAATTTCAAGACCTAAATTGCCCCTGATTCCTTACCCTTTTATAGATTTATACGATTTTATAGACGTTCTTAAAAAGAAGAAAAAAAAGAAATACCCTAACCTAATCAAAATTTTTGAAGCTATCAATGGTAAAAATACAGATTTTGAGTTACCAATTTCTGTAAAAGAATGGGCAATACTCCCAACAATAACATTTATAGAACAGATTAATGAAAAAACAGCTTATGAAGCTAAGAAAATGAAAGAAGACTTTGAAAATGAAGCAAAATGGACTTTCGATTTTGATGATGAACCTAATGATATTTTACAAGTTTTAGATTGGTTTTTGGAGGCAAACGAGAAAAATAAAAGTATTTGTTTGGTGATGGATGGGGATTTATAATACCTTGAAAAAGTATGATTTATGCTTTGCTCAAAGATTGTGAAAAATTATTTTATAAACATATTAAATATCCTAGTTCAATCTTAAAACAATTTTTTGGTATATTTCGTTACTTAGCATGAATAAAATATTTCAAATTATGAAAAAAGCTATAACACTTTTATTAATCATTGCCATACTTGTTGGCTGTAAAAAAGAGGAGAATAAGATATATCTCAATGCTAAAATCACTCCTAGTATCACATTCAATAATTCTTATAAAGTAGGAGAAAGAATAAACTTTCATATCGTAATAGAACCTGATACCCAATGTCAATTGGAAGCTGTTGATATAGATTTAGTTGCTTATAAACCTGATGGAAGTTTTGTATTTTTGTTTAGTGTACCCACAGTAGAGTTTGATCCCACTAATAAAAAGCATACAGTTTATAGTTCTGTTGATATCAAGAATAAAGATGAGAATGGAGCGGAGATTTATTCTAAAGGAACAATTATATACAAATTAATCTATAAATCGGGATGTGATAATGATAGTGGTGTAATAAAAAATCTAGCAGAATTTGATATACTACCTTAAATCCTAACCTAAATCGTAAAAAAGTATTATTTGTGCTTTGCTAGGAGATTGTTAAAAGGGTGAATCTAGAACTTTACACGCCATAGGAGTTATAAATAACTTAAAAAAGTTTATCATACAATATTTTTTTTAAGAAAATCTATAATTTTTACACCTAAAGACATACTCATTTTATCAAGAGAAGTCTCTACTTCCAAAGTATAATCATTATCCTCTGAAAAAAATAGTTCAATGTATCCATTGCCTTTACCTTTATAATTTAGAATTTTTAGTTTAAAAAAAGTATCAGATTCTTTTTCTATAATCAATTCTTTCTCAAAATGCTTTTTGAGTAAATCTATAATAGTTTCTTTATTGAAACTCTCATCAAAGTTTATTGTATCTCCAAAGATTCCCATAAGCTTTCCAAAAGATATATTATTTAGCTAATTTATAATCCTGAGTATCTGTACTAGTATCAGTAGTCCATTGACAAACATAGCCATTTTTGTCCTACAAAATAACTATCTTTGGGTTGATATTAAACCAACCCAAAGATAAAATATCTACTTGATTTTTAAGAATTAAAATGAAAATGATGTAAATTTTCTTTTATCAAAAAAGCGTAATGAAAGAGGATTTTTTATTAAACTTTCCAAGTATTCTTGAAAAGAAATAGGTTTATAACTAGTATAATCTGCACCATAATCATCTCCAATAATAACTTCAAATGATTCCTCATCTTTATTTACTGAAAGCATGATAGGATAATAATATCTCCAAGCATCTAATAAATATAAATTTTCTTCTTCTTCACTATCTTCATCAATAAGATATTGTGTTCCTAACAATACATCATCTAAAGGACGAATGTAGAGATGTCTGATAGAATCATTTCTTTTGATAGCATCATTTAGTATCCAATCAGTTTTATTGTCATCACAAAAACTGCCCCATTCAATAAACTCATTACTCCAAACTTTCCCTTTCTCTATACCACTTTTTTCAGTTTCCAAATTGACTTGATATGCTCGATAAGAAATCCCATTACATTGTCTATAAAAAGACTTAATTGAGGAATCAAGTTCAAATCCAAACTTATTTTCGACTTTTTTTATAATCTCTTCTGAAACAGGTTCATTCATTTTAAAATGAAGTATCTTAATAGAAGGACTGTCTATTTCTAACTGAATTTTTTGTAAAAAAGCTTCTTTGAAATTTTCCATAATCTTATGTTTTTTTATTTTTCAAAATAATTTTCTTTCCTAAAGCATAAATTGCAAGCCCTATAACCATCAGACAAGCTAGTCTGCCTAAATAATCGCCATAAAGGACATAAAACGTTGTGCCTTCGTAGGTTTGGGTGTTGCCCAAAAGAGTAGTTCGTCGGTTGTAAGGAATAGTTTTTCCTATTTCTCCTTTGGGGTTTATAAAACCCGAAACGCCCATATTGGAGCAATGTATCATGCTTTTTCGGGTTTCGATGCTACGTAAAGCTCCCAGATACAAGTGGTGTTCTTGCCAAGGGGTATCACCGAGCCAACCATCGTTGGTGATGGTACACAATATATTAGCACCTCTTTTTACAAAACCTGCTGTAAACTCCCCATACATAGACTCGTAGCAAATAACAGGAGCTATTTTTGCTTTTTGTGTTTCAAAAACTCTCTGTTCTTTGCCTGTTCCCAGCAGAAAAAACTGAGCCCCAACACCACTGATGAAGTCTTTCAGAAAAAAAGTATATTCTGGAAATGGAATAGTCTCTACACCAGGGACTAAAACCATTTTTTTGTAAACCTCAAAAGTGTCTTTATCTTTTTGCATCAAAACGGCCACATTAAAATCTTCATAAAAAGCATGTACGGATTTTTCGTAAACACTTGTTGGGCTTTGTTGTGTTTTGTAATATGCTCTCGTACTGATACCAAAAAGAAGGTCTTTCTGGTGTTTTTTCACAAAAGTATCCACTCTTTGAAAATTGGGAAATTTGGTAATCAGGCTTTCTGTAAAACTTTCATCAATAGCAGTCTCAGGGAACACAATTAAGTCTGTTTTTCGGGATAGATTCCTTTCACTAAGATCTAACAAAATTTTTGTTTGTTTTTCGAGTGAAATATACTGAGAACCAGAAGAAAATTTTTCTGTAAAAGGGTCTATGTTTGGTTGTACCACAAGCACTTCTATTTCGTTTTGAGCTTTGGGTAGTGGTTTTTGGTATAAATACAAAGAGAAAATAATGGGAACTACAAAATAGAAAATAATTAGGAAACTTGTTATATAATTGATATTAAGTTGTTTGTTATAGAGTTTAAAGACAAAAATATTTCCTCCTAAAATCCATAATGAGCCACCTAACACTCCTGTAAATTCGTACCATTGTACCCAAGTATTCTGATATAAAAAGGCATTGCCAAGTGTAAGCCAAATCCATGTGAGTTGCCAATTGTGGTGAAAAAACTCAAATGCAATCCAGATAACTGCAAAAAGAGGTGTGTGCCAGCGTTCGTGGAGTTGTTTTTTGACCCAAAACCAAATTCGAAAAGGAATAAGCATGACAAGTGTATTGGAAACAGAAATTACCCATAAAGCACTTGTAAGATGTACCCACCATGTAGCTATTGCATTCCAACCGAAAAGTGTAAGGAATAAGAATAAATATAAAACCTTTGTATACTTTTGAAAGTTTTCCCTGATGAATTTTTCGCCTTGCCAAATAAAAGCAAAACCTATAAAATTAAAAATAACTCCATAACCACTAAAAAAGCCTGCTGATAATGAAATGCTTGCTAAAACGATTAAAACTAATAATATAAAGTATTTTTTCACGAGCCAGAAGAATCTATAAATTTTTAGCTCTAAAATACGTCAAATTTTCAAGACTATTGTGTACTTTTGTGTAAAATTCAGCCTAAGCTTTATGACAAAAATTACCGAATACATTAAAAATAGCGATAAAACGCTTTTCTCTTTCGAGATTTTACCCCCTCTTAAAGGTGAAAGTATTCAACAATTATTCAAGGCAATTGAGCCTTTGATGGACATAAAACCCAAATTTATAGATGTAACTTATCATAGAGAGGAGTATGTTTATAAAAAACGTGAAAATGGTTTATTAGAACGTCAAAGAATTAAGAAAAGACCTGGTACAGTGGGTATTTGTGCAGCCATCATGAACTATTTTAAGATAGATGCTGTACCTCATATTATTTGTGGTGGTTTCTCAAAAGAAGAAACAGAAAATGCATTGATAGATTTACAGTTTTTAGGAATAGATAATGTATTGGTTCTCAGAGGAGATGCCATTAAGAGTGAAGGAGCATTTTTTTCAGAACCCAATGGACACGCCTATGCAAGTGAACTGTTGGAGCAAGTGGTAAAAATGAATAAAGGTAAATACCTAGAAGAAGGTTTGCAAGCTTCTGCTACCAATTTTTGTATTGGTGTAGCGGGTTACCCTGAAAAGCATTTTGAAGCACCCAATCTCAATACAGATTTAAAATATTTGAAACTCAAACAAGATTTAGGAGCAGACTATATTGTTACACAAATGTTTTTTGATAATCAAAAATACTTTGATTTTGTGGCAAAATGTAGAGAAATAGGAATTACGATTCCAATTATCCCAGGGCTTAAACCCATCACTACCAAAAAACAACTTACCGTACTTCCAAGCATTTTCCATATTGATATGCCTGATACACTTGTAAAAGCTGTTGAAAAATGCAAAACCAATGACGAAGTAAAACAAGTAGGTATAGAGTGGGGAATCCAGCAATCCAAAGAATTGATGTTTGCGGGAGTACCCGTACTACATTATTACTCTATGAGTAAATCGGATGCTGTAAAACAAATTGCTGAAGCTTTATTTTAAAGAAACATGCTTTCTCAACGTCAATTATTTTTATCGCATTTAGCACAAACCTCATCAAGCCCTTTGCTTTTGGAAATCGAAAAAGCAGAGGGTATTTATTTATATTCTCCAGAAGGGAAACCTTATATAGATTTAATTTCAGGCATTGGAGTAAGTAATGTGGGACATCGTCATCCCAAAGTTTTAGAGGCAATCAAAGCACAATTAGATAAATATTTACACCTCATGGTGTATGGTGAATATGTACAAAGTCCTCAAAATTTATTAGCCAAAAAACTTACTGAAAATCTTCCACAAAATCTTGATAATGTTTATTTTGTGAACTCTGGTAGTGAGGCTGTTGAGGGTGCTTTGAAGCTTGCCAAACGTTTTACAGGCAGACAAGAAATAATCAGTTGTTACAATGCTTATCATGGATCTTCACATGGAGCATTATCAGTAGGAGGGAGTGAAAAGTTCAAACAAGCTTATCGACCATTACTTCCAGCAATAAAGCATATTTGTTATGGAGAAATAGCAGAAATTGAAAAAATATCTGAAAAAACAGCTTGTGTAATTATTGAAACCGTACAAGGCGAAGCAGGCGTTCGGGTAGCAAGTACAGAGTACTTTCAGGCTCTTCGAAAAAAATGTACAGAAACAGGAACATTACTGATATTAGACGAAATACAAGCAGGTTTTGGGCGGACAGGCAAACTTTGGGCTTTTGAGCATTTTGGTATAGAGCCTGATATTCTGGTGCTTGCCAAAGGAATGGGGGGAGGGATGCCCATAGGAGCATTTATCGCTTCTAAAAATATTATGCATGTACTTTCTGAGAATCCTATTTTAGGACATATTACTACGTTTGGAGGGCATCCAGTGAGTTGTGTGGCTTCGCAGGCAACATTAGAAATTATTTTAGAAGAAAAGCTACTTGAAACAGTTGAGAAAAAAGCTGATTTGTTTAAAAAATTACTCAAACATCCTAAAATCTTAAACATCAGAAATAAAGGACTGATGATGGCAGCCGAGTTTGAAAGTTTTGAAGTGTTAAAGCCCATTATTGATAAAGCCATAGAACTTGGAGTCATTACAGACTGGTTTTTATTTTGTGATAATTCCATGCGTATTGCTCCGCCTCTTACCATTACAGAGGCCGAAATTGAGAAGGCTTGTGAGCTAATTTTAGAAGCATGTGAAAGAGAAGTTTAAATTTTGGCAGACCAAATATTTTTTGGTAAATTGCCATCTCATTCATAAAAGACCAAATAAAAAGCAAATTGTATAACCAAACGCAAAATAGTTATTATGAGTATTTACATTCAGAATACAGCGACAGGCATTAGCCTTACCAAAGAAGACATCCTTAAGGACTATCAATTAGTATGCGAAAGTAGGGAAGCAAGTTTGATGGGGCGTAAAGAGGTTTTTATGGGTAAAGCGAAGTTTGGAATTTTTGGAGATGGAAAAGAGTTGGCACAAATAGCAATGGCTAAGGCATTTCAGGCTGGTGATTGGCGTTCGGGATATTACAGAGATCAAACTTTTATGTTTGCTATTGGTGAACTTACTTTAGAAGCATTTTTTGCTCAATTATATGCTGATACACAGATAGATAATGAACCAGCTACAGGAGGCAGATGTATGAACGGGCATTTTGCTTCTCGAATTTTAAATGAAGATGGTTCTTGGAAAAATTTAACAGAATTAAAAATTTCGTCTGCTGATATTTCTCCAACAGCAGGACAAATGCCTCGATTACTTGGATTGGCTTGGGCTTCAAAATTATACAGAAATAATCCAGAACTCAGAGGATTTTCGCAGTTTTCTAATAATGGAAACGAAATAGCTTTCGGAACAATCGGAAATGCTTCTTCTTCTGAAGGAATGTTTTTTGAAACAATTAATGCAGCAGGCGTATTGCAAGTACCAATGCTAATGTCAGTTTGGGATGATGAATACGGAATTTCTGTATCAAAAGAGTATCATACTACCAAACAAGATATTTCTAAAGCTCTGGCTGGTTTCCAAGAAAATGCAGATGGAAAAGGCTTTGAAATTATGAAAATCAAGGCTTGGGATTATCTAAAACTCATAGATGGTTATCAAAAAGCTGCTAAAACCTGCCGTGAAACGCATACTCCAGTGTTGATGCACATAGTGGAAGTAACTCAACAACAAGGACACTCCACCTCAGGTTCACATGAACGCTACAAATCGAAAGAGCGTTTGGATTGGGAAGCAAACTTTGACTGTAATAAAAAATTCCGTGAGTGGATACTCGAACATGGTGTAGCAACCATAGTAGAACTTTCAGAAATAGAAAACAATGCAAAAGAAAAAGTACGCCAAGCAAAAACAACAGCTTGGAATAACTTTTTACAATCTGTAAAATACTACCAAATAGATACAAACAATGCTCTTACAAAAGCGATTGAACAGAACCCAACTCATCAGGCTGTTTTAGAGCAAATCAGAAAAGAGTTAGAAACAACGATCAATCCCATCAAAAAAGATTCGATAGTTGCCATCAAAAAAGCATTAAGAGTACTACGTTTTGAGAATCAAAGCAAGAAAAATGTGCTTTTGAATGTTTTAGAAGAAAAATTAGAATTGGCTAAAGATGAATATAACTCATTCTTATACAGCCAATCAGAAAAAAATGCTATGTTTGTTGATGAGGTAAAACCTCATTATTCAGAAGATTCTAAAATGGTAGATGGAAGAGAGGTTTTGCAGGCAAACTTTGATGCAATTTTCTCAAATAATCCTTTGGTAGTAGCTTTTGGCGAAGATGTTGGTAAAATAGGAGATGTAAATCAGGGTTTTGCAGGTTTACAAGAGAAATTCGGAGAAATTCGTATCACAGATACAAGTATCAGAGAATGTACAATTTTAGGACAAGGAATAGGTGCTGCTTTACGTGGATTACGCCCCATTGCCGAAATACAATATCTTGATTATTTGTTGTATGCAATTCAAATAATGTCTGATGATTTGGCTTGTTTGCAATACAGAACAAAAGGAGGACAAAAATCTCCTGTGATTATTCGTACTCGTGGGCATAGATTGGAAGGTATTTGGCATTCAGGTTCTCCAATAGGCATGATACTACACTCTATTCGTGGTATTAGAGTACTTGTACCTCGTAACATGACCATTGCAGCAGGTTTTTATAATACCATGTTACAATCTGATGAACCTGCATTAATTATAGAATGTTTAAATGGCTATCGTCTCAAAGAAAAAATGCCTGATAATTTAGGTGAATTTACTATTCCTTTGGGTGTGCCAGAAACTTTACGAGAAGGAACAGATGTAACCATTGTTACGTATGGTTCTATGTGTAGAGTTGTGATGGATGCAGCAGAGCAACTTGCTGAGGTGGGAATTAGTGCAGAAGTCATAGATGTACAAACACTTCTTCCTTTTGATGTGGATAACCATATATTAGAATCAGTGAAGAAAACTAACCGAGTTGTATTTGCTGATGAAGACGTTGAGGGTGGAGCTTCAGCATTTATGATGCAACAGGTTTTAGACAAAGAAGGAGCTTATCAATACCTTGATTCTAAACCTATTACAATCCATGCTCAAGACCATAGGGCAGCATATGCTTCGGATGGAGATTATTTTTCTAAACCCAATGCCGAAGAAATTTTTGATAAAATTTACGCTATGATGAGTGAAACGAATCCAACACAATTCCCAAGTTTGTATTAAGATTCTTTCAAAAAATTTGGAGGATTAAAAAATAAAATCTATCATTGCAACATAATAACTAAACAACATAACATATTTGATGAATACTATTCAAAAATATTTTGTAGCTACTTGGCAAGGCAATCCAACCGATTGCAAACAGGCTGCTATGTAATATTTAACTTAACAATATTCTTTTGAAAGAGGCTTTCTGTTTGCAGAAAGCCTCTTTTATTTTACAGAGTTGGTCTAATGGCAAGACGTTTGTCTCCAAAACAAATCACGGAGGTTCGATTCCTTCACTCTGTGCTAATAAATACTTAAACTAAAACCTTTTTACAGAGTTGGTCTAAAGGTAAGACGTTTGTCTCCAAAATAAATTATGGGGGTTCGAATCCCTCACTCTGTGCAAGATTCACATAAAAAATGAGCTTTATGAAATTAAAACTGAAAACCAACTACAAACAATTACTAGCAGATACAGTAACACCTGTAAGTATTTATCTGAAACTGAGAGATAAATTTGCAAACTCTATTTTGCTAGAAAGTTCTGATTACCATGGCAATGAAAATAGTTTTTCATATATATGTTTTCACCCAATAGCTCGTTTTGAGGTAAAAAACAATACTATTCTTACACAATACCCTAAGGTAAAAGCAGAAGCAGAGCCTATTACAACTCCCAAACAAGTAGTAAATGCTCTTGATATATTTGCTAAGAGTTTTGAAGTAGAAAAGAACCCTTTCAATTTTATCAATAACGGATTATTTGGTTACATGGCTTATGATGCTGTCAAATACTTTGAAGATGTCGAAATCAAAGATTTTGAAAGCGACAGCAGAAAAATACCAACCATTATCTATCAGGTTTATCAATACGTGATTGCCATCAACCATTTTAATAACGAATTGTATATTTTTGAACATCTTTTAGAAGATGAAAAGAGTCATCTGCAAGAAATCGAGAATCTTATTTTTAACAGAAATATCCCTCAGTATCATTTTAAACTTACCAATGACGAGTCATCTAATTTTACAGATTCCGAATTTTTAGAAGTGATAGAAAAAGCCAAAGAACACTGCAGGTTGGGAGATGTTTTTCAGATGGTGCTTTCAAGAAGATTTGAACAGAGTTTTCAAGGTGATGAGTTCAATGTCTATAGAGCTTTGCGTTCAGTTAATCCATCTCCATATCTTTTTTATTTTGATTATGGAAGTTTTAAAATATTTGGCTCTTCACCTGAAGCTCAAATAGTTGTGAAAGGAAATAAAGCAAGTATATTTCCTATTGCAGGTACTTTTAAACGTACAGGTGATGATCAAGCCGATTTGGTTTTGGCTCAAAAACTTTTTGATGACCCCAAAGAAAATGCTGAACATGTGATGCTTGTTGATTTGGCTCGTAACGATTTGAGCAGAAATGGAAACCACGTAAACGTTGAAACTTTCAAAGAAATACAATACTATTCACATGTAATTCATTTGGTTTCTAAAGTTTCAGCTGAAACACACCAAAATACTATCACCCTGCAATTAGTAGCAGATACTTTTCCTGCTGGTACACTTTCAGGAGCTCCCAAACACAAAGCTATGCAACTCATCAATGAGTACGAACATGGAAATAGAGGATATTATGGTGGGTGTATAGGTTTCTTGGGTTTTAATGGTGATTTTAACCAAGCCATCATGATACGCTCATTTTTAAGTAAAAATAATACACTTTACTTTCAGGCTGGGGCAGGTGTAGTAGCCAAATCGGATACACAAAGCGAATTGCAAGAGGTAAATAATAAATTGGGAGCTTTAAGAAAAGCAATCCAATGGGCAGAGAAAGTATAAAAAAAGCCTCTAAGAATTCTTAGAGGCTTTTTTTGTTATATATTTTTATTGAATTACGATTTTGATTTGTTGGCGGGTTTTTCCATTGTTTATTTCTAAAATATACACACCTTTTGCCAATCCTTTTACATCCAATTCTTGAGTTTTTGTTCTTCTATTAGAAAACTCTTGAGAGCCTTGTAATATTTCCTGTCCTAACGAACTGATTAATCGATATTGTACTTGAGTATCTTCAAAACTTGTAATTTCAATATTTAATTTATCAGAAGTAGGATTTGGATAAGCATTGATAGTTGTTCCTACACCCCAATTAGCAGAAATTATATTGCTATAATATGATTTATTATCATTTTCAATAATACGTAAACGATAATAATTTTCACCCATTTTAGGCTGATTATCATACAAAATGTATGAACCATTGTTTGTTGCATCTGCATCTCCAATTGCAAAAAACTCTTTGCCATCTAAACTTTTTTCTACAACAAAATTATCAATATTAATTTCCGAAGCTGTTTTCCAAGTTATACGTACACGATTTGTTTCTGAAATAGCTTGCAAACTAATGAGCTTCACAGGTAGTGGATTTGGAGGCAAACCCATACCCAAACCAGAAAAACCATTGCTAAAACCACTTTCTATCCAGAAATCTGTACCATAAGTACCTTGAGTTGTTGGTGAACCTGTTGTGGATGCACCTCCAAGAGTAGAAGCACTAATTGCTCCAGATGTTTTGTTGATAACAGCACTTGTTCTCACTTGGCTTGTAGCAGCTTCCCAACCTGTTACTTCTGCATTGGTATAGTAAATTCTGATATTATAAGACCCTGTAGGGTTATTATTTGATGGAATTACACGAATCGTTTTACTTGCCAAATACTCAGATGTAGCAGTTGTTGTAAATTGTGAAGCTCCTGTACCTGCTCTATCCACATAGATTTGTGTACAGCCATAATCGTGTGAGGAAGTATTTTCTATTCTTGCAATCAAATTTCCATTGGCTGGGTTATATGCAAAAACAGTTGAGTTAGGACCTAAATATACTTGCTGTGCAGTAGCAGGTGCAGTATAAGTAGCAGTTTGAATAGGTGTTCCTGTTACTGCTAAAGCAGATACAACGATATTATCAATCACAAAAGCAGGCTGATTTTGTGTAGAATTATCATTATCCCAACGCCAAGCCAAATGAAACTGCTGTCCTTGTAGAACTGCAGGTAAACTCACAGTACGAGCTGTGGTGGTAGTTACACCTCTATAAGGTGAAGGATTAGCACCTTCAATAAGTACCCAAGTAGTAGGTGAGGCAGCTAAAGCATAATATAAAGAGCCGTAGTCATAATCAGTTGCACCAACTCGCTCGCCATTACACTGAAAATTAAATGCAACTTGTAAATTATTTGTAGGGTATGCTGTTGCATTAATAACAGGTGTTTGTAATAAAGCAGCACCTGTTGTATTGTTGTAGTTTCCACTGGCAGCACTTTGTGAAATATAGGCACTATTCGTTCCATTTAACACTCTTTGTGTACCTATACGCCAAACATTCACAGCTCCAGTCGTAGTGTATAAAGTCCAACCTGTTACAGTGCCTTCAAAATTTTCAGACAATAGTGTACCACCAGCATTAGCAGCCACAGGACCAGCATCATTATCTGTTATACTAATTGTATTTACATTTCTAGTGGGATCTGCAGCAGCATTTGTAACTGTATTGATAGTAATAATCGCAGTTTCCAAAGATTCTATAGCTTGGTCATTATAAATTCTTACGCTCAGGTTTTGATTAGCTGTACTACCTGCGGGGAATGTAACAGTAGAAGCATTTAAAATATAGTCTGCTCCATTATTGGCTGTACCAGATAGTGTAAAGTTCACAACAGCATTGGCAGTGGGTGCAGCAGAAATAGCCAATGCAATGTTAATATCCTGATAACCTCTACAATCTGTAGTGCCCGTACCACTATTTTCTGTATTAGCTGTGGTTGCAGAAACAAATGATACCAGAGGTCTATCTGTTACACGTACATTATCCACATACATATTATTACCAAACTGATTAGAACTTACAAATTTTAAACGAATTCTTTGACCTGTATAACCACTTAAAGAAACTATTTCATTTCTCCAATTCCCAGAAGCAGTAGGTCTGAAAGTTGTTGTTGAATTTCCAAGGGTAGCCAATGTAGTACCAGCTTTATCAAAAATAGGAGTGGCTACCCAAGTAGCTCCACAGTCAGTAGAGATAAATACTCTTAAACGCTCATTGGTTGTATTATCATATCTTCGGTAAGCTACATCAAATGCCAATTGAGCAGATGCTGTCGCTGTAGTTAAATCTAAAACAGGTGTAATCAATTCATCTTCCTGATTACCAGCAGGATCATAGATAAAATGATTCATGAATGCAGCAGAAGTAAGAGTCCCTGTAGAACCTGTAACATCAGTTCTTTGTGTCCATGTTGCACAATCTACACCACCTACTTGACTGAGTTGCCAGTTTTTAGGAGGAAATATATTTCCATCAAAATTTTCGACAAAAGGTAACGCCACTCCATTTACAGTATAAGTAAAAGAAAATGTTAAATCATTTTGCCCAGGTGTTGCTGTATTGGCAGCCCCATTAGAGCTACTTACAAATGCTCTATATGTATGGTCGCCAGCTGTAACAGTAATAGCAGGCATATTAATATTTGATGTACCAGCAGCAGCAATAGTTCCCGTCCAATTAAAAGTTTGTACGGCACCACCATCTACTTGATAACTAATGACCATACTTGTCAGAGTATTACTACCCATGTTTCTAACAGTAACTACAGGAGTAGGAGTTGCAGAGCAGATATCAGCCGTTGGAGAAATAATATTGATAAGAGAGCCAAAATTTGTAGAAGGAGGAATAAGAGCAGGTGAATTAGTCCATTCTCTTCTTCTAGTTGAGTTTTCTAAAACAGCTCTCATTCTGATTTTTTGGTCTTGTGTAAAAATATTCATGCAAAAATCAGAGCTATAGTCCATGTAGTTCTCAAACATTTCATCTGCCGTTCCACAAGTATTGCTTTTGGGGTGAGTGGGACAACCACCATTGGGTGCTTGATGTGTGGGAGTATCATCACAATAATCATTTCCACATGTCGCATCTCCCCAAATATGACGTAAACCCAAGAAGTGTCCTATTTCGTGTGTAGAAGTTCTTCCATATTCTGCAACACCCGTCCATAATGTAAAAGTTGTTCCATAAGTAGCTTCTTTATCTCTTGAACCAAAAGCATCATAACGAACAACAAAACCATCTGTGTTTGCAGTTGAAGCACAATCACCACCACCTACACCTAACTCTAAACCAGAATCTTCAGGGAATTGAGCATATCCAAGTAATCCTCCTCCACTCATATCGACAGTCCAAATATTCATGTATTCTGTTGGTGTCCAGATAGTTGCTGGTTTGATGGTATTGTTTACAAAGTTTGTATTTGGATTACCAAATGCATCATAGGTAACAGGAGTAGCAGGCCAACCTAAAGCATTACCATTTACTCTGTTAATACCTTCTTCTCCTACAGCAAAGGCAGTTCCATCATTTCTACGTTTAGCCAATACAAATTCAATTTCTGTATCTGCTCCTACAGGATTTGTATTAAATCCTCTTGAACCAGTAAGTTTTCTAAAATCCTCATTCAAAACGTCTATTTGGGAACGTATTTGTGCAGCACGAATATTTCTACCTGTTCCAATAGCCTCTCCATTGTGTACAACATGAACAACTACAGGAATGTAAAAAATACTGGAGCGTCTTTCTGTATTACTGGCTTGCTCTCTTTTGTATTTTTCTACCCATTGACGAATTTGCCTCTCCCTCTCTTCAGAGCCAACTTTATGCTTCTTTTTATTTTGGATGATATCATCGTACTCCATAGAGTAGCAACGGATATGTCCATGGTCTCTTAAAAAATCTTGATTATAGCTTTTTAATGGCACTTGTGCTTTTAACCATAATGGACTGCTGAGCAAGAGTATGGTAAGAAAGTAATAATATCTCTTCATGGATTTTACTAGATTATGTATCTTTTATTAAGTATATGTTTTGCAAATATAAACATATATGCTTTTAAATAAATAAAAAGTAACTGCAAAAGTAATATTTTGCCAAATAAAAAAATATAAAAAAGTGTATATACAAAATAAAAAGGGATATTTTATGTAAAATATCCCTTTTATAGATGTAAGATTCGTTATAAAAAATGATAAAATTTTAGTATTTTATAAAAATCTGATAATCAGTGATGTATAATCGTCTTGAGGAGGTAAGCCTTCGCAAAAAAGATGTACATCTGCTATAATATGGGTTTGTATAGTTTCGATGGGTAAGTGTATATTCTTAGCAAAAGTAGATTTTAATAAATCATATCCATATTCATCATCTTTTGTATTTTTCGCTTCACTGATTCCATCGGTATATAAAAATAGAATATCACCAGCAGCATATTTAATTTGTGTAGTTGCAATGAACTTGGTATAGGCTTTGTTTCTCATGATGCCTAAACCTAAACCTTTATCTTGAATATAATCTGCTACTTGGGTTTGAGCATTGTAATAAAGAGTTGGACAATGTCCTGCTCTTGCCATTGTTATAGCTTGCTTTTGAGTATCAATAAGAAGTAAAGTAATTGTAATAAAAGAAGCTTTTTCAAAACATTGTGAAACAGCCTGATTAGCGTATAATAAAAAGTATTCTGGAGGCATATCCAATTGTGCTAAACTTTGAAAGATACCTTTCATTTGAGCCATATTGAAAGCAGCACTTGTCCCTTTACCTGAAACATCTCCAATCACGATGTATGTTCGTGTGGGAGTTACCTTGAAAATATCATAATAATCGCCACCTACAGACTTGGCAGACTCCGAAAATGCGTAAATATCTATTTGTTCATTAAATTTTAAATTAGTAGGAAGTAAACTTTTTTGTACCTTTTCTGCAATGTCAAGTTCTTGTTGTAGTTTTTCTTTTTCAATTACCTGCCCTAAAAGCCTATAATTTTCAATACTCATACTTACTTGTTTGGCAAATGTATTCAGTAAATCTTCTTGTTCATGATTAAAACCTTCTTCTTGAAATTTAAGAAGAACAAGTTCTCCCATTTTTTGATGTTTCTTATCATATAATGATTGAACCATTAAAGACTGAAAACCATCAATATTAGTATCTTCTTCTAAATGTTTAATTTGTTTTTCTAATAAAACCAGTCTAATGGCAGTTGTTCTTTGATGATCTAAATTCTTTAAAACTAAATGATGCATAGAATTTTTTCTTAAAACTTCTATATAACCTGCATCAGAGTTAGTAACATTAACGGCATTCTCTAAAAATGCTTCATAAATACTTTCTTCAGAATCACCAACTTGTAATGACTGAGTGAGTTGTTGAAAGGCTAAAATCTCATCAATTTTCTTCTTATAAACGGCTGTAGTTGGAATATTGAATATTAAAACTAATATAGCCATAGAAGTATAGATAATTACAAAACTCAATAAACCAACAATATAAAGTGAATAACCAAAATCAGCTCTTACAACCTCCCTATTATAATAATAGAAAAGAATGTAAGCGAAATATGAAGTAATACATAAAATAAGAAAGAGAGTTCCTATGTTACGGAGTTTAGCAGATGTATCAAGATAGGCAACCCAATGCATATTAGCACAAAACACTAAAGAAATAAGTACAAGAACACTTAGAATAGAAATATAGGGCAAACTAAAAAACGGAAAATCAAAAAAATTGAATATCAAACTTGCAAAAAATATATAAATAAATGCATTCCATGCAAAAATGACATATTTAGGAGCTTGTCTGAAAATAAGTATTCTAAAAGAAAAAAATGTATAAGTAAGAAAATTACACATTAAAAGAATACTAATGAGGTAAAACCAATTAAGTTTATTTAAGTTTTCTTCAAAAAAGCTATTGTTTGTGAAAAAAAATAATAAAAAAAACATCAATGAGATGGCACCACTAAAGAAACTGGTATAAAAGATTTTATTGAGAAGTTCTGAAGAATCTTTTTCTTTGAAACGATCTAATTGATATTTATGATAAAAGAATACAAATAGTAAAAAAATATTAATTAAAACGCCTTTGAGGTATCCATCAAAATCTAAAAGCCATGTTTTATTTTTCAAACTTAAAACTAAATAAAAAGAAGTATTGATGGTAATGAGAAACACCCATGAAAATATATTGGCAAGTAATAGTGGACTTTTACGTATTTTGAGAGATGCAAGCATTATAAGTTATTATTTATGAGTTTTAAGCTATAAGCTAATACTAAAATATTCATTGATAAGGTACAAATATGCAAAAAATATTATAAAAAAAATCATTACAGAAGTGTTATTTGAACCTCTGTAATGATTAATCTGTCATGAATTAAAATTATTCAGAGCTTTGGGCATCCACAACAGCAATGGATACTACATTCACAATTTCACTTACTGAACAACCTAGTTGAAGAATATGAACGGGTTTATTCATTCCTAATAAGATAGGTCCAATGGTATCACATTTACCAACTTGTTGAACCAAATTGAAAGCAATGTTTCCAGAAGAAATACCTGGGAAAATTATGGTATTACATTCATTTTCGGCAAGTGAGCTAAAAGGGTAAACATCTTTGAGCAAATCGTGATCCAAAGCTATATGAGGCTGAATTTCCCCATCAATGATTAAATCAGGATACTTTTCTTTACAAATAGCTAAGACTTCTTGCATTTTGCTAGGAATATTACCTTTAGAAGCTCCAAAGCTGGAATAAGCTCCTAAAGCTATATGAGGCTCAAAACCAAAGAATTCAACGCCCTTTTTCACAAGACCCACAATTTCAACAAGTTCATCTACTGTTGGTTGTTCATTTACAGCTACATCTGCAAAAAACAAAGTTTTGCCCTGACTAATTACAATACCCATTCCTGCAACCAATTCGTTGGCTTTTCCTCCAATTACTTGTAAAGCAGGTCGAACAGACTTTACAAAGTCCCTATTCAAACCTGAGATAAAGGCATCAGCTTCACCCATTTCAACCATCATAGAGCCAAAATAATGTCTTTCACGCATACGTTTTTGAGCTTCATAAAGCGTCATACCTTTACGTTGGCGTTCTTCATACATTCTTTGGGCATATTGTTGTACTTTCTCATCTTCTGTCAGAGGGTCAACGATGATGCAGTCCAATAAGTCTAAGGAATGTTCTTTAATAAGGTTTTCTATCTCTTGTCTATTTCCTAATAAAATAGGAATTGCAATGCCCTCATCTCTTACAGTTTGAGCTGCTTTGAGTACTTTATGATGGTTTCCCTCTGCAAAAACAACTCTTTTGGGATTGTTTTTAGCTTTTTGAATAATGCCACTCATCAGTTTTTGGTCAATACCTAACTTCTCTTTCAAGAAATCATTGTATTCATCCCAGTCAGTAATAGGGTGTTTGGCAATACCAGATTCTATAGCTGCTTTGGCTACAGCTGGGGCAATAGTTGTAATGAGGCGTGGATCTGTTGGCTTAGGTAAAATATATTCTCTACCAAACTTCATGTCTTTTTTACCATAAGTTCTTTTTACAGTTTCAGGAACAACTTGTTTGGCTAAATTTGCAATGGCATGAACAGCAGCCAATTTCATGGCTTCATTGATTTTGGTTGCTCTTACATCTAATGCACCCCTAAAAATATAAGGAAATCCTAAGACGTTGTTTACTTGATTAGGATGGTCAGAACGACCAGTTGCCATAATTACGTCTGGGCGTGTTTGGATAGCTATCTCATAGGCAATTTCGGGGTCGGGATTGGCACAAGCAAATACAATTGGATTTTCAGCCATTGAAAGAAGCATTTCAGGAGTTACAACATTTCCTTTGGAAAGACCTAAAAACATATCGGCTCCTTTGAGAGCTTCTGCTAAAGTTTCAATGTCTGTTCTTTCTGTTGCAAAAGCTTGTTTTGTAGCATCCAAACCTTCTCTTTTTTTATGGATAACACCTTTGCTATCAAGCATCACAATATTTTCTTTCTTTACACCCAAAGCCACATATAAACTTGTACACGAAATAGCTGATGCACCCGCTCCATTTACAACTACTTTTACTTCTTCAATTTTCTTATTAACAAGTTCCAACGCTCCTAACAATGCAGCAGAGGTGACAATAGCAGTACCATGCTGATCATCATGCATGATAGGAATGTTCATTTCTTCTCTAAGCGTTTGTTCAATCTCAAAACATTCAGGAGCTTTAATATCCTCCAAATTGATGCCTCCAAAAGTGGGTTCTAAAGATTTAACAATTTCAATGAGTTTTTTAGGATCTTTTTCATTGATTTCTATATCAAAAACATCTATTCCAGCAAATTTTTTAAATAATACACCTTTCCCTTCCATTACAGGTTTAGAAGCTTCAGCTCCAATATCGCCTAATCCAAGTACGGCTGTACCATTAGAAATAACAGCCACTAAGTTTCCTTTGGCTGTATATTTGTAAACATTCTCTACATTTTCTGCAATTTCTTTGCAGGGTTCTGCTACGCCCGGTGAGTATGCAAGAGCCAAATCTATCTGAGAAATAAGAGATTTAGTAGGCACTACTTCTATTTTGCCCGGTTTGCCTTTGGCATGATAATGCAAGGCATCTTCTTTGCGAACTTTTATGGACATAATCCTATTATTTATAAGTTTGTTACAATTAGCCCTAAGCTAAGAAAACAAAAAAAAACAAACAAATTTTGTAATACGTTTTTTATATTTGATTGCAAACTAAAAAACAAAATCTTATGGGCTCTCAAAAATTAATAAGTGTTGTAGAAAGCAAATTTTTTATAAGACTTACTAGTATTATGATTATATGTTGTTCTATTGTTTTAGGTATAGAAACATCTTTTCCTGCTCATTTGCCTGTTTTTCAAGTAATAGACTCTATTTTTACAGCTTATTTTGCTGTTGAAATAATCATTAGAATCGTTGCAGAGCCTAATGTATTACAGTTTTTTAAGCTATTTCATCTAGAAAAACATAAAGGGAAAATTTCAACTATTCATTTTGAAGAAAAAGGTTTCTGGAATTGGTTTGATTTCTTGATAACAGGATTTAGTATTTTTAGCTTAATCGTTCATCTATTTGAGCATCCAGAGTTCTTGGTTGTAGGACGTTTGTTCAGAGTTTTGCGTATTCTCAGGCTCTTAGAGGTAAGTCAAGAACTTAAAGAAGTAGAACGTAAAATTGTAAGCATTATCCCTACAGTATTTTCGTTTGCTTTATTGTTAGGTATTCTGATTTATATATATTCTATTATTGGAATATACTTGTTTAGCCATCATAAGTACGAAAATGCTGATTTTAGTAGTTTGGGTTCATCATTTTTATCACTTTTTCAAATTATGACTTTGGAGGGTTGGGTAGATATGATGTATCAAGCCAGTAGCCATTACGAAAACTCTTGGTTTATCAAAGGGTATTTTATCAGTTTTGTAGTTCTTACTGTAATTATTAGCTTCAATGTATTTGTGGCAGTACTTACATCCCAAGTACAAGAAAAAATCAATGCAGAGAATATTTTAGAAGAAAAGAAAATATTAAAAAATATGGAAAACTCCCTAAAAGAAAATAATCAGGAGTTGAGTAAACATCTCATAAGCCTAACCAAAGAAATAGAGGCTCTGAAAGCTGAAATTAAAGAAATAAAGAAAACGCCTTGAAATTTCAAGGCGTTTCGCTTCTAGTCAATATCTATCACTACATCATCGCTGAGTGGATGAGCTACACAAGTAAGAATAATGCCTTGGCTCATCTCTTGGTCTGTGAGACAATCATCTTCTGTCATCATTACTTTACCTGAGATACATTTGCCCATACAAGCAGTACAAAGTCCGCTTTGGCAGGAATATGGCAGGTCTATGTTCTGATCCAAAGCTGCATCCAAAATAGATTTTTTGGGTGAAACTTTAAATTTATAGGTTTCGCCATCATATTTTACTGTAATTTCTCTTTCTATCAAAGTATTAGAATTTTCATCTAATTTCTTTTGAGCTGATTCTTCAATGCTTGCAGCAAAATTTTCTTTCTTAGGCTTACTAAAACCTAATTTTTCGGATGTCTCTATGATTGTGTGCATCATACCTTCAGGTCCGCACATCCACTGTGAGACAGGCATGTTTTGTGGAATTTTAGCTAATATTTCAGATACTTTGGTGCTGTCAAGTCTGCCTTTGTAGCCATTCCACCCATTTTGTGGTTGACTTAAAACATGAATAACTTCTAATTGTTGGGGATGTTTTTGTTGAAGAGTATCAAGTTCTGTTTGAAAAATGATATTATACTCATCTCTATTGGCATATACAAGCATTATTTTACTGTTAGGCTCCTGATGCAGAACACCTTTTATCATGGCCATAATAGGGGTGATACCACTACCTCCAGCCCATAAAACATAGAAAAAAGCATTTTTGGAGTTTAGTTCAGGTGTAAAATGTCCCATAGGTTCAATTACATCCAAATAATCGCCTTCTTTTAAGCTGTTATTGAGTAAATTAGATATTTTTCCGTCTTTGAGTTTTTTTACAGTAACTTTTAAATCCTTTTCAGTATAAGGGCAATTGGCAAGTGAATAAGCTCTTCGAATGGTTTCTCCTCCTAAATTAAAATTAAAAGTTAGAAATTGTCCAGCCTTAAAATTGATAATTTCATTTTCTGGTTGCTCCAATATGATAGATATAGCTTCGGGTGTTTCGTGTACAATCTCTTTTACTTTGAGTTGGTATTTTTTCATGGTATCAAAAAATGTAATGATTAAATTAAAAACCAAATTGCATTGAATTTTGTTTGGCAAAATTTCGGGAAAACTGTATTTTCAAGAAATTTTTTGCAAAGGTAGAAACCATGTCCGAAAAAAACAATTTATATCTTGTCCCAACACCCATCGGAAATTTAGAAGATATTACCCTGAGGGCTTTACGAATTTTAAAAGAAGTAGATTGTATTCTTGCTGAAGACACTCGAACGGCTTCTGTATTGCTCAAACATTATCAAATTCAAAAATCTTTAGAGAGTTATCATAATTTCAATGAACATCAAATAAAAGATAAACTTGTAAAAAGAATGCAAAAAGGTGAAGTTTTTGCCCTTGTTTCGGATGCAGGAACGCCTGCTATTTCCGACCCTGGCTTTTTATTGGTGAGAGTTTGTTTAGAAAATAATTTAAAAATAGAATGTTTACCAGGAGCAACAGCTTTTGTGCCAGCACTTGTGAAATCGGGTTTGCCTACGGATAAATTTGTATTTGAAGGCTTTTTGCCTCATAAAAAAGGTCGAAAAACTCGTTTGGAAATTTTAAAAGAAGAAAATAGAACAGTTGTTTTTTATGAATCGCCTTATCGTCTTTTAAAAACTTTGGAGCAACTCATTGAACATTGTGGAGCAAATAGACGTTGTTCTGTTTCGAGGGAACTTACCAAAATCTATGAAGAAACTTTTAATGGAACGTTGCAAGAAGCTTTCCAACATTTTTCCAAAAAAGGTGTAAAAGGCGAAATAGTATTGATTTTAGAAGGAAAAGATGGAAAAAGTATAGAATCTGAAGATGAATAATTAAAACTTGAAATACTATGTCAGAATTAGAAATTCTTTGTCGTTATGTTTCAGACCTTTCCCGAAAAGTAGGTTTGTTTATTGCCCAACAAAATGAAATTTTTGAAAAAAAGCATATTGAACATAAAGGTCTCAATGATTTGGTTTCATATGTAGATAAAGAAGCTGAAAAACGTATTATAGATGGTTTACAAAAACTCATGCCCGAAGCGGGTTTTATTAGTGAAGAAAATCCTTCGACTCATATTATTAGCGATAAACAGTTTCATTGGGTAATAGACCCTTTGGATGGAACAACTAATTTTATACATGGATTGCCCATTTTTGCTATTAGTATAGCCTTAATGGATGGTGATGAGGTGGTGTTAGGAGTTGTGTATGAGGTAAATAAGAAAGAATGTTTCTACGCAACTAAAGGAAAAGGAGCTTTTTGCAATGGTGTAAAAATACAAGTTTCAGAAGCTCAAACACTTTCTGAATCATTGCTTGCAACAGGTTTTCCTTATCGCTTTTTTGAAAAAAATACAGAATATTTACAAATTTTAAATGCTCTGATGCAAAGTTCTCACGGACTCAGAAGACTTGGTTCGGCTGCTGTAGATTTGGCTTATACAGCATGTGGACGTTTTGAAGGCTTTTTTGAGTTTAATTTAAAACCTTGGGATGTAGCAGCTGGTGGACTATTGGTACAAGAAGCAGGTGGACAGGTAGGCAGATTTAATGGAGATAATGATTTTGTGTTTGGAAAGGAAATCCTTGCAGGAGGTCATGTATTTAATGAAATGAAGCAAATAATTCAACAATATTGGTAGAAGGTATTTGATGTTTTAGATTATAAGTTTCTTAGATACTTTATCCTAACTAAAAGATATGTTACTTGATTATAATAACTATAAAATAATCAAATTTATAATAAAATTGATACTTATACCATTTCTTACATTCGAAGGTGGTATGCTCAATGCTCAGCAATATACAAAAGGGGCAATTAAAGGCTCCATAATTGACGAAAAAACAAAACAGCCTTTAATAGGAGCTAATATACAAATTATAGAAACAAAACAAGGAGCCATTACAGATACAAGTGGCAATTTCTCTATCAATAATGTAGTTGCTGGCAACTATACTTTTCAAGTAAGCTATGCAGGATATTTAACTAAAATTATCCCAGACCAAAGCGTCTTAAAAGATAAAATATTATCTGTCACCGTTGAACTCTCTGAAGACGATAAAATATTACCTGAAATACAGGTACAATCATTTCGATATGAAAATAATAAAATGAAGCCTATATCAACTTTTAGCTTTAGTAGAGATGAAATATCTCTTAATCCAGGTGCACAAGGTGACATTTTTAGAGCTATTGGTATGTTACCTGGTGTTACTAGCAGTGGAGGAATATACTCTGCTATTGCTGTTCGTGGTCAGGGAGTACGAGATAATGTATATATGGTAGATGATATTCCTCTTACTGAGGTAGGACATTTGGAAGGAAATAGCTTTTTTAATGACCCTAATGGTGGTAGATTCAGTATTTTTGCACCAAGAGTGATTGATAATGCTGTTTTTCAAGGAGGGGCATTTGGAGCAGAATTTGGTCGTAGAAGTGCTTCTTATTTGGGATTAGGTATTAAAGAAGGAAATAAAGAAAACATCATTATAGATGGGCAAGTAGATTTATTAGGTATTACTCTCAACTATGATGGACCTAGTTATTTCAATAAAAAAACGACTATGTTTATTTCTGGTCGATACCAAAATTTTTATCCACTTGTAAACTTAGTAGGATTACAAAATTTAGGGCTTCCTTCTTATGGAGATTTCATCTTAAAAACAACAACAGAAATTAATTCAAAGAACAAATTATCTATTCTTGCAATGGTTTGTCCTGAAAGCTTTGTGAGAAACATGGACAATGTTTATGCCGATAAAGAGCTTAACTTACTTTATCTTCCAAATTTCAAACGCAATAAAATTGTTATTGGAGCTAACATGAGAACATTAGTGAAAAAAAAAGGTATATGGAAAAATATCCTTTATTTCACTAACTATACATCTAACGTAAATGTTGGTAAAGCATATCCCAAAAAAGATTCTACAGGAACACTTAAAAACACTACATACAATTTTATAAATCCTATTCAGACCCAAGAATATAACGAAAATAAGTGGGGGTATCGTTCTGTTTTTGAAACTTCAGTATTGAAAAATGACAGAATTACCATTGGCATTGAAGCAGATATTTTACAACTTTTCAATAATAGAAAGTTACTTGTCAATGATACCAACTTTGTATTTAGGCGAAATCAATTATTAGATTCTACTCAAAACTTTCAAGTGATAACTCCTAATCTTGTAAATTCTAATTTTAAAGACTATTTTTTGAACAGTTCTGCATTTATCAGTTATTTTATAGAACTAAGCAACAGACTCTCCATTAATGTGGGTATCAGAGCAGATTATAGCAATTTTTCCAAACAGATAGTAGTCGCACCAAGGGGGAATATTAGTTATTATTTAAATGATAATAATAGTTTAAGCTTTGGTTTAGGCATTTACTATCAAGATCCTGTTTATTCAGATATAGCCGACCTTCCACAAGAAAATATTTTAAAAATGGAAAGAGTGGAACAATATATATTTTCTTACAAGTCTTATTTGCCAAATGATTTTAAAATCATGATTGAGGGTTGGTATAAGGGTTTTAATAATATGGTTACAACACCTATTAATGGAAGTATTTTAAGGAATAATAATGGGAAAGGTTTTGGAAAAGGAATTGATGTAAGCCTAACCAAAAGGCTTAATAAAAACTGGCATGGTATAATTAGTTATTCTTACATGGAGGTAAAAAGAAATGATCAGGATGGATTAGGGGAGTATAACTTTGCATTTAGTCAGCCCCATCAAATAAACTTAATGTTAAGCTACCAAGTGAATAAGAGAATGTCGTTATCAGGAAAATATAGATATGCAACAGGCAGACCAACAGATAATTACCAAATATATACTAACATTTTAAACAATGGAAATAATTACCTTTATGGTATGGAGCTTTTAGGTAGAAATCAAGGGCGACTGCCCTATTTTTCAAGTTTAGATATTCGTATAAATTATGCCTTCCATTTAAAAAAAATAAAATTTACAACTTTTTTTGATGTAGTAAATATACTAAATTGACAAATAGCAAATAGTGAGAGTTTTAATTATCTAAAAGGAAAAACTTACTATGATGGATTAGCTATATTTCCAACTGGAGGATTAAAGTTTGAGTTTTAAAAATGAGATAATGTAGCAAAAAAAGCAGACAAGATAAATTATCAGTAAATCTTCGATTTGAATTTTCATCTTGCTTTAAAGTTCTTGAAATAAAGATAGACAAATATATTTTAGTATTTGATTGCCTTGCCTAAGAATAAAATGTTAGACAAACTCAAAGTATAAAATGAAACTACAAGCAAATAAAATCAATACACTTGCAGGACACAAAGATTGCATTTATACATTAGAATCAGGATTAGAGAATCAACTCTTCTTTTCTTCGGGTGGAGATGGATTGGTGGCTGTTTGGAATTTAGAAAACCCTGAAATTGGGAAATTGGTGGCTCAAGTGCCACAATCTGTATATGCTCTCAAACTCATCAAAGAACGAAATCAGTTACTTGTAGGGCAAAATACAGAAGGATTGCATCTCATTGATTTAGAAAAAATAAAAGAATTACGTACCCTAAAAACTACTCATACATCTATTTTTGATATTCAAATAGTTGATAACCTGATTTTAATGGCTTATGCAGATGGCTCTATTCAGCAAATAGACTTAGATAAATGGAGCATTCGAAATACTGTAAAAACAACAGATAAATCAGCTCGAAGTATTGCCTTACACCCATCAGGAGAGTTTTTTGCAGTAGGTTTTAGTGATAATTATATTCGAATTTTTGATACAAAGACATTGAGTACATTACAAAACTTCGAAGCCCATCAAAATTCTGTTTTTACACTTACATATTCGCCAGATGGCAAACATCTGATTAGTGGTGGGCGAGATGCCCATTTGAAGGTTTGGGATGTAGAAAATCATTACAAAAATATTTATAATATTCCTGCACATCTTTTTGCTATCAATCATCTGGTTTTTAGTCCCCAAGGCAATTTGTTAGCTTCTTGTAGTATGGATAAATCTATCAAAATTTGGGATGCTCAAACTTTTAAACTCCTGAAAGTTATAGACAAAGCTCGTTATGCAGGACATGGAACGTCTATCAATAAACTATTGTGGACATCTTATCAAGATTTTCTAATTTCTGGAAGTGACGATAGAATGATTTCTATTTGGGATATTCAAAAGCAAGAAACTATTTAAAAGCTCCATTGATAAAATTCACTAAGGGATTTACGGTTGCAAAACCTTCGAGAATAGAAGTGATAGTCTTTTCACTTTGTAATTCTTTGTCAGTGAGGTATTTTAGTGTATAAAAATCTTTCCTTTTTAGATACTCAATAGCAGGATTATCAGCTTCATAACCTTTTGGGGGGCGAGCCAATATACTAGAAGATTTAATACCATCTTTAAATGCTTTATTGAATGTTTTGGATTCTACAATCTCCTGAAAATTATCAAAATGGTAATCAATTTCTTTTCTTATTTTTTGTAAAATAGAAGCTTCAGACATATACACACCTCCACCCAAAAATGACTCATTAGGCTCCAACTGAAAAAAATATCCACCAAGAGGGCTTTTTTTTCCTCCCTGATTGATGATTGCAAAAAAATTACTCTTGTAAGGTGTTTTATCTTTTGAAAAACGAATGTCTCGGTTTATTCTTGATACACAACTTTTAGCATCTAAATGAGCATGATAAATATTTTCATCAAATTCAGAAATACCATCAATGAGGGTTTCTGTGAACTCTAAAAAGTTTTTTTTTGCTTTTTCATAAGCATCACGATTTTTATCAAACCACTCTTTATTATTATTCTTTTTCAGATTTTTTAAGAAATCGAATGTGGTAGAATGTATCATTTATATAAAAGTTTGATATGTTAAGAATAGTTTAGTTTTTTTAACGTATTCAACTGTTTAGTCTTCATATTTATGTAAAAAATCTTTGAGTTTAGCAATTTCTGCATCTGTAATAGCAGGGAAATTGGCAATTCTAAAAGTATTTTCTTTCCATCTATCATAACCACTTCCCAATAAAAAACCTGCTTTTTTTGCTCTTTCTTTGAGTGTTGGAATAATCTCTTTAGAAGTTTTTAGAGCAATAACAGTGTCAGAACGAACAGCCTCCAAATTTATTAGAGGTTTAAATAAAGGGTGTTTCTCGAAGTATTGATACCAAATTTTAGCTCTTTTTTTAGTAAGCTCATCAGTCTCTTTGATAGAAGGTATGCTGTCCAAAGTTCTCATTAAGAGGTAAATACCTAAAACATTAGGGGTATGTGTAGTCTGGTATTTTTCGATATTTTCACACATTTTTAGTAAACTATTGTAATGCTTTTTCTCTCCAATCTCCGAAGCACGAGCCACAGCTCTTGGTGAAAGTACCATAATGGATGTTCCAGCAGGTAACCCAAAACACTTTTGTACAGAAGCATACCAAATATCAGCACTTTTCCACGAAAAATTCACACCTGCCATAGATGAAGTGGCATCAACAGCAATGAGTTGTTTAGGAAACATTTCATGCACTTCTTCAATAGTACTCATTGGTATTTGTGTACCATTGGAGGTTTCATTTTGTGTAAAACATATCAATGCTTTTTCTTCTAATTCAGCTTTGCCCGTTCTGCGTTCTGCAAATGTAAAAAACGTTTGTACTTTTGTGATATTCATATTTTCGTTTATCTCGAAACTATGTTTTTCTACAGTTCTATGAATAGCATGTGTATAATCATACCATTTTTCGCCAAAAGCTCCGCTAGTAATATGATAACTCTTTTTTGTAACCAATGACTGAGCCAAAATCTCCCAACATTCTGTTGCAGAAGAAGCAAACAACACTGTATATTGAGGTGGAATATTCAGTTTTTGTTTTACCAAAAAAATAGTTTTTTTCACCATATCCATAAAATCTTGGCTACGGTGAGGCATACTCAATATATTTTGGTTATAAGCATCTTGTAAAAATCCTTGTATTTGTGGATAGACTTTAGAAGGACCAACATTAAAACAAATCATAGTTTTGGTGGGTGTAAATGTTATAAATTTTAGTGTAAAAAGAGGATGATGATAGTTTTAGAGAAAAGAAAAAGGAAAATAAGAATAAGTTCTTTTCCTAAAAGGAAAAGAAAATAAATTTTGCTTAATGAAAAATGAGTTAATAAACTGTTATTTTTTATCCAGCATCATCTTTTCAATTTCTTTTGCTCTTTGCTCTGAAATTTTATAACGTTGACGGCGACGTTCTAAAACCTTTCGTACATCTTCAGATACATTACCATCTTGGTAAGCATGTTGTAACATCTCATAATAATAACGTTCATCAGCTGTAAGCCCATCTTGATCTCTTGTATCTTCAGAAGAAATAGTTTCCTTTAAAGGTTCTTTCTTTTCAAGAATAATTGTCTCAGGTTTTTTCTTTTCTTCTTCTGTAATGTCAGGGTCTAATATATTATCTCTTTCACGTTTGGGTTCAACAGTAATAATTTTATCTAACACTTTCTCTACATCAGGGTTCTTATCATGTTCTTCTAAAAGTTCCTTAGCAATGCGTCTTTCTTCTTGAATCAGCTTTTTCCATTTGTCATAAGCAGTTTCTTCATCATCAGAGGAATAAAATTGCTGTGTTTTTTTCTTTACGACAGGCTCTTGTTTTTTTATTTCCTGAGTTGCTGTTTCTTCTTGTATTTCATTTTGCTGTGTAACAATAGGTTTTGTTTTTTCTTGTTTTTCAGTCTGTTGTGTAGCAATAGGCTTTATTTTTTCTACTACTTCCTGAATCATGGAAGAAACATCCACACTTGCCATTTTTCTATTTTCAATAGTAGGTTCAGGTAAATCTAAAGAAATGATTTCAAGTTCTGTTGCAATAATTTCTCCTTTCAGTTGCTCTAAAGGTGTAAACTCTACTTTAATATTACATTCAATATATTTCCAATCTCTTTGCAGACTGAAATCATGATGCTCTTGCTTACCAGTTTTACGAATTCGCTTTTTTTGGCGAACATTGGTAGTTTCAGATTTTCCTGATTTGTAGTTATTATCTAAAAGTTCTCTTAATTCCTCTTGAACTTCCTCTAAATCAGATTCTTGAATACGTAAAATATTAGCAGAATTAAGTGTTATACTTACCTCAGTTAGTGAGCCCTGACTCCTTTGTGCAACTAAAGATTGCCACTCCTGTTGAGAAGCATACCAAGACAGATGAGTAGGTACATGAGCTCTTTGTCTTGGATGAAATTCGTGTATGATAATCGTTGAAGAAGCTTTTCTTGAAATCTGATTGCTTACATCATCAGGGAGTTTTTCGGCAGCAGGGTCATTTTTGCCTTCATTTTGCCTTTCATTGATATATTCTAAAGTAATTTTGTTGGCTCCTAAATGTTGAACAAGTTGTACAAACTCATTTATATAATCGTTGAAAGCTAATTGATTAGCTTGCTCAAAATCGTAATAAATACGTTTTTTGTAAGGATGTGCAATCCAAAAAGAACCTTTCTTGTTTGTATTGCCAACCAATTTGATATTTCCTGTATCTGAACTTAATAAAGGAAGAATAGAAACAGGCTCTGTATTAGGTAAATCTTCTTCAATATAAGCAAAACGTTTGAGAGCTACTGGGCTATTTACCAAATCTTGATAGGCAGTCTGACGCATTTGCTTAAACTCATAACGTAGTTCAGGTTCTTTGGTAAGCTGATAAGCCTCATTATAAAGCCACAAAGCTTTTGCTGGATTTCTTTCTTGTCTTTTAGCTTGTTCTATTAAAATATTGAGATATAGCTCATTTACCTCTTTACTCCAAGAGTAAGAATCTTCTAATGTACCATAGTTTTCCTCAAAAATATCTTGAGCTATATTCAAAACTCTCAAACCTTCTTCCTCTTTACCTAAGGCAAGTAAGGCTTGAGCTTTACGAAAATAAATAAAAGGATTAATATCACTATTGAGACTTTTGAGTTCATCGCAAATTTTAATAATAGTCTCTAATTCTTTCACACGTAAAGCATGAGATTCTTGATTTTGAGTGTATTCCATATCACAAAAGTATATTTCCGAAACAAGTTGTAAAAAAAGATGCAAATAAACAAATGAAAAACCTTCAAGCTTTTAAAATCTATTCTTCTAATAGACCCCTATTATAATTGAGTATTATAAAAGTAGCAATGAGTGGATATTTTGTAAAAGAATCGCTTCTTAATACAATTGTTAAAAAGTACTTTTTTTCACTATAAAACACATTTAGACTACAAAATTCTCCTTCCATTTCATTTTACAATTTTATAAAAAATCTAAAAATATTATGGAAGGATTCTAATGTTGTTTTTTAGAGTTTGGAATAATAACTCCTTAAGATGGCGATTCAATTAGTTTGCTCTATTATTCTCGGACTGCCCAGTTGACTTAATTTTAAAATTGAATTTTTTTAGTTTCCCAAAATTAAAAGTGGCAATAAATCTAAAGTAACTATTATTGAAAGTTCTGTTATAAATAATATTTGTCTGGCCTACACTATAAAACCCTGAAGCATTGGTTCTTGTAAAAATATCATTAGCCAAAAATCTTATTTTTAACTTTTTTTGCAGAAAATCTTTTTCAACTCCCAATGTTATCAAATATCTGCTGTATTCATCATATAAACCCTGTTGCTTACGACCCAAATACCATGCAAGCAATTGTACCTTGAATAAATTATTAACATTGAAAGTATTGTTAGAATAGAGATATAATTGTGGTTTAGGGTTTACAAAAACAAAATTATATTGATTGGTTATCAGGTTGTTGTAACTAAGATTTACAGTGTTGATAGAAGTCCACCACTTGAGATTGGTATTTTTAGTAATGGATGTAAAATAACTGTAACCCTTGTCTAAGTTTATAGCTTTTAAAACATAACTATTAGGATTGAAGCCTCTTAGAGCAGCAGCGTTAAGAGGGTCTATTGTGTAATTATATCCTACTCGAAAATCAAAATCTTGATAATTTGCTCCTACCTCAAAAGCATGTACTTTTTCAGGTATTAGATTTGGGTTCCCTTCAATGGTAGTAAATGGATCTTGATAAATGACAAAAGGGTTAAGAGCTTGATAACGTGGTCTTGTTATTCTTGATAAATATGAAGCCCTTAATTTAAGCGATTTGGAAATGATAGTGTTTATCTGTAAGTTAGGAAATATATTAAAATAATTATCAGTGAGGATTTGTCCATTTCCTATACTTGTATTAAGTTTATAATCAGTTAGTTCGCCTCTTATGCCAATTCCAAAATTTACTTTATTGATGGATCCACTATAATTGAAATATGCAGCGGGTATCTTTTCATCATACCTAAATTTATTAGATAGATTATTGTCTAATATGAATTCACTGCCATTATCTGCTATAAGAAAGTTTGTAGCAGATTCGGTACTAACATAACTAAACTTGGCTCCTATTTCTAATTTCTTATGATTACGAAATGTTTTTGTAAAATCAAACTGACTGCTTGAAACAGTTATGTTATGATTCACATCATTTTGTAAATACCTGATACCATCTACGCCATTAACAGTTTTATTCTCAGTTATAAAGTCATCAATATCAGAATTGAATTGTGAATACTGAGACCCAACAAACAAAGTAGAGCCAAGCGAATCAAGGGTTTTATTATAATTTAAGGTCAATGAATTATTGGTTCTTTCTTCATCTTTGTCAATATAGCTTCTGTAAAAACTATTATCAGTTTTTGTATCAATAGTGTTTTGGCTTCTTGTAGACCCACCCATGTTTTCTAAATAACCATTATATGCTATAGAAATATTGCTTTTACTATTAAAGTTGTATTGCATACCTAAACCATAGTTTGAGTAATTATTCATTTTATATCTCCAATCAGTTGTCAAATCCGATTTGAGGTATTCTTCTACTGAGGGTCTGGTTCTGGTGGTATGCAGAAACATTCGATTTTCACCCAAAAGCAATGAATAATTACCGATTACTGAAAATTTACCCTTCATATAACTCAAATCCAGAAATGATTGTGTGTTAGTTCCTGCAAAATCAGAATAAGTAATTTGCTGACTGATTGTTCCCATAATGCCTGCTTCAACAATGGTTTTTGTAATGATATTAATGACTGCTTTTCCTTCTGCATCGTATTTCGAAGAAGGATTGGAAATAATTTCAATCTTTAATATCTGAGAAACAGGTATAGAAGATAATCGTTCATTTGTAATTTGTTTGCCATTAAGAAAAAGCATGGCCTCGCCTTTCCCAAAGACAGATAATTGACCATTATTCTCTATGATATTCGGAGATTTAGAAAGTATTTCAGTAATAGAACTACTAGCAGAGAGGATAGTATTGGCTACATTCACTTCAATTGTTCCATCGGCATTGTGTTTTATAAGGGGTAGTGTACCTACAACTTTAATAGCCTCCAAGTCATTTTCATCTACTTTCATAACAATTGTACCTATATCAATATCAGATAGCCCTCTATAGGTAACTCTTATAATTGTATCAGGAAATGATAAAGAAGAAAACTTGAGTAATACTTCTGATTTATTGATATTGGTTAAAATAAAGGTTGTGTCTGTAAAACTTGTTCCCTTAATAAAAACAGAATCTTTAACAGACAATACAAGTACATTTCCTATGATTAATTCATTTGAAGTACTTATTACTTTTCCTGAAATAGAACTGATGGTTTGGCTGTAACTTTGCAAAGCCGTGAAACAAAATGCAACTATAAAATTGATAATGGAGTTTTTCATAAGAAGCCTTAAACATAAAATTTTAATGATCTAAAAATATCTTTGCAAAACTATATTGCTGAAATTTTAAATCACTCCAAGTTTATGATCGAGAAGTCCAAATGTATATTTTAGGAGTAAAAATTAGGCTTTCTGGTAGTTTGAAGGGGTTGTGCCTGTGATTTTTTTGAAAGTACTATAAAAGGAACTACTTGAATTAAAGCCACATTCCATACCTACAGTATCTATTTTCAAATGTGTATTCTTCTTTAGTAGCTGTTTGGCTTCATCTACTCGATACTCGTTGATAAATTGAGCAAAACTTTTATTCAAGTTGTCATTGATAAATTGTGAGAGCAACTGAGGGCGTATCTTTAACTCTTGTGCCAAAAGTGATAAAGTAAGATTAGGATTTGTATAAATTTTTTGTGTTTCAAAAAGTGTAATTATTTTATCTTGAATTTCTTTAACTAATTTTTCATCTATTTTATTAATGTATTTTTCTTTTGTAATATTTGAAACTGATGGTTTGCTTTTGATATAAAAAATAACAAGGAAAGAGATGTAAAAACTAAATGAAAAAGTCAATGCTCCTGAAATGTAAGAAGTATATCTTCCCGTAAAATAAGAAATCCAAATAATAGAAACCCCTATTATAATTGTCATAATCCAAATATCATTATGAGTGATTAAGTTACGAGCATTAAATAATTTCTGAAAAACAGATTTAGCTGTGTAGATTGATAAAAAAATAAAAATTAACCATTGATAATTAATGATACAATAAACTTGATTTCCCCACAAAGATGGGTATTCTTGATATGGAAAAAGAATGCCAAAAACAATAATAAACAATAAAAGAAAGACCAAACTATATTTGGCAAAAGAAGAATTGAGTTTCTGTGATTTTGATTTTACAAAGAAATATAACATAGGACCTATTAAAAAACAGGCTGATAGTCCTACTTGTAAATATATTCTAGACAAATGAGTATTAAAATAAAAAAATACGGACTTTCCAATTCTAATACTCAAAACGAATAATAAGCCACCTAAAAAAAAGTCTGAAATAGCTTTGTTTTTTTTGAAAAATACAAAAAAGGTGCTTAAAATAATACTATTAAAAATACCCAAAGCACTTAAAAGAAATAATATTTGGTTGCTATAGTTCATTCATTGTATATTTTATTTCAGATTATCTTTTTTGAATAGATATTTAGTATAATGATGTTTGATATCATTATATTACAAATATCTATGAATAATTTTCTATTGGATATTTAAAATTAAAGCCAAACTGTAAGTTAATTAGTAGATAAATATTTGGTTTACACTTTATATATTAAATACCTTGCCAATTACTGGGTTCTTTTCTCCATTCTTCCAACGATTTTTGAATATTTGTATCAATTATATTTTGTTTAAGAGCCTCATCAAGTACAAAATTATAATTAGATAAAGTATAAAAAGGAACATTTTTTTCTTCAAAAGCCTGTATAGCTACTTCAAAGCCATAAGTCATGATAGCTACAAGTCCCAAAACGTCACAATTTGCTTCTCTTAAAGCATCAACTACTTTCAGAGAGCTCCCACCCGTAGAAATCAAATCTTCAATGACTACAATTTTCTGATTAGGTTCAACTTTGCCTTCAATTAGATTTGTCATACCATGTTTTTTTGCTTCAGAGCGTACATAAACAAACGGCAAACCCATTGCGTCTGCAATCAAAGCCCCTTGGGGAATTCCTGCTGTAGCAACACCTGCAATAGCTTCTACATCAGCAAATTTAGCTTTTATTAAATCTACAAAAGCATTTTTAATGTAAGTACGAGTTTCAGGATATGAAAGTGTGAGACGGTTATCACAATAAATAGGAGAGAGCCATCCAGAACTCCACTTAAAAGGAGCATTGGGGCTTAGTTTTACAGCCTGAATTTCTAATAATAAAGATGCTATTTTATGAGCTACATTTTCCATAAACTATGAATGATAAATACAATCTATAAATTTTGGGCAAAGCTATTAAAATAAAATCAACCCTTTATCTAAACTTACTACTTTTTTATTCATGAATAATGCTTAAAAAAATTCTATTTTTTCTCGAAAAAGTATTAATTTTACTACGAAACAACACAAAGCATGCAAAAAGAATCTATTTTAGTTATTGGCTCGGCAGGTCAATTGGGTGTTGAACTGGTTACTGCCCTGAAAAATGTATATGGAGAAAATCAAGTGGTTTCTTCTGATGTTCGAGAGCCTGCCAAAATTCGTAAGGAAGAACTTGGTATTTTTGAGAAATTAGATGTTTTAAATCCTATCCGTCTCAATGAAATTGTAGAAAAGTATAATATTACTCAAATCTATCACCTTGCAGCCATGCTTTCGGCTACAGGCGAAAAGCATCCCAAACATGCTTGGCAGCTTAATATGCAAGGACTTATTAATGTTTTGGATATTGCCATAGAGAAGAAACTACATAAAATTTATTTTCCAAGTTCTATTGCTGTTTTTGGACCAACCACTCCTAAAGATAATACTCCACAATTTTGTTCTATGGAACCTACTACTGTATATGGCATCAGTAAACAAGCAGGTGAGGGTTGGTGTAACTATTATTTTAAACGTTATGGAGTAGATGTACGTAGTTTGCGTTACCCTGGATTGATAGGTTATAAATCTATGCCAGGAGGAGGTACAACTGACTATGCAGTAGACATTTACCATAAAGCATTGTATTCTAAGACTTATGAGTGTTTTCTTTCAGAAAATACATACTTACCTATGATGTACATGGATGATGCGATTAAAGCAACTTTAGACTTAATGCATGCTGATGCATCAAAAATTGCAGTAAGAACATCCTATAATTTGAGTGGAATGAGTTTTTCACCAAAAGAAATAGCACAATCTATCCAGAAAACTATCCCAGAATTTACCATTACTTATAATATAGATTTCAGACAAGCTATTGCAGACTCTTGGCCTAACAGCATTGATGATAGCCAAGCCCAAAATGATTGGGGCTGGAAACCTGATTATGATTTGGATAAAATGACAAAGACTATGCTTGAGAATATCAAGATTGGTATAGAAAAAGGAATTATTGTTTAACGAAAAAGGGTTTCAGCACTGAAACCCTTTTTTACATTCTAGCCTTTGCTTCTGGCGGATACTCTGGAGTAGTCGGAGGATTTAAGCGAGGAGCTACAGGCTTTTGTAGTTTGATAATAGGTTTGTTTACAACAATTTTTTGGTTTTGAGGAGGAATTTTTTGCTCTTTAGGAGGTATTTTAAATATTGTTTTTGGTGTTCCTAAATTAATTCTTTCAAATTCTTGAACTCGAGTTACCATATCCTCAAAAGTGCCTAAATTAGGGTCTTCAGATGTTTTGAGTTTTACATTAAGAGCATGAAAGTGCCTTCGAGAACTTTTTTGATATTTACCTTCTAATAAATGAGCCTTTTTAATTCTATTTGGAAGCTTCCTAAAATGAATTTCACATGTAAATATATCTCCTACATGGGTTTCATAAGTAACTTCAGGACTCCCTGCTAAGGAATTAAGAACCATCTTTCCATTTTTACGAATATTTTTAACATCAATGTGGTAAAAAGTTTCTTCGGGATTATCGACATTTTCTATGCACCACCTCTCTGGATGCCCATTACCAAAAAAAGCTACTGTTCCATACTCAAATTCAGATACATATCTGAAGTAAAAAATAGTACGGGTATCTGTATATTCAATTTTGTCTAAAATATAATTTTTAGCCCACTTGTTATATTTGGGTTTATAGTCTGTGTATTTTTGAGCAAAAGATTTTTGTGAAAATATGATGCTTAAAACAACAATAAAATAATATATATATAATCTAAAACTCATGTATAATGTAATCTTTTAATTAGATAACAACCATTTACTTTTTACTTTTCCTATCACAGATACTTCAAAATTTTTGAGTCTTTCAATCATATCTTTAAAAACACCCAAATCTGGGTTATCAGAAGTTTTGAGCTTTACATTGAGAAAATGAAAATGTCTAGCACTATTTTTCATATCAAGCCCTTCCCAAATATGAGCTTTTTTTACCCTATCAGGCAGTTTTTCAAAGTGAATTTCACAAGTAAATATATTATCTTTATTAGTTTCATAAGAGACTTCATCTGTACTCCCAAGAGAAGAAACCATAAGTTTTTCGTTTTTACGAATATTTTTAACATCAGTATGATAAAAAACTTCTTTTGGATTATCTGCGTTTTGAACACACCATCTTTCAGGGTGTTTATTTCCAAAAAAAATAACTGTACCATGCTCATATTCAGATATATAACTAAAATAAAATATAGTTTCAGTATTGGTATGTTCTATCTTATCTATAAGATACCTTTTACCAAATCTATTATATTTGGGTTTGTAGTCTGTATATTTTTGTGAGAAAGTCTGAGATAATATAGAAAAATATACAATTAAGAAAAATGAGATTCTAATCATCATCATCTGTTTCATCAACATTATAGTCAATATTATAATCTTTGTCAGAAGGAGGAATATCAATATTATTAAATAATCCTTCTATCTTAGAAGCATATTCTGCTGTGTCATCCAAATAAAATTGTAGTATAGGAATAATACGAACTTGTTTACCAATTCTTTTGGCTAACTCACTACGAATAGCTTTATTTTTATCTTCAATGTCTTCTAATACACCTTGTCTATCTTTTTGGTTCAAAAAACTTAAATAAACTTTAGCTATTGATAAATCAGGACTTACTCTCACAGTAGTAACTGTAATAAAAGCTCCATTGAATAATCCTTTTACATCTGCCTGAAATATATCACCTAATTCTTTCTGAATAAGACGGGCAAACTTTTGTTGTCTTTTACTTTCCATGCTAAATAAACTATCAAAAATCGTACAAAATAAATCTAAAAATTGGAAGTTTCAAATAAAAAGAGCTAAACAAAACGAATGGCTTTGATAGGAGGAATTCTGACAACAAATGTAATAGGCAAAATCATAATAATAGAAATGAGTATTAAAACGCCTAAATTGGCAAAAATAAAGGTAAGCCAATCCCAACTAACAGGTACATAACTGACAAAATAATTGTGTGCATCTAAAGGAATTAAGTGTGTGTAATATTGAAGCATGTACGCCCCAAAAGCAAGAGCATTTCCCCAACTAAAACCTTTCAAAACAATTCTAAAGCCTTGAAAAATAAAAATTTTGCGAATTTGTTGATTATCAGCTCCCATAGCTTTGAGCATACCTATCATTTGAGTTCTCTCCATCAGCATAATAAGCAATACAGAGATGATATTGAAGGCTGCGACTACCAAAATAACTACCAAAATAATGACTACATTATTGTCTAAAATAGCGAGCCATTCAAAAGTATCATAATGTTTGGCAGTAATGGGTTGTTGACTTAAATCATAAGGTAAATACTCTTCTAACTGTTTAGAGTTTTCATTTATTTTTTCAAAATCTTTTAAGAATATTTCATAACCACTCACAAGTGAATCGCCCCAATTATTTACCTTTTGAAGTGTTTTTATATCTGTAATCAAAAATTTCTCATCAAACATACCTACTCCTGAGTCATAAATACCCACAACAGCCAACTTTCTAAAACGGGGAGGTTCTTGAACAAAAATAACAATAACAGAATCTTTTATTTTTAAATTTAACTTATCAGCTATCAATTTACTTACAACTACTTCATTTGTTTCTTGGTCTTTTTTTAAACTCAACCATCTACCTTCTTTCAAGTTTTCTGCAAAATCTTGAAAGCGATAATCCAAACCAACACCCTTTAAAACAACACCTTGAACATTGTCTTTGATTTTAACAACCCCAGGTTTTTGTATATAAGATTGTAAATGAGAAATATAAGGGATTTTTTTGTGTTGTTCAAAAAGTTTGTTATTTACTGAAACAGGAGGCTCTTCAAAAGACTGATTATTACTAGTTTTTACAACTCTAATGTGTCCAGCGAAACTAAATATCTTACTTTTAATGGCACTTTTAAAACCTGAAAGCACAGAAAAGGAAAGCAAAACCACTAAAATAGTGATAGCTACACTAATAACAGCTATTTTGCTTACAAGCGAAGAAAAACTGTACTGTTTAGAAGCTTGTGAAATTTTTTGAGCTATGAAATGATAAATATTCAAAGGTATCGAAATAAAATGCATTACAATTATGAACGCAACAAAACAAACGTTTTGTTGCGTCAAAAACATTAAATCTTAGTAAAAACGCTATTTTATCAATGTAAAAGTAATGTATAAAATATGTTTTTCAGCAATAAACTCAACATTGGAATGTGTTTCTTTAACCTTCCAACCTTCTTTCAGGAGGTCTTCTACTTCTTTGAAATCTACTGAAGTGGTTTGTGTCAGATTTACAGATTTATTGACTGTTTTGGTTTCCATAAAACTTAAATATTTCAAAAACTTGTTTCGTAAAAATATATTTATTTAGTGAATTTCATTTAGTAAAGATAACTTTTTTTTAGGTAAAAGAGATTTTTTTTCTAAAACTTTTATTGCTTTTACTTAGACTGACTCTAAATTTGATTGTTTTGAAACTAAAATATATGCAAAGTTGTAATATACTCAAGACCTAAGAACTTTTTAATTTTTAATAATATGAAAGATTTAATGAGAATGAAAACCTCTTTAAAAGAGGAAATAGAGAGCATCTTGAATGAGCAAGTAAAAATGGAAGCTCACGCTTCAGCAAAATATTTGGCAATGGCTTCTTGGTGTGATAGAAATGGTTATGAAAATAGTGCGGATTACTTTTTCAAACAATCTGAAGAAGAAAGAGAACATATGCTCAAAATATTCAAATACATTTCTGATATGGGTGGAACTGCTATCTCTCCAGAAGTAACCAATGTATCTAATGATTTTGATTCTTTTAGAGGAGTATTTGAATTAGCTCTAGAATCAGAAATATCTGTAAGTCAGTCGATTAATAGAATTGTAGATGCATGTCGCAAACATCATGATTATATGACAGAAAAATTCATCCACTGGTTCTTACAAGAGCAAATTGAAGAAGAATATATTGCAAGAAGAGCTGTTGAGCTTTTTGATGTAATTGGTGAAGAGGGTGTTGGTAGATTTATGATTGACAAACAAATTATAGAAATTAAGTATAGTGCTGAATAATCATTTTTACTATTTCAAATAAAAACCCCAAACAATTTGGGGTTTTTTGTTTATATATATTTTTTAATCTCACTATTGAGCATCAAATACATAGTATCTTCTTTATCGGATTTTACTCCACCAGATAGATAAAAAGCTACTTTACCTTTGTTTACAATCATATTGGTTGGATAAATCTGTATTTTCCATTGTTCTAGAAATGTTTTTGCTTGCTCTTGAGATACATGGTTATAGTGGAAATCTTTGTTTTTCAATAATTTCTTTATTTTATCTTTATCACTATTTGAAAAAGAAATAAAAACTACATGAGGGTTATTTTCATATTCTTTAACCAATTTGTTGAGTTCGGGCATTTCTTGTATGCAAGGGGCACATTCTACAAACCAAAAATTAAATATCACAATCTTATCTTGTAAATCCTTCATTTTCCATTTTTTGCCTTTTATATCAATTACTTCAAAATCAGGCATATTAGTGTCAATCTTTAAAATATCATTCTCTGACAGTTTACTTAGAACATTTTTGCTTGAAGAGCCATTCAATGCTAATTTCAGGGGCTGTGAGCTGGGTTTAATTTGGTATTCGGAAATGATACCATTTTGAGCATTGTATGCAGAAGCTAATAATGTAGGGTTTTCTTCTAAAGTTTTTTTAAAAACATCCAGAGTAATAGATTTGCCAATAGAGTCCCTGAATAATAAGCTCTTGTTAGCAAAATCAATATCATCGGTATTTTTTAGAGGCTTTTCCATAGACATCAATATAACTTCCTTCCGAATCCCATTGACTACATGAATAGGCTTAAACCGTGTTCTTTTTCCACTCATGCTAATTTGTAATATTTGGTCAGCAGCTTCATCAAAATTAATGGTTTGACCATTTTCATTTTTAATAATACAATCTGTTCCAAGTGTTGAAGCTATACGATTTTTAATAGACTCTTGAGCAGACTGAGCAAAGGAAAGACTATAAAAACAAATTATTAAAAGAGAGCATAAGTATTTCATAAGAAACTAAGGTTGATTTTGATATAAAAAATAACTTAGTTTATAGAGTAAATTGCTGATAAAAAAGTTGTAGTATTCAGAATGTTTTTTGAAATAATTTAGATAATACTTCTTTATTTTTCTCGTTTCATATAAAAATAAAGATATGTTTTTGGATGAATCATTGATAAAGCTTGAAAAGAAGAATATAGGAACGGTTGTGTTTTCTATGCTTACACAATATCAAGTAAGCATGCCATTCAAAAATTTTGCTATTAAATATGTACTGGAAGGTACAGAGCTTTATATCGTTAATGGCAAAAAGTATGTATTGCAATCAGAACAATACTTATTGGCAAATCAGCATGCTGAAGGAGGAGTAATGATTGATAGCAAAAAACCTGTGAAAGGAATTTGTATAGATATTAAGCACTCTATTCTTTCAGAATCATTGGCAAGTATTCTTAGACCAGACACAGAGTATGCAGATTTGAGCTTAGATACATTCTTTTCAACCAGTCAATTTTTAGAAAATCAATATGATGGAAGAAATACTTATTTGGGGCAATGGCTAAATTTGCTTGGCAATAAAGTAGTGGAGGGAACTACATTTACAGAAGAATTTTATTATGTCCTTTGCGAAAAAATCATTCAAGACCATATTCCTGTCTACAAACAATTACAAGATATACCCACTATTAAACATGATACAAAAAAGCATCTTTTTAGGTGTATTTCCAAAGGAAAAGAATTTATAGACACGCATTTCACAGATAATTTATCTGTTGAAAAGATAGCTCAAGAAGCTTCTTTATCTCAATATCATTTTTTTAGATTGTTTAAGACTATTCATAAACAAACACCACATCAGTATATTCATCAAAAAAGACTTTTGTTTGCAAAAAAAGCTTTAGAATCAGGGCATTATTCTGTGTCTGATGTAGCTATTATTGCTGGATTTCCAGATATCTATACTTTTAGCAAAGCATTTAAGAAAGCATATAAAATATCTCCTTCTACACTCCTCAAAATATAATTAGCAGGATTTGACAAAATCAATTTCATAAGAAATCGTAGTATTGTTACAACTTTTTGGATAGGGTACACCTCTATTATATAGACTATCCAATTCATTAATCAGCACTTTCTTATGAAAATTAAATTTTACTTAACTTACATATTTATTTTGAGCTTTGGTTTTACAATGGCTCAAAATAACTTCTTAAGGGGCAAACTTCAAGATAAAGAAAAAAAGCCTATAGCTTTTGCCAATATACTTTTATACAAAGCCAATGATTCCTCTCTTGTAAAAGCTGTTGTAACAGATACTTTAGGGTTGTATGAGTTTGAAAATATGCTTGCTAATACATATTATTTAAAAATAAGTTTTGCTGGTTATAAACCACATAAAACAGGGCAAATTACCTTAGAAGTAAATCAAACCTTAGAAATACCCATTGTGGAGTTGGAAGATGAAGGAGCAATAGCTGGAGTAACTGTTGTAGCTCAAAAATCGTTTATAGAAAAGAAAATAGATAGAACAGTCATTAATCCTGATGTGCTTATCAGTAATGCAGGTGTAAGTGCTTTGGAAGTACTTGAAAAAGCCCCAGGTGTACAAGTAGATGAGAATGGTAATATCAGGTTTAAAGGTAAGTCAGGTGTGATGGTTTTTATAGATGATAAACCTACTTATATGACAACAGATGCCCTCAACAACTATTTGAAAGGTTTGCCATCAAGTGCTATTGAAACCATAGAACTTATGCCCAACCCACCAGCCAAATATGATGCTGCAGGCAATGCTGGTATCATTAATATCAAACTCAAAAAAAATACACAGAAAGGGTTTAATGGGGGGGTAAATCTCTCTTATAGACAAGGCTTCTATGCTCGAACAAATAATAGTGTCAATTTCAATTATAGAATCAATAAATTTAATTTCTTCACCAATGCCAGTTACAATATCAATAATCAATACCAAGATTTAGATATTGAACGAAATTATTTGAATACAGACAATAGTTTAGCAGCCCAATTCAAGCAAAATTCATTTATCAAAACTCAAATCAATAATAAAAATTTACGCTTGGGAATGGATTATTATGCAAGCAAAAAATCAACTTTGGGTTTTGTTTTAAGTGGTTTTATCAACGATGACATAGTAACAACAACCAACAATGCATCTGTTTTGAGTGCAAGTGGACAAGTAGATTCTATTAATAGAGGTGTAAGTTTGAGTAAGCCTAAATGGTTAAATGGGGGTGTCAATGTAAATTATTCTTATAAAATAGATGAAAAAGGAAAAGAACTTACTACTAATCTGGATTATATAAATTATAGAGCAGATATTAGTCAAAATCTTAGAAATGATGTATTTGCTTCTGATGGCAGTCTCAAATCACAAGATGAATTATTGGGTAACTTGCCTGCAACAATCAATGTTCGTACTGCCAAAATAGACTATACCAATCCACTTGCAAAAGGAAGTAATTTGGAAATAGGTGCAAAAACAAGCTTCGTAAAAGCTAATAATACGGCTGAGTTTTTTAATAGATTGAGTGATGGAGCAGTTATTCCAAATAATCAACTGACCAATTATTTTAATTATAAAGAAAATATCAATGCTGCTTACATCAATTTTAATAAAGAGTTTGGAAAATTTTCATTTCAATCAGGGTTAAGGGTAGAAAATACCAATATAGAGGGCTTTCAATATGGAAATCCCATACAGCAAGATTCTACTTTTACTCGCAATTATACCAATCTATTTCCTACTGTTTACTTCAATTACAAACTTGATAGTTTAGAAATTCATCAGATAGGGCTTTCTTATGGTAAAAGAATTGATAGGCCTAATTATCAGGATTTAAACCCTTTTAGTTATCCATTAGATAGATTTACCATTTATGCAGGAAATCCATTTTTAGTACCAACTTTCTCAAATATTGTTGAGTTATCACATACCTATAAAAATAATATAACTACTACATTGTCATATAGTTATATAAAAGATGTAATTAATGAAACTATTCAGTTTGAGGGTGCATTTTTCTTTTCAAGACCTGGTAATATTGGTAAACAACAATCAGTTTCTCTTTCTGTAAGTGGAGCATTGAAACCTGCTAAATGGTGGATAGCTCAGATTTATGGAGAAGGAACTTACAATAATTTTTCATCTATATTATATGGACAAACATTAGAAAATAGTGGTGTGTTTTATAGTGGAAACTTAGTAAATCAGTTTACACTTGGGGGTAAGGGTAGTTGGGCAGCTGAACTCAATGGAGTATACCAATCTTCAGTATTTAGTGCTCAGTTTGTAACTATACCTGTGGGGCGTGTGGGTGCTGCTATTCAAAGAAAAATCTTAAAAAGTAAAGGCAGTTTGAAATTAAACTTTACAGATATATTTTACACATTTCAACCAGGTGGTGACATAAAAGCTCTCAGTCAGGCAACAGCCAATTTCAAAAGTCAATTGGATAGCCGAACTTTTATACTTTCATTTTCTTATAATTTTAGAAAAGGGAAATTACTCAAAGCCAGAAAAAGTGGGGCTTCAGATGAAGAAAGAAATCGTATCAAAGCAGGATAATATATTTTTTACTAAAAAATTAAAATGTTATGACTCAAAATGTAGAATCACAGGGTTTTTATGAGCTTTTAAAAAGCCCTTTTGGAAAAGTATTGATGGCTTTTGTTTTTGTATTGGCATGTATTCAAATTGCTAAATATGGATATTTATTTGGTCAATGGTTGTATAAAGTAGTTCATTAAGATTCATTTGAACATCAGAAAGAATAAAGTGTAATATTTTTTAGAAAGGATTTTTGTTTTCTATAAAAATTTCATTTCTTTACTAAAAAGGTTCTTGAACTTTGGTTCTGAACCTTTTTAGTTTAGATACACCACAAATTTATTCTCTATGGCTCACCCCAATCTGCTTACAGCCACTCGTAAGCCCCTAGATATTACCTTATCTATTAAAGAAGGTAATGTCCCTGAAGATATGAATGGTTTTGTTTTCATCAATTCTGGTGCAGGGAGCATTAATTCCAATGGCTTACCCTTCCCTGAAAAGCTCTCGGATGGTTCTCCAAATCCTGAATATGGATCACCTGTTATCAATGGTGATGGATATGTATTCAGGTTTGATTTAACAGAAAAAGGAAAAGTTAAATTAAAAACAGATGTACTTAAAACACCTTGTTATTATGCTGATGTTGGTACAAGCCCTATTGTAAATACAAAAGACAATCGTTTTTGGAACATGGCTTTCAAAAATTTTGGATTGGCTCGTATTTCTACACAATTGGGAACAAGAGACCAAATCAATACTGCTTTTACGCCATTTAAATTACCCAACGATAACCAATCAAGGATTTTAGCCACTTTTGATGCTGGCAGACCCTTCGAGTTCGACCCTGCTCAAATCAAGCTTATTACTCCAATTGGAAAAAATACTTTTTGGCAATCGGGAATGCCTCCATTCATGAAGCAACCTATTGCCATGGTACTCACAACAGCTCATCCTGTTTATGATCCAGAAACAAAAGAAGTATTTACAGTCAATTTTACGAAAACAACCAAAGCCCTCATGGAGGCAACTACTATTTTTGATAGACTATTGCCAGATGATATAGAAAAAGCAGAGTTAGATTTATTGGGGAAAGTAGAGCAATGGGAGCAAAGAGAAACAAATCAGGATTTATATTTGGAAGTAGAACATTTTTTTAAAGATTTTTATAAAAAAATAGATAGATCTTGGGTTGGAAAGTTTTTTGACTGGGTTGGGGACGTATTTTATAAATATATTGGGCATTATTTTACTCATAAAAACAATGTATTCTTGATTCGTTGGCAAGGAGAAAAAGACCTAAAAAGTTGGAGAATACTAGACCCAGAGGGGCAGGGTATTCAAATTAATCATAATATGCACCAAATAGGGTTTTCTAAAGACTATGTATTATTGGCAGATACCAATTTTAAGTTTTCTTTCGATATTATGATAAATAATCCATTCCCACAAAATCCAAGGATAGACGCTTTCTTGAGAAGACTCATTAGTGGAGTAATGGAAGATTATTCTACCTTATACATTGTCAATAGAAAAGATTTAGACGTAAAAAAGAAAAATGTCAAAGTCAAAAGAGTCGTGTTACCAGTTGAAACTGTCCACTTTTCTGCTAATTATGCAAACCCAAATGGTGTAGTTACGGTTCATACAGCCCATAATTGTTCTGCCTGCCCTGCTGAGTGGATTCGTAATTATGATGTATTAAAAGCTACAGGCGAACGAGTGGATAAAGAAAGACTTGGGTTAATATCTGTGGGAGAAATGGATATAGGTAAAATAGGTAAATGTGTGATAGATGTAAATAAAGGTGAATTGATTGATGATCAAACAAAATTCCTTTATTTGACAGGAGATTTACAAAAACCTGATACAGGACCTCATACATGGGCTGTAGGACTTTATACTTACAGAGAAATGCTCTCTCCAGAACGCAATATAGATAAAATAGAATACGTTTATTGGCAAAGCTATGGATTGTCCAAACAAATGCTTACAGAGTTTATCTACAATTTATACAAAAGCCCCAAACGTCATAGAACGTTTTCAGCAGAAGAAATGTTGGAGTTTACGAAGCAAGAAGCTCCTTTTGTACTCGAATGTGTTGATACCAATGTAATGGAAGCTACAGACTACTATCTTTTCCCTAAAGATTATTTTATGTGGTCTTTGCAGTTTGTGCCTCGTGGTGTACGTAATACTAATATTCCTGAACAAAAAGATGGTTATATCTTGTGTACAGTAGTTACCACAATTGTTAATGAACAAGGTAATAAAGAATATAATTCGGAAATCTGGTTTTTTGATGCAAACAATTTAAAGCAGGGGGCAGTTTGTAAATTGGAACATCCAGAACTTACATTTGCATTTACAATTCATTCTGTTTGGGTACCTGACGCAAAAAGTGTTTCTCAGCCCTCCTATGTACTTAACATTAGAGATGATTATAACGCAATGATTCAGAAGATGGGTAAAAAATATAGAACTGAAGCTCAACAACTTTTTGATGAGTATGTATATCCAAATTTTAATAATTAATAAAACAAAAAATAACCAGCAAAAACGTCACTATGGAGGATATTAAAGGTGTATTAAACATCAATTTGGAGCAGGAATGGGAGAAAGAATATAAAAGGTTAGGAGAAATGTATGCTTTTTGGGGAGCAGTAATGGTGATTATTTTTTATCCAACAGCCATTTTTCCTGAGCTCAAACTTGCTAAAAATAATGAAACATTATGGTACATGTTTCGAGCGATGCCCTCTGTAGTGGTGGGTATAACTCTAATTCTTTATAGAACGCTCAAGTTTAAACATGAAATTGTATTTGAAGTTATAGCTTTGGCAATTTTTACGGCAGGTTCTTATCGAGCAAATTGTGAGGATTGGATAGCCCATTTGATTAATTATATCATTTTATTTATGACATCAGCTGTGCTGACAGTCCTGAAACCATATTATTATATTATTAATTTTATAGGGGTTGTGATACTGAATGTCACTTTTTACATGATTTTTTGTCAAAAAAGTTTTTACAGTTTTTGGACACAAAGAGACTCAGCCTTATTTATTGTTTCTGGTATGGCTTCATTTGCAATGGCTATTTTTAGATATAGAATCTTAAAAAATAATTTCCAGCAACGTTTTGCTTTGAGACAAGCAATGAATGAACTTACCTTTAAACATACACAATTGTTGGATGCCCAAGATGAATTACAAAATAAGAATGAAGAGATTACCATTCAAAATGAGCAACTAAAACATCAAAAAGAAGAAATTTTAACTCAAAGAGATGAAATTGAACTGCAAAAAAATGAAATAGAACGAAAAAATAGAAATATCATCAGCAGTATCAATTATGCTAAAAGAATACAAGAAGCTGTATTACCAACTAAAACTGATTTAAAAGAAATTTTTAAAGATCATTTTGTTTTGTATCAACCTAGAGATATAGTTAGTGGTGATTTCGTTTGGGTAATTCGAGAAGAAGACTATGTGATATTTGCTGTGGCAGATTGTACAGGACATGGAGTTCCAGGGGCTTTTATGACTATGTTGGGGAGTAATATGCTCAATAACATTGTTTTAGCTAAAAATATAACAAAACCTAGTGAAATTTTGCAGGAGTTGGATAGGGAGGTTTTGTATATGCTTAAACAAGATACTAGTGGTTCTCAAGATGGTATGGATATTACTCTGTGTCACATTGATTTAAAGAATCGAAAAATGCAAATGGCATCTGCTCATAACTCTTTAGTATATATTCAAGAAGAAACCATTCATATTATTAAAGGGTCTATACATGGCATAGGTGGCAATTTTGAAGATAGTAAAGTTTTTGAAAATCATGAAATTGATTTAAGCATGACAACTACTTTTTATATGTTCTCTGATGGTTTTCAAGACCAATTTGGCGGTGAGAAAAATAGAAAGTATTCATCTAAAAAGCTTTATCAATTATTATATCAAAATCATCTTCTGCCTATGGAAGAACAATATAATATCTTACATCAGGAAATCACGGGTTGGATGAATGGGCACATTGAATCTCAAATCGATGATATAACAGTGGTGGGAATTAGAATCTAAATAATAACCTGAAAATCTTTGGTTTTGAGAATAAAAATTTTCAATTTTACGCCCTCAATTTTGGAGTGATGGATAATTTGAAACAATTAAAAGAATTTTTATTTAAACCTAAAAATATAGTTATCACTACACACCACAAACCTGATGCAGACGCTTTAGGGTCTGCATTGGGTTTGTCGGGGTATTTGAAAAAATTAGGACATACTGTAAAAGTAATAAGCCCAAGTGATTATCCAAGGTTTTTATTTTGGTTACCTGATAACGAATCTGTAGTTTGTTTTGGTAAAAATAATATAAATGAAATCAAAGAGATTGTAGCAAGTGCAGACCTAATTTGCTGTCTAGATTTTGGGTGTTATCCTCGATTAGAGCAAATGGGTAGTATCTTCGAAAATGCTAATAAACCAGTTTTACTCATTGACCACCACATCAACCCTACTATTAAGCCTACATACAATTATCATGATGTAACAGCAGCTGCTACTGCTCAACTTATATATGAACTTATAGTAGAGTTGGGTGATAAAGATAAGGTTGATATAACTATTGGAGAAGCCTTGTATGCAGGAATCCTGACAGATACAGGCTCATTCAAACATCCATCTACAACCAAGAAAGTACATCAAATAGCAGGAGAATTGATTGATATAGGAGTCAATACCTCCAAAGTACATAATAGAATTTATGATAATAACTCTGAAGAACGTTTGCGTTTTTTGGGCTATATGCTAAGTAATAAACTCAAAGTTTTACCTGAATACAGAGTAGCTTATTTTACAGTTTCTGCGGAAGAATTAAAGAAATTTAATTCACAAACAGGAGATACAGAAGGTGTTGTAAATTATGCACTATCTATTGAAGGAATGGTCATGTCAGCAATTATGATAGAACGCAATGACAGTGTAAAATTATCTTTTCGCTCAGTTGGAGATTTTTCTGTTAATGATTTTGCAGGTAAATATTTCAATGGTGGTGGACATAAAAATGCTGCTGGTGGAGCATCATCACTTTCTCTATCACAAACAGAAGCTAAATTTTTAGAACTTATACAAAAACATCAAGAACAATTACTTCAAACCAAAAACTAAAAAAATGAAATTCTTTGTTTACGTATGCCTTTTGGCATTAACTTTTACTGCTTGCGAAGCTCCTCGTCAAATGAATGGAGAAACTACACTCCCTTCAGGTATTAAATACAAAATTGTAAAAAGAGATGATAAAGGGCAAAAAATTAAAGAGGGAGACTACATTGAGGTACATTTTTTAGGTTTAGTAGGAAATGATACACTAGAAAATAGCTATAAAGTAGCAAATGGTAAGCCTCAAATGCTAAATGTAATACCCGTAAAAGGAATGCCTTCTGAAGTTTTGCCTTCACTACAAATAGGTGATAGTGTCATGATTTCTGTAAATAGAGATACTTTAATGAGAAGAATGAATGATCCCCGATTGACTAAATATAAAGACAAGCCTAATACAGAGTATGTAAAATATTTTTTAAAAATATATAGCATCAAAAGCAAAGAAGCTTTCCAAAAAGAAATGATGGAGCAAGAAAAGAAAGCTCAAGAAGAAATGGCAGTCAAAGCGAAAAAGGCAGAAGCAGAAGAAAATGGAAAAATGGAAGAATATGTGAAAACTTCAGGCATTACTTTTACACCAACTGCCACAGGACTTAGATACATCATTACACAGAAAAAAGATGGCGTTCAAGCAAAAGCAGGCGATTCTGTAACTGTACATTATACAGGTAAATTTTTAGATGGCAAGGTATTTGATAGTTCTCTTAATAGAAATGAGCCATTCCAATTTGTTTTAGGTACAAATTCTGTAATAAAAGGCTGGGATGAGGGTATTGCTTTACTTAAAAAGGGTGAAAAAGCAACCTTACTAATACCTTCTACGTTAGGTTATGGAGCAACGGGTGCAGGGAATGGTGTCATTCCTCCATTTAGCCCACTTGTGTTTGAAGTTGAACTTATAGATATTAAATCAGCCAAAAAATAATAATTAACGTGAAAACATCTTTTATTTTTCTTTTAACTATAACTATCGTTTCTTTTTTTTCGTGTAAACGTGAAAATGAAGAACAAAACTTTGTAGATGATCAAACTGCACGCAATGAACAGGAAATTTTGAGTTACATAGCTACAAAAGGACTGGATATGCAAAAAGACGAAAATGGTATTTACTATAAAATTTCAGGTACACGTGCTGGAGAATCACCTGATACTACATTTAGATATGTAGAGCTGAAGTATGAAATTCGTTTGATTCCCAATGATACGCCTGTTGATACTAACTATAAACTGAGTGGTACAAAAAAACTGATAGCTCCTATTACCAACCCTGCCACAGGTCGTAATGCTATCATAAGCCCTCGAGGAATAGATGTTTTTATGCAGTTGGGTAAGCAAGTGATTTTTAAAGGACAAAAAGCTACTTTATTACTCAATCATACCCAAGGTTTTGGAACAGCATCAACGCCATTTTTACCTCCATATTCTGCTCTACGCATTGACTTAGAAGTAGTAGATGTAAAGACAGAAGAACAATACATCAGTGAAAGACTACAAAATTTGGGACTTACAGCAACCCAAAATGTAGATGGTGTAATCTACGCTCGTTCACAAATTGGCTCAGGGCAGGATGTAGTGAAAGATTCTTCTAAAGTTACTGTAAAATATATTGGACGTAGGATAATAGAAAATAATATCTTTGATAGTGGGCAAAGCTTTACTTTTCAACCATATACAGGTGTTATTACTGGTTGGAAAAAAGGAATTCCTCTCATGAAGAAAGTAGGAGAAAAAGGATATTTACTCATGCCCTCTAAATTAGCTTATGGCTCAACAGGAACGGGAAATATATTTCCTTATACGCCCTTGTATTTTGAAGTAGAGATATTGAATGTCAGCAATGAATAGAATAAAAAAGGAACTGTATTTGCAGTTCCTTTTTTATTTGAAATCTTTATAAAAACTTAGTTTTAAACAACTTTGTGAACCTAAATTTTCTTTGAAACGAATCAGCCCTAAATTTGGGTAATTATTATCAGTAGAAATCCCTAAATCCAATAATTTAAACTGATTTTTTTGACAAAACTGATGTAAGCCTTTGGTGAGCATCACGATGGGGCTATAAGCTAAATAGTCAGGATGGTCAGCAGGATAGAAATTATATAAAATATCCTTATTAATAGCAATAGCCACTGTTAGAGCTATGATTGTATCATGACTCTTTATTACAAAAACATGATATTGATCTTTGAATAAAGAAATAGTAGTTTTAAATGCTTCTAAAGACATTGAAATAGGATAGTTTCGTCTTTTTCTACAATCCGCTATAAATTGATAAATTGTATCTACATCAAAATCATCAAGCCTTTCAAAAATAAATCCTGATTGAAGACACTTTTTGAGTTTTCTTTTTTCTGAGAGATGAATTTTTTCTCCAAATGCTATATGATCAATGGCTATAAAGTGTGTAAGCTCTGACTTATAAATTTGAAAACCTTTTGAAAGCAGTATTTGAGTGGTAATATGGCTTATTTTGGTGTTGTAACTAAAGGGATAATGAGTAATCTTGAGTTTTTCTAAGCTCTGATTATTACAAAAAGAGATAATAAACTCAATAAAACTTAAAATCTCCTCATAATGTAAACTTTCTACACCTTCAATACCTCCAAATGCCATTTGATATGGACTCAAACCATATTTTCTTTCAATAAAAAGGTTAAATAAAAGGTAAATTTTTCCATCTTTTTCACCCCAGAGCACATAAGAATCCTTACAATTTTGGAGACTTAAATGTTTTGGTGTATTGAACAAAAAAGGCTCAAAACTGTAAGAAAAGTTTACTTGTTGTAAAAAAAATGATAGACTTTCTACTTTAAAATCCACAGAGTTTTATTCTTTATCATATCTGAGTACAGAAACTATATCATAGCTTTCTAATTTATCTCTACCATTCAAGAAAGCCAACTCCACCAAAAAAGAAACTTGCATTATAATACCTCCCGCTTGCTTAATCAGTTTACAAGCTGCTTCGGCTGTTCCACCTGTAGCCAATAAGTCGTCATGTAATAATACTTTTTCACCTTTAGAAATAGCATCTTGATGCATTTCTAAGGTATCTTCACCATATTCTAATGTGTAAGATTGTGAAAAAACTTGAGCAGGCAGTTTCTTTGGTTTACGAATAGGTACAAAACCAACTCCTAAACGCTGAGCAAGCAACGAACCAAACATAAAACCTCTTGACTCAATAGCAGCTACTTTTTGAATTCCTAAGTTCTTAGAAAAATTATAAAGCATATCTCCAGCAGTTTTAAAGGCTTCTGGATCTTTGAGTAAGGTGGTAATATCTTTGAATACAATACCAGATTTTGGAAAATCTCTAACATCTCGTATGAAATCTTGTAAGTTCATAACTTTTATGAATTGAAGTTTTAGTAAAAAATACGTCAAATGACGTATTGTATAATGCATGTTTATATATTAAAATTGAGAGTTAGATGCAAATTGAACATTGTTTGCAAACAATAAAATAGTTTTGTAGTAAAAAGACAAGCATTACTCTTTGAGTATTGCTTGTTTGTTTTTTACGCCTAATATATTGACTCCTATCGTACATTCCAAACATTTTTTATGAGAACAAGAAGTATTATATTGTTCTATCAAGGCTTGTGAATCAGCAGAATTCTTAATATTAGCACCTAATTTCTGCCATTTTTCTATGATATGATTGATTTCAGCGGGTATTTTTTCTAAAAAATCAATGGCTTTATCCATCAAATCTTGCCTTTTACTTTCTTGGGAATACAAGACCATCAAAGGAACAATTGTATTAATTACGATATTTTCAATACTGCCTTTTCCCAATTTAGAAGGAGCTTTTTCTTGGGTTATATTTCCAAATTGGTAATGACTTTGCCAGTACTCAGAAACATCAGCGTCTAAAATTCTCTTGAGCGTTTTAAATTGCTCTGCATACAATAAAACAGAAAATAAGTTTGCATTTTTATGTAATAATTGAGCAAACTGAGCCAAACGAATGGTTGGAAAATTGGCTGGTCTTAAACGCAAAAAATTCCATTCACTTTTTTCGATAGAATCAAGCTGATATTTAGCTTTTAAAAATTTATATTCTTTCTGAAGTGTTTCAAAATAAGCATCTTGTGTATCTCCTTCTAGAAAACCTGCCTGTCCAAATAAAAGAGCTTCAATTTGTATTAGATTATCTCTGTGTTTCAAAATGTATTTGAGTGGTGTTTGTTCTGCCAATCTCAAAAAAGCATGGCTATTGATTTTAAAACCAAAATTTTGAGCAAGTAAACGATATGTAGTTTCTTCCCAATCTTTTTCACAAGAGAGCCAAATGTTTCTTGCCAAGTCTGCTTTTTTCTCAAGTCTCTGAATCAGGGCTTTATCCATCATCATAAACCAGTACAGAGGTTCTCCTTCAAAAATGAGAGCTTCACAAGGTATATCTTTTTGATTTTCAGAAAGATACTTGTACTGATGAAAAATATTACTTTTTACATGATTTTTAAGTTCTAAGGTAGGTATCAATGAACCATCAGCTCTTTTGATGGGTATGTCGTTTTCCCAAACTACATGCAAAACTACCCGATTATAGCGTTCATTATTTTGATGTTGGTGTTTTTGCCAATCTGAAGCTTTGATGTGAATTTCAACATCTCCTTGCCACTCTATTTGATCAATTTTTACATGAGCGTGTTCAAAATCTGCTCCTGCGTTGGTATTATGGATACCTCTGTTCAAAATTTCTACGGTTTCATTTTCTGTGGTTTTGAGGCGATGAGGCTCAAAATATTGATATTGCCACAAAAAATGCAAAAATGATTCTTGCATCATAAAGTTTGAGTTATAGATTTTTATACATGACATCCGAACGCAAAGCATATTTTGTGCCAAGTAATACGGGACTACCTTCATGCCTCTGTTCATGTATAAAACATAACGCCATTCCTGTGATGGGTTTAAATTTTAACACTCTTAAATATTTGTTTGTTTCAGGATGTAATTATTTGACTCTTTCAAACTTTCTGCCATTTAAAATAATATACTTTTCATTTTCTTCTATTTTAGCTTCACTAAATGGCATTTGTTTATAATTTGCTGGGTTATGAGGAGGTGAGTATATATAAATATAAACTATAAACTCTTCATATTTATCAAAATCTTGAATGACTTTGATGGGTTGAAAGCTATACTCTCCCAGTCCAAATATTTTTATAAAGTCTGTTCCCTTTAAATTATTGAATATAACAGGTTTTTCATCTGTAATTGTTATACCATCCCCATCTTCATCAAAATTTTTAATTACACTGGCATATAAAGCTAATTTCATAGTGTCTATTTCTTCTTCATTGGTATAAAATTTAAAAGATTTTTGTTTTTTTGCTTTTAATACATTATTTGTTTTCTTTTCCACTTTTGTAATGTGTGGTAATAGTTGTATAGTATCAGAAACTTTGATGGGATTTCTTCTAAATAAAATTTTATCATTTTTTGTATTGAATGTTCCCTCATAGTATTCATAAGTATAAGTGATATGAAAAATATTTTGTATTAAATACATAAATATTTTATTTTCAAATAGTAATAATTTGTATGAAAACTCATACAAATCACCATTGTAAGAATGGTAAATATATTCTTTATACTTATTTTGTGTAAAAGCTAAATGGTTACACAAACAAAACATAATAAGAAAAGTTGTTTTTTTGAACATTTTGAACAAGATTTATCATAAGAGACTTTAAATCAATATAAGCATTTTTCTCTTTGATAAACAAAAGAAACATTATATTTGCAGACTGAAATCAAAGTCAAATGAAATATATTATTAGTTTTTTAATAAGATTTGTTCCTCGTAAATATTTACAATTGGTTAGTGGTATAGGTTTAAAGTTTTTAGGCTTATTTTACAGAGGTAATAATGTAGAATGCCCTATTTCTGGCAAAACCTATCGAAAATTTTTGCCCTATGGCAGAATACACCCAAGAGAAAATGCTCTCTGTCCCGATTCTCAGTCTTTAGAACGTCATCGTTTGATGTGGTTGTTTTTAAAAGAGAAAACAGATTTTTTTCAGGCTCCACTCAAAGTATTACATATTGCTCCAGAAGTTTGTTTTATTCATAGATTTGAGAACCTCAAAAATTTACAAGAGTATATCACTGCCGATTTAGAATCGCCACTTGCCAAAGTGAAAATGGATATTCATAAAATGCCTTTTGAGGATAATCATTTTGATGTGGTATTTTGCAATCATGTTATGGAGCATGTAGAGGACGATTTGCAAGCTATGCGTGAAATCAGAAGAGTATTGAAACCTACGGGTTGGGCTATTATTCAATCACCTATGGATTTGAGCTTGGCAACTACCTATGAAGACAAAACGATTACTTCTCCCCAAGAAAGAGAAAAGGCATTTGGACAAAACGACCATGTACGCATGTACGGACGTGACTATGCCCAGAGACTTTCTTTGGCTGGTTTCAGAGTGGTAGAAGATGAATATGTAAAACAACTTCCTCCTGAAAAAGTAAAAAGATATGCTTTGCCTGCTGATGAAATTATCTATCATTGCTTTAAAAACTAGCTCAAAATTTCATAGAGGCATAATATTAGAGAAATGTTTTTTCATTATTTTTAGAAAAAAACAAAATATATGCGATTATTATTGTGTTTAAGTGTGCTTATCCTTTTGGTTTCAAGTTCCAGTAAAAAGCCTTCTAAATGGGGTTTTTTTGCACATAAACGAATCAATCGACTGGCGGTGTATAGTTTACCACCCGAAATGATACGTTTCTATAAATATTATATCACAATTCTCACAGAAGAAGCTATTAATCCTGATGCTCGTAGAAATGCAGTAGAAGGTGAGGCAGAAAGACATTATATTGATGTAGACATCTATGATAAGTTTTATAATGACAGTGCAGTTTACAAACTACCTCGTTATTGGAATCAGGCTGTAGAACGCTTTACAGAAGATACGCTAAGAGCCTATGGAATAGTACCTTGGCATATCGAAAAAATGAAACGAGATTTGACAAATGCCTTCAAACAAAAAGATACAAGAAGAATTTTACGTATTAGTGCTGATATGGGGCATTATATTGCTGATAGCAATGTACCACTCCATACCACAGAAAATTATAATGGACAAAAAACGGGACAAGTAGGAATTCATGGCTTTTGGGAAGCTCGTTTACCAGAACTTTTTTCTGATGATTACGACTTGCTTGTTGGAAGAGCCGAATACATCAAGAATACTCAACTGAAAGCTTGGAGTTATGTAATCAATGCACATACTGCTTTAGATTCTGTTTTGAGATTTGAAAAAGAACTAACAAATCAATTTCCTGAAGATAAGAAATTTGTATTTGAAGACAGAAATCGAATAACTATTCGTACTTATTCAAGAGAGTTCTCAAGAGCCTATCATCAACGCCTCAACGGACAAGTGGAGAAACGCTTTAAGGCATCTGTGAAAGGTGTAGCGGACTTTTGGTATACAGCTTGGGTAGATGCAGGGCAACCCGATTTGGATAAACTCATTGATGCACTTTCCAATGAAGAGTTACAAAAAGAACTTGAATTGGAAAAAGAGCAATGGAAACAAAATAAATATACACCTCGCCCTCATGACAATGCTGCTCTTCAGTATGAAGGATACTTAGAAAATAACACTTGTTGTCATGTAGCTCATCAGAAAACACCAAAATTCGGTCAAAGGAAACTGAAAGGTCATTCAAAGTAAGATTTTATGAATGATGAAAAAGTACATTCATATGGTCAACTTTATAAAACTTTTGGGCTTTGTTTTTTTCGAAAACGTATTATAGGAGGGGCTAAAGGTTTTTTATATCCTCTTGGATTACAAGATTGGGTTGTGCAAGCCCGTTATTTACTAACACAAATAACACCAAAACATATAAGAGATATGTTTTGGTGGAAAGAAATATTTACTGAAGAATATTTCATTTATTCTATTGAATATCCAGCTGTTTGGCTAGCTGGTTTATTACAAGATGAATATAACTATACAAATGTAGTTAATAATATACCTAAGCAAAACACCAATAATTTTTTTGATTGTGTATATTATGCAACTTTATTGTTGTATGATAAAAAAGAGGTAAATGAAATTTTTATTGATATAATAGAAAAAGATAAAAAACCTTCACCTGATGGTTATCGTTCAGCATCTCACTTAGCATTTGCAGCATTAAGCATGTATGATGAAAAATATCAGACTAATTTTACTAATAAGTATATTGAGGCTGATTTAAAAAAACAACGAGCTTTTATACTTATAAAAGGAATATTAGATATGAGTGAAATACTTCGAGCTGATATTGAAATAAAAGATATTAAGGAATTTCAAAAAGAATTGCATGATTTTTTAATGATTACTACCCCTCCTGAATACTATTATAAAGATTTACTTAATTACTCTCCTATTGATACAATTACAAGAGAAGAAGCATTACAATATACATCACAAGAGGAAATTTTTTTAAAATGTGTTTATCCTGATTATTATCCTAGTTACAATATAATTAAAGGTAAACGACTATTTGAAAATATGGTGTTAGACTTTATTTCTTCAAATTGTCAGAAAAGTTATGCTTATGAATTAATGAAAGTTGCTTTATTATCAGACCATTACAGCGATTTACTTGCAGGAATTGAACTTGATTTTTATTATCAAATTCCAATAGAAGTAGTTGATATAGTATATACTAGAGTTTTAGAGATGTTACCACATTCAATAAGTCTGTATCAAAATTATGCTTTTAATTTACTTGTTAGAGGAAATAACTATGATGAAAAAGCTAAACAACTATATCAAAAAGCTGAAAAAATTAAGAAAAACATTTGTTACAAAGAAGACAATAAATATCGATTATATTATCCATTAAAGAAATAAAATAGAATTAATGAATAAAAAAAATGATACCTAATTTTGTTAGGTATCATTTTTTTTATATTTTTGTTTTATGAAACAAAATAACCCTATACTAAAAGGAAGCTTAACACTCATTATCCTTAAACTATTAGAAGAGAAAGGAGCAATGTATGGTTATGAGATTTGCCAACAAGTAAAAGAAATTACAGATAATACATTGCAAATTACAGAAGGAGCTTTGTATCCTGCTTTACATAAATTAGAAGCTGAGGGAACCATTAGCTCTTATACAGAAACTATAGAAGGAAGGACCAGAAAATACTATACACTTACACTTGAAGGTAGTAATATAGTTAAAACAAGAGTACAAGAATTTCTAGATACTCTTAAAAGCGTAGAAAGCATTTTATCATTGCAATCCAAATTGAAAACAATATGAAACTAACAGAAAATGAGATAGAAGATATTCGTAGGAAATTAGCGATTCCTTTATCCAATAAAGAGTTCATAGAAGAAATAACAGATCATTTTGTATTGGATATAGAACATCAGATGCAAAATGAAGCCATATCTTTTGAAAAAGCTTTTACAATAACTAAAAATAATTTTGGAGGAGTGGATGGCTTAGTAAAAATGCAAAATCATTATCTTAAGAGATACCAAAAAATGATTATAAAAGATTTATCATGGATGAGTTTTAAATCTTTATTTACCTCTCCAATAGGTGTTTTTTGGACTTTCCTGATGGGTTTGGGGTGTTATTTTTATGAAGAAATAATAACTTGGAAATACACTCCAGTTACTTTACTTTTACCTATTGTTGCATTATTGATAATCTATATTTTTCAACTTTATCAAAATAATGTTTTTAAATACTCTAACGAAAAAGTTGGAACTAAAGTAGGGTTGATAGTTTTTTCACACTTAATAGCTTTTCAGGTTTTTAATATTTATTTTAACCTATTCCATAATATCTTGAAAATAACACCTGTCAAACTCGATTTTGCAGTATATGGAATAGCTGTTTGGGTATTTTATGTAAGTATTCAGCAATTGAAAAATGAGAAAAAAAAATATTTAAAGAAGGTTTAAAAGAAAATAATTTTGATAATCTACTTGTGCCAATTAACTTGCAGTCATTTGGCAAATAGATTGAAAAAATATGATTGTAGTAACAGGTGCAGCAGGTTTTATAGGAAGTTGTTTGGTGGCAAGGCTCAACCAAGATAATTTCAATGCCATTATTGCTGTAGATGACTTTTCAAAGACAGAGAAGAACCCTAATTTAGAAGGGAAAACAATTAAGGAAAGAGTCGAAAGAGAACAATTTTTTGATTGGCTCAAAGAAAATCACAAAGAAGTTGAGTTTATTTTTCATTTAGGAGCAAGAACTGATACTACAGAATTTGATGTAAACATATTCAATCATCTGAATTTAGAGTACACAAAAAAAATGTGGCAAGCTTGTATAGAGTACCAAATCCCTTTAGTATATGCTTCATCTGCTGCTACTTATGGTTTGGGGGAGTTAGGCTATGATGATGATGAACAAAAAATTTCAAAACTAAAACCTCTCAATCCTTACGGACAATCCAAACAAGACTTTGATGTATGGGCTCTTGCTCAAAGTCAAAAGCCATTTTTTTGGGCAGGATTGAAGTTCTTCAATGTCTATGGTCCTAACGAATACCACAAAAACAGAATGGCTTCAGTAATATTTCATGCATTCAATCAAATTAAAGATACACAAAGCATGAAACTATTCCGTTCTCACCATCCAGATTATTTAGATGGTGGACAAAAACGTGATTTTGTGTATGTAAAAGATGTTGTGGAAGTTTGTATGTTTCTGATGCACCACCGCAAAGATTCTGGAATTTATAATTTAGGAAGTGGAAAAGCTCGTACATTCTTAGACTTAGCCAAAAATACCTTCAAAGCTATGGACATAGAACCTAAAATTAGCTTTGTTGATACACCTGCTGATATACGTGATAAATACCAGTATTTCACAGAAGCCAACATGAAAAAACTCAAAGCAATAGGCTATGCTAAACCATTCCATACACTGGAAGAAGGAATTAAAGATTACGTTCAAAGCTATTTGATACAAGACAGAAAAATCATGTAAACATGAATTTTACAAAAAATATTAAAAAAATGGTGAGTATACTATCATGTTTGCTCATCATTTTTTATTTTAACACTCAAAATAATAAGAACACTTTTGGAATTACCTAAATATACCATTTTAGTAGCTGGAGGCAGTGGCTCTCGGATGCAATCAGAAATACCAAAGCAGTTTTTATTGCTTAATGGAAAACCTATTTTATTTCATACCATAGAAAAATTTTATCAGATAAATACCCATATTGTAGTAGTTTTACCACAAAAAGATATGGATTATTGGGAAAAAATTTGTCAAAAGTATAATTTTTTAATACCCATTCAAACCATTGTAGGAGGGGCAACTCGTTATCAATCAGTTAAAAATGGACTAACTTGGGTGGCTACTCAAACGCAAGAAGCTTTGGTGGCGATTCATGATGGAGTTCGTCCATTGGTTTCTGATTCTGTTATTTTAAATAGCTTTGAAATTGCAAGTGAAAAAGGTTCTGCAATAGCTTCTGTAACTTTAAAAGATTCTATCCGAGAAGTTTTTGAAGATAGAAGTCAGAGTGTACCTCGAACAGCCTACAGGCTCATTCAAACTCCTCAAACATTCAGGTTTTCTGAAATTTGGCAATCTTTTGAGCGTGTTTCGGATAGCCCAGAAATCACAGATGATGCATCTGTTTATGAAAAAGCAGGTTTTGAGGTAACACTCATTGAAGGAAATTACGAAAACATCAAAATTACAACTCCTGAGGATTTAAAAGTTGCACAAGCTTTTTTATCATAAACCTAAACTCAAAAACTATGAAAAACACTTTTTGGACACTCATTATTTGGTTTTGTTTACAAAATACTATGTATGCTCAAAATCTATTTGAGTCTCAAAGCAGAACTGGTGAGACTCAAAACATAGAGGTAGTAATTAAGGATACGATAAACGAAATAAAAAAAGTTGATAAAGTAAATAAAACAGTAACCTTAAAGGCAACTCAAGAAAAAGCTCCTAAAAAACTACAATTGTTACAGAAAATACAAAGTATCAAAGAGGCTACAAGAATTAAAAAACATCTCAAAACAAATAGAATAGAACAAACGCCTCTAAAATCTCAAAAAAGAGCAGATACCATAGACACTTTTACTAAAATAGCTTGGTTTTCTTTGGGTTTAGCATTTTTCTTTTTGGTAAGATTGAATTTGCAAACTTTATGGCTTTTAGTAATTGGATTTGGTTATTTAGTTTTAGGAAGTCTTATTATGTGGCTGATAGCCAATCAAGATACATCTCAATGGAGTGGAATAGGATATATCATTGCATGGGGAATACTTGTAGTTATACCAGCATTTATTGTGATGTTTTTAGCAATATTTAGTTATTTGGCATTAGTGTGGCAGGCTGCTGTAGTATTCAATATTATTGGATTTTCTTTGTTGGGCTTAGGTTTGATATGCTTACTAATTGCCAATTTAATTTAGAAAACAAGCTGAAATTTGTTTAGAATTATTCTAAATTACTCATTTGTTTTTTAGTAAAAAATTGTAAATCAGTTTTTTGTAAAAAAGTATAGCAAAAATGGAACTAAAAAGCCGAATTTGTTTGAAATGGAGTTTGCGAATAAAAAAACGCCTATTATTTTTGTAAGGCTAAAAAAACGTAGATTTAACAACCTTATATACCTATGCGATACTCTTCGGTCATTCAGGATATCAGAAAATTGACAGTAATACTGGCTATTTTCGTTCTTGGTATGCAAGTAGCATTTGCCCAAAACCCAACTGCGGGAAAAGGTGATGTTGCAAAAGGCAAAGACTTGTTTGCAAACAATTGTGCAAGTTGCCACAAAATTCACCAACCTTCAACGGGTCCAGCCCTAGCAGGGATTACTGCTCGTCGTAATGAAGCTTGGCTACAAAAATGGATTCGTAACTCTCAATCTGTTATCAAAAGTGGAGATGCTTATGCTGTGAAACTCTACAATGATTGGAATCAGACAGCCATGAACTCCTTCCCTGATCTTACGGATGGTGACATCAAAGATCTTTTGGTTTATGTGGAGTCTGTACCTAAACCTGTAGAACCAACTGAGACTGGAGGTAAGAAAGTTGATGGAACAACAGCAGAATCAGGCTCAACCAACATTATCTTAGGTGCTTTGGTAGTGGTGTTATTGGTAATTCTTATTGTATTATTAGTACTTACCTCATTACTTACTCGTTTGCTCAAGCAAAGAGATGATTTAGATGAAGCTGACAAAGAGCAGGTAGAATCTAAATTCGATTTAGGTAAAGTTTTGGGTAGCAAAGCATTTTTAGGAGTACTTACAGCTGTTATTTTCTTAGCTGTTGCAAAAATAGGTATTGATAAAACAATGGATATTGGTATGCAACAAGGTTATGCACCTTCTCAGCCTATTCCATTCTCACACAAATTACACATTGGTAAATATAAAATTGCTTGTCAGTATTGTCATACTACCGTAATGAAAGGTAAATCTGCAAGCATCCCTTCTTCTAATATCTGTATGAATTGCCATAATGCTATCAAAAATGGCTCTCCAGAAATTCAGAAGATTTATACAGCTATTGAGAAAAACCAACCAGTACAATGGATACGTGTTCATAACCTTCCTGACTTGGTATATTTTAATCACTCTCAACATACAGTAGCTGGAAAAGTAGCTTGTGAGCAGTGTCATGGTAAAATTGAAGAAATGGAAATTGTTCAACAACGCTCTCCGCTTACAATGGGATGGTGTATTGATTGTCACCGCCAGACACTTGTTAGTTACACAGCAAAAGATGCTAATGGCAAAGATGCTTTAAACCCTTACTATGAGAAATTGTTGGCTTTCCACAAATCTAAAGGAAAAACACAATTCAAGGTTGAAGATATAGGTGGTTTGGAATGTTCTAAATGTCATTATTAAAAAACTTCGGGAACTTAGTGAAATACTAAGTCCCTTTTCTCAATTAAACGAAGGTTCAATCATAGCAATATGGAAAACAAAAAGATATACTGGAAAGGTTTTGAAGAACTTACAAATGATTTGGAGTTCGTAAAAAAAGCAGAAAAAGAATTTCCTGACTTTTTACCTATCGCCGAAAAAGATGAAGATAATAATACGTCTCGTCGCGATTTCTTAAAGCTTATGGGCTTTGGAATGGCAGCAGTTTCTTTAGCTGCTTGCGAGGCTCCTGTGAAAAAAGCTATCCCTTATCTCAATAAACCAGAAGATATTGACCCAAGTATCCCTAACTATTATGCAAGTACATACTTCCAAGATGGTGAGTATTGTAGCATTTTAGTAAAAACTCGTGAAGGTCGTCCTATCAAAATTGAAGGAAATACACTTTCTAAGGTTACAAAAGGTGGTACATCTGCAAGAGTACAATCTTCAGTATTAAATCTTTACGATTTAGAAAGATTAAATTCTTTCATGGAAGGTGGTAAAAAAGCAAGTAAAGAATCTATAGATTCAAAAATTTTATCAGCTCTTCAAGGTACAAATGGAACAATTTATATTGTCAGCAACACAATTATTAGCCCTTCTACGAAGTCTGTAATTGCTGAATTTGCTAAAAAGTATCCTTCTACTAAGCATGTAAGCTACGATGCAGTTTCTGCTTATGGTATCTTAAAAGCAAATGAAAAATCTTTTGGAACATACGCATTACCTACTTACGATTTCAGCAAAGCTGAAACAATTGTAAGTATCAACGCTGATTTCTTAGGTACTTGGTTGGCTTCTATCGAATATAGCCGTCAATATACACAAGGAAGAAAGCTTAGCAAAGAAAAGAAAACCATGTCAAGACATTATCAGTTTGAAACAGGTTTATCTTTAACAGGAGCTAATGCAGACCACCGTGTAGTTATTCGCCCTTCTCAAGAAGGATTGGTAGTTGCTCAACTTTATAACGAAATTGTAGGAGGCGGAACAAGCTCTATCACAGATAAAAATATTGCAGAGAAGATCAAGAAAGCTGCGGATGACTTAAAAGCTCAAAAAGGACGCTCTTTGGTTGTTTGTGGTTCTAATGATGTAAATGTACAAATACTTGTCAATGCTATCAATGATGCCTTAACTAACTATGGTTCAACACTTAATGTTGGTCAAGCAAACTATACAAAGCAAGGCAATGATGAAGAGATGGCTAAATTTGTAGAAGATTTGAAAGGTGGTAGTGTAGGTGCAGTAATTTTCTATGGAACAAATCCTGTTTATGATTATCCTAAAGGTAAAGAAATAGCAGATGCCCTTAAGAATGTAGCTGTAAGTATTTCTTTCTCTGATAGAATAGATGAAACTTCTAAATTATGTAAATTCATCACTCCTGATACAAATTACTTGGAATCATGGAATGATGCGTTCCCTACAAATGGACATTATAGTTTAACACAACCTGCTATTTCTCCAATTTACCCAGAGGGAACTCGCCAAGCTCAAGATTCATTCTTAGTTTGGGCTGGTAGCAAAAATAACTATTATGACGTTTTAAAAGGTTTTTGGAAAGCAAATATTTTAAAAGGTCAAGCTTTCAATGAAGCATGGACGAAAGCACTACATGATGGTGTTTATGAAACTGATGCAAAAGTTGTAACAGCTGTTGTAACGCCTAAAGATTCAACTCAGAAAGAAACAAAACCTACTCAGGAAGTAAAACCTACGCCTACTACAAATGTAGCATTTAAAGGTGATACTACTGGAGCTCTTTCTGCTGTAAGTAGTGCCTACAAAGCTGATAATGCAAAAACTGAGTTAGCAATTTATCAAAAAATAGGTATAGGAAGTGGTGCAATGGCTAATAACCCTTGGTTACAAGAGTTTCCCGACCCTATTACAAAAGCAACTTGGGATAACTACGCACAAATCTCAAAATCTTATGCTACTCAACTAGGTGTAGAAACTGGTAGCATGGTAAAAATTACGGTAGGTGGTAGCTCTATTACATTGCCTGTAATTGTTCAACCTGGTCAGCAAAAAAATACAATTTCTGTTGCATTAGGATATGGACGTACCAGCACAGGTAAATGTGGCAATGGTGTAGGACAAAATGTTTATCCTATGGCTTCTTTCCAAAATGGTAGCATTTTATATGCTGCTTATGAAGTAGCTATTACACCAGCAGAAGGCAAAGTAGAAATGGCATTGACACAGACTCACCAAACTCTTATGGGTCGTGGGCATGTGAGAGAGGCTAATCTTACAGAATATAACAAAAATCCAAAGCTTATTCGTGAAAAGTATGATATTTTTATCAATACATCAGAAGGTCCTAAAAAACCTACACAATTAACCATGTGGAAAGGACACGAAGAAGCATATAACAAAAATCATTGGTGGGGTTTAACCATCGACCTAAACTCTTGTACTGGTTGTGGAGCTTGTGTGATAGCTTGTCAAACAGAAAACAATGTTCCTGTAGTTGGTAGAGCTGAAATTATCAATGCCCGTGAAATGCATTGGATTCGTATTGACCGTTATTATAGTACGGATGCAAGTCTTGAAGACAAGAGTGTGAGTGGGTATAAAAAAATGGAAGACCCAGCAGAAAGCCCAGAAGTAGTGTTCTTGCCTGTTATGTGTCAGCATTGTAACAATGCACCTTGTGAAACAGTATGCCCTGTAGTTGCTACAACACACAGTTCAGAAGGCTTAAACCAAATGACTTATAACCGTTGTATTGGTACTCGTTATTGTGCAAACAACTGTCCATTCAAAGTACGTCGCTTCAACTGGTTCAACTATACAAACGATGAGAAGTTTACAAATGTAAACTTTATGAGTCAATCTGATTTGGGTAAAATGGTTCTAAATCCTGATGTAACAGTTCGTTCTCGTGGGGTGATGGAAAAATGTTCTCTTTGTGTGCAACGTATCCAAGCTGGTAAGTTAGAAGCTAAAAAAGAAAAACGCAAAGTGAAAGATGGTGATGTAGTAACAGCATGCCAACAATCTTGCCCTGCTGATGCAATTATTTTTGGAGATATGAACGACCCTGAAAGCAGAATCGCTAAAACAATTGGCATCACTAAAAACGAGCAAAAAGATATTGTTTTGGAAGATGATAGAGCATATCACTTATTAGAAGAAATTAACGTGAAGGCTAATGTAACTTATTTAGCAAAAATCAGAAACAAGGCTTAATTTTTAACATTTTATCTAATTCTAACAGAAATATATTTATGCAGGTAACATCAGCCATAAGAGAACCTCTTGTAACAGGTGGCAAAACGATGCATGACATCACTGAAGACATCTGTAAACGAGTGGAGGAAAAACCAAGTATGAGTTGGCTCATTGCTTTTGGCTTTTCTGTGATACTTTTTATAATAGGATGTCTATCTCTCGCTTCAACTTGGTGGTACGGAATAGGTGTTTGGGGATTGAATAAGACTGTAGGTTGGGCTTGGGACATTACCAACTTCGTGTGGTGGGTAGGTATTGGTCACGCTGGTACACTTATCTCAGCAATTCTTTTATTGTTCCGCCAAAAATGGAGAACATCAATTAACAGAGCAGCTGAAGCTATGACTATCTTTGCCGTACTTTGTGCTGGTTCATTCATTTTGATGCACATGGGGCGTACTTGGTTGGCTCATTGGGCTCTTCCTCTTCCTAATACTTATGGTTCTTTGTGGGTAAATTTCCACTCACCACTTGTATGGGACGTATTTGCGATTTCAACATATCTTACGGTATCAACAGTTTTCTGGTATGTAGGTTTGATTCCTGACTTAGCAACTATTCGTGATAGAGCAAAATTAACTTTAGAACAATATCCTTTATTAGCAACAGATACTCCTGCTGAAAGAGCAGAGAAAAAGAAGAATAGAAGAGCTATTTCTGCATTTATTTATGGAATATTAGCCTTTGGCTGGGAAGGCGGCTCTAAAGTTTGGGCAAGATACGAATATGTAGCTCTTATTTTAGCGGGTCTTTCTACACCACTTGTACTTTCTGTACACACTATTGTAAGTATGGACTTTGCTACATCAGTAATACCTGGTTGGCATACAACTATTTTCCCTCCTTACTTCGTTGCTGGAGCTATTTTCTCTGGTTTTGCAATGGTACTTACACTCATGCTTGTAACAAGAGTTGTGTATAAATTAGAAGATTACATTACAATGGAACATATAGATTTGATGAATAAAATTGTCATGCTAACGGGTTCTATTGTAGGGGTTGCATATATCACAGAGTTCTTCATTGCTTGGTATTCTGGTGTTGAAGCAGAAAGTTATGCTTTCTTAAACCGTATGTTTGGACCTTATTGGTGGGCTTATTGGGCAATGATGACTTGTAACGTAATTTCACCTCAGTTATTCTGGTTTAAGAGCATTCGTAGAAACCTAATTTGGACATTTGTTCTCTCTATTGTTGTTAATATTGGTATGTGGTTCGAGCGTTTTGTAATTATTGTAACCTCATTACATAGAGATTATATCCCATCAAGTTGGGTATATTTCCGTCCTACTATTTATGATGTCGGAGATTATGTATTTAGCTTTGGTTTATTCTTTGTTTGCTTCTTCTTGTTTGCTAAATACTTACCTGTAATTAATATGGCAGAAGTAAAAACAGTACTAAATTCATCAGATGAGTATGCTAAAAAAGTAGCAGAAGAAAAACTAAAAAAACAAGATGTTTTACAATCTTGATAAAACTTTAAATTATGGCAACACATACTTCAGATACAAAGAAATATTTAGTAGGCATTTACGATCACGAAGAAACAATCGTGAGTGCTGTGAAAAAAGTACAAAATGATGGTGTAAAAGTGGATGAAGTATATTCTCCACATCCTATTCACCATATTGATGTATATATAGGGCATCCAAGGACAAAAATACCTATTGCAGCCTTTATGTTTGGAGCAACAGGTACTATACTTGCCATCACCATGATTACTTTCATGATGAAAATTGACTGGCCTATGATTATAGGTGGTAAAAATACATTTTATCCTCCTACAATGGTTCCTGTAAGTTTTGAAGCTACAGTTCTAATCGCTGCCTTGGGTATGGTAGCTACCTTTTTAGTTTCTAATACAATGGGACCTGGCAAGACTGAATTCATGTTTGATCGTCGTACAACTGACGATAAATATGCTTTGGTAGTTGATTTAGATAAAAATACAAAAAGTATTGAAGAAATTGAATCTATCTTAGAGAAACATGGAGCTTGCGAAAAGCCCAAAGTTGTAGAAAGATAAAAAACGCTATCATCCAAAATTAAAGAAATATAAAGAGATGAAAATCCAAAAATATATATTGTCAGCTTTTTTAGGTACTGCTCTGTTGGGTTTAAGTTCTTGTGAAAGAGATCCTAATGATCAAGGAACAGAGTTTGCTCCTAATATGTACACTTCCGTTGCTTATGACCCTTTTAGTCAAGTAGCAGATAGTGCTAACAAAATCAATCCTTACGGAATCAATATGCGTGAACCTGCTAAAGGAACAGTTTCTCGCCGTAACTATAAGACCAACTATACTGATTCTGCTGGTGTAAACTACGATTTAGGTTTGATGGTTTATAACACACATAAAGATAGTTTAGATGCTGCTGCTAAAAACTTAAAAAATCCTCTTCCTTTCACAAAAGAAATTCTTGCTGAAGGAAAAGAATTGTATGGATATTATTGTACACACTGTCATGGTGAAGAAGGTAAAGGGGATGGTTTAGTAGGACAAAAATATACAGGGGTAGCTAATCTTTCAGGTGGTGCTATTGCCAAAGTCAATGGTGGTCATATTTATCATGTAATTACACATGGTAAAAACAGAATGTGGGCTCATGCTTCACAAATCAACTCTCTAGAGCGTTGGAAAATTGTAGCTTATGTGCATGTTTTACAAGGACAAATTACACCTGAAGGCAAGCCTGTAGCTGTCACTGTTGCAAAAGATACAACAGCTACTGCTACAACTAAACCTGAAGAAAAAAAGACTAAGTAGTGAATTTGAGAGTATTTCTAAGACTCTTAACAAATACACATTAAACAAACGATTATATTCATTTTTAATTATAAAACATTATGGCAGAGGCTCATGTACATTATAACTTAGAAGAACGCTATGTTTTCACGCCAGAACAGAAGAAAAAACTGTTGATGGGGATTGGAATAGGAGCTGTACTTTTTGTAATAGGAGCTATATTGGTATATTTGGGTATAGGCTCACATGAAGCTCACGGAGCTGCTCATGAAGGTACAAAAGGAGCACATGCAGCAGGAGGGGGAGAACACCATTATAACCCTCTTACTCGAATTTGGGCAAATTTATGGCTCAATGCAACATTCTTTACTTATATCTCAGCAATGGGAGTATTATTTGTAGCTATTCAATATGTAGCTTATGCTGGTTGGTCTGCAAGTATTCGTAGAGTTTCAGAATCTTTTGGAGCATTTTTACCTTTTACAGGGGCTGTATTGTTGATAGTATTTTTTCTGGGTGGTCATGACTTATTTCACTGGACACACCACGATTTATACGAAAAAGGTAAAAAAACTTTTGATAGTATCTTGTATAACAAATCAGCATATTTCTTTGCACCTTTAGAAGCTGGAAGTTTTCCGTTATTTTGGTTTATTAGACTTATAGCATATTTTGGTATTTGGTACACATTATACACTGTAATCAGAAATAACTCTATAAAAGAGGATTATATTACTCAAAAAGGTGATTTTACTTATCATAAAAAGAATATCACCTTCAGTGCTATATTCATTGTTATTTTTGGTTATACAGAATCTACTTCTGCATGGGATTGGATTATGAGTATTGATGCTCACTGGTACAGCACTATGTTTGGTTGGTATGTTTTTGCGAGTTCTTGGGTATCTGCTTTGGCAATTCTTACACTTGCTGTGGTATTCTTAAAAGATCAAGGATATCTGAAAATGGTAAATGAAAACCATTTACATGATTTAGGTAAATTTATGTTTGGTTTTAGTGTGTTCTGGACTTACATCTGGTTCTCTCAATTTTTATTACAGAATTACTCAAATATCCCTGAAGAAATTGTATATTGGGATGAAAGAATGGAGAAGTTAGGAGGCGTTTATACTCCTCTAGTTATATTCAATGTGGCTGTAAACTTTATTTTTCCTTTCTTGTTCTTAATGACAAGAGATGCTAAACGTAAATCTATTTTCTTAAAAGTTACAGCTTTTGGTATTTTGATGGGACATTATTTAGATTTCTATATGATGATTATGCCTGGTACTACCAAAGAACATGGCGGATTTTTTATCTTAGAGATGGGAACAATATTGTTATTTGCTTGTAGCTTTGTGTATGTTTTTGCAACCACATTGGCTAAAACAAATCTTATTGCAAAAAATCACCCTATGATGGAAGAAAGTTTGCATCACAATATATAAAAATATAAGTTTTTCAAACAATCTGCTTGAGCAGATAATTGATAATACATAAACTCAAAAAAATATGAATAGTCTTATTATAACTTTGATAGTTGTTCTTGTACTGGCAGTTTTTCTAATCATTTTTAGAATTAGTAATCTTGCAGGTATCTTGAGAAGCAAAAGCAAAGACAAAGAAGAAATAGATACAACTGCCAATAACATTAATGCATATTTATTTCTACTTATCCCATTGATAGGTACAATAGCTGCATTTTGGTATGCTGGCAAACATGCAACATTATGGGGACAACCAGATGCTGCAAGTCATGGAGCGGCTTACGATTCGCTTTCTAAAATTGCCCACATTGTTGTTATATTAATGTTCTTAATTACTAATGCTGCTTTATTTTATTTTACATTCAAATATCGTCATAAAAAAGGTAATAAAGCTACATTCTATCCTGATAACTTGAAGTTAGAAATTGTTTGGACAATTGTTCCTGCAATTATCTTGACTGTATTGGTATTTGCAGGTTGGAAGCTTTGGAGAGATGTAACCAAAGAAGCACCTTCTAATGCAATGTTAGTAGAGTTAATGGGTAAACAATTTAACTGGATTGCTCGTTATCCTGGTGGCGATAATAAATTAGGAGGCTTTAACTTTCGTTATACAGATGATGTAAACGAAATGGGTTTGAACTTCTTAGACAAAAATGTAAATGATGACTTTCAAGCTACAGAATTACATTTAGTGAAAGGAAAACCTGTTCGTATACAAATTAGAGCAAGAGATGTTTTACACAGTGTTTCGTTTCCTCATTTTCGTCAAAAAATGGATGCTGTTCCAGGACAACCCACTAGAATGTGGTTTACTCCTACAAAAACAACAGAGGAAATGCGTGAAGAATTACGTAGAAATCCTGAGTATTTAAAACCAGATCCAAGTACAACCAAAGGTAAACCTGAAGATGTAAAGGCTCGTTGGGAAACTTTTGATTATGAGTTAGTTTGTCAAGAAATATGTGGTCGTGGGCATTTCAGTATGCGTATGCGTGTAATTGTACACGATGAAGACGACTATAAGAAATGGCTTGCTGCTCAGAAACCATTTGTTGAAACAAACAAAGAATATGTTGCCAAGAAAATAGAATCTATCACTAAAGATAAAGTTGGTAAGGTTTCTATGGAAGATGGTAAAAAAGTAAACAAAGTAAATTAATTTTACTCCAACTATTCAAGAGTTGAGAGTAAATCAAGGTTTTATTTTTCAGTTTTAAATTTATAAAAACTATCAATATGGCATCAGACGTTGCTCATGCACACGATGTACACGCTCATGAAGAACATCATGAACACCATGACACCTTCATTACCAAGTACATTTTTTCTACTGACCACAAAATGATCGCCAAGCAGTTCCTTATTACAGGTATTCTGTGGGCATTTGTTGGTGGGTTGCTTTCCATTCTGTTTCGTTTGAAATTAGGTTTCCCTGATATGGATTATTCTTGGCTAAAACCTCTTTTAGGTAAATGGGTAGCTATACAAGATAATGGTACAGGGCAGTTAGATCCTGAGTTTTACCTAGCTATGGTAACCATGCATGGAACAATTATGGTATTCTTTGTATTGACAGCAGGCTTGAGTGGAACATTTTCTAACTTTTTAATACCTTTGCAAATTGGAGCAAGAGATATGGCATCAGGATTTATGAATATGCTTTCTTATTGGTTCTTCTTTGCATCAAGTATGATTATGCTTGCTTCATTCTTCCTCGATGGAGGACCTGCAGCAGGTGGTTGGGTTGTATATCCACCATTAAGTGCCTTACCACAAGCTCTTAAGGGTTCAGGTTCGGGTATGACGTACTGGCTCGTAGCAATGACACTATTTATTGTATCATCACTTTTAGGAGGTATCAATTATATCACGACTGTAATTAATTTAAGAACAAAAGGTATGACATTTTCTCGTCTGCCACTAACTATTTGGGCTTTCTTTATTACAGCAGTTATAGGTTTATTATCTTTCCCTGTATTGTTCTCAGCAGCATTATTGCTAGTGTTTGATAGAAGTTTGGGTACAAGTTTTTACCTTTCTGATATCTTTATTGGTGGACAAGCTCTTGACCATACAGGTGGTAGTGCCATTCTATTCCAACATTTATTCTGGTTCTTAGGACACCCTGAAGTATATATTGTACTTTTACCAGCTTTAGGTATTACATCTGAAATTATTGCTACCAATGCTCGTAAACCTATTTTTGGTTATAAAGCTATGATTGGTTCAATTTTAGGGATTGCAATTCTTTCTTTTATAGTTTGGGCTCACCATATGTTTGTAACAGGTATGGATCCATTTTTGGGAAGTATTTTCATGTTCTTAACTTTGATCATTGCAGTTCCTTCAGCAGTAAAAGCATTTAACTATATTACTACATTATGGCGTGGTAATATCCGATACACACCTGCGATGCTTTTCTCTATTGGTCTTGTATCATTATTTATTTCTGGTGGTGTAACAGGTATTATTCTAGGAAACAATGCTTTAGATATCTATTTACACGATACCTATTATGTAGTAGCTCACTTCCACTTGGTAATGGGTTCTGCATCATTCTTTGGTATGGTTGCTGGTATTTATCATTGGTTCCCTAAGATGTTTGGTAGAATGATGGATGAAAAATTAGGTTATATTCACTTTTGGATGACTTTTATGGGTGTTTATTTGGTATTCTTCCCTATGCACTTTATTGGTATAGCAGGTTTCCCAAGAAGATATTATGAATTTTCTGCTTATGCAGCATTCCGTGATGAAGTATATTTGAACTTAAACTCTTTCATTAGTATTGCAGCAGCAGTAACTTTTGGAGCTCAGTTAATCTTTGGATTTAACTTCTTTTATTCTATTTTTAGAGGTAGAAAGGCAACCCAAAATCCTTGGAATTCTACTGCATTAGAGTGGACAGCACCTATAAACGCTGGTCATGGTAACTGGGAAGGACAAATTCCTTTTGTTTATCGCTGGACTTACGACTATAGTAAACCTAATTGTGAGAAAGATGGATTTACAGATTTTATCCCTCAAAATGTTCCTTATTCAATGACTCCTCATTCAAACTTACCACATGAGAATGAAATGATAGCATTGGAAAAAGAGGAAATGTTACCACACGATAAAACACTTGATACACTCTCTGTGTTGGCTAAAAAATAACAATAAGAATTTAAAATAAAATAGTCCCTATAAATTTTGTAGATTTATAGGGACTATTCTTGTATATTAAACTATAAAATAAACAGTATCAAGAACATATTTGGTTCAATATTTGTTTATCATTATAACAATGGCTCTAAAATAGAAAGTATATGAAATCGAACCGAATATATTTATTATTGCTTGTTGCAGGTCTAGGAGCTTGTACATCAGGCAGACAATTGGCTCAAAACAATGATAATGATGATGTATATTTTACATCAACTGTGAGCAGAAAACAAATAGAAATAAAAAAGGAACAAGCTATTTTAGAGAGTAATGGCCTTACTACAGATGCTTATAGCAGCGAGTATGACCAAAAGCCTATTAACAATTATGCAAATCCTGATGCAGTAGATTATCCTGTAGGAAATAATAACTCTACTACACCTTCCAACTATTATCCTTTAAACAACCAAAATGCCAATTGGAATAACTATAATTCTTGGAATAATGGTTGGGGAAATAATGGATGGAATAATAATAACAATTGGAATAATTGTTGGAACTGTAATTCTTGGGGAGGTGGCTGGAATAATGGTTGGGGAAACAGTTGGAATAATGGCTGGGGTAACTCATGGAATAACGGTTGGGGTAATAGCTGGAATAATGGTTGGGTTGTAGGAGGTATGTGGGGAAATAGTTGGAATAATGGTTGGGGAAATAGTTGGAATAATGGTTGGGGAAATAGTTGGAATAATGGTTGGGGAAATAATTGGAATAATGGCTGGGGTAACTCATGGAATCCTGATAACACTAGACCTACTAAAATTCAAGTTGGTCCTAGAACATCAGCAGGAAGAGGAAGCTCTTTGGTGAGAAATACCCCAAATCCAAGATTACAAAATGGCAATACAAACCCTGATCCTAATAATGGTGGCAGAACAGTCAATACAACAGGTGGTAGAACACGAAATGCCACAACTAACTCTTACAATGCTACACAAAGCAATGAAGTTCATGTAGGTAGAACAAAAAATAGTACAAGTACAGACTCTTATAACTCTAATAATTCAGGAAGAGGAGAACGTAATACAAGAGTTACTACTGATAGAAACAACTCTAATAATAACAACAATAGTAGTGTAGGTTCAGGAAGAAATAACTCAAATAGTAGTTGGAGTTCTGGTTCTTCAAATTCAGGAAGAAGCTCAAGTTCATCAAGTTCTGGCAGAAGCTCTTCATCAGGTTCTTCTTCAGGCTCTTCTGGTGGTAGAAGTGGAGGTAGAAGTCCAAGATAATTATGAAAAATAAAATAGAACTTATCTAGCATTTTCTTTAGGTCTGACTACTGTCAGACCTAATTTTTGATATAGAAACATAAGATAATATGCAAAAATTCCAAGAAATACCCATTACTTTTTTAGTTTTAATTTTGGCTATATTTAGCTGTAAAAAAAACGATAATAACCTAGTACCCTCAAATTCAAACATCACTTTTTCAGATTCGCCAGTTGACTTGCAAGGGATTAATGCAAAGTTTGCAAAAGACATTGCTTATGACAGCAAAGAAAGGACACAATTTGATATTTGGTTGCCTAACTCTAACACACCCACAGGCTTGGTAATATATGTGCATGGTGGTGGATTTACGAGTGGCGACAAAGATTTTGTATATACTGTTCAGTCAGGCGGGGCTTGGGATTTTCCAACAGACATTAGGTACTTTCTACAAAATAACATTGCTTTTGCTACTATTCGTTATACGTATCTAAACAATACAGGAGAAACAGAAGGCGTTAAAAAACCTATGGCTGATGTAAGGAGGGCTTTGCAATATATCAGAAATCGAGCAAGTGATTTTAACATTGACAAAAATAAAATAATTTTAGCAGGTAATTCAGCAGGTGCTGGCACTTCTCTTTGGATAGCATTTAATAATGACTTTGCAGATTCCCAAAATAGCGACCCAGTTTTAAGAGAATCGAGCAGAGTAAAAGGTGTAGTAGCAAGAGAAACTCAATCAAGTTACAATATTGAAGACCGTTGGGTAAATAATGTTTTTATTGATTATAGCTTAACTTGGTCATCAATATTGGCTAACGAAACAGGCAATATTCAAAAGATATATGGAGTATCCTCAACAGCTCAATACGAATCAGCTGCTATTGATGCTTATAGAGCTGATGTTGATATGTTATCTTTAATGAGTGCTGATGATCCTGAAATTTGGATAAATAATACTCTTAGAGATGTTGTGAACCCTTATAATCCTTACAATCCAGATATACCTTCTCACCATGCTTTTCATGCAAGAGAGTTGAAAAAAAGAGCTGATGCAGTAGGAGTTAAGAATGTTACTTACTATGGTAAAAATCCATTAATTTATTCTCACCCAAGTAACGAAACTTGGACTCAGTTCTGTAAAAGAAAAATTAATGAATAGCAACCACAACATTCATAACTTTTAATTTTTGTGCACATAGAACAGTACAAATACTTTTCTGATAAATAAAAAAGAGGCAAAAGCCTCTTTTTTATTTTATGTCAATGAGTTCAAAATGAAAATCTTGAAGAGGGTTTTGAGTCTTTACGGAAGTTGGATAAATAATTTTCTGATTTTTGATAATAGTTTTTCCCTGTTCTAATTGATAAGGAGTATATGACCAATACTTCTTTTTGGTATTATAATTTAGTTTAATACCTTCTTGTTCATTATATTTTTGCTTGTAAAGGTCATATTTATATTTTTTCTCTCCAATATACTCGCCTTTATTATTATATAAGTAAGAAATCTTTCCTAAGATTTCAAAACTTCTCATGGCTTTTTGACTTTTAATGATTGTTTCAAAAAATTTATTTTGCTGAAATTTATATTCCAAGACATAATCTATTTTCCAGCCATCTTTAATTGCTTTTTTCTGCTCAAAACCTACAATCCTTTTTAAAGTATCATAAGCTATATTTTGACGTAAAGAATCAATCCATACATTGTTTTTGTATATTTTATAATTGGCTTCAAAAACTCTATTGTCTAAAATATAATCAAAATTGACTTTGGTAATTTTTTGATAACTATTATTTTGATTATCCCAAATTTCATCTATATAATTGATAGGCAGGTATCTAACATTATAAGCGAAAGTTCTACGACTGTATTTCAACCAATCCCTACCAACACTATCCCAAATTTCTTTCTTGTAGCTTTGTAAACGATTGATAGCGTTGTAACTAAATAGGATTCTGGTGGTATATTTCCATGTATTATCTTGTTTTTTTTCAGTTAAAATTTCTCTGATGTGTCCAATTTTATCATAAATATACAGGTTACGAGTAATAGGGATACGTTTGGTTGTATCATTATTCTCAATTTTATAATCATAGACTGTATCTGCTGGAATTTGAGCAAAACGGATTTGAGCAAAACTATTTTGTATAGAAAAAATCCAAGATAAAAGAATAATGAAACGGAAATGCATTGAGTTTTTAAAAGGTTTTACGAGTAGCTATCGAAAGATGTTATAAAAATAATTCGAAGATACTAAAAAACTTAACACATTGAATTTTTTTAAGGATTATTATTCTAAAAACAATGAAATAAAGTGTTGTAAGTGAGTATTTTACAATTTGTCCCCCGCTTGTCCACCCTCATTTTTTTGATATTTTTTTCAAGGCATCTATGTTTGTTTCATCAATCAAAAAATCGAAAAGATATGAAATCAAACTTTAAATTACTGTTGCTTTTAGTTTTGTTATGTGGAGCAAACAAAACAGTAGCTCAAATCAATTTAGGAAAAGCGAAAGACAAAATTGGTTTAGGAAAGAAAAAAGAAGAACCTAAAAAGGTAGAAACAAAATCTACTGAAAAAGCAAATACTACTAAAGTATCTGATAATCAGAAATTAGAAGTAAAAACAAGTGTTTTGGACGAAGTAAAAAAACAAAGAGCAGGTTTAGAAAAAGAAAATAAAGTGAAGATTGATAAGTATGAAGATGGAAAGTCTATTAATCCACAAGAAATACCCAATTATCTGACATTTACTAACGATTTTGAAAAACCTGTGGAAGATAAAATAGAATTTGGAGGAAAAGATTTTATATATGCACGCCTCAAATTAGCAAAGAAAATCACAGAATATTTACCACAGGCGGATTATAGTGGATTACAGTATTATAGAGTGAAAATATATGCAAAATTAGATGATGGTGCTGAAACAGAAAGTGATTTGAAACTTTCTAAAATGACACAATTTAAAATGGCTTATGATAAAGATGAAATACTCTTTCCAATAGTACCTGATAAAGCGTTTTACGAAAATATTTTAGATAAATATCGTAAAAACGAAAAATTTCCGAACCCTATGGAAGAGCAAAAAGCTTATCAGACAGCATTGGCTTATAATATGCCTTGGGAAATTGTAGAGATGCTACAAAAAGCTGAAAATGGACAACATAAAGTGGAAATTTTGATTGCTATTACAGCAAAACTCAAAGGTAGTGATTTTGCTAAAATCAGTAATATGAAAGGCCTTTATGCCTTTACAATGGATGATGAAACTCGTGAACGTTATCAGAATGCTTATAATTTAATGTCTGAATATAAATTATCGAATGAATATTGGGGATATGAAAGTATTGCAGGACAAACTATTAGCGAAGCTAAAGAAGCTGAGATGCTTAAAAATATGTCGCCAAGAGACAGAGAACGTTATCAGACAGCGAAACGCTCCCCTGATGGCTATATGGCTGCTTATAAAGGAGCTAAGGCAAGTATAACGTTTTCTATGGATGCATCAAGAAATAAGCCTGCTTCTATTGATGTCATTTGGTCTGATGGAGGAGCTGGAAAAGAAGCAGGAAGCCATACCGTTCGTCTACGCCCCAATACAACCAGAACAGTAACACATAATATACCTGTGGGAGCTAAAGTAAGCATCAATGGGCGTGTATTGATTGCTTCTGTACAGGGAAATCAGAATATACCCATTTACTGGTGGTATTAAAATTATTCATTATCAACTTCTATAATTTTTAATCTTAAAATTTTAAAACAATGAAAAAAAATATTTTAAATGTTTTGATGTTTAGTGTGCTTTTGGGTTTCTCTGCTTGTGGAGGTGGTGAAAAAAAAGAAAATACCGAAAATAGATTAGATAACAACACTACAACAAAAGAAGAGGCTTCAAAAAACAATGAATCTGGCAAAGCCGAATCTTGTGCCGAAACCAAAATTACTCTTACAGGCGAAGGTGATTTCAAAATGGATAATTTTGAAGTAAAAGGTATCCAAATCTATAAAAACATGATGGAGTCTGATAAAGTAAAATATCCAGCTTTGATACTCACTTTATCCAATTATCCCAAAGAAGGAAGCTATGTTGGTGAACCCAAAAAAGAAGGTGAAGTGAGTTTGATTATCAATTTTAGTGGAAAAGGTGGTTCTACGATTGCAGCTCAAAGCTATGATATTTCATCGGAAGGTTTCGGGAAATCAGATGCTTTGATAGCTAGTTACAGTACCAAAGACAAAAGGTATGCTCTCAATTTACCTACTGGCAAAGCTGAAATCACTTATTTAAGTGAAGAAAAAGTTTGTGGGACGATAGATGTAATAAGCAAAGATGGTAAAACAACTGTAAAAGGCTCTTTTTCTGTAGCTTTGAAATAATAACAAAAACTGTTTTTGTACTAAAATATATAAAGTTTCTAACAATTTATTAAATCTAAATATTACTAAAATGAAAATAACTCAAATATCTATTGTTTTGGCATTACTTATAGGAGCATTCGCTTGTGGAAAAAAAGAGGATAAAAAACAAGCTGAAGGCAAAACAGACACTACAAAAATAGAAGCAAAAACAGAGGAAAAGAAAAATGAACCAACTCCAGACCGAATGGAACTTTTGGCTATTCCTGATGCTGAACTGAAATGTGAAGCTACAGAAACAAAAATTACAAAACTTGTAATAGATGGTAAAGATGCAAAATTAGATAAAATGAATCAAATTTTTGCTCAGAATTGGGGGGCTGTACAATATGTAACTATTACTAATTTTGAATTGGATAAAGCCAAATATTTTGCCTTTAATTGTGATGTAAAAAAAATGCCAACTGATCAAATACGCTTTGATTTTAGCTTTAATCGCTTCAAAAAGGACGAGAAAGGTAATAATAAAATCGTTGCTGCTGAATTAGGGCAGTATGGTAAAGATGCTAATGAAGGTTTTAGTACAAACACTACTTTGTATCTCTCTCAAAAAGCAGTCCTGTTGAATGGAAAAGCATTTTTGAAAGCAATTAGTACTACCAAAATCTGTGGAACTTTTGAGTATAAAACAGAAGATGGTAAATACCAAATAGTAGGAGAATTTGTAACAGCAAATACTGTAAAACAATAAAAAAATTATCAAGAGGATGCTTTAACATCCTCTTGATATAAAAATAAAACGATGCAATATATTTCTGTAATGCTTAAAAATAAGAGCTTAATGGATTGTTGGGTGTATGTTGGAGCTATCGACGTGTATTATCTTTTGGCAAAATATCAACTTAAAATTAAAGTAACAGAAGGCGAAAATATATATGTGGTTAGTAGCCAACAAAATATTCAGTATTTAGGGGCTGTAAAGCCTGAAACACAACAATTAGATATTATTTTCTAAAAAAAACTTCTTATCACTTTTTCCCTCTCTCTGATTTTGTATTTTTGTTGAAAAGCTTATTTCAATGAAATTACACCATAAACTTATTTTACTCATCTCAATACTTCCATTTTTGGCGTGTCAGGCTCAAATTGTGGATAGTTTACGACAGGAGCTGAATAATTGTAAACAAGATTCTAACTGTATCAAAAATTATTTAAAACTGAGTGGATCATTGAAAAATAGTAACCCACAAAAAGCAATAGAATATGACCAAAAAGCTCTTGATTTAAGTAAAGATTTAGATTTATTACACTTACAATTAGAAGCTTATAATAGTTTAGGCATTTCTTTATCTATCATAGGCAATTATGGAAAATCCTTAGAGAGTTATGAGAAAGGATTAGAAATTGCTAAAAAAAGTAAAAATAAAAAGCTAGAAGCTACTATCCTTACCAATATTGGTTCTATAGATATTCAGCAAGGGAATTTTGCAAAAGGTTTAGAAAAAAATATAGAAGCTCTTCGGATTTATGAGAGTATAGATGATAAGAAATCAATAGCTAAAGCCTACAATAATATAGGAGCTATTTATGAACAAAGTCAGGACTATGATAAAGCAATAGAATATACAAGAAAAGCTTTAGAGCTCAAAAAAGAACTTAAAGATGTACAAGCAATGGGAGTATCTTATTCTAATTTAGGGAATTTGTATGCCATTAAACAAGATTATAAAAAGGCTTGGGAATATTATGATGAAGCAACCAAAATTGGTAATGCTGGAAAGAATCTGAAACTTTTGGCAAATAATTATACCAATATTGGTTATATGCATTGGGAGCAAGGTTTTTTTGATAAATCTTTAGAGAATTATAAATTAGCTTTGAGTTTTGATAGAGAAATGAATAACGAACATGGAATAGCTTTGAGTTTGATGAATGTAGCTTCCATAGAAAAAGAAATGAAAAAATATGATGAGGCTCTTAAAAATCTGTTAGAAGCTCTAAGAATTACAGAAAAACTAAGCGTAAAAAATGATACTCAGAAAGTATTGAAAGATTTGGCAGAATTATATGCAGCTATGAATCAATATGATAAAGCCTTTGCTACACATCAGAGATTTGTAAACGTAAAAGATTCTGTTTTCTCAGAACAAAAAACCAAACAAATTGCAGAGCTTAGAACTAAATATGAGACTGAAAAAAAAGAGCAAGAAAACAAACTCTTACAATCTGAAAATAAACAAAAAAGATTGTGGCTATACCTTCTTATTACAGCATTTTTGTTGTTGCTGATTATCAGCATTTTTATAGTCAAGCTCAAACACAATCAAATTAAAGGTAAACAAATGAAACTGGATTTGCAGGCAAAAGAACTAATCTCTTTTACACAAAACCTAATAGAAAAAGATAATTTTATTGATGAAATTCAGCAAGAGTTAAGCCAAATACAACACGAAATAGATAAAAGTAAAATAGAAAATGTAGAGCAACTATTAAATGCAAAACTCTCAACAGAAAATGATTGGGTGCGTTTCAAACAGCGTTTTGAGGTGTTATATCCTGATTTTTTTATGAATTTACAAAAGCAGTTTCCTTTGCTATCTCCTGTGGAGGTGAAAATTTGTGCTATTGAAAAACTCGGAATCAAAGACTCTGAAGCTGGTGATATATTGGGGGTAAATCCTGAATCTGTGAAGAAAAGTCGTTATAGATTGAGAAAAGGGTTGTCAGATACAGAAAAGCTGGCTTTGAAAAGCTTTATAGAAACTTACTAATATGCAGTTTCGTTGCTTTATATATACTCTCCAGACAAAAGAAACGTTTAAAACGGCTCATGGTAGTCGTAATAGTATTGAAACGATAATCGTCGAACTTACAGATTCAGAAGGCATAAAAGGCATAGGAGAGGCTGTCCCTGTCCCTTATTATGGTTACAGTGCTATTCAAGTAAAAGATGAATTGGAACGCCATCGAAATATTATAGAAAATTATGAAATAACAACACCAGAAATTTTTTGGGAATATCTAAATCCTTATTTAAAACATATTCCTTCTGCTCAATGTGCCTTAGATATTGCTGTTTATGATTACTTGGCTCAAAAAGCTCAAAAGTCTTTATACAGATATTTGGGTTTAGAATTGCATGATAAAATACCAATATCGAATTATACCATAGGTCTTGACTCCATAGAAAATATGGTAGCTAAAATGAAGGCTATTGATTATCCTATCTATAAAATAAAACTTGGAACGAATCAGGATGTTGAGATTGTAAAAGAACTGAGAAAATATACAGATGCTATTTTTAGAATAGATGCCAATTGTGCTTGGAGTGCCCAGCAAACTATCAGATATGCTTCTTCATTTAAGAAATTTGGGGTAGAATTTATAGAACAACCCTTAAAAGCTCAAGATATTGAAAACATGACAGAAGTGAGAAAACACACAAAAATTCCCATCATTGCAGATGAAAATTGTATTATGGAAACAGATATAGAAAAGTGTGCAAATTACTTTGATGGAGTCAATATCAAATTGGCAAAGTGTGGAGGCATTACACCAGCTCTCAGAATGATAAAAAAAGCAAAAGAGTTGAACTTAAAAGTAATGATGGGATGTATGACTGAAAGTAGTATTGGAATCTCAGCAATGGCTCACTTATTGCCACTTTTAGATTATGTAGATATGGATGGAGCGTTGCTGATTGCTAATGATCCTGCCAAAGGAGTGTATTTAGAGTATGGAGAAGCTATTTTTTCTGATAAGTGGGGATTAGGAGTCCAACTCATTCATCAATTTGATTAAAAAATATTATTTTTGGTAGAAAAAATAAAAGTATGCATATTAAATATATATCAATCATTTTAATGGGTATGGCATTTACCACACAAGCCCAAGATTTAACGAAAAATCAAGCTGAAAAACTAGCTGGATTACCTCTCAAATGTCTCCAGCAAGAATACCCTAATAAATTAAATCAGCTTTTACAAGATGGTACAGAACTCAAAAGCCCAAAAGAATTGCATCCAGCTTTTTATGGCTGTTTTGACTGGCATTCTTCTGTACATGGACATTGGTCGTTGGTGTATCTGTTGAAAAGATTTCCTGATATTGCTAACAAACAGCAAATTATAGAAAAACTCGTAGCCAACATGAGTTCGCAAAATATAGCAAAGGAAATTGAATATTTTAATAAAAAACATGAATGGTCTTTTGAGAGACTTTATGGTTGGGCTTGGCTTTTACAATTGCAACAAGAACTTGATAGCCATCCAGATGCTTCTGTGAAAAATTTGGCTAAAAATTTACAGCCTCTTACAGATTTGTTGGTAGCTCGTTATCATGAGTTTTTACCAAAACTATTGTACCCGATTCGTGTGGGTACACATACCAATACAGCGTTTGGGATGAATTTGGCATGGGATTATGCAGTCAGTTCTAAAAATACAAAGTTTCAAGAATTACTCAAAAAAGAAGCTCAACGAATGTTTTTGCAAGACCAAAATTGCCCTTTTACTTGGGAACCAAGTGGTACAGATTTTCTTTCGCCTTGCTTGGAGGAATTGGCTTTGATGAGCAGGGTATTACCTAAAGAACAGTTTTTACCTTGGGCGAAAAAGTTTGCACCTAATTTATTTAAGAAAGATTTTGCTTGGGAAGTTGCCAAAGTTTCTGATAGACAAGATGGGCATTTGGTACATCTGGATGGATTGAATTTTAGCAGAGCTTGGAATTTTTATGAGTTGGCTACCAATTATAAAGAGCTTGCTCATTTGAAAAAAATAGCTGACATACACTTGAAATTCTCATTATCAGCCATTACAGATGGTAATTATGAAGGAGAACATTGGCTTGCATCTTTTGCCCTGAGAGCTTTTATGTTTAAGAAGTAGTATATAAAAGATGTATTATGAATTATAGCACAAAAATCTATTCTATTTTGAGGATAACATTATTTATGATGAATTATACTCATTTGAAAGCCCAATCAGATGATTGTAAATGTATAATACATATACCCTCAATAGGTACTACTGATATTGCTCTTGAAAAACTTATTAGTGTTCCCAATGAAAAAATTGTAGAAGATGTAAAGAGAATTTTTAAAGAAAATAATATCGATTTGAATAAACCAACAAGCTTTTATTACAGTTTTATCATGTTAATTAATAAAGATGGTAGTATAAGACGAATGGTTATTTCAAGTGATAAAATGAATGAACAAAAAGAAAATAATGAAAAGATTATTGGATTAGTGAAAAGTTATATCCAAAGTCTAGCACCTTTTACTCTTACACCTTATATTGATAAGGATGGGAAACCAAAAGAGTATTTAGAAGTATTTAGGTTATATCTGCATATAGATTATGATACTAAAGATATAAAGATTACTATTACTCCATAATTCAAACAAGATAATGTCTTATTATATGGTTTAGATATTTAACCTAACCTTTAAAATTCTTTTTTCGGATAGCTAAGAGTTCTGTGTGAGAGTTATAAACGGTGTGTAAGGGTTTACCATTAAAATAATCCAAAATAGAAGCATTATTTTTGGTAGGTTCAAAAGCATAATTCATGGATAGGTTCTCATAAAACCAGTCAAAAGCACTTTGGTCATCAACCATATCCCATACATCAGCAAGAGCATAAAGCTTTTTTAATTCTTCATGGTCGTTGTTTTCGTGGCAAGCAATGGTATAATGATGTAGAAAAAACTTAATATCATTTACTTCAGGATTCTTGAAAAAGTGAGGATTAAAATCTTGACAATCTCTGATTACTTGCTTAAAATTTTCGTTTTTTAAGGAATATACCTGAGCATATAGAGGTGACAACTCTATTTTTTTGGAAGTGCTAGATAAAGCAACATTGCTGTAAGTATCACCAAAATTGGCAATCGAGAAAAAATATAAAAAGCTTTTTTCTAAAATAATTAAAGGTTGCCAGTTCTTATCAGCAAGAAAGCATAAATCATCTAAAAATACCTCTAAAAACTCTAAAGAAACGTCTAATAACAAAATACTTGCATTAAGACTCGAGAAACCATCTTTATGCTTTTTGTTTGTATAAAAAAGTAACCAGAAAGACTTCTGCTGTGTAAAATTAATTTGTTGGAGTGTTTGGTCTGGCAGATAAAAAATATCAAGATGACTTTTATAAAAAACACCTTGTTTGTGCCAATCTATATCATAATTGTTTTTAGAATACTCTAAAATCGAGCATTTGTAAGGTTCTAAAAAAGTGTTAGCATCCTGAATAGATTTAAAGAACATTCTATCAAGAATGTATTCCTCTCCTATGTTTCCTATAAGGGTTTCAGGGTGCATATAATTAAAATCTGAATCGTTCAGCTCATATTTTTTTCAAATAGAATAATGGAGTCTATAAACCTCTAAATTTCCAGCTTATAAATAGTAGTTTCTAACTGTTCTGTATCATTATCTTCACAAAGCAAAAATTGCATTTTATCTTTTTCTTTTTTATAAAAGGTGAGTCCTTCAAATTTTTGGTGAGTAGTTATTTGGATAGTTTTCTCTATTTCAAAGGTTTCTGTATTCAAAACACCAAAAATACTTCCTAAAACTTTGCCATCTAAATAGGTGGACTGGCTATCTTCTGCAGAAGCTAAAAAGTAAATCTTATCTTTCACTAAAATTGCATCAGTAAAAGAAGCAGAAACATTATTTATTTTGGGTAAATCTATCTGCTTAAAACTGATTTTTTGAGAGGATGTAACTTTTATAATTCCATTTTTGGCTTCTTTGCCATTACCTCGTTGAAAAAGGAAAAGATTTTTTTTGTAATACAAAGCTCCTTCTATATTAAGCTCTTCTTCTGAAATTTTAGTGTCTTTGGTGATTTTGTCATAAAGAGTGGTGAGGTCAAAATTTTGAGTTTCATTAGAATTTAGATCAAAAACAAATTTTTGACATCTGTTTCTTTTAGAACCAGAACCAAAAATATGCAACTCATTTCCTTTTTTGGTAATAGCTTCAAAATCTAATTTATCTTGTTTTGGTGTAAAATGTTGAGGATTTTCAGTCAAAGCATGATGCGTTATTTTTTTGGTTTTCATTTCATATTGATACAAAAAACCAGAATTGTCAGCAATCACAAACAAATTTTGTTTATAGTACACCAACCCTGAAGCCGCAGAGAATCCAGTAAGTGTTAAAAATACTTGAAGAGTAAACTTTTCCATAAAATATTTTATTTTACCAATATTTCCAAAATGCAAAAAGCTTGCGTTTTTTGAGATAATCTAACTCATAGTCATTTTGGTAAGCTTCTCGTTCAAAACAAATATTGAGATAAGCTTGGTGGCGGTCTTTATATTTGATGAGATTATAACAATAATTTCCTACATATAACAAATAAAAAGGCAATACTAAAAGCTCTTTCTGTTGTTGAAGATGGATTTCCTCATGGTTCATCAAAAATTTATCCTTTTTATAGGCTTTGTGTTTAAGAAGAATAAAAGGATATAAAGTAATTCCTGCGATATTTCCCAAAAAAGGGGCATGTACAACAATTTTCCACATATAGTATTATTCAAAAGTCTTTACCAAAGATACAATTTTTGAGCAAAGAATGTTTTTATCAAAGTATTTTTCTGCTGTTTTTCGAGCATTTTCTTGATAAGTTTTGAGCAAAGAAGGGTTGTTGATAAAATCTTGAATTTTTATAGCAAAATCTTGAGCATTCTCTACATAAAAACCACATTGTTCTTGTTCAATAATATCTTTTATCCAACCTTTTGTATTGGTTATACATAACTTGCCCGTTGCCAAACCGTCAAAGAATTTGTTAGGGCTACATGTTTCTAAACTTTTAAAATCGGCAAAACTGATAAAAAAGGCATCAGTTTGTTGGAGTGTTTCTCGAAGTTGTTCTTTAGTTTGCTCTTCAAAAAAGGAAATATTAGGAAAACTTTTAGAAAGAGTTTGAATAGAGCTTAGTTCAGAGCCTTTACCAATAATCCAAAAATGAATATCAGGAATGTTTTTGGCGATTTCTATCAATCTTTCTAAGCCATTGGCTTTACCAATACTACCAAAATAAGAAATGGTAAAAGGCTTATTATTTTGTAAAGGAGTAGAAACTTGAGAAAAAAAATCATTATCAGCCATGTTGGGTACACAAATTATCTCTTTTTGAGGTACAAGAGTTTGTATATAACTCTGCATACTTGGAGATAAGGCTATTATTTTTTGAGCATTTTGGTAAATAATTTTCTCTAATTTATATAAAAAATTTATCAGAAGAGAGTTTTTAATGAAGCCCATTTCGATAGGCACAAGGGGCCATAAATCTCGTACTTCAAAAATATAGGGTGTTTTTCTGAATTTTTTTAGAAAAAACGCAAGAATTCCAATGCTCAAAGGAGTGGAGGTTGCATAAATTAAATGAATATTCTGTATTTGAGAAGCTTTTTTGTAGGCTTTGGCGAAGAAAACAAGAAAAGCCCATAATCTTTGCCAAAAACTCATGGATTGTTCATAAGCTACAGGTAAATAATGGACTTTTATATGATTTAATTCAAGAAAAAAAGTTTTTTTTTCTTGAGTGCTTGTAATAATTTCTACTTGATAACCAGCTTCTACAAGAGTTTTTGCAATATACCAAGATCTATGTGAGCCAGCTTGACTGGGAGTTTTAAAATATTGGTGTAAATAAAGTATTTTCATGTATTAAACTTGCTGAGCTTCAAGTTTCTGAATTTTGCTTTCAAGCATTTTTACTTCATCTTCAAGTAGAATCTCCCGCTTCTTGTAATCAGTGATATCTGTACCAATGAAGAAAACAGTTTCTAATTCTCCTTTTTTATCTTTAACAGCAGCCAATACAAAACTTACATAACGATAACTAAAATCTGCAGCTTTTAAAGCAATAATACCCTCATCTATTTCTCTGGTTTCAAGTTGAGCAATCATTTGTTTATAATCCAATCTACCCAGAACCAATTCATCAATGTGATGCCCTAAATAGTCTTCTTTATGGATTTGAAGGTCTTTAAGAGCATAACTATTAATACTTTTAAGCTTAAATTTCTCGTTGGTTTCAAATACCAAGAAAGAATGTTCAAGAGCTGCATTTTTAAAGCCAACAGTTTTCTGAGCTTCAAGATCTTTGTTTTCTTTGAGCATTTTGTCTGTGATATCCGAACAAATGGAAGTTACTTTGTATAAAATACCTTGTTCATCCATAACAGGGAAAAAAGATGCACGCATCCAAAACTCTGTACCATTTTTACGCAAACGGCGAATATTTTTCTCTACATATACTCCTTGTGCCAGTTGTGCCCACAATAAATTGAATTCGGCAGGGTCGGAGTCTTTGGGGGCATAGAAGCTTCTGTGTTGCCCAATTACATCAGCATATTGGTAACCAGATACTTCTAAGAATCGCTCATTAACTCTCAAGAAATAACCATGTCTATCCAGTTCTACAACAATACTTGCCTTGTTGATAGCTTCTACAAGTGCTGTCATGTCAGAGTTTTTCTTCTCTAATTCTTCTTGAGTAGCAACCAATTGAGCCATGCTTTGTTTCATGTTCTCTTCTTGGGTGGTCATGAGTTCTGTAAGACTACGAGACTCAGCAAGGAGTAAACGTGTTTTTTCGTTGGATTTAATGGATGAAATAGTCGAAGCAATATCTTCAGCAATGGTTTCTAAGAATATTTTTTCGTTTTCTGTAAAAACCTTTAGTGAAGCCACTTCAATTACACCATATACATCCGAACCAACTTTGATAGGCACAATCAGTACCGAACTGGGATTTTCTTCGCCCAAACCCGAAGCAATATGAAGATAATCTTGTGGAACTTTTAACAAGTAAATACTTAAACCCTCTTGCCAGCACTGTCCAACCAAACCTTGTCCCAAGTAAATTTCTTGTTGAATATATTTTTTCTTGTCATAAGCATAGCAAGATTTAAGCTCCAAATGTGGTACAATATCTCCATCTGTGTTGGCAATATAAATACCTCCATAATTGGCTTTTACATATTTTACAATATTTCGAGCAAGAGCATCATAGAGTTTTTGAGGATTTTCTATATCACGTAAAAGTTCTGCAAATAAACTCAAACCTTCGTTTTGCCAGCTTCGAATTTCATCTTGTTCAGCTACCGTTTGCAAACTAACTTGCATATTGTTGAAGGCTTTTCCCAAAATACCTTGATTATCAAAAATATTGATATGGTTATCAAGTTTGCCTTCGCTCACTAAATTGGCTATTTTTGTTGCATTTTGAAGTTCTGAGCTAATTTTTTCTACTTTTTTGATAGAAACAGTAACTTCATCTTTTTCTTTATCTTGTGGAATATTAGGAGTATCTCCCTGACTCAAATCATCTAAGTAATATTCGAGTTTGGTGAGCCTCAGCATTAATTTTCTGTTAATACCTTGCATAATCAGATAAATCAGAATGGCTATGATAATGAACCCGAAAATACTAAGTTGTTGCAATAAACTCCACTGAAAACTCAAATCAGATTTTTCTAATCGAATTTGTTCTCTCCTGTTTTTAATAAGTCTATCAATATCAATATATATCTTATTAGTTAGTTCAATAATTTGTTTCTGAAATTGTTGTTTAGCATTATCGGATATGATGGTTTCATCAGCGTCAATCTTGCTCCCTGAATTATCCTCAACTGTAGTGCCTTTTCCTTGAACAGTCTCCAAACCTTCAATAGTAGCTTCTAAATCGGTAGTAGGAAAAGCTGATTTTAAATCAAAAATAGCCTTTTCTTGTTCTTCTAAAATGACTACTACATCTTCTTTAGTAGTATCTTTTTTTACTTCTGAGGCATTGTTATTGCTGTTTTCTTGTATTTCCACATTGCTGGCAATACTTCGTTGGTATCGTCTAAGTTTTTGGAATTCAGTGAGCAGAGCAGCATATTCTGTTCTATCTTCAAGGATTTGCCATTTTTTCTCATAAATATTTAATGAATCTGTTGAGCTTTTAATAAAGTTTTTCCAAATATTTTCTCTATCAGCTGCAAAAAGAGGATCTCTATAAATGAGTTGGTTTTGTAAAGCGGAGTTTGTTTGTGTTAAATGAGCTTTGAGAGCCTCTAACTGTTGTTGACTTGGATAAGCAACTTGTAATAAATATTGTTCTCTTTCAGATAATTGCCCAATACGTACAATAAATCCAACCACTACCAAAAAAAGAACAAGTCCAATGGTAGTTAAGCCCCAAAAAATACGCCTACGTATTGCAAAAGAAGGATGAGTCAGGAAAGAAAATAAACCACTTTTAGCCATCTTACTATCAAACGAAAATTATTTCCCTAAGAAACATGAAAAATTTGTTATTTTCCTCAAAAATAGAAAAATTTGTCAAAAAAATACATATTGTTAAAAAAATCTATGTTGAAAATAGGTATTTTAGGAGGTGGGCAATTGGGACAAATGTTCTTACAAAATGCCTATTCATACCCTTTCGAGGTGTATATCTTAGACCCAGATAGCCAATCTTCTTGTTCAAAAATAACTCCCAACTTTACACAAGGTTCGCTCATAAACTTTGAACAAGTCTATGAGTTTGGAAAGAAAATGGATATTGTTACTATCGAAATAGAGGCTGTCAATACTGAGGCTCTTAAAAAATTGGTATCAGAAGGTAAAAAAGTATATCCACAACCCGAAATTATAGAACTAATAGCCAACAAAAGGCTTCAAAAACAATTCTTTAAAGATAATAATTTACCAACAGCTGATTTTGTATTAATAGATTCTTTCGCAGACTTGGAAAAAAATGCGGATTTTTTACCTGCTTTTCAGAAACTTGCACAAGGAGGGTATGATGGAAAGGGTGTTCAGCAACTCAAAACCATCAATGATTTTGATAAAGCTTTTTCTGAAAGCAGTTTGCTTGAGAAAAAAGTAGAAATTGAGAAAGAAATAGCCGTAATTGTAGCCAGAAACCATACAGGCATGGTGGCTTATGAGCCTTGCGAAATGGTTTTTGATGAAAAACTGAATTTGGTGGATTATTTGATTGCTCCTGCAAGACTTACTGAAGAGCAAAGCCAGACAGCTCAAAATTTAGCCAAAACAGTTGTTGAAAAACTTGAGATGGTTGGAATATTAGCAGTAGAAATGTTTTTAGACAAGCAAGGAAATATACTGCTTAATGAGTTAGCTCCTCGCCCTCATAATAGTGGACATCATACAATAGAGGCTGCCTTCTGTTCACAGTTTGACCAACATTTGCGTTCTGTAACAGATTTACCTTTAGGAAATCCTTTGTTACATTCTAAGGCTGGTATGCTTAATATTTTAGGCGAAGAAGGATATACAGGTAAAGCTCATTACGAAGGTTTAGAAGACGCATTGAAAGTAGAGAAAGTTTACTTACATTTATACAATAAATATATTACTAAACCAGGGCGTAAAATGGGGCATTTTACTGTACTGGGTGATAATTACGAAGAAATAGAGCAGAAAATACAATACCTTAAAAAAATATTAAAAGTGATAAGTTATGAGTAATAAATTATTTTTATTCACACACACTTAAATATTAATCATTTATAACTCATAATTCAAACAGTATGTTACAATCCATGACGGGTTACGGGAAAGCCCAAAAAGATAATGAAAATTGTAGTGCAGAAATAGAGGTGAAAGCCTTGAATTCTAAATTTTTGGACTTAAATCTTCGTATTCCTAGAGAATTGAATGAAAAAGAGCTAGAAATTAGAAATTTAGCTCAGGAGTATTTGGAAAGAGGAAAAGTGAATTTAACCATAGATTTTCAAAGAAAAGTAAATGCAGTTCGTTTGGGTTTGGATGAAGAAAGTTTAGTGCAATATTATGAGCAACTTTTACAAATAAGTCAAAAATTAAAAGCTGATACCCAAGATTTGTTTCGTTTGGCTGTACAAATGGCTGAAAACAACCAAAAAAACAGTATAGAATCTCTTTCAGAAGAAGAATGGAATTTGGTAAGAGAAACACTTGTCAAAACTTTTGAACAATGTAAGCAATTCAGAGAGCAAGAAGGTAATGTGTTGAAAGATAAGTTTTTAGAATATTCTAAAAATATTGAGAACTTTTTGAAAGATGTAGAAGCACAAGACCCTAAACGCTTGGAAAATATCAGAGAACGTTTGCATAATAGAGTGAAGGAATTGAAACAAGATGAAAGTTTTGATAAAAATCGTTTTGAGCAAGAATTGATTTATTATGTAGAAAAATTAGACATTTCTGAAGAGAAGGTACGTCTAAAAAAACATTTAGATTATTTGGTAGAAGTATTAAAGTCTTCAGCTTCTAATGGTAAAAAAATAAACTTTATATCTCAAGAAATAGGTAGAGAAATCAATACAATTGGCTCAAAAGCCAATGATGCCACCATACAACGCTATGTAGTAGGCATGAAGGAAGAACTTGAGAAAATTAAAGAACAGTCTTTAAATATTCTGTAAAAAAGCCTATCTTTTCTGATAGGCTTTTTTACAATTCTAAGGCATTTGCATAGCTAAAAACACTTTTTCAAATTTTTTACGCATTTGGCTGTAAGTGCCTTGATAACGATTGGCAATAATAGAAAAACTCATTTTTTCTCCTTGTGCATTCGTGAAATAACCAGCAATGGCTATAACGCCCTTCATACTGCCTGTTTTAGCTCTCAGGTTGCCTTGTAGTGTGGTACTTTTAAGCCAGTTGGTCATTGTTCCCGAAATACCTGCAATGGGTAAAGATTGATTAAAAACATCATAAGAAGAACTTTTAGACATTAGAGAAAGCAATTCAGCCAGATGATATGCTGAAACACCATTTTTCATAGATAAACCACTTCCATCACCAATTTCTAAGCCTGAAATATCCATTCCTTTTCCTTTCCAATAATCCTGAATTATTTTACCTGCTTCTTTTTCAGTATTTTTAGACTTTCCTATTTGTTTGAAAATACCTTCAGCATACAAGTTGATACTAAATAAATTAATTTCTCTTACGATTTCGGCAAGTGTAGGTGATTTTATTTCCAATATATTGATTGCCTCATTAGGTACAGAATCGTAAGAAAAACTTGGTTCTTGAGCTATTTTAATACTTTTTTTGTTAAGATATTGAGACAGAAGATAAGCTGTAGTATAAGCAGGATTGGGCAATGCCCCTTTGATGAAAAAAGAATCTTTTTGTGGAATAGTTCCACTCAAAAAACGGTCGTTATGCATTACATAACCATCAATATATGCATTGTCACCTGTACCTTTGGCAGCCGTTTTGATGCTTCCTTTAAAGTTGAGAAATGGTAAGACTGGCTCTGTACCCAAGATTTTCACCTCTTCACCAAGAGTAGTAGAGGGTTTTAAAAGTAGTTTATATTCGTTGTCATGAATATTTAGACCATAGACAGCAGAACCATAATAATTACCCATATCTTCCCAAATCCAGCCTTTAGATATAGCATTTTGATCAAAGTATGAGCCATTTCCTATAATTTTTCCTTGAATTTCTTTTATTCCTAACCTTTTCAAATTATTTGCCCAGGTTTCAAATACCTGATTTGCATTTGGTTTATTCGGGAAATCTGGGCTTCCAAGTGTGGGATCTCCACCACCTATTATATATAAATCTCCTTGAAGAACACCACTTTCTATTTTTCCTGTATAAGCTAATTGAGTTTTGAAAGTATAATCTTTACCTAATATCTCTAATGCTGTGGCTGTACTAAAAAGCTTCATACAAGAAGCAATGAGCATTGTTTTTTTACTATTTTTTTCAAAAACTACTTGTCTAGTAGATATATTTTTTAAACAAAAACCTACATATCCATTATTCAAAATAGAGTCCTTCTCTAAGTCTTCTAATGCTTTCTGTAGTTTTTGATAGGGTTGTATCTTTTGAGATAGAGTCGAAAGGCAATAAAAAAACAAACAAATACTGAAAATAAATTTCCTGAGAGATATAAAGTAGAATATAGGCATGGTTGAAATTGAAAATAATATTGCAAATATAAAATATTTTAAAAATCTAAATATAGTGCAAACATAATCTTGGTATATTTAAAATAAGTAAAATTTAATTTTGTTTTTTATTAAAAATATAGAATTAAGTTTTCAATAAATCGTCAAAGTCGGTAATTTGTTCTTAGATGACAAAATAGTTCAGCTATGATAAAGCAAATTACAGAAAAATCAGCTTGTGGTGTAGGTTTTATAGCCAATTTACACCAAGAATCGAGCCATCAAATCTTAAAAACTGCCCTGAGAGCATTGTGTGCAATGGAACATCGAGGAGCATACAGTGCCGATATGCACACAGGAGATGGCTCTGGATTGATGACAGAAATACCTTTTGAACTATTAGGATATGAAAAGGGAACAATAGCTGTAGCAACATTATTTTTTTCTAAAGAGCCTCTTGAAAAAGAAATATCTTTTTTAACTTTTTATCAAACACTTGATTTTTGGAATTTAGAGATTATAAAAACAAGAGAGGTGCCTATCAATGAGCATATTTTGGGTACTGATGCACTCAAAACCTTACCCACAATTTTACAGGTAATTATTAAAAGACCAGACTTTTGCCGAACAGACGAATCTTTTGAAAAACTGCTTTATCAAGCGAAACAAAGTACACTCACCCAACTCCGCAAAAAAGGAATCTATAATTTTTTTCTACCTTCTCTTTCTGCTCATACCATTGTTTATAAAGCTCTTACACGCTCAGAAGCTCTTGCAGAATTTTATGATGATTTAAGAAACCCTTTATTCAAAACAAATTTTGCAGTGTTTCACAGACGTTTTAGTACCAATACATCTACTACTTGGGATAAAGCTCAACCTTTTAGGCTTGTAGGGCATAATGGAGAAATCAACACCATTTCAGGTAACAGAAGTTGGGCTTTGGCTCGTGAAAAAATGCTAGGTTTACCACAAGAAGAGTTATTAACTCACGAAGGAATCAGTGATTCGGGAACAGTAAATGAAATTGTAGAGGCTCTCAGATATAGAAGTAGCATTCCAACCATTGCAGAAACATTGGCAATTATGATGCCTCCAGCCCATTTAAAAAACAATTTTTATAAATTTTGGGGTAGAGGGATGGAGCCTTGGGATGGTCCAGCCTTGATGGTTTTTTCAGATGGTTTGAATGTAGGTGCAAGATTGGATAGAAATGGATTTAGACCTTGTCGATGGATGAAAACAGATGATTTATTCTGTTTAGCATCAGAAGCTGGTGTATTTGGAATAGATGAAAAACTAATTAAAAGAAAAGGAATATTGCAGGCAGGTAGTAGTGTTACAGTTGCTTTAGAAACAGGAGAAACCAGTTTTGAAGATCCCAGCCTCTCGTTAGAAAATTTTGATGCTCACTTTGATGCTCGTCTTATTCTTTTAGATGAAAAAGAAAAAAGTCAGGCTACAAATTTTAAGTATGATGAAGCTATTCGAGTATTTCATTATACCCATGAAGATATTCACAAAGTATTGGCTCCCATGATTACAGAAGGTAAAGAAGGCATTGGTTCTATGGGTAATACAGCAACATTAGCCATATTTTCTAAAGAACCACGTAGTTTTTTTGATTTCTTTTATCATAATTTTGCTCAAGTAACCAATCCGCCACTCGATTATCTTCGAGAAAAAATAGTAACAGACTTATCAGTTTATCTAGGCAAAAAGCCAAGTATTTTTGCTAAAAAAGAATTCGCTCCTTTGCCTGTGGCATTTGAACTCAAAAGTCCAATTCTTAGCTTAGGACAATTGGAATATCTACAAAATTTCTCTCAAATTAAACACGAAAAAAGTAGAATATTAGCCTTGGAAATAGATTTCTGTTTTGATATAAACAAAGGTGTAGAAGGCTTCAAAGAAACGATTCAAAGAATTGAAAATGAGTTATTAACTTGTACAAAAAAGAATTATTCAATTGTTATACTCACAGATAAAAACGCTTCTGAAAACTACTTGCCTATTCCTTGTGTACTGGCTTTGAGGGTCTGTAAAGAAGTTTTGCATCAAGCAGGTTTGAGCTTGGCAGTCAGTTTGGTAGTAGATTCTGGAGAAATTAGGGCTACACATCATGTAGCTACTTGTATCGCTTTGGGGGCTTCTGCTGTTTGCCCTCGAATTGCTTTAGAAATTGCTCAGAATTTTCAAGATAAAAATGAGCAATTATCATCTTTTCAAAAAGAAAAAAATCTCATCAAAGCCTTAGAACAAGGTTTGCTTAAAATTATGTCTAAAATGGGTATTTCGGTGGTCAGAAGCTACGAAAACTCTCAATTACTCACAGTTGTTGGATTGGATTTTGACCTAGTTCATAAATATTTTCCAAGAACAACAGCTTATTTGAGTGGAATAAGTATAAATCAAATAGTAGATATAATTATTCAAAAGCATCAGAAAATTGCCCAAAATACAGAAGAAAATCAGATTTATAACAGCTACTTCTATAAAGAGCACCCAAGAGGACTTTTAGGTGAACGCCATGACTTTACAGCCCAAATATCAAAGAATATACACCAATTAGCCCGAAAAAATAATATTTCTTTGGATGATATAAGTCTTTACGAAAAGTTTTTAGAAGAATCAGATGTAAATATTCCTGTTCACATTCGACACCTATGGAAATGGACTCCTGACAATGCTCCAATTGATATAGATAATGTTCAATTATCAGAAGAAATCTTAAAAACTTTTGGAGCTGGTGCGATGTCTTTTGGAGCTATTTCTGCGGAAGCTCAAAGAGATATATTTTTGGCTATGAAGCAAATAGGTGGACGTAGCAATTCAGGTGAAGGAGGCGAAAACCCCTATTATTATTCAGATGCAATTTTTCCTGCTATCAAACAAATAGCTTCAGGACGTTTTGGTGTGGATGCCTCATATCTGATTTCTGCAAATGAGTATCAAATTAAAATAGCTCAAGGGGCAAAACCAGGGGAAGGTGGGCAACTGATGGGCATAAAAGTTACAACAAGTATTGCGAAAGCTCGTCATTCCAACACACAAGTAGATCTAATTTCACCACCTCCTTTACATGATATTTATAGTATCGAAGACTTAAAGGAACTCATATATCAACTCAAACAGATTAATCCTTATGCAAAAGTGAATGTAAAACTGGTTTCAGGAGCAGGAATTGAAACGATTGCAGTTGGAGTGGCAAAGGCAGGAGCAGATATTATTCATATTTCTGGAGGAGATGGAGGAACTGGAGCTGCTTCACTTTCGTCTATGAAACACGCTGGAATACCTTGGGAATTAAGCCTTTGGGAAGTACACAAAGCTCTTGTAGAAAATCAGCTACGAGAAAATGTGATTTTAAGAGTAGATGGAGGTTTGCAAACAGGTAAAGATATTATTATTGCGGCTATTTTAGGGGCAGAAGAGTTTGAATTTGGTAAATTACTCTTGATTGCTCAAGGTTGTATCATGGCTCGAATATGCGAAAAAAATACTTGTCCGACAGGTATTGCCACACATGATGAGAAATTTAAAGCCAAGTATAAAGGCTCGCCTGAGCATATCGTTCAAATGCTTACTTATTTAGCTCAAAATGTTCGTAAACAATTAGCATTTTTAGGAGTAGAGAATCTCAAAAAACTGATTGGAAGAATAGATTTACTGGATATAGAAGATAAATACCTTGAATTTATTCAGGAACGCAATATTCAGTTAAATTTTCTTGGGCAATTTGATGAAAAATATCAAACTTTCTCACAAAAAAACTATTCCTCCATTGTAACAAAATCATTGTTGATTAGACAAAGAAACCTTTTTTATGAAAAGGTGGGAACACTCAATAAAACTATTCTCAATGATACTCGTGAAGCCTTAGCCCAAAATGAAAATATTACTCTTTCTTATGCTATTCAAAATACAGATAGAGCAGTTTTGGCAACGTTAGCAGGCAAAATAGCATGGAAGTTACATCAAAAAATCATCAATCCAAATACAGAAAATAAAGTGTTTAATAATACAATTACTTTGAATTTTAGAGGAAGTGCTGGGCAAGGTTTTGGTGTATTTATGACAGATGGATTGAATGTAAAATTAGAAGGAGAAGCCAACGACTCGGTTGCTAAATCTATTTCTGGGGGAAAAATGGTCATTGTGCCTTTTGAAAGCAATGTTTTAGAACCACAATACAATGTGATTATTGGTAATTGTGCTTTGTATGGAGCAATTGGAGGAACACTCTATGTAGCAGGGAAAGCAGGAGATAGATTTGCTGTTCGTAATAGTGGTGCAGTAGCTATCGTAGAAGGAACAGGCTGGCATGCTTGCGAATACATGACACGAGGAAAAGTGGTGATACTGGGTGAAACAGGCTATAATGTAGGCTCAGGTATGACAGGTGGGGAACTTTGGATTCTTAATAGTAATGAGAAATATATCAATCAAGAGTATATTCAAGAAGCTTCTATTTCTGATGAAGATTGGTGGCAATTATATGAGCTTTTACAGGATTATGAACAAGATACTCAAAGCGTTTTAGCAAAAGAAATTATGGCAAATTGGGACATAGAAAAATACAAAATGAAAAAGTATTTACCTCTATCAATGTGCAAAACACTTCAGAACCCTGAAACTATTTTAACAACAACTATTAAAGTATAAATCCAGCTAAAATTCTTCAAAATTAAAAAAGTCAAAATTATGGAAAGTTCAATCACTTTTAGCAATAGTGTTGCTAAAAAACAAAAAATGTGGCTTATCCCTTTCATGCTACTTTGCTTGATAAGTATTGTAGGAGTATTGCAGCCTATAAATGCATCGTGGTTTGCAAATGATAATAAAATAGTAGTGGCTGATGTAGCTTGGATGCTTACAGCCACAGGTTTGGTATTACTGATGACACCAGGGTTAGCTTTTTTCTATGGTGGTATGGTAGGTAAGAAAAGTGTCATATCCACTATGCTACAAAGTTTTATAGCTATGGGGGTGATTAGTCTTGTTTGGGTTTTTGTTGGGTTTAGTTTGGCTTTTGGCGATTCTGTGGGAGGCTTTATTGGTAATCCATTTACTTTTATGATGTTTAAAGGAGTTGGAACACAAACTCATGAACAACTCTCGCCAACTGTTCCGTTACTGCTTTTTGCCATGTTTCAACTCAAATTTGCCATTATTACACCAGCTCTTATTACAGGCTCTTTTGCAGAAAGGGTACGTTTTTCTTCTTATTTATTATTCATGGTATTATTTTGTCTTTTTGTATACTGTCCATTAGCTCATTGGACTTGGCACCCAGAAGGTTTTTTACGAAAAATGGGTGTACTGGATTTTGCAGGAGGAACAGTGGTTCACTTATCAGCAGGTTGTGCAGCTCTTGTGGGAGCATGGTTTTTAAAACGCAGGCAAAGCCATTTGGCCAAGGAAACACACAGTCCAGCCAATATTCCATTTGTATTGCTTGGCACAGGAATGTTATGGTTTGGCTGGTTTGGATTCAATGCTGGTTCTGCACTTTCTGCATCAGGTTTGGCTGTATTGGCTTTTGCAACAACCAACACAGCTTCGGCTTCCGCAGCGTTGAGTTGGATATTTTTTGATGCTATTAGAGGCAGAAAACCCTCAGCCATGGGAGCTTGCATAGGAGCAGTAGTAGGTTTGGTAGCCATTACACCTGCGGCAGGTTTTGTAAGTATTGGAACAAGCATTTTTATAGGAACTTTTGCAAGTATTGTTAGTAATTTGGTAGTTCATTATAAAAACAAATCAACATTAGACGATACTTTAGATGTATTTCCTTGTCATGGTGTTGGTGGAGCTGTTGGAATGCTATTAACCAGTATTTTTGCAACAACCATCGTCAATTCGGCTGGATCAAATGGACTTTTATATGGAGGAACACAACTTTTTATCAATCATATCATTGCTCTTTTAATAACGATAGGTTTTTCAATAACGGTTTCGTTTATTTTATATCACATTACAAATCAATTATTAACAATGCGTGTGAAAACAGAAGATGAATTGATGGGATTGGATATGAGTCAACATGGAGAAAGTTTATAAACACAAAAGGCTTGATTTATCAAGCCTTTTGTGTTTCAGTCTCTTTTTTTATGATTTTAAGACTTCTACCAATTCTCTTGAAGAGTAAAATATAATTATCTACTTCAAAAACTCTTGAATCGTTACGAGCTTGTATTAAGAAGAAAACACCAAAAATTACAAAAATAGTATTGGGAATCCACATGGAAATAGCTACATCTATTAAGCCCTCTTTAGCCCATTTTTCAAAAAACATGTTGGTAGTGTAATACAAAATAAAGAATAATACAGAAACCAAAATAGGTACCCCCAATCCACCTTTCTTGATAATGGAGCCTAATGGAGCTCCAATTAGAAACATGATGAAACAGCCCAATGCAAAAGTAAATTTCTTATGAAATTCAATGGCATGTTCTCGAATATTAACCAAATGACCTAATTGCTGTGCTTTACGATACTCTATAAAACCTTTCACTGAACGAGCCTGATTCAGAGCTCGTTGCAAAATAGAACGAGTATTGGTACTATCAAAACGATAATTGTATAGAGAATCAGCAAATTGAGGAGTATAAGCAATTTTATAGTTAAAAGTGGCTTTTGTTAGACTATCCCAAGTGAGTTCTTTAGAATATTGAATATAGTAAGTAGCAACATCTTTGGGAGCTTTGTCATAGTTGTTTTTGATTTCTCGGCGAAATGAATCTACCTCTTTTTGTAATTGCACTACATTTTTCATGTAACGATGGTGCTTGAAAAGAGAGTCAGGAATATCACTATTTTTAAAAGCTGAAAGACTGAAAACGAGTTTGCTTTTTTTATATTGATTACGTACAAATTTGGTAGTTGTGGTACTTGCCCCATCACTATATTCCGTATAAGAATTTCCATTAAAAAGCTCCATCACTAAATAATCACCATTCAACATAGTGTACATTTTTCCTGAATCTGCAAGAATCACTTCTTTGTTACCTTTTAAATCTTGATGAGTGTAAATCATGATGGTTTTTAAACTTTTTCCATCAGGATATTTTTTTCCAACCTTGATACTATAATTGGGAATTCCATCGTAAAAAACACCTTCTTTAAGATCTAAAGTTGCCTTTGTTTGTTTAATATTGTATAAAGTACTGAATGCCTTGATGTTAGAATAAGGAACAACTGTATTGCTAAACCAAAAAGAAACAGCACTAATCAGTAATGCAAACAAGCCAATAGGTACAAGTGTACGTACCAACGAAATACCAGCACTTTTGATGGCTGTAAGCTCAAAATGTTCTCCTAAATTACCATAAGCCATCAGGCTGGAGAGCAGAATAGCAAGTGGTAGGGCTAAAGGTGTAAGATGAAGGGCAAAATAATAGAGCATTTTCATAAATGTCCACATACCCACATCTTTCCCTACAAATTCCTCTACATAACCCATCATCATTTGTAGTAACAATAAAAAAACTACTACAAAATAGGTGAGTAAAAAAGAAGGAAGAAAAGCTTTTAAAATTAATAAATCAATTTTTTTGAAAAAACGCATTTGCTTAAATATCACTTATTTTTCATAGTCAAATTAGCCACCTACAGTTTCTCGGAGTGCATGAATCAAACCATCCCAAAGTTTATTCAGCTCTTCAATATCTGTTTCCCAAGAGTAATCTGTAATTTTTACAAAAGTAGTACTAGTCATTTCGTTGAAATCCAGCTTAAATTCAATATATGGAGCATCTCGTATATCTTCGGGTTTTTCAGGAACAAACTCAAACTTAATAGACTTACCAGCTCTATGGGCAACAATCTTGCCAACATGGTCTTCATTATCCCAATGAAATTCAAATGTTTGAGAGTCAATAGATTTTACTTTTTCTGCAAACCAATCCGTAAGTCCCGAAGCTGTTGAAAAATAAGGGTATAGCATCTTGACAGACGCTTTGATTTCATATTCTTTTACAAATTTATATTTTCCCATAAGAATACCTGTATGCTAAGAAAGCAAATATAAACATTTTAGTTGCCCCACAAATCAGAAACCTTTTTTTTTATCGAAACATAAAAAAAATGTCAAAATATTTTTTGAGTATAAAAAGTTTATATATATTTGCACCCTAAATGGCGAGGTAGCTCAGTTGGTTAGAGCGTCGGATTCATAACCCGAAGGTCACGGGTTCAACTCCCGTCTTCGCTACTATTTTTGCATCATAACTCACCTCAGGTGAGTTATTTTTGTTTCAAAGCAAATCTTTTTCATGGAAAACTACGAAATCTTTGAATTTCCCAACGGAATACGTTTTGTTCATAAATATGTTCCTTATACAAAAATAGCTCATGCAGGTTTTATCTTGGATGTAGGTAGCCGTAACGAACAAGACCACCAAATCGGACTGGCTCATTTTTGGGAACACATGGCTTTCAAAGGAACTCACAAACGTTCGGCCTACCAAATTTTGAGCTCTTTAGAAAATGTAGGAGGGGAATTAAATGCTTATACTACCAAAGAAAAAATATGCTTTTATGCATCTTCTTTAGATAAACATTACGAAAAAACAATAAGTCTGTTAACAGATATAACTTTCCATTCTACTTTTCCAGAAAAACAAATCGAATTGGAAAGAGGAGTTATTTTAGAAGAAATATCCATGTATAAAGATTCTCCAGACGAATCTTTACAAGATGACTTTGATACCATCATTTTTGGAAAGCACCCTTTGGGTAATAATATCTTGGGTGTACCTGAAACAGTTTCAACTTTTAAAAAGAAAGATTTTGAGGTTTTTTTTAAAGAAAATGTTGATACTAAAAGAGTTATATTTTCATCTGTGAGTAACCTGCCATTTTCAAAGGCTCTTAAAATTGCTCAAAAATATCTTACAGATTTACCTGTTTTGAAGGCATCTAACAAGAAAGTTGCTTTCAAAAAATACACAACAACACAACAAACAATTTCAAAACCAATATCCCAAGCTCATCAGGCTATTGGCAGAACAGCATATTCGTTACACAATCTCAAAAGAGTACCATTTTTTATTTTGAATAATCTTTTGGGTGGTCCAGCTATGAATTCACGCCTCAATTTAGCTCTCAGAGAAAAAAATGGCTTGGTGTATGGAGTAGAATCGTCTTATACACCTTATACAGATACAGGTGAGTGGGGAGTTTATTTTGCAACAGAACACAAAAACTTAGATAAAGCTAATAGTTTGGTTTACAAAGAAATAAAAAAGCTTAAAAACCAAAAACTGAGCAGTACACAACTCTACAATACCAAACAGCAAGTTTTAGGTCAAATGGCTATGGCTGAGGAAAATAACATGAGTTTTATGCTCATGATGGGAAAAAGTCTTTTGGATATGGGAAAAATAGAATCTCTGAAAGAAGTTTTTGCTCAGGTAGAAACAGTTACATCAGAAGCTATTTTGGAAGTAGCCAATGAAATGTTAGATGAATCTCAATTCTCAACACTTACTTATTTGCCTGAATAAAACTATGAAATACAATACTTTCTTGCCTCGCTTGATAGCTACTATTGTAGATTTCATCATATTTCTCTTGATTCAAGCAATTTTGTACTTTTTAGTTTTTAAGAATAACTTTATTGATATCCAGCTGTTTATTGTAATAATAGTGATGCTACAAGCTTTTTATTATGGATATTTCATTTATGCCCATACAAAGTATGGACAGACTATTGGAAAAGCCTATGCTAATATTAAAGTGGTGTCATGTAAAGACGAAAATAGGCTTCTTAATCTTAAAGAGGCTGTAATAAGAGATATGATAGGAGTTGGATTTGTAGTTTTTGATATTATAGCAATTATTTTTGAATGGAATGATAATACTATTATTTGGTATATCAGCTCATATTTTATTTATATATGGCTGATTTTAGAACTGATAACTATGTTTTTTAATGAGAAAAGACGTTCCATCCACGATTTAATAGCAAGTTCAGTAGTTATCAATTTAGGAGTAATTGAAGAAGAAAATACTGAATCATAAATTTAGCTCAAATACACGCCAAGTTCTGCTTCACTATCTAATACCACAGAAACATGGCTCTGGAGTGTAGTCGCAAGCGAATAACCAATATAATCAGGATTGATAGGGAAATTTTTATAATTTCTGTTTACAAGCACCAATGTTTGAAGTTTTTTAATAGGAATTTCAAAAAATGGCTTCAAAGCGTAAAACATAGTTTTACCACTATTCAAAACATCATCAATTAAAATAATATTCTGATTTTTAAATATTTCAATGGGTTTAGAAAGTATGATAGGAGCTTCCAAGGGATTTACTTTATCTATTTTTACACTTTCTAAATATACTTTCAGAGGAGAAATCTCTTGCAAATATTTTTGTAATAAACGAGCTAAGTGTAAGCCCATACTTTCTACACCAACCAAATATAATTCTGTTTCTTCAAAATGATGCTCGTACACCTGATAAGCTAATCGGCGTATTTTTTGGTGTGTCTGAGTCTGAGAAAGTATTAGTGTAGGCATGATTTTAATGGAAATAAATTAATCAAAACCTATAAGGTTTTAAAACCTTATAGGTTTATTTATAAATCTTGTTTCTTCAAAATAACTATCCTAAAACGCTTTTAAGGGCTTTTTCAATACGACCTGTAAGGGTTGCCAATTGCTCATCGTTCCAATTGATTTTCACAACCAAAGAAATCAAACGACTGATTAAATCATTAGATTTAGGAATTTCAAGATTTTCGTAATCTTGTGGTGTTCCAAGCAAATGAGCTACCAATTTCATAGGTGTTTTGAGAGAACGAATATGCTCCCAATTTCTGATATAATGATACTGGTTATCCCACCAATACTGAATACCTGTAAACTCTCCAACACCTTCATTTTTAAGAGCTTGTACAACTGCTCTTGCAGTAGCTTCATCAGGTAAGAAGAAATCCATAAAAGTAGCTGCATCGCCTTGAGCATCAGGAATATGTCTGAAACTCACTTGCGAAAACTTAGCCAATGTGTCATGCATGGCTTTCTTATTTTTGCGTTGGTGTTCAAGGATTTGATCTATTTTACGAATCTGAGCAAGTCCAATAGCAGCATTAATTTCACCAATTCTATAATTGAAGCCAATGATAGGGTGTTGTTCCATACCTCTGTTATCGCCAATATGGTCATGTCCGTGATCAGAAAACTGTTCAGCTAAATGATATAAATTTTTATCATTGGTAATAATAGCTCCACCTTCGCCACAAGTGATAATTTTAAAGAAATCGAAGGAAAAACAACCCATTTGTCCAAATGTACCAGCAGCTTTTCCTTTATAACTTGCTCCAAGAGCTTGAGCAGTATCTTCAATCAATAAAAGATTGTGTTCTTTACAAATCTGAACAATTTCTTCTATTTTAGCCATACTTCCACACATATGTACAAGTATAACTGCTTTTGTTTTTGGGGTAATAGCTTTTTTAATGCCTTCAGGCGATAAACAAAGCGTTTCATCTATTTCTGCAAATACTGGAATAGCTCCACCCAACAAAGCACCTTCTACAGTAGCTATATAAGTAAAAGGAGGAACAATCACCTCATCACCTGCTCCAATACCACAAGCAGCCATTGCTGTAGCTACAGCAGTAGAACCACTCGAAACAGCATGAGCATAACCTACTTTATTAAATTTGGCTAATTCAGCCTCAAATTCTCTGGCTTTCCAATGTCCATTGCGGAGATTATCGTGGTTATAACGAAAAAGAATACCACTATCCAATACATCATTGATTTCTTTGCGTTCTTCAGCTCCAAATAATTCTGTTCCCGGCATAATAGTTAAAGGTTAAATTTTAAAAGGCTCAAATTTCTTAAAAAAGTGTGAAAAACCGAATTTTTGGAAAGAAAATTTCATAAATTCAATTTTTTCTTAATTTTTTTATACTTTTGCCCAACCCAAAAAACACGCAATTTTATGGACTCTACCCCTCTTATGGATATTACTATCCAATTTAATAGGCTTCATTATACCAATTCTCAACTCCTCGATTTTTATAAAGCATTACTGAAGCCTCGTATGATTGAGGAAAAAATGCTGATTCTGCTTAGACAAGGAAAAATTAGTAAATGGTTCTCAGGAATTGGACAAGAAGCAATCGCTGTAGGTTCAACCTTAGCTTTGGAAAATGATGAGTTTGTATTTCCACTTCATAGAAATTTAGGTGTTTTTACAAGCCGTAATATGCCTCTTTCTCGTCTTTTTGCTCAATGGCAAGGTAAAGAAGATGGTTATACTAAAGGTAGAGACCGTTCTTTTCATTTTGGAACCTTAGAACATCATATTGTAGGAATGATTTCCCATTTAGGCCCTCAAATGTCTGTAGCTGATGGAGTTGCATTGGCTCACAAGCTTTCAGGTGAGAAAAAAGTAAGTTTAGCATATTGTGGTGATGGTGCAACCAGTGAAGGCGAATTTCATGAAGCTATCAATGTTGCAGCTGTATGGGATTTACCAGTTATATTCATGATTGAAAATAATGGATATGGTTTATCTACCCCAAATACAGAACAATATCGTTGTGAAGCAATTGTGGATAAAGCCATTGGTTATGGAATAGAAGGCTATCAAGTGGATGGTAACAATATCATTGCCGTATATGAGCTTATAAGCCGATTGGCTAAAGAAATGCGTGAAAACCCTCGCCCTGTACTCATTGAAGCCATGACATTCCGTATGCGTGGACATGAAGAAGCTTCTGGAACAAAGTATGTTCCTCAAGAACTCATGGATATGTGGGCAAAAAAAGACCCTGTTATGAATTTTGAGAAATTTTTGTTACAACAAGGAGTTCTTACAGAAGAGAGTATTCAAGATATAAGAGTTGAATACAAACAAGAAATGGAAAGAGAATTAGAAATAGGTTTCTCCAAAGAATCGCCTATAGCTAATCTTGAGACCGAATTAGCAGATGTTTATTTTCCTCATAAGCAAGAAGTTATTGAACCTAAACAAGCGGGGATTTCTCAAAAACGTTTTATAGATGCTATCTCTGATGGTTTACGTCAGTCTATGGAACGTTATCCTCAGTTAATATTGATGGGGCAAGATATTGCTGAATATGGAGGAGCTTTTAAAATTACTGAAGGTTTTGTCAAAGATTTTGGTAAACAAAGGGTACGAAATACTCCTCTGTGCGAATCGGCAATTGTAGGTGCAGCTATGGGACTTTCCCTAAAAGGCTATAAAGCCATGATGGAAATGCAATTTGCAGATTTTGCAACCTGTGGTTTTAATCAGATTATCAACTATTTGGCTAAAGTTCATTATCGCTGGGGAGCAAATGCTGATGTGGTTATACGTATGCCAACAGGAGCTAATACCACAGCAGGACCTTTCCATTCACAATCCAATGAAGCTTGGTTTTTTCATACACCAGGACTTAAAATAGTCTATCCCTCAAATCCTTACGATGCCAAAGGGCTTATCAATGCAGCCATTGAAGACCCTAACCCTGTAATGTATTTTGAGCATAAGTATTTATATAGATCTATTTCTGATGAAATTCCTGATGATTATTATACTTGCCCTATTGGCAAAGCATCATTAGTTACAGAAGGCAATGAAATGACTATTGTAACCTATGGTTTGTGTGTACATTGGGCAAAACAGATTTTAGAGGAACTCAATATCTCAGCTGATTTGATAGATTTAAGAACACTATTGCCTTGGGATACAGAAACAGTAGCTGAATCTGTTAAAAAAACAGGTAAAGTACTCGTAATCCATGAAGATACACTTACTGGAGGAATTGGAGCTGAAATAGCAGCATGGATAAACGAAAATTTATTTAAATACTTAGATGCACCAGTAATGCGTGAAGGTAGTTTGGATACACCCGTTCCTTTTACTCGTACTTTGGAACAACAATTTTTACCTTTCCAAAGAATTAGAAATAAAATAATTAAACTTCAAGAGTTCTAAAATATTGTATAGAAGCTAACAATTATTTTCAAAGCCTTCTTTGAAAATTGAAAGAAATTTGTTAAAATTGCATTAACATGATTAAACTCTTATTTGGTTAAGTCTCAATAACTTTTTGCCAAATGTTGTATTGCTCACTATGATATTAGCAAAAAAAATGCTGATAAATTTGCAATTATTCAAACTATTGTCTTTTTTTGGCGTTCTCAAAAAAAGTATTTCAATTTTAATTAAATGTTAAACTCAAAACCCAATTAACTTATGAGAAAGAATCTACTTCTGGGTTTTGCTTTGATGTTGCTGATTGTATTTCAGGCATTGGGGCAAACAGACGTAACTATCTCCGGGAAACTTACCGACAAAGAAGGTCTTGGTATCCCTGGGGTTAGTGTTGCCGTAAAGGGAACAAAATTAGGTACAGTTACAGATGCTGATGGTAATTATACTATCGCTGTACCAAAAGGCTCAACATTGATATTCAGTGGTGTTGGCTACAAAAATAAAGCAGTTGTGGTGGGAGACCAAACAAGTGTAAATGCTACAATGGAAAGTGATGAAGAAATCACTGGTATTGTTGTAAATGCTTATGGTCAGGTAATTGATAAGACCACAAGAACTGGAGCTCTTACAAGTGTATCTGGTAAAGATTTCGAAAACTTACCTATGCAAAGTTTTGATAGAGCAATGCAAGGACGTATGTCTGGAGTAGCAGTAAATGCTGCAAGTGGTGCTCCAGGTGGTGGTCTTACTGTAAGAATTAGAGGAACAGGATCTGTACTTGCAAGTAATGCTCCTTTATACATTATAGATGGTGTACAAGTAACTCCTGGTGCTACATCTGGACAAGGTTCTACAAATACTTTAGGTTCAATCAATCCTAATGATATTGAATCTATTGAAGTATTGAAAGATGCTGCTTCTGGTGCAATTTATGGTGCTCAGTCTGCAAATGGTGTTGTAATTATTACAACTAAAAAAGGTAAGAAAAATACAGACAACTTCTCTTTCACGATGCAAGAAGGTTTTGTACAACCTATCAGATTACATGAGATGTTAAATGGCAGACAATATGCTACTTTAAAAAGAGAAGGTGCTGTAAATGACTTATTCCAACCTCAAATTGCCGCTCCTACTCAAGCTCAGATTGATGCAGCTATTGCAAATACCAATACTTTGTATGGTAATCCTGATGACCCTAATTTAACAAACTTCGATTGGAAGAAAAACATGTTCAGAACAGCACGTTTACGTACTTACGACCTTACTTATTCTGGTGGTGGTGATAAATCGAGATTCTATGTAAGTGCTGCTTATCAGAGACAAGAAGGACAAATTATTAAGAATCAATGGGAAAGATTAACTTTGAGAGCAAACATTGATGTAAAATCTTCTAAGAGATTTGCATTACAATCTAACAACAGTGTTTCTGTACAAGGTATCTTTGGTTCAATTGCTGGTGGTGAAGGTAACTTCTTAAACTCTCCTTTCTTTGGTGCTTTCTTGAGTGCTCCTACTAAAAATGGATACAACCCTGATGGTTCTTTTGCTCAATATACGGATGGTGTATTATCTTTTAACTACAACATTCTTCAAGGTGTAAACCAAGAAGTTCGTAGAGGTTCTGGTGTACAATTTGTAAACAGCTTAAGAGGTACATATACTATTGGTGGTGGTTTCTCAGTTACATCTTTTGTGGGTGTTGATTGGTTGAACAACAGAGATGAAAACATCAGACCTGCTTCAATTGCAGCATTTGCTCCTGGTAACATGACAAATAGATATGATAGAGATTTGAGCATGAACACCAGTCATACTGTTAATTTCAATAAAACAATTGGACAAAACCATAACATTACTGCTTTAGCTGGTTATGAGTATCGTTTCAGACAAGCTATGTTTACATCTGCTCTAGGTAGAGCTGTGAACCCAGGTATCTCTGTACTTACAGGTGGTGTTGCGAATGGAACAACTTCTACTACAGTATCTACTGTAGGTGGTAACGTATTTGAAAGTGATAGAGCTGGTTTCTTTGGACAAGCAAAATATAACTTCAAAGAAAAATATTTCATTGATGGTACATTCCGTAGAGATGGTTCTTCTAAATTTGGTGCAAACTCTCGATATGGTAATTTCTATGCTACATCAGTAGGATGGAGAATCAGTGAAGAAGCTTTCATGCAAGATATCAAAGACCAAGTAAGCGAATTGAAACTTAGAGCAAGTTATGGTTATGTAGGTAACTCTGAAATTGATGATTACCGTAACGTTACTACTTTTGCTGGTGCTGGTGTATATGCAGGTACAAACGCAATTCGTCCTAATACTTTGGGTAATGACTTGATTACTTGGGAAGGTTCAAGACAAACTAACGTAGCTGTAGACTATGGCTTTTTAAGAGGTAATAGAATCTTTGGTTCATTAGATTTCTGGAGAAGAGATACTGAAGATGCTTTATTTAGTGTAACGCTTGCTGGTGATGCGGGAGTAAGACCTTCTAATGTTATCAGAAACGTTGGTAAAATTAGAAACCAAGGTATTGACTTTGAAGTAGGAGCTGTTCTTTTCAACAACCCTGAAAAATTACAGTGGACAAGTTCATTCAATATTACTTACCAAGAAAATAAGGTATTAGAATTACCTGAAGGCAGAAATCTATTATTAGTGGGTGGTGTAGAGGTTTTCAAAAATTACTCTGTAAATAGCTATGCTTTACCTACTTATGCTGGTGTAAACCCTGCTACAGGACAAGGTATGTACTATGATGCTAACAATAACATCATTTATCAACCACTTGGTTATGTAGTGGATGCTAACACAAATGCTATCAACTTTAGAGATTCTAAAATACAAGGTTCTTCTCTTCCTAGAATTTTTGGTGGTTGGAATAACTCCTTGAGCTACAAAGGAATTACTCTTGATTTCTTATGGCAATATCAGTATGGAAACGTAGCTTATAACAGTGATTATTGGGCTAACTTACACAATAGTATGGAAGGTGGTGATAATAACGTTACAAAAGCTTTGGATAGATGGACTAAACCTGGTGATATCACCAATGTACCAAGAGCAAGTCTTGCTGGAACTTATAATGGTGTAAGTACAAGTGTAGCTTCAACACGTTATCTTGAAGATGCATCTTATTTACGTCTTAAAACTGTAACATTGGGTTATACTATTCCTGCAGAAAGATTGAAAGGATTCAAGTCTGCAAGAGTATTTGTTCAATCAGTAAACTTACTAACATTCACAAAGTCTAATATTATTGACCCTGAAGTTGTAGGTACAACTGGTAACGTTACCTCTTTATTGAATGGTATCAACCAATTCCCTCAAGGAAGACAGTTCTCTATTGGTGCAAGCTTAGGATTTTAATCTTTAAAATAGCATAAAAGATATGAAAAAAATTAAAAATATATTATATGTTGCTTCTGCTCTATTTTTAGGGACAAGTTGTAACCGTTACCTTGAAAAAACACCAAGAGCTCAATTAAATGCTAGTATTGCACTTTCTGACTCAGTGGGTGTACAAGGTACTCTTGCTTCTGCATATAGAAGACTCCATCAGTTTGAATATTATGGAAGAGATTTTATGTTGTTAGGTGATGTATTGGCTGATAATGCAAAAATAGCAACCAATACTGGTCGTTACACAACACAAATCAATAACCAAGTATTTTCTCATTATGGTTTTTGGACTGGTGGCCCTTATGCAGCGATTAATGATGTTAATTATGTAATTGAGGCTACTGATGATGCTCAAATTAGAATGTCTGATGGTTTAAGAAAAAGAGTAAAAGCAGAAGCTCTCTTCTTAAGAGCTCTTTGCCATCACGATTTACTAAGAGCATATTCTTATGAGCCTGCTAATGCTTCTGGTTTCAATTCTGGAGTTGTTCTTAGAAGCAAACCTACAAGAGGTGCAAGTGATGCCGATGGTGCTGTTCGTGCTTCTGTTGCAGATAGTTATGAATTTGTTATCAAGGATTTACAACAAGCGATAGCCGCATTTGAAACTATCCCTAATGTAGGTTTTCCTAACAAAGCAAACTTAGCATCTGCTCAAGCTTTATTAGCAAGAGTTTATTTATATGCTGGTCGTTTTGCAGAAGCTGCAGATATGGCTGATTTAGCATTGAATACAGTTGATAACCAAGCTACTCCAAGAGCTGTTCTTACAAATAGTGGTGCTCATGTTGGTTCTTTCAACACAACTATTCATCCTGAATCATTATTTGAAATAGATATCAATGCTGGTGACTGGTCAACAGTAGATGGTGTAAATAACTCATTATCTTCTTGGAGCAGATCTCCTACTTCAGCTTTACCTTTACCTGGTCCAGGTCCCGTAAATGCAATAGCTGGTTCTAATACATTGAATGCAGTTATTGTAGCTGCTGATGCAAGAAGAGGCCTATGGAGTGCTTTACCAGGCGTAGAATGTTATAAATGGCGTGGTGAAAAAGGTGCATTCTTAGAAAACGTACCTGTTATCAGATATGCTGAATTAGTATTGATACAAGCTGAAGGTAGAGCAAGAAGTGGAAATGATGCTGCTGCTCAAACTGCCTTAAACAGACTAAGAACTAACAGAGGTTTGACGGCTGTAACACCAACAGGAACAGCCCTTACGGATGAAATTCTTTTACAAAGAAGAATTGAATTCGCTTTTGAAGGACACAGATGGTTTGATTTGAAACGTTTAGGCTTGGCTATTGCTAAAGACCCTGCACAAGGAGCAGCTTTATCTGCAAGTGACCCTCGTTTACTTGCTCCGCTACCTGTATCAGAAATTGGTATCAATCCTAAATTAGTACAGAATCCTGGTTATTAATCAAATTTTAAAATTAGATGATCTTATGAAAAGATATATTATAAAATCACTTTTTGTACTTACGGCAATATTTTCTTTGAACGCTTGTTTTTTCAAAGAGCCAGGTACAGAGATAAAATTCACGGATATACTCATAGAAATTGAGAAAGCTACCCAACAAGGTGATGCAAACACTAAAGATACTCGTGAGTATTCTGTTATTAGTGATGGTTTATTTTTAACAGATTCTTTGAAAATAAACTTGGTAGGACCTCAACAAAAAGAGGACATCACAATTGCTGTTGAAGTAGGTGCTGGAGCTGATGTAAGTGGAACAACTGCTGTAGCAGGTGTTCATTATCAGTTACTAACTCCCACTGTAGTAATTCCTGCAGGTCAGAGTTTTGGATTCTTGAGATTTAGAGTTTTTGATGATAACGTTGACCCTGCATTACCAGTAGCTGTAAGATTTAACTTGACAAGCACTACTAAAGGTAGATTGAGTGAAAATTATAAGACTCACAGAGTTGTTATCAGAGGAAGATGCCCTTTTATCAAAAGTAAATTTATAGGAGCATATAGCACTCTTGAGCCTGGTTATGGTACATATGCTAATACTTCTACTGAAGTATCAGAAACAGCTACAACTCTAACTATTCAGATGAATAATTTTTGGGATGATAGTAGAACTATCAATTATGTAATTACCAAAGCTACAGGAGCAGTTGCTATTCCTTCTCAAACTTCAGGAACATTGACTGTTGTAAGCACTGGTACCCCAACTTGTAACTTGTGTAATGGTAACATGGTTGTACCTTATCGTATCACTACTACTGCTACAGGAGCGGTAGTTGAAAATAATACACACACTTATACAAAACAATAATGAGTTAGTATGAGTAAATAGAGTGGATATAATCATATCCACTCTATTTGCTTTATAGCTGTAGCTGTATTCATTATAAAATAGAAAGATTATGAAACTAAAATATGTATTACTTGCATTTTTCATCATGATAAGCGGTTGGGCTAATGCTCAAAACTTAAATTTAACTCCCAGTTTTGGAGGAATTACACTTGCTCCTCTAACCACAACAGGCAAGAGTTTGGATGAATCCAATATGTTTTTTACAGAAAGTTGGTGTGAAGGAAGCTTATCTATCAATATAGATACCAAAGGATTATCTGTTCCTAAGTTAAAGTATAACATAGTAGAAGATAAAATCATCATGCAGAATGAACAAGGGGTATTCGAGTTTCCTAAAGGTAGCATTCTAAGTTTTACCTTAAAGTTGAATGGTAGAGAATATACATTTTTGAGTGGTTTAGAAGGGATAGAAAAATACGATGCTACCAATTTCTTTTTGGTACATTATCAATCAAAGAAAATAAAATTAATCACGAAACACTTTTCAGTGCTTCAAAATTTAGGTAGTAACAATTATGGTTCTACTACACAAGAATATACCTATTCAAAAGAAAAAGATTTGTATATTTATAAAGATTCGAAAGGAATATTAGTAAAAAGAAATAAAAAATCAATTTTAGAAGTATTAGGAGGGGATAAAAAAATATGGGAGGAATATATTAAAAATAATAAACTGGATATGAAAAAAGAAGAGGATATTGCTCGATTAATACAATTTTATGATAGTAAAAATCCTTAAATATATAATTAGTTTTGTGTTCATTATTTAATTCAATGATTATGTTAAAATATGTTTGTTGCTTATTAACGTTGGGAATTTCTTCTGTTTCAGCTCAAAATATTGTTGAGAGGAAAGTGATACAAAGCAAAACTAATCTAAAGGAACTCAAAAAATTAGAGGAATCTTTTCGATTAGATTATCTGAAGAAAAAAGAAGTAGCTTATCAAATAGCTCAACAAAAAAATATTCCTATATTCAAAAAATTAGAAGATGGTAGAATTGCTGATTTACAATACTTTGAATATGGAGTGCCTATATACAATGTTTCATTCAGTAATTTGAATGCTGCTACTACTACAAGAGCAAATGCTTTATGGAATGGTGGAAGTTTAGGACTAAACCTAAACGGACAAGGGATGATTATAGGTGAATGGGATGGTGGAGCTGTTCGAGGTTCTCACCAAGAGTTTGCCACATCACGTGTACTTCAAAAAGATGGTGCTTCTACTTTTAATGACCATTCTACTCATGTGGCAGGAACACTCATTGCTACAGGAGTAAACGGTTCAGCAAAAGGAATGGCTCATCAAGGAACTCTCTGGGCAAATGACTGGAATTCTGATTTGAGTGAGGCAACAGCCCAAGCAGCAGAAGGATTGTTAGTTTCAAATCACTCCTATGGTTATTTGGCTTCCAGCTTACAAAATTGGCAATTTGGATACTACGATACCAATGCTGCCAATTGGGATAATTTAGTTTATAATGCCCCTTATTACTTACCTTGTTTTGCTGCTGGTAATGATAGAAATACAAGTGCAAATACTGGTAGTGGTGGTTATGATTTAATTACAGGTAGAGGACTTTCAAAAAATGTACTAACTGTTGGAGCAGTAAATATCCAAACCAATTATGTAGATGCGACTTCTGTTGTAATGTCTACTTTTAGCTGTTGGGGACCTACTGATGATGGTCGCATCAAACCAGATGTAGTAGGAGCTGGTGTAGGAATTTTTTCTTCTGTATCAGGAAGTGATAATGCCTACGGGTCTATGAATGGTACATCTATGGCTACACCTAATGTGGCAGGTTCTCTTATTTTGCTTCAACAACACTATAAAAATATAAATAGTGGTAATTTTATGAAAGCTGCAACTTTAAAAGCTCTTACTATTCATACAGCAGATGAAGCAGGTATAGCTCCCGGACCAGATTATGCGTTTGGTTGGGGATTGGTGAATGTAAAAAAAGCAGCTGAAATGATCACCAATAATGGTACATCAGCTCTTATTCAAGAAAGAACTTTAACAAATGGAACATCTCACACTTTAAATGTAACTGCATTAAGCACTGATCCAATTGAAATTACAATTGCTTGGACAGACCCTAAAGGCACACCTGCCCAAGGTGGTGTGGTAAATCCTGCAAATAAAATGCTTGTACACGACCTTGATATAAGAGCTTGGCAAGGAACAAACTTTTATATGCCTTGGATTTTAGACCCTGCAAATCCATCATCACCTGCAACCAAAGGTGATAATGTGAGGGATAATGTTGAAAAAATTATCATAGAAAGCCCAGTAATTGGTCAAGTTTATAGTATAGAAATATATCATAAGGGGACGCTTACAGCTTCGCAAGATTATTCTCTCATAATTAGTGGAGCATCTCTAAATCCTTCAGCAACAGTTACTACACTCAATAAATTATTCGCTAAATATGCCAAAGATAAAGAAACAGGTGTGAATGGTTTAGTAGTAAATTTTACAGATGAATCATCTCGTTTTACGCATTCTACACCCAATATTACTAATTGGAACTGGAATTTTGATGTAAATGGTTTAGGTGGTGCTTCTCCAAGTACATTTTCAGGAAAAACACCTCCTGCTGTTACTTTTGCAAAATCGGGAGTATATAAAGTTACCTTGACTGTATCTAATGGTACAACAACAGATTCCTTTAGTTCTGATATTACAGTAGATATGGGTAAACCTGTACTTTCTGTTACAAACTTACAAACCAACGAGTTGGGAGAAAAGTATTGTATAGGGCAGGTAGATTTGGCTTGGCAAGACAATTCGGATGAAACAGTTTTTGAAATTCAAAGAAGAGAAAATGCTCCAACAAGTGTATTTACAACCATTAAAACGGTATCTGCAAACCAAACGACTTATTCTGACAACACCATAGAATATGCTAAAAATTATGTGTATAGGGTAATGGCAACCAAAACAAATATAACGCCTGCATTATCACAGAATATAGCACTACAAGGTATCAGCTTTACGACTGCCTTAGAAAAAGAAATAGATAATGAACTTTCTATTTATCCTAATCCTGCTAATACTAAGATAAGTATAAAGAGTAGTAGCCTCAATATTCAGAATGCATCATTTAAAATACTGAATCAATTAGGACAAATTGTCTATGAAACCAAAATTGATGACCAAGAGCAAATAAATTTACCCCAAGTATCAAAAGGTTTGTATTGGGTTCTTATTCAGACAGATAAAGGACTTGTAAGAAGGAAATTAGTAATAGAATAGAAAATTTTATAAACAAGCTGAAAGCCTACAAAATATTACTTTTTGTAGGCTTTTTTATTTAAAATACTACAAAAACACTATCTTTATCATAATGATACGATTTAAAATAGATTAAACTTTTATGTTGAGCTTTTGGGAAAAAGAGTCATTTGTAAACTATGATTATATTATAGTGGGGAGTGGGATAGTAGGGTTATCTACGGCTGCTACTCTTATAGAAAAATTTCCTCGCAAAAAAATATTGATTTTAGAAAGAGGTGTATTTCCATTGGGAGCGAGTACAAAAAATGCAGGTTTTGCATGTTTTGGGAATCCAACGGAATTATTATGGGATATTGACCATGTAGGTGAAGAAGCTATGTTAGAACTTGTTGATAAAAGATGGCAAGGCTTAAATGCTTTAAGAAAACGGTTATTAGATAATAAGACTGGATTCGAACAAACAGGGAGCCATGAGATTATTTTAGATGTACCTGAAAATTTCGAGGATAAAATAAAAAAACTTAATAAACTACTCAAGAAAATATTTGATAAAGATGTATTTTCAATAACTCATCCAAATAAGATAAAAGATTTTGGCTTGAATAATAGCCTTGCTAAAATACTGGTAAACAATGCCTTTGAAGGACAATTGCATACAGGAAAACTTATCACAAGTTTACTTAATTATCTTCAGAAAAAGGGTGTGAAAATTCTTAATGGTTGCACAGTGAATCAGTTTAAGGATTTTAAGTCTGGAGTAGAAATTTTAGTGAATAATCATATCAACTTTAAAGCTAAAAAGGTAGCTATTTGTACGAATGCATTCATCAACCAATTTTTTTCACATTTATCTATAAAACCAGGGCGTGGGCAAGTATTGGTAACAAAGCCTATTAAAAATCTCAAAATTAAAGGTAATTTTCATTTTGATGAGGGCTTTTATTACTTTAGAAATGTGGGAAAAGAACAAATCTTATTCGGAGGTGGTCGCAATATTGATTTTGAAGGCGAAACCACAACAGAGATGATAACTACTGAAAAAATTATAGATAATCTCAAGCTTAAACTTTCTACGCTTATCTTACCCAATCAAAACTTTGAAATAGAACAAACTTGGGCTGGTATTATGGCTTATACACCTAACAGAAAGCCTGTTGTGGAACTTTGTTCCTCTAATATAGCGTTGGGGGTGGCACTCAATGGAATGGGAGTAGCTATTGGTACTAATATTGGAGCTCAAACGGCTCAATTAATGATAGAATAAATAAATAAAGGCTCGCTATTTTTAGCGAGCCTTTATTTACAATAGACTTATATTTTTTATTCAATAACGAGTTTATCAGTGAAAATTCTTCCTTCATTTTCTAATTTTATTAAATAAACACCTCTTGACCATTTGCTAAGGTTAAATTTCTTTGTGAAATTAACAGAATTGGTGTTGATAGTATGTTTTTCTAACAATTTACCTTGTGCATTGTAAATAGTAAGATTAAATAGTTTACCAGCCTCTCCAGTAATATTTAAGTTAAATTCACTAGAAGCAGGATTAGGGTAAATTTGTGTTTTAGCACTCAAAGGTTCTGATATACTTAAAGGATCAGTTGTCCCATTATTAGTACTAATAATCTCAATAGAAGCTTCACTACCTGAGGAATAACTTTTTGTTAATTCTGCACAAACAGAACCAGCTGTAATATCAGCTTGAATAGTATTAATTTTTACTTTTCCAGTTAAATATGTATTAAGGCTTGTAGGAAGAGTTTTAAAAGACATTCCCCATAAAGTGTATATTCCTACTGGCAAAGTACTATAATCAAAATCACCTGTAAGATTACTTACAATAATTGTATCATTTCTTGTAAGTAAAAATGTATAGGTATAATTTTCCCCAAATGTATAAGTATTATTAGGATCAGCAGGATCTCTTTGATCTGTATTATTGTAAATTCTTCTAAAAGCACCAATATCTTTACCTTTTTCTATTTTGATAACACCATTACCTGTATTACTTGGGCGTGTTAAACTACCTGCATCAGCAGGGCAAAGTGGAGGACGAGTAAAATCAGCTACACCATCGTTTCTATTATTTGAACTACCTTGACTGGCATAATAACCTAAACCTCTATCAGCAAAAGCCTCCCAAATAATGTCCAAATCTGCTCCACCATTAAGTTCTTTGTTTGCCTTTAAGATAGCATCTCTACCATCTACAAAACCAGGACTACAAGGTTGTAGTTTTAAACCTTCTACTACCAATTTTAAGGCTCTTCTATTTCCACCATTACCTGTTTTTAAATTTGCATCAAAACCATATCTATCTACAAATTTCCATGTCATATCCCAAAGCATTGTACACCACAAAAAGCCAATTCCATGTGGTTGAGAAATAGATGTATTAGGTAAATCTGAATAAGTAAAATTATTTACACTTCTGTTTGTAGTATAAGGAGCGGGTCTAATACCTCCTCCATTTGTAGCTTGTCCCATTACATACGTTCCAACACCTCTTAGTTGTGTAGGAGTATCTGTAGATTTCATCGTTAATACAATACCAAAATAATCACTCCAGCCTTCACCCATTTGTTCAACATTGTTCAAACAACTTGAATTTGCAGGACCACCTGTGAGACGTGTTGAAATACCATGTCCATATTCATGGATGATGATACCATTATCTAAATCACTATCTGTATCTACTACTGTTGGGCTGGGTGTGGTAACCAAAGAACCTGAAACTGTTTGTGTCTGCAAGGTAGTCTTGATGTTTGCACCATCTTCTAAACTAATCATCACAGATGGAATGGTAATGGTAGCATCTGTTCCAGACATATTACCAACACTACCGGATACATTATTTACAATAATAACACCAATTGCACCTGCTGTTTGAGCATTTTTTACTTTGATAGTAAAGGCACAATCACCTCTATCTACTACAGCAATTTTACCTGTAAGCGAACCAGCAGGACTTGCAGAGCAACCAAGTGTCGGAGTTGCAGAACCATCATTTACAAGAACCAAATTGCCTGTTACAGGCGTACTTGTGATAGTAGCACCAAATTGTGCTGTTCCTGTAACATATTCTCCAGCAATACCACTTGGAGAATCGATAGTCAAAAACTTATTGGTTGTACGAGCATCCCAGATAAACATCTGCATACGAGGGTTAGAGCCATCAGGAGGTGTACCAAAATTAGCATTATTTCTTCCACTACCATCTTGAGCTTCTGCACGAACGGCATCATTTCCAGCACCACCTCTACCATAATTGTTGGTTTGGAAATTGCCTGAAGGCTCATCAAAACCTAAATGATAGAATATATCATGAATCATATTGCTCATGAAAAATGTATTGGTAATAGCAAAATTTAGATAGTCTGCTGGTAGAGTGGTGGTTGTGTAAGGAAAATCAAAAACTAAAGAAACTCCACCATCAGGGCTAAAACCAGGTGAATTAGTGTTAGCTCGGTCTTCATAGGCATGTACGTTATTTCCTTGGGTAGTTGTGAAGTCTGCTCCGACTGCCCCATTGGTATCATGCCAGCCAAAAGGAGAAGCTAATGCATCAGCAGGGTTAGTTACCAATGTTCTACCTCCATGAATAGGACTTTCTACTGGTAAATCAAAAACTCTGTAAGATGCACCATCTGAACGTTTATTATTAATAGAAGCATTTGTACATGCTTGAGAATGATTGTGTTTTGAAGGAATTCTTGTTGAAGAATGGTCAAAGTTACATTTGGTTGTCCAATTAGCCTTATGAATCGTTTTGCCATTGTTAGCATCTACTACTACATCCCACCAGTCAGATGTACCTATAGGAGCGAAAGATAAATTCCAAGCTGTTTGTAACTTGTTTTCTTCATCTAAGAAATAAACTTTTTTGATAGGCACATTTTCATAAGAAAAAGAGCCTTTATCATAAACTTCAAATCCTGATTTATTTTGCCCTGCTTGTGGAAGTAATCGAACTTGAAGGAGAGCATTTTTAGGTGAAAGCTCTTGTACAGCTTTTCTGATAGCATCAGGTGCTTGTAACCCAAAACGAGAAGAAGCAACTTTATAATTTTGATAAATATTCCCCGCAAAGCTTTTTACTTCACCATTTTTTATCATGATACTTATTGAAGAATTGTAAATTTCTATTCCTTGATGTACTTGACGTAAATAAACATAAGTAATACCAGTTTCAGGATAAGAAATTTCATCAGTTACTTTCCAGTCTTCTGACTTGGTTATGATGCCTTTTTGATTTTTCAAGTAGGTTACTACTTTTTCTAGGCTATTTTGTGCAATCCCTTGCATAACTAATAGCGTACATAATAGACTCGTAAAGAGTTTCTTCATGATGATTTTGTGTCTTGTTGTTTCAGTAGAATAAATATAAAAAATGAATGTAAATATGCGATTTTTTATTTGGAATTTTTCTAAAAAACAAAATATTTTTTCATTGGGAAACAGGGGTGATCTTCATCTTTACTTCAAAATAAAGGCTTTTCTTTGTAATCTGATTAAAAAAAACTATTTTTGCAAAACACTGAAAGTAAACAAATTGTAATTGCTTCATGTAAAGGCAGTCTATAAAACCTTTAAAAAACAATAAATTATGCTTACCCAAGAAGGACAAAACAACGCAAAAACGAAAGTATTTGAAAAAAGATTGAAACAAGATACTTTTGAACATCCAGATTTCTATCAGTTGGATGACTTGTTCAATGAAGAACAAAAAATGATTCGTCAAGCTGTTAGAGATTTTGTAAAAAAAGAAATTTCTCCTTATATCGAACAATGGTATGAAAATAATCACTTTCCTTATGAGATTGTGAAAAAATTTGGTGATTTGGGTGTTTTTGGTCCTACTTTACCTCAAGAATATGGTTGTGGTGGATTAGACTATATCTCGTATGGTCTGATGATGCAAGAAGTGGAAAGAGGTGATTCTGGTATGCGTTCTACGGCTTCGGTACAAGGCTCTCTTGTGATGTATCCTATTTATAAATTTGGTTCTGAAGAGCAGAAAAAGAAGTTTTTACCAAAATTGGCGAGTGGTGAGTTTTTGGGGTGTTTCGGATTAACTGAACCAGACTTTGGCTCAAATCCAAGTGGAATGGTCACCAATTTCAAAGACATGGGAGACCATTATTTGCTCAATGGTGCTAAAATGTGGATTTCAAATTCACCTTATGCTGATGTGGCTGTGGTTTGGGCTAAAAATGAAGATGGTAGAATCAAAGGTTTAATTGTAGAAAAAGGAATGGAAGGCTTTTCTGCTCCTGAAATACATGGAAAATGGTCTTTGAGAGCAAGCATTACAGGCGAATTGGTATTTGATAATGTAAAAGTTCCTAAAGAAAATTTATTACCATTGGCTGATGGGCTGAACGCTCCTATGAAATGCTTAGACTCAGCTCGTTATGGAATTTCTTGGGGAGCTTTGGGTGTAGCCATGGATTGTTATGAGTCTGCTCGTAAATATGCAGCAGAGCGTATTCAGTTTGGTAAGCCGATTGGAGCATTCCAATTGATACAGAAAAAATTAGCAGAAATGCTTACAGAAATCACCAAAGCTCAGCTGGTTTGTTGGCGTTTGGGTTCTTTGATGAATGAGGGAAAAGCTACTTCATCTCAAATTTCACTTGCAAAACGTAATAGTATTGAAATTGCTTTGAATACAGCTCGTGAAGCTCGCCAGATACATGGTGGTATGGGTATTACAAACGAGTATCCTATTATGCGACACATGATGAACCTTGAAAGTGTGGTTACTTATGAAGGTACACACGATATTCACTTGCTCATTTTAGGTCACGAAATTACAGGTATTCCTGCATTCAAATAAAAAACTAAAAAGCTCCAAAATTTTGGAGCTTTTTAGTTTTACTTAGGTATATAATTACCACTTTCATCAAATAGATAGAGAGTCTTACTGGTATAAACCCCATAACAAACTTGCTTTTCTTTAAACTCTGAGATTTCAGGAAATAGAATATTTTTTGTTTTTTGGTCTGTTTCAAAAGTATAGGAAGTTTGTTTGAAAGCATCTATGACGAGAACTCTCTTTTTACTTACAAACTCAAAAATACGTTTCTTAACTTTGTCATTTTCGATGAAGCAAAGCATACTCTTGGATGAACATTTTTCTGTTTCTGTAATAAAAAAATGCCACTGAATACCATCAGCCCAAGAAACCCAACCTACAAAAACTTCTTTATTGTCATTAGTTGCTTTATACCTGAAAGCATCCCCTTTCATCCATTTCCAATCTTGTGAAGGGTAATATTTTTGCCTAAATTCATAAATCATATCCTTAGCATAGGAGTTATTTTTTATTTGATACTCCTTTTCTATATCATAAGGCTGATATTTTAAAGATTCACCATAAGGCTGATAATTTTGTGCAAACATCTGTAAGCCACAAAAATAAAAGAGAATAATAAATAGATGTTTCATAAACAGTTTTTTAAGAAATCACCCAAAAACCATTCCAAAGATAAAAGGTTGAAATTTACTTCAACCTTTTATCTTATCAAACTTATTGAGATAATCCACTACGCTTCAAAAGAGCTTTTGGGCTAGGGTCTTGACCTCTAAAACGTTTATACAACACCATAGGATGTTCACTACCACCTTTAGAAAGCATTTCCTTGAAGCGATTGGCAGCTTCTTTATTAAAAATACCTTTTTCTTTAAATAAATCATAGGCATCTGCATCCAATACCTCTGCCCATTTATAACTATAATAACCTGATGAATATCCACCGGAAAAAATATGACTAAATGATGTACTAATCGAGATGTTTTCTACAGCAGGGAATAAATCTGTTTTACTAATAGCTTTTTTCTCAAATTCAGTAATGCTTTCAACTTTATCTAAAAACTGACCATGCCAAGCCATGTCCAACAAACCAAGGCTTAATTGACGTATGGTTGCATAACCTTCCATGAAATTAGAAGCATCTTTTATTTTTTGTACCAAAGTTTGTGGAATCACTTCACCTGTTTGATAATGCTTTGCAAATGAAGCCAATACTTCAGGCTCGTAACACCAATTTTCAAATACTTGTGAAGGCATTTCTACAAAATCCCAAGCTACATTTGTTCCTGAAAGGCTTTGATAAGTCGTATTGGCTAAAATTCCATGTAAGCAGTGTCCAAATTCATGAAATAGAGTTGTTACTTCATCAAAAGTAAGCAAAGAGGGTTTGGTATCTGTAGGACGAGTAAAATTACAAGTAAGTGATACATGAGGACGAACATCTTGCTCATTCATTTTCTTCTGCTCTCTATAACTTGTCATCCAAGCTCCACTACGTTTGCCTTCTCTTGGGAAGAAATCTGTGTATAAAATAGCTATAAAACTCCCTTTTTCATCATATACTTCATAAGCTTTCACTTCCGAATGAAAAATAGGAATAGATTTATTTTCCTTGAAGGTAAGACCAAATAATTTATTGGCCACATCAAAAGCCCCTGCAATTACATTTTCTAATTTGAAATAAGGTTTTAAGGTTTCATTATCAATAGAGAACTTTTCCTTTTTTAATTTTTCTGAATAAAAAGAGTAATCCCAACGTTGTAATTTATCATCTGTAAAGCCTTGCTTTTTAGCATATGTCAGTAATTCTTGAATTTGTTTTTCAGCTACAGGTTTTGCATAACCATATAATTCGTCCAAAAATTTATTGACAGTCTCTGGTGTTCCAGCCATTCTTTCCTCTAATACAAAATAAGCATGATTGTTATATCCTAAAAGCCTTGCTCTTTGATGACGTAACTTTACAATATCTGTCATTGTAGAAGTATTGTTGTTTTTGTTATTCTTAAAAGCTCTTGAAGAATAAGCTAAAAACATTTTTTGACGCAAATCTCTGTTGGTAGAGTAAGTCATAAATGCTAAATAGCTGGGTGCCTGTAAAGTAAAAACATAACCTGTTTTATTCTTCTTTTTGGCTGTTTGTTTGGCAGCTTCTTTTACAAAATCAGGTAAACCAGCCAATTCTTGTTCAGTGGAGAGTTCCATCAAAAATTCATTGGTATCGTTGAGTACATTCTCACCATACTGTAAAAATAAAGCGGATAAGTTCTTATCAATGCTTCTAAGTAATTCTTTTTGTGTATTATTGAGATTAGCTCCATTTCTTGCAAATCTTTTATAAGTTTTTTCAAGCAACATTGAACTTTCATTATCCAATTTTAAATTCGCTTTGTTGTCATAAACTTGCTTAATTCGCTTAAAGAGCTTTTCATTGAGAATTACATCATTCTCAAACTCTGAAAGCATAGGAGATGTCTCCTTTGTTATTTTTTGTAGTTCGGGATTAGTTTCTGCTGAATTTAGATTTGACATAATAACAGCCACTCTACCTACAAGCATAGCACTATTATCTAAGGCTACAATAGTATTCTCAAACGTAGGTGTTTCAGAGCTATTGGCTATATTTTCAATTTCTTTTTTTCCTTCTTGAATAGCGTATTGTAAAGCTGGAACAAAATGTTCATTTTTAATTTTATCGAAAGGAACAGTTTGAAAAGGAGTATTCCAGTTTTCTAATAGAGGATTGTTCATAGGCTTTGTACTTTGTGCAAATGAATTGAAAACAACGCCCCCAACGAAAAAGGGCATTAATAGTAATTTTGATAAGCTTTTTTTCTTCATAATTTTGGTAAATCAAGTTGTTTAATTGAATAAAAATTAGATTTGATATATAAGTCTAGCAATTAAGAAATATACAGTTAGTCCAATCAAATCGTTTGCTGTTGTGATAAAAGGACCTGCTGCCAAAGCTGGGTTGATGCCAAATCTATCTAAAACCAAAGGTGTAATTGTCCCCATTAGTGAAGCCAATAGTATTACAGAAAATAAGGCAATCGCAACCACAATTGCGACTTTGCTATCATAACCAAAAAGCAAACAAACTCCTAAGACAAACAAACTCAAAATCAAACCATTAAAAATGGCAATAATTAAAACTTTGAAAAGTCTTTCAAAAGTTCCCAGCTCAAAAACAGATTTATTTGCCAAACTTTGTAAAATAATAGAAGAAGATTGTACACCTACATTACCACCTGTACCTGCAATAAGTGTTGTAAAATTTGCTAAAACAGAAACCAGTAGAATAACAGGCTGCCCAAGCATATTAGTTACAGATGCTGCAAGCATTCCACCAATCATACCTACTACAAGCCAAGGTAAGCGAGCTTTTACAGATGTCCAAATGGTATCATCTTCTTCTACATCTCCTGAAAGCCCTGACATAGCTTGCCTTTCAGCTTCAGCTTGTTCTTGCATTACATCTACCACATCATCAATCGTGATTCTTCCAAGGAGTTTTCCTTGTACATTTACAACAGGGATGCTTTCTAAATCATACTTTCGCATCAAACTCACTACTTCTTCTTGGTCTTTGTAAGTTTCTACAAAAATAAGTTCTTCATCTTCATAAATATCTGCAATAAGGGTATCATCAGCACTCAAAATGATTTTTTTCAAGGATACTCTACCTTTCAAAACGCCACTATTATCCACTACATAAATAGAATATATCTTTTCTACTTTTTCTGCTTGTCTGCGTATTTCTTCAATACATTGTTTGACATTCCAATTGATATTGGCTTTGATAATTTCTTTTGCCATGAGTCCGCCTGCTGTATCTTCGTCATAAGGCAATAGATAAATAATATCTTTTGCCTTCTCTCTATCTTTCAGGGTAGCAATGACTTGTTCTCGTATTTGTATGGGCTGCTCTTTTAAAATATCTACAGCATCATCTGAGTCCATCAAATCTATATATTCAGCTAATTTTTGATAAGGAAGATTTTTGAAAAAATTATTTCTTACTTCTTCAGCCAATTCACTGATTACCTCTGAAGCAATTTCTGTTTCTAAATTTCTTAATAAGAAATCAGCTTGATCATCTTCCAATTCGTATACCAAGGCAGCAATATCTGCATAGTGCAACTCTTGCACTTGTTCTTGGATAATAGCAGTATTATTGTGTTCAAAAGCTTCTTGAACTAATTGTAGGTACTCTTTGCTAAGGATTTCGGACATGACAAGATAAAAGGCGACAAGTATTTAGCTTGGTTACTTGTTCAAATTTAAGGCTTTTTTCTAAATTTGCTTTCAAAAAAACATAAAATATGCAATATAAATATACAATATCTGTTTCAGCAATTTTAGGGGCTTTGGCTGTAAGTATTGGAGCTTTCGGAGCTCATGCTCTCAAAAATATCTTACAAGAAAATGGTTATACAGAGGTTTTTAAAACAGCCAATGAATATCATTTTTACCATGTTTTTGCAATAGCTTTGGTAGGAATTTTACAAAGCCAAGAAAAATACAATACAAAATGGCTTACTTGGGCTGGTTATAGTTTTTTGATAGGAATTTTGCTCTTTTCGGGATCGTTATATGTGCTTTCTATCACATCTATGAAAGCTTTAGGGGTTGTGACACCAATTGGTGGAGTTTTTTTTATTGTGGGTTGGATATTAATAGCTGTAAGTGTTATTAAGAAATAAAAAAGCCTGTAAATTATTTACAGGCTTTTTTATTTAAAATATTTGAAAATTACCAAAGTTTTGTACCAGCAATGGTCATTTTCACACGACGGTTTTGCTCTTTCTGAGCTGCTGATTTATTAGCTTCTACAATACCTTGATCACCAGGTTTGTAATTAGCTTCTTCCTCTCCAAAAGGTTTCAAATCTCCATATCCTACTGCTTTCAAACGATTGGCATTTACACCTTTATTGACTAAATAATCCATTACAAATTTAGCTCTTGCTTCAGAAAGTGCTTTGTTATCAGCAAAAGGAGATACTTTCGGCTTTACGTTATCTGTATGTCCTTCAATCAACATGAACGTTTCTGGTTTGTTTTTCATCAAATCAGCTACTTTATCCAAAATAGGATACCATTTTTTCTGATTTGCAGCAGCAATACTTGCTTTACCTGATTCGAACTGAACTTTACTAGCTTGGCGTAAAAGAGCTTCTTCTGTATCTGAAGTTACTTTCGGGCAACCTTTCATATCTTTTGGACCTGGTTTTTCTGGACAAGCATCATCTTGATCTAACAAACCATCACCATCAGAGTCTTTATTTTCTGGACAGCCTCTATTGTGTCTTGGTCCTTTTTTATCTTTACAATCATCTTCATCATCTGGTACACCATCACCATCAAAGTCAGGGGCTGGACAACCAAAGAAACGAGCAACACCAGCTATTTCAGGACATTTGTCAGCGTTATCTAAGAAACCATCACCATCTTTATCTCCCCAAGGACAGCCTCCATTTTCTTTAGAACCCATTGATTGGAGATTAGCTTCACCATCACCAGGTGTGCCAGGGCATTTATCTTCAAAATCATATACACCATCATTATCTGTATCAGTAGGACAACCATAATCGTTCACTTTCTGAGATTTTGGAGTATTAGGGCATTGATCTCTTACATCAGGTACACCATCATTATCTGTATCTACTTTATAGACGATAGGTACAGTTACTTTACGAGGAGTAACACCTTTCTTTGGCTTTTTTTCTTTCTGAGCATAAGATTCACCCATCATGCAACATAGAGCAATAAGGGCGAGCATAAACATTTTGGCTGCTTTCATAACACTTTTTTATTTTACAAATTTATTTAAGCTTGGCAATACAAAAAAAACACACAAATAGTGCCAAATCGGTTTTAATACAAAACGAATTCAAAAAACTCAACAAAAAAAGTAAAACTTATTTACATTGCAAAACTTTCTTGGCTTAAACTTAGTTAAAATTTTATAAAAACACTAAAAAAAATATGGCAAAGCAAAATAAAAATAAGACAAATGAAAGCACACCCAACTGGCAAGAGTTATACATTCAGTTTGTTTTAGAACATAATAAACGTCCACAAAGTGCTTACGAATTTTGTAAATTTGCATCAGTAGATGAAAATACTTTTTATGAAACTTATGGGACAATAGATGCTCTTGAAAGTAATATATGGCTTTATTTCTTTGTAGAAACTAAAAATCAGATATTGGCAGATGAACAATATCAAGCATATTCAGTAAGAGAAAAACTATTAGCTTTTGATTATACTTGGCTTGAAAACCTACGTTCACATAGAAGTTTTATTACATTAGTATTATCTTCACAAAGTTCACCCATGTGGCAGAAAAAGGCTGCTTTTACAAAATTTAAGGAGGAGTTTATGGCTTATGCTCAAGAATTACTTTCTGAAGCTCAAGAAACAGAAGAAGTCAAAAATAGGAATATTATCAACAATGCTTATCCAAAAATTCTATGGGGGCAAACCATGTATTTACTTAATTTTTGGATAAAAGATGCCAGTAGTAATTTTGAACAAACAGATGCAGCTGTAGAAAAATCTGTAAATTTGTTTTTTGACTTGACTGGACATAGTTTTATAGATAGTTTTATTGATTTTACTAAATTTTCTTTTCAAAACCTTAAATTCTAAAACGTGATAGATTCACGAAAACTATGAAAAAAGATCAAAAGAGTATCCCTACTTCTAAAATTGCAAGAGCTACAAAGTTTATACAGACGGGTGTAAAATTAGGAGGGAATTATGTAAAGCACTATGCAAAAAAAATGGTGAATCCTGAACTTACCAAAGAAGAATTACATGAAGACAATGCAAAAGATATTTATGATACTTTGAGTCAATTGAAAGGAAGTGCCTTAAAAGTAGCTCAAATGATGAGTATGGATAAAAATGTATTGCCCAAGGCTTATACAGACCGTTTTACAATGGCTCAATATTCTGCTCCGCCACTTTCTTATCCTTTGGTAGTGAAAACCTTTAAACAGAATTTAGGAAAAGTTCCTACTGAAATATTTGACACATTTAGTAAAGAAGCTATCAATGCAGCATCTATTGGGCAGGTACATCAGGCTAAATTAGGAACAAAAAAATTAGCTGTAAAAATACAATACCCAGGTGTAGCAGATAGTATTAAGTCAGATTTGAAAATGGTGAAACCTTTTGCTGTTCGCTTACTCAACATGAATGAAAAAGACCTAGAAATGTACATGGGGGAAGTAGAAGGTAAGTTGTTAGAAGAGGCTGATTATGACTTAGAGTTGAAACGTTCAGTAGAAATTTCAAAAGCTTGTGCTCATTTTCCTGATTTATTTTTTGCAGAGTATTATCCAGAATATTCGTGTAAACGTATTTTGACAATGGATTGGCTTGATGGACAACATCTTACTGAGTTTCTGCAAACTAATCCCAGCCAAGAAATACGTAATAAAATAGGGCAGGCTCTTTGGGATTTTTATGATTATCAGGTACATACACTAAAAGCTGTTCATGCTGACCCTCATCCAGGCAACTTTTTGCTTACACAAGAAGGTAAAATAGGTGTGATTGATTTTGGTTGTATCAAAGAAATACCTAATGATTACTATGATAATTATTTTATCATCATTAATCCTCATTTGCTTACAGATGATGCAACACTCTTGGAACGCTTCAAACAACTTGATTTTATTTTAGAACAAGACACTATTGAGCAACAAGCTTTCTTTATGAATATTTTTAAAGAAATGATTAGGCTTTTGGGTAAACCTTTTCATACAGATAGTTTTGATTTTGGTAATGATGATTATTTTCAGGAAATTTATCAGTATGCAGAAAAACTTGCTCGTATGGAGGAACTTCGCAAAACAAATCAAGCAAGAGGCTCAAGACACGGTTTGTATATCAATCGAACTTACTTTGGATTATATTCCATACTTAATCAATTAAAAGCTCATATAAAAACTACAAAACCAGAATTTTTAACAAAACCAGTATTTGAAAATACTTAAAAATGAGACTTTTATGTTACATGTAAAAATATTTTAAAAATATTTTTAGTGTTTTTTTTGACAGTTTCAAAATTAGAGTTACCTTTGCAGACCAAATACAAACGGGGTAATACCAGAGTGGCCAAATGGGGCAGACTGTAAATCTGCTGACGTACGTCTTCGGTGGTTCGAATCCATCTTACCCCACTTCTCTTTTCTGCAAAGAGAAAATCTATAATGAAAATTATAGATACAAGCGGGAGTAGCTCAGTTGGTAGAGCGATAGCCTTCCAAGCTATAGGTCGCGGGTTCGAGCCTCGTCTCCCGCTCGAAAAATTTAGTAAGGTTTTGTAAATTAATTTTTACAAGCCGACGTAGCTCAGGGGTAGAGTACTTCCTTGGTAAGGAAGGGGTCGTGGGTTCAATTCCCATCGTTGGCTCTAATCAAAACCGAGCTATTTTTTTATTTAGTTTCGTTCAAATTTTTAAACCCTTAAACTGAGGATTTTTCAAGCATGGCAAAAGAAAGTTTTGACCGTTCCAAACCCCACGTAAACATTGGTACTATCGGTCACGTTGACCACGGAAAGACCACCCTTACAGCAGCTATCACAATGGTACTTGCAAACAAGGGTCTTGCTGAGAAAAGAGATTTCTCATCTATTGATAACGCTCCTGAAGAAAAAGAAAGAGGTATCACAATCAATACGTCTCACGTAGAATACCAAACAGCTAACCGTCACTATGCTCACGTTGACTGTCCAGGTCACGCTGACTACGTTAAGAACATGGTTACAGGTGCTGCTCAGATGGATGGTGCTATCCTTGTAGTTGCTTCTACAGATGGTCCTATGCCTCAAACTCGTGAGCACATCCTTCTTGCTCGTCAGGTAGGTGTACCTCAATTAGTTGTGTTCATGAACAAAGTGGACATGGTAGATGACCCTGAATTATTAGACTTAGTAGAAATGGAAGTACGTGAATTGCTTTCTTTCTATCAATTTGATGGTGATAACATCCCTGTCGTTCGTGGTTCTGCTCTTGGTGGATTGAATGGCGAGCCTAAGTGGGTTGAAACTATCGATAAATTAATGGAAGCTGTTGATAACTGGATTCCTATTCCTCCTCGTTTGGTTGATAAAGATTTCTTGATGCCTGTTGAAGACGTATTCTCTATTACTGGTCGTGGTACTGTTGCTACTGGTCGTATTGAGAGAGGTGTTATCAACTCTGGTGATCCTGTAGAAATCTTAGGTATGGGTGCTGAAGGTTTGAAGTCTGTAGTTACAGGTGTTGAAATGTTCCGTAAGATTTTGGATAGAGGTGAAGCTGGTGATAACGTAGGTTTGTTATTACGTGGTGTTGAGAAAACTCAAATCCGTCGTGGTATGGTTATCTGTAAGCCAGGTTCAGTAACTCCTCACGCTAAATTTAAAGCTGAGATTTACGTATTGAGCAAAGAAGAAGGTGGTCGTCATACTCCATTCTTCAACAAATACCGTCCTCAGTTCTATTTAAGAACTACTGACGTAACAGGAGAGATTATGCTTCCTGAAGGTGTAGAAATGGTTATGCCTGGTGATAACATCACTATCGAAGTAACACTTATCAACAAAGTGGCTATGGAGAAAGGTTTACGTTTCGCTATCCGTGAAGGTGGTAGAACAGTAGGTGCTGGTCAGATTACAGAAATCTTAGACTAATACTCTATTCATATACTTAGAATAAAAAAGCCCTTGTAAAAGGGCTTTTTTATTCTTTGCTAATCTTGATTTTGTCTGTTACTTTTAATCCATTGGATAGCATCATCTATCTTACTAAAACTTTCTACTGGCAGAGCAGTCATTTTTTTGAAAGTTGTTCTATATACTGACTAATCACTTTCTTAAAACCAAATTTGGTTTCTGAAATACCTGCAAGAAGAATTTTTCTATCTCCAAGTTCTTTTCTTAATTCTGGAAGCCATTTTACAACAAGCCATGCCCTTGAATCCATGGCACTGCCTTGACTCTTGGTTTGGTCGGCAATAATGGCATCAGCATTCTTACTGATGATGAGCTCTAAAAGCTTATTAAAAGCATTTTTATACTCATCACTATCTATTTTTCCAACAAACTCTAAATGTAGAGTATGAATATCTGGAATATAATAAATATTAGAACAATCATTCGAATAAATGTTTTCAGAAGGCATAATTTTACTGATTTTCTTTAAAGAACATTATACCATAAAAAATGTTTATGAATTCTTTTTAATCCAATTGACAGCATCTTGTAAGTTTTCAAAAACTTCTATAGGAAAAGGTGTAAGCTTTTTTATAGTTTGTTCTAAATATTGGGTGATAAATTTTTTAAAACCAAATTTAGCTTCTGATACACCTGCTACCAGAATTTTCTTTTCTCCTAAACTTTTCTTTAGCTCTGGTAGCCAATTGACAATAAGCCAAGCTCTGGATTCCATACTACCTCCTTTACTTTTGGTTTGGTCTATAATGATGGCTTTCGCATCTTTTGATAAGATAAATCCCATCAATACATTATATGAATCTTTGAAATCTGTATTATCTATTTTTCCAATAAATTCTAAATAGATAGTTTCTATATCTGTTAAATAAGAGATATTAGAGGAAGCATTGTTGTAAATATTCTCAGAAATCATGTTTACTAATTATTTATGAATTTTTTTGAATCCAATTAATAGCATCTTGCAAATTCTCAAACACTTCAATAGGAAATGGGGTCATTTTTTTTACAGTTTGTTCTATATATTGACTGATAAACTTTTTAAAGCCAAATTTGGCTTCAGAGATACCTGCTACTAATATTTTTTTATCACCAAGTTCTTTCTTTACTTCTGGTAGCCAATTTACAACAAGCCAAGCTCTTGCTTCCATACTACCACCTTTACTTTTGGTTTGGTCTGTGATAATAGCAGAAGCATCTTTTGCTAAAATAAATTCTAGAAGTTTGTTATAAGATGCTTTATAATCATCATTTTCTATTTTGCCAATAAACTCCAAGTAAATCGTACTGATTTCAGGGAGATATGAAATATTAGCCGAATTATTAGAATATAAATTCTCAGAGTTCATAATAAATCAAGATGTTAAAATTCTACAAAAATTTATAGAATAACTTATGAAAATCCTAATAAAGTTTCATAAAAATAAAGAGAGGTGCTGAAAGCACCTCTCTTTATTGATTTCCAAATATATTGAAAATATTAAATTTTATCTAAAATATAGGCTATTTGAACAATAGGCAGATATAAGAAAGAACCAAACATAATACGTAAAGCAGCTTTAGGAGTATCATCTTTCATTAGGCTAAAGCTTTGGGCAGCAAACATACAACCTGCAAAAGTTACAACAACTGCTGATATAATACCTGTTAGATTGAAAAGAGCAGGTAGTAAGCTAATAGGGATTAAAAATAATGTATAAACCATAATCTGGATTGCCGAATTAAGACTTCTACCTTGTTTGGAAGGAAGTAATCTAAAACCTGCTTTCTGGTAATCTTCATCTAAGACCCATGCAATTGCCCAAAAATGAGGGAATTGCCAAATAAATTGTACAGCAAAAATAATGAGAGCTTCAAATGTAATGCTTCCTGTGGCGGCTGTCCAACCCAATAGTGGGGGTAAAGCCCCTGGAATAGCTCCTACAAAAACAGCTATTGCTCCAACTCTTTTGAGAGGGGTATAAACAAACCCATACAAAAACATGGAAATAATAGAAAGAACAACTGTAAGTGTATTGGTAAACATGGCAAGTAAAGCAATACCTGCAATACTAACAGCAATTGTATAGATAATAGCTTCTTGGACACTCAAAATGCCCAAAGGTAGAGGACGCATTTGGGTTCGTTTCATCAGTTTATCCAAATCTTTTTCTAAGATTTGATTGATACCAACGGATGCCCCAGAAACTAAAAAGCCTCCTAAACTCAAGGCTATAAAGCCAATCCAGTCAAAATAACCAGTTTTTCCAAAAATATATCCAAAAGATGCTGAAAAAGCGACTAAAAATGACAATCGGGGCTTTAGAAAAGCCCAATATGCTTTTAATTTTGTACTGAGTCGTATTTCTTCGGAAGAGATAGTGAGCATGGTCTTAGGTAAAAGAATCAGTGGCACAAAGTTATAGAAAAAGGCTTGATTAATCAAGCCTTTTGTAAAACTAAACACGATGTTTTTAAAAAAGTTATGGAATACGAATAGTTTATTATTAAAATTCAATAATAAAGCCTATGGTAGGTAGTACACTAGGATCATTGTTATCAAGAATAAGAGGTTTGGCATTGCTACCATCTGAACGAATAGGTTGCCCATCAGTAGTTGCGAAACCTGTATTATCAAGAGTTCTCTCAAAAGTATATTGTGGAAATGCTGGACTTGGAAGTAAAAATGCATTGACAACATCTAAATATAAGTCAAGAGTCCATTTATTGAAATTTATTTTTTTATCTAAGCGGAAATCAAATGACTGAAATGCTCCTAAACGTTGAGTATTGTATCTATTCAAATCCAAAAGACCTTCCCCTATACTCAAATAATTTCTTTGAGATGCTTCCAAATCAAAAGGAGTAAATGGAGCTCCACCTTGAAAGCGATATTTTAAACCTATTTCCCAACCTTTTTTGAATTTTTTGCCCAAAATAGCTGAAAACAAATGTCTTGTGTCCCAAGCTGATACAATGTAGTTATTGTTCAAATCTGTAAATTCAGACCAAAAGAGGGTGTAAGAAGCTGTGAAAAACAGGTTCTTTACAAGTTTTTGTTGAGCTAAAAACTCCATTCCATAAGTTCTGCCCTTACCTGTGGGGCTTACAGGCTCATTGCCAATTGCACTAAAATTACCACCCTGATTTGCTAAAGAAACCCCTTCTCTAAGAGAAACAGGATAATTTTCGTAAGTTTTGTAAAAGCCTTCTAAAGTAAAACGTAAACTTGATTTTGGTAAAAATTCAATACCTGCTGTATAATGATTGTTAGCAACATAAGGCATATTTCGGTTTACCAAATTATTGTTTTCATCTCTAAAACCTAAAACTGTATAAATAGGCATTTTGAAATATCTTCCTACAGAACCTGATGCAAACCATTTATCATTTATTTGATAAGATGCTGAAATTCTTGGGGATAATGTTCTATAAAACTGGAGACCTGTATCAGTAAAGCTATTCATATCTGAACGGATACCACCTGAAAGTCCCCATTTGCCGATGCTACGAGTGGCTTGCCCAAAGAAGCCAAAACGAGCAAAATCAATAGCTGAATTGGCACGAATATCTATTTGTGGTTGAACAATATTATTGTTTTCATCTCGAATTTCTTTTCTAAAACGATTGAAAAAGTTAGTGTTGTATTTAACATATTGGGCAACACCTCCATAACTCCATTTCCAATCACCCATTTTTTTATTAACATCTATACGTAATTTATTTTCAATCTCTTGTGAACGAACTCTGAGTGTTCTACGAGATTCATCACCAAATTGAGCATCTTCAAATCTATCCAAACGATTATCAAACATATTTCTGCTCAAAGCAATGTTGAGAAAACCATTATCAATTAATCTTTTTAAGCTAAAACCCACTGTATAATTCCACTGATTGATACTGGGATTAGAACGAAGAATATATTCTTTATTAGCGTCAGATTCTCTGGGAACACCAAAAGTGAATTCGTCAATTGCTCCGATTCCAATGGCTGTAAGGGTTGTTTTTTCATTGAGTTTGCTACTAATTTTGTACTGAAAGTCCCAATAATTTGGACGAATGGGTAAATCGAGAGCTTTAAATAAAAATTGTAAGTAGGAACGTCTTGCAGAGGCTAAAAATGTGGTTTTCTTGGAGATAGGACCTTCAAAGGTTGTTGCAAGTTCAGTTCCTGAAAGGCGAGCATTTCCTGAAAAACGTTCACGATTGCCTTCTCGTTGTTTAAACTCCAAAACAGATGAAAGAGCATTATCAAATCTTGAATGAAAAGCTGAACTACTAAGTGTTACATCTTCTATAAAAGAAACATTTAAAATACCTGTTGGACCACCAGCAGCACCCTGTGTAGCAAAATGGTTGATAACAGGAACTTCGATTCCATCCAAATAATAAACATTTTCGTTGGGAGCTCCACCTCTGATGATAATATCGTTTCTAAAACCACCCACAGAGCCTGCTGTTCCTCCTACACCTGGAAGGGCTTGAATCACACGAGAAATATCAAAATTTCCACCTGGATTGCTTTTAATTTCTTCAGTTGTAAGGCGTTGAATAGAAAGAGGTGTTTCGAGTGTAGCAGCAGAAGCAGATTTAGAGGTTTTATCTGTTACCTCTACAGTTTCGATATTATCTTCATTTTCTAACTCAAAGTTAATAATTTGAGCATTGCCAGAAGTAACTACCAAATTGTATTTGGTAAGGGTCTTGTAGCCTGCAAAAGAAACTATTACATTATAACTCCCTGTGGGAATTTCAATTCTAAATTTTCCTTCGTCATCAGATACTGCACCTACTGCTGAGTTTTCTACTTTGATAGTAGCCCCAATAATGAGTTCTTGGGTGTTTTTGTCTTTGATAGTTCCTAAAATAATACCTTGGCGTTGAGCATAAGTAGTAAAGAAAACAAAAAAAAGAATAATAGAAGAATACACTTTTTTCATGATATAAAATTTAGCTGGTTAAAGATTTTTTAAAACTATGAGAGTTTAAAGCTCTCATAGTTTTTTTTTCAGGCAAAAAATAACAAAATGTTACCTGAGAGAGTTTGTAGATTAAACAAAATAGGTTTTAAATTGTTACAAAAAAGTAAAAATATTTTTTTTTATTATTTTTACGTAATAAATGAAAATAACAAAACGACCATGAATTATAGCTTATTAAAAATATTGGTAGAGCAGTTGGAACTGTACGAAAAGGAAGAAAAAAAATACAGAACAGCTGATTTGGCGGACTTTGTATTATGGTTAAATAAGAAATTAGATACTACAGAATCTAAACAAATGGAACAAACAGGTATTCCATTAGATGGATTATTGATGGCTTACATCAGTAATTTGTATAAATATGTAAAACATTATGCAAAGAAAATATTTGAAAACACATCTATTACAGGTATTGATGATTTTGTATTCTTGATGACCATTCGGTATCAAACAAATATCAGTAAATCGGAACTCATACAACAACACTTACTTGAAATTTCTTCTGGAATGGAGATATTAAAGCGTTTACAGAAAGAGAACTTAATAGAAGAGGTTGAAAATAAAGAAGACAAACGTAAAAAAGGCTTAAAGCTTACAGAAAAAGGAGAGTTTCTGTTAGATAGTTTAATGCCCGAAATAGGGAAAGTAGCATCTTTGGCTTCCGCTAATTTAGAAAACACTGAAAAGATAAAACTCCTCAATACACTTAAATATCTTGATGATTTCCATAAAGATATTTATCATCAGAAAAATTTTAAAAATTTGAGTGTAGAAGAAATTGTGAAAGATAAATTATAAAAACGTCCCTTGATGCAAAAGGAAGCAAATAACTCCAATAAGCAAAGCTTTAAACATCAATGAATCAGCTTTTTTATTTACAACAAATATAATAATAGAACCAACAACACTTGTAATACCACCAATCAAAAGCATTTGAGTATAATTTTCCCAAGCCATAGACTTAAATAAAATACCCAAAGAAGCAACAGCAACCCCCAACATCATAATTAAATAAAAAACTTTTGCCTTGCCTGATGCCGTAAAGCCTTCTAATACAGCAACAAAAGCAAATGTAGTCCAAGCTACGATTTGAAGCGTTCGGGCTTGCTGGAAACCATATTTTCCTGCAAAAAAAGCTACAAAAATTAATAAAAATGATATATTTGAGATAGTTACAAGAGCATTTTTAAGCTTGTTCATAAGTAGAAATTTGGGTTTTTACTTGCTAAAAGTATAAATTATCATTCAATAATCAAAACGTAATTTATGAACACAATTATTCAAGAAATCGAAAATATATTGAGAAATAATTATCCAAATGGTTATGCAAATGCTTTTGTATGTGAAGGTTTTGAAAAAACTGTCTCCTTAGAAGAATTTAAAGATAAGTTAGGTTTGCCTTTACCAGATTTATTTTGTGAATATTATCAATGGTTACAATCTGTAGAATTTCCAAAAGAAGATGTATCGAATTTAGTTGGCTTATCAAACTTTGATGAAGAATATATTTCATCACTTAGCGAATTATTGGATAGAATAGAAGACTGGCAAGATATTCAGAAAAAACAGCCACAAAGAGAATGGAAAAATGGCTTTGTAGAGATAGCTTCTTGGGATTCTTGTTATGTAAAAGTGATTGATACATTGGGTGAAGTAGCCAATAGTGGTAGTATCTTGTATTGGGATTTTAAAGGTGGTGGAGGATATGCAGTAATCCATGAAAATTTTGAAATGTACTTAAAAACTATCTTGGAACGTCTGAAGCAGGGTATTTATTTTCCTCCCAGTTATGCAGATGATGAAGGCGTGGATGATTTCTCGTATGGAGAAACGAGAGATAAAATAAATAATTTGGTGAAAGAGTTGAATAAAGATGCAATCAAGTTTATAGATTGGTAGTATTAAAAAAATATTAAATAGTCTAAAAATAGAATATAACTTTAAGTTAATTATGAAAAAAATAGTATTTTTATATTGCATGCTCTTTGCTATACCATTAATGGCTCAAGATGTAACAATAAGCCTCAAAAAAATAAAATCAGTGCAACAAGCAAAAGATTTTATGAAAAAAAATCCTGATATTCAATCAGAAATAATAGAAATAAATCCTATAAAAGATAGCTCAGAAATAGCAAAAAAGCTTTTTTCTATCCAAACTGACTCAATTTTTTTGATAGAAAATAATTATTATAAACTTGTTGAAGTCCAACCAAAAATAAAACATAGAGTAAGTTATATTTATTTAAGTGGTGTGAAACTAAAAAAGCAAACAATAGACTCTTTACGGACTCAAATTATTCAAAAATATAAGCAAGGAACAAATTTTACAAATTTGGTAAAAGAGTATAATATGGATGGAAATAAAAATGGAGATTTAGGATGGTTTTTAGGTGAGTGGATGGTAAAAGGCTTTGCTGAAACCATTAAAAAGTACAAAAAAGGTGATATATTCATAGTTAATATCCCTCAACAAAAATGGTATTATGTAGTTTTAAAAACATTTGAAGACCAAAAAATAGAAATTAAAACTTATTTGAAAACTATAAAGCCCTCCTGAGAGGGCTTATACATAATTAATGTTTAAAATGTCTAATTCCTGTAAAGACCATAGCCACATCGTTTTGGTTACAATAGTCAATACTATCTTGGTCTTTGATAGAGCCACCTGGTTGTACAACAGCCGTAATACCTTCTTTATGAGCAATTTCTACACAATCTGGGAAAGGGAAAAAAGCATCTGAAGCCATCACAGCACCTTTTAGATTAAATCCAAAGGAATTGGCTTTATGAATGGCTTGTTTTAAAGCATCTACACGAGAAGTTTGCCCTGTTCCACTGGCAAGCAGTTGTGTTTCGTTGGCAAGTACAATGGTATTTGATTTGGTGTGTTTGGATAGAATAGCAGCAAAAATAAGAGCCTTTTGTTCTTGAGAAGTAGGAACTTTTTGGGTTACCACTTTCAAATCTTCTACAGTTTCAGTTTTGAGGTCTTTTTCCTGCATGACAACGCCATTCAAAAGTGTTCTAAACTGCCAATCAGAAGTTTGAACGGGTTTTTGAAGTAAAATAATTCTGTTTTTCTTCTTTTTCAGAATTTCTAAAGCATCTGCATCATAACTTGGAGCAATGAGGACTTCAAAAAATAATTTATCTAATTCCTCAGCAGCAGCTACATCTATTTTCTGATTAAAGGCAATAATACCTCCAAAAGCAGAAACAGGGTCAGAAGACAACGCTTTCAAATAAGCATCTTGTACACTGTTTCCAATAGCACAACCACATGCATTGGTATGTTTGATAATGGCACAAACGGGTTGCTCTGAGTCAAACTCAGCTACCAATCCAACAGCTCCATCTATATCTACTAAATTGTTATAACTTAATTCTTTTCCATTCAATTGTTCAAACATTTCTTCTAAATTACCAAAGAAAAAACCTTTTTGATGAGGATTTTCTCCATAACGAAGTGTTCTACCTTCTAAAATACTTTCTTTGAAACTTACAGAAGCATTGGTTTGTCCATTAAAATATTTAAAAATAGCTGTATCATAATGAGAACTTACTTCAAATGCTTTGGTAGCCAAATATTTGCGATGCTCTAAAGTAATATTGCCGCTTTGGTTTTCTAAAATATCCAATAAATAAGGATACTGATTTTTAGAAGCAATAATAGTTACATCTTGGAAGTTTTTTGCAGCAGCTCTAATTAAGGAAATACCCCCAATATCAATTTTTTCAATAATTTCATCTTCTCTACCACCTTTGGCTAAAGTTTCTTCGAAAGGATATAAATCTACAATCACAAGGTCTATGGCAGGAATTTGGTAAGTTTGGGTTTCTTGTAAATCAGAATCCAAGCCTCTACGAGATAAAATACCACCAAAAACTTTTGGATGAAGTGTTTTTACTCTACCACCCAAAATAGAAGGGTAACCTGTAAGATCTTCTACGGCAATAACAGGAACACCTAAACCTTCAATAAAAGTTTGTGTACCTCCTGTGGAGTAAATTTTAACACCTTGTTTGTGGAGAGCTTGAACAATAGGTTCTAAACCATCTTTGTAGAAAACTGAAATCAGAGCAGACTGAATGGACATTGTAAAAGAATGTTTAATTGTTGAGAACAGAAAGAACTTGTCTAAACATTTTGCTTAGACTTTCTATTTTTTTGGTAAAATTAGCCAATTTTCCCTACTTTTGACAAAAAAACAGCCATGAAATACTTATTATTTTTCTTTTCTTTTCTATTCTTTGCTTGTAAGCAAGAAGAAAAAAAACTTCCTATACTTGGTGAACGTCAAGCCATTGATAAAGAGGTCAATGGAAAAATCGTAACAGATACATTGTATCATAGTATTCCAGCCTTTTCGTTTGTAAACCAAGATGGACAGATTGTTACAGACAAAACTTTTGAAGGAAAAATTTATGTAACAGATTTCTTTTTCACTACTTGCCCCAGCATTTGCCCAAAAATGAAACAACAAATGCTACGAGTGTATGAAAAATATAAAAATGATGATAGAGTGCTAATACTTTCTCATTCCATCTCTCGTGAAGATAGCGTACCAGTACTTAAAGAGTACGCAAAAAAAATTAAAATAGAATCAAAAAAATGGCATTTGGTAACAGGAAAATGGAGTGATATTGAAACCATGGCAAAACAATATTTTATAGGTGTTCAAGAAGATGCAGACGAACCAGGGGGCTATTTACACAATGGGAATTTTGTACTTGTAGATAAACAAAAAAAAGTAAGAGCTACATGTGATGGTACTGACCCAAAAGATGTAGAAAGATTTTTATTAGATATGGATATTTTACTCAATGAAAAATAAACTTTTGTGGGGAGCTTTGCCTATCATTTTTTTTGCAGGTTTATTGATAGGAAATATTTTTGTTTTTAAAACCAAAGAACAAGGACAAATACTGTATGAACAACATTGTGCTAGTTGTCACATGGAAAAAGGTGAGGGACTTGCACAACTTATACCTCCTATTACCAAATCGGATTGGCTTACTCAAAATCCATCAAAATTGGCTTGTCTGATTCGTTATGGACAAAAAGGAGAAGTTGTTGTCAATGGTGTAAAATATAATCAACCTATGCCTGCTAATTCTCGTTTAACAGAAATAGAAATTCATAATCTGATAAATTATATTTTCAATAATTTTGAAAATCAGATTCAAAAGCGTAGTTTAGATAAAATAAGAGAAGATTTGAATACTTGCCATTAGGATTATTAATAAAAAATATTTATTATTCACAGAATAATACTCAGTTGCTTGAATTATGACGTTGATTAAAGATTTTATTTCTGTTTTTTCTAAGCCCAAATTGGAGATTTCAAGTGTTCCGATTGTAAGAACAACTCTTAACTATGAAGAAGCCAAAGAAATAGGAGTGCTATTTAGCCATTCAAATGATGACAACCCCAAAGCCGTCAATTATTTTGTGAAACTGCTTCAAAAAGACCATAAGCAAGTAAGAGCTTTAGCCTATTTTGAAGAAAAACATAGTAATCCTTATGACTTCAGGTTTGATTTTTTTACAGCTAAAGAAATAGATAGTAAAGGTAAAATACAGTCTTTACAAGTAGAAGATTTTATTAAGAGAGAGTTTGATTACCTTTATTGTGTTAACACTACCGATTTTGCAGCTTTTGATTATATCATGCAACGAAGTCATGCTAAATTCAGAATAGGAAAGTATTATCCTCATAGTTTTAAAAGTTTTGAACTTACAGTAAATATTGGTGATAATACCAATGCCGTAGATTTAATTCTTCAAATGCTTCATTACACTAAAACATTAATCATACAAAATTAACATCTATCAATGCTTATTTATCAAATATCTTATCAGAGCCCACACGAACATTTTTTGGACATTGAGTGTAGAATTAGTCAAATTGCAGAAGAAAAAACATATTTGAAGTTACCTGCTTGGCGACCAGGAAGATATGAACTTCAAAATTATGCCAAAAATATTCAACAATTTGCTATTTTCGATAATACGAATAATCCCATACCTTTTAAGAAAATCAACAAAAACTGCTGGGAGGTATCAACCAAAAATATTACTGAAATTGTAGTACGCTACAATTATTATGCTTTCCAAATGGATGCTGGGGGAGCTTATGTAGATGACAATCAGTTATACTTGAATTTTGTTAATTGCCTGATTTATGTTGATAATCAGATGGATATACCTTGTGAGGTGCGTTTGCAACTCCCAAGTAATTATGAAATAGCTTGTGGATTACCTAAAATACAAAAACATACACTCAAGGCAGAAAATTATCATCGTTTAGTAGATAGTCCGTTAATCGCTTCTGCCAACCTAAAATACAGAACATACGATGTAAATGGAGTTCCATTTCATATTTGGATAAAAGGAGATTGGTTGCCTGATTGGGAAGTTTTACTTATTGATTTTGAGAGATTTACACGATTCCAGATAGGAGTAATGGGTGAATTTCCTGAAAAAGAATATCATTTTTTATGTCAAATTTTGCCCTATAAAGCATATCATGGTGTAGAGCATCAAAACTCAACAGTTATTTGTTTTGGATCTGCTGAAACCATGAATGAAGAAAATAATTATCAAGAGTTTCTCAGTATTTGTTCACATGAACTTTTCCATGCTTGGAATATTTGTAAAATACGCCCTGCTGAAATGATGCCTTATGATTATTCTAAAGAAATATATTTTGAGACAGGTTTTGTAGTGGAGGGAATCACAACTTATTATGGTGAATTGGCTTTGGCTCGTTCGGGTGTTTGGAAATCGCAGCAATTTGTTGCTGAAATGAATAAAGTATTTAAAAAACATTTTGAAAATTTTGGTAGATTTAATAGCTCTTTAATAGAGTCTTCTATGGATTTGTGGGTAGATGGATATACTAGTATGAATACTGCTCCCAACAGAAAAGTATCTATTTACCAAAAGGGTTCAATCGTTTCTATGATATTGGATTTGGAGATTCGTGTGAGAACCCAAAATCAACGTTCTTTGGATGATGTTTTAAGATTATTATGGCAAGAATATGGCAAAAAACAAAAAGGGTATACTCTTCAAGATTATATCAATGTTTGCGAACAAGTAGCAGGAGGTTCTTTAAAACAATATTTTGATGATTGTATTTTTGGAAAAAGACCTTTGGAACAAGTTTTAGAACCTCTGGTAGAAAACTTTGCTTTAAGACTTATTATAAATCATTATAATACAGGTTCAGAAATATTTGGCTTTCAGACAGTTCAAAAAGATGGAGTTACAATTGTTAGTTTGATAGAACCCAACTCCAATGCTGCTAAAGTCTTAAGTCTTCAGGACGAAATTATTGCAGTCAATGACAGAAAAGTTGAAAATAACTTGAATGTGCTTATTGCAGATAAACAAACAGTTATTTTGACGATTTTTAGACAAAGAATGCTGTATCATATAGTGCTTACAGTCAATAAAGAAAGTTATCTCAAAGAATATACTCTTCAAATTCAACAAAATTCGGAAAACTCTAAGAAAGAAAATTTAGTAAGCTGGTTGGGTTATGTGTAATATTATGTAAAAGTTAATAATATTAATTTTTTATTACTTACACGTTTCCAATTAAGAAAAAAGGTGGAATAGTTGTAATATTGCATTTCATTCTAAAATAGACAGTTTTTTTAATCTTAAATGGAAAAATTAGAGTCTACTCTCAATAACAACAAGAGTAGAATTGTTGACATTACAATTAAAATTGGTAGTTTAGTATTACTAACATTTATTTTTTTACTTGCTCTAGACATTGTTATAGAAAGCCTCAAAGTATTGATAGGCGAAAGCTATATTCGTAATAGCTTTTTGCAAATTTATAATCCTTTTATTGGCTTATTTGTTGGATTATTAGCAACAGCACTCGTACAAAGTAGTACCCTTATCACTTCATTGATAATAGCTTTAGTGGCATCAAATACTTTGAGTATTCAAAATGCAGTAGCAATTGTAATAGGAGCTAATTTAGGAACAACAATTACTTGTATGTTGGTCTCCTTTGGGCATGTGATGCGTAAAAAAGAGTTTAGAAAAGCTCTTGCCGGAAGTATGTTGCATGTGATGTTCAATTTAATACCTATTATTATCATCTTTCCTTTAGAATATTACTGGCAAATCTTATCAAATCTATCTCAAAAATTAGCCTCCTTGGTATCTGGTGAAAGTGCAATTATACCTTTCAAAATAGCATTTCTCAATGAATATGTCAATAAACCTTTGTTGGCAATTTTTCAAATTAATTCGTACCCTATTACATTTCTGATAATTGCTGTTGTTCTTACATTTGTATGTATTAGACTATTTATTTGGATGTTTAAAAAGGCTATTGTAAATGATTTTATCACAAGAGTAAGAAATGTTTTTTGGGCAACTAAATGGAAAGGATTTATTTGGGGAACACTTATAACAGCACTAGTACACTCAAGTACAATTGTAACAAGTTTTTTGGTAACTCTCATTGGTTCTAATAAACTTTCACTTCGTCAAGCTTTCCCAATAATTATGGGAGCTAATTTAGGAACAACTGTGACTGCTCTTACAGCTTCTTTGGGTAAAAATGAAGCGACTATCAGCATTGCTTTTGCTCATTTTTTATTCAATGTTATTTCTGTTTTGTTGATATTACCATTTCCTTGGGTACAAAGGCAAATAGTGTTATTATGTAGACGTTTAGGAAGGCTAACCATGCAATATCGCCTTGCTGGTTTTATTTATATTCTGATAGTCTTTTTCTTGATACCTTTTATCCTAATTTATCTACATAAAAATTCATAATACTTTCTGTAAGCAACTGATAAATGCTCTGTTTTTTAGAATCATCGTCTAAATAATTCAGATGTTTTTCAATGGTTTTTAAATCTTTTCGGATAGCAGGACCTGTTTGTACATCTTTGGGGTGTTCAGTAGCCAATGCTTTTTCAATCGTTTCTTTGATAAGAGGTTTTAAGATATTGAAATCTAAGGATTTATTTGTTAGAATATCTTTAGAAATAGCGAGCAAATGATTTACAAAATTACATGCAAAAACAGCTCCTACATGTAAAGTTTTCCGTTGTTCGGAATTGACTTCATAAACAGAGTGACCGATGGAAGAGGCTAATGTTTTTAATGTGTTTGTTACAAATTCATTCTTTCCTTCTATACAAAAGGGGACCTTAGTAATATCTAAGGCTTTTTCTTTAGAAAATGTTTGTAATGGATAAAATACTCCATGATTCTTAAAAGTATTTTCAAAAATTTCCATTGAAATACTTCCAGAAGTATGAGCTACGATTGTATTTTCAGGAATATGGATTTGAGAAGAGATATGAGGTAGAGCATCATCACTAACAGCTAAAACAAGAATATCAGCCTTGCTATCAGAAAAATTATAATCTGTTTTTACAACAGCACCTGATAGCTTTTTGCAAAGAGCTTCAGCATGAGAAATATTTCTACTATATATCTCTGTTACAGAAACATGAGCATTCTCAAAAGCTTGAGCCAAATGCCAAGCTACATTTCCTGCTCCAACAAATGCTACTTTCATTAGATAAATTCTTTTCCTTTTTTCTCAGCAAGAGCAACAAATTCCTTTACACGTTGCTCTTCATCTTTTGGACAAATCATGAGAACGTTATCATGCTCTGCTACAATATAATTGTCTAAACCTTGCAATACAACCAAACGATTTTCAGGTGTTCTAATAATGCAATTATTTGTTTCATAAGCAACTACATTGCCTTGAATGACATTTCCAGCTTCATCCTTCTGACTCAGTTCGTACAACGATTTCCAAGTACCTAAATCAGACCAGCCAAAATCGGATGGGATAACAAAAACATTTTCTGCTTTTTCCATAATACCGAAATCTATGGAAATAGAACGGCATTGTGAATAAGCTTTTTTGATGGCTGTTTCTTCTTGTTCAGTAAAAAAATGTGGTTGAACTTCATGGAAAGCCTCTGCAATATCAGGAAGCTGATTTTCAAATTCTGAAATGATAGTTTTAGCGTTCCAAATAAAAATACCAGAGTTCCAAAGAAAATCACCGCTTCTTAAAAACTCAATAGCAAGTTCTAAAGTGGGTTTTTCAGCAAAAAGTTTTACTTTTTTGAGTGAGGTGGATGATCCTAAAATTTTAGACCAAAGACTATGTTTCTCATCAGAAAATTGAATATATCCATATCCTGTATCAGGTCTATTGGGTTTGATACCTAAAGTAACTAGAATATCTTTCTTAGCAGTTTCTTTTAAAGCTTTTAAAATAATTTTTTTAAACTCTTTTTCGTTTAGAATAAGGTGGTCGGCTGGAGCAATTACTAAATTAGCTTTGGGATCTTTAGCAAAAATTTTATAAGCAGCATAAGCAATACAAGGGGCTGTATTACGCCTGGCAGGTTCTAAAATAAATTGATTTTCATTGAAATTAGGTAATTGTTCTGTCAAAAGATTTTCATGCTCTTGGCTACCAACAATAAAAATGTTCTCTAATGGGCAAATATCATCAAAACGAGTAATAGTTTGTTGTAAAAGGCTTTTGCCTGTGCCCAAGATGTCATGAAATTGTTTGGGGTTGTTATTACGACTAAAGGGCCAAAATCTTGTTCCAATACCCCCAGCCATAATGACTACATAATTATGTTCTAAAGCCATTTTTCAGTGAATAAAACTATAAAAGGTTTAAAAAATTAAAGTAAAAATAAGATTTTTCTTACTAGAAAGCGTCAAAATAAAAATAAATTTATATTTTCGCTACCCCAAAAAAGAAAAACTCAAATTTGATATAATAATGCAATAATAGCAAAAAAAATTGCGTATCAGTTGGAATATAAAATAGATAAAATTTTTCCTGAAAAATCTTTGGAGAATATTCTAATTTTTTCAGTATATTTATCTTATATCTTCAAGAGGTGAAGCATTCAAATTATTAAAAACAATGCAAAAAGCACAGGAATTTAATTTAAAAGAGAAATTAAAAGAAGTATTTGGACACAACCAGTTCAGAGGGAACCAAGAGGAGATTATAAAAAACTTATTGGCGGGAAATCATACATTCGTGATTATGCCTACAGGTGCAGGAAAATCTCTTTGCTATCAGTTACCTGCCGTACTCATGGAAGGGTCAGCGATTATTATATCGCCATTGATAGCTCTCATGAAAAACCAAACCGATCAATTGGTTGCTTTTGGTATAGACGCCCGCTTTCTAAACTCTACACTCAGTAAATCTGAAATGACAAGAGTAAAGAAAGATGTTCTGAATGGAAAAGTAAGAATGCTTTATGTTGCTCCAGAATCTCTCACAAAAGAGGATAATTTAGAGTTTCTAAAAAAAGCAAATATTTCATTTGTAGCCATTGATGAAGCTCATTGCATTTCTGAATGGGGACATGATTTTAGGCCAGAATATCGTAAAATCAGAGGGATTGTAGATAGCTTAGGAAAATTGCCCATCATAGCACTTACTGCAACGGCTACTCCAAAAGTTCAGCAAGATGTTCAGAAAAACTTGCAAATGGAAGATGCGAATGTATTTGCTTCTTCTTTTCATCGTTCCAATCTTTTCTATGAAGTAAAACCTAAGAAAGACCCTAAAAAGCAGCTAATTAAGTTTATTAAGCAACGTAAAGGGCAATCAGGTATCATATATTGTTTAAGTAGAAAAACAGTAGAAGAAATAGCAGAACTTTTAAGCGTAAACGATATCAAAGCATTGCCATATCATGCTGGCTTAGACTCTGATATACGTATGAGAAACCAAGATGCCTTTCTCAATGAAGATGCAGACGTGATTGTAGCTACTATTGCTTTTGGAATGGGTATTGATAAACCAGATGTTCGTTTTGTTATTCATTATGATGCTCCTAAATCTTTAGAAGGCTATTATCAGGAAACAGGCAGAGCAGGTAGAGACGGTTTGGAAGGACATTGCTTGATGCTTTATGATAGAGAAGATATTTATAAATTAGAGAAATTCAACAAAGACAAAAGTGTAACAGAACGAGATAATGCAAAACATCTGCTCCAAGAAATTACAGAATATGCAGAGTGTTCAGTATGTAGAGTAAAGCAGTTGTTACATTATTTTGGCGAAGAATATAAGGCTCATAATTGTGGACAGTGTGATAATTGTAACCATCATCATAAAAAATATGAAGGTGAAGATCAAGTTCTTTTAGTTTTGAAAGCAGCTAAACTGACTGACCAACGTTTTGGGGCGAAACATATTACAGATGTACTGATGGGAGTGCCTAACGAATATGTAAAAAGTTATGGACATGATAAATTAGAAGTCTATGGTAAAGGTGTAGATTTTCCTGAAACGGATTGGCTTTCTCTTATTAGACATATCTTGATTTTTGACTTCTTAGAAAAGGATATTGAAAACTATGGAGTATTAAAAATTACAGAGAAAGGGGAGAAGTTTTTGAAAAGCTCACATAGCATTACACTTACCAAAGATTTTGATTTTTCTGCTGAATCTGAAGAAGCTGAAGAAGAACAAGATAACACACCTCAAGCATCAGGCAAAGCCTATGATGAAGTGCTGTTTGATTTACTTAAAAATCTGCGTAAACGCATCGCCAAGGAGAAAAATCTACCTCCATATGTGATTTTCCAAGATCCATCCATTGAAGAGATGGCAACCACTTATCCCACTACCAAAGAAGAACTTGCTCAAGTAAATGGTGTAGGAATGGGGAAAGTTCAAAAATTTGGTAAGCCTTTCTTAGATGCTATTGTAAAATATGTAGAAGAAAATGAGATAGAAACAGCTTCTGATGTAGTAATTAAATCGGCTGTTAATAAATCAAAAGTGAAAATTTTTATCATACAACAAATTGATAGAAAAGTAGATTTAGAAGAAATAGCAGAAGCAAAAGATTTGAATTTCGATGAATTAATGGATGAAATTGAGCATATTTGTTATTCTGGTACAAAACTTAATCTTGATTATTACATCAATCAGGTAATGGAAAGAGAAAGACAAGAGGATTTATATGATTATTTTATGAATAGTGAAACAGATAATCTACAAGTAGCCTTGCAGGAGCTTGTAGAAGACGATTTTACAGAGGAAGAAATTAGATTGATACGTATTAAATTCCTCTCAGAAGTTGCCAACTAAATAAAAAAAGAAAAAAAATTTTTTACAAAGAAAAAAAATTGCTTATTTCGACAAAATGGTATTCGTTTTGTTTACACAAAAAAGTTTAACTTTAAAATAATAATTATCATGAAAAAAGTAAATATTCTATTTACACTACTATGCTTATTTGTTAGCGTAAATCTTTTTGCTCAAGATGCTGATGCTGATAAAGTTTTGGGTATTTGGATGAATGGAGAAGGAACAGCACGTATCCAAATCTACAAAACTGCTTCGGGTAAATATAATGGTCGTATAGTATGGCTTAAAGAGCCTAAAAACCCTGATACAGGTGCAGACAAATTAGATACAAAAAATCCTGATGCTAGCAAAAGAAGTCAAAAAGTTTATGGTTTGGTAAACTTAGTAGGCTTTGAATACAAAGGAAACAAAAAATGGGAAGGTGGTACAATCTACGACCCTAAAAATGGAAATACTTATAACAGTTCTATGGAATTGAAAGACAATAACACTTTGAATGTGAGAGGTTCTATTCCTGTTGTAAATATTGGTCGTACAGATAAGTGGACAAGACAAGTAAAAAAAGGTTAATATAATATTTAGCTTAAAGTAAACAATGCTCTGAAAACTAATTTTCAGAGCATTGTTTTTTTAGAAGAATATCCTTCAATAATCCATATTTTTTTGTTTTATTTGTTTAGGAAACCATGTGTTTGTTTAACTATGAAAATAAAATATATTTTTTTGTGGATTGCTATTTCTATCAATTATTTATCTGCTAAAGATTTAGATACTAATTTTTTAAAAAAGCGTATTCCTGAAATGATGGATAGTGCTGGTGTTCCTGGTGTATCTATTGGTATTATAAAAAAAGGAAAATTAGTATGGTTTAGGGGCTTTGGAGTAGCCAACAAAGCTACTCAAAAAAGAATAACACCTAATACTGTCTTTGAAGCAGCATCTCTAAGCAAACCCATGTTTGGCTATATTTGTATGAAACTTGTGGAACAGGGAATATTAGATTTAGACAAACCTCTTACAGAATACGTTTCCAAAGATTCCATAGAAAAACTCTTCTTATTTCATAAGATACAAGATAATCGTTTTTATAAGATTACAGCAAGAATGTGTTTGAGTCATTCGTCAGGTTTACCCAATGGGCGATATGGCTATCTTTCTATCAATTTTGACCCTGCAACAGATATGCATTACTCTGGAGAGGGAATATCTTATTTGCAATTTGTAGTAGAACATCTTACTAAAAAAGATTTAGAAGCTCTTGCCAAAGAATATCTTTTTGAGCCTTTGGGAATGGCTAATAGCAGCTATGTTTGGACAGAAGAACGTTTCAAAGACAGAACTTCCGACTCTCATGGAAGTGCTGGGCAAGCGGTATTTTTTACTCGAAAAACCTTTAAGCCTATGGCTTCTTATAGCCTCATTACCAATGGAGAAGATTATGGGAAATTTATGGAGGCTCTTTTAAGTAAAAAAGGTTTAAAAAAAGAATCATTTGAACAAATGTGGACAGTTCAAAGTAAAGCCAAAACAAATTTTTTAGCTTCCATGACTTGGGGACTAGGAATGGGGCTTTATGAAACTAATTTGGGACAAGCTTTTTGGCATTGGGGCGATTTGGGTACAACCAAAGCTTATATGATTGGTATACCTGAAGAAAAATCAGGATTGGTACTATTTACCAATAGTGCCAATGGACTGAATATGGCATATAATCTGATAGAAATGTGCATAGGAGGAGGAAAACATCCATTTTTTCAAGTTCTCAATGTCCAAAATTATGATGATCCTGTAAATATTCTATACCAACGTTTTTCTCAAGGAGGGGTAATGTCTTTGTTAGAAAGCTACAATTATTACAAAATTAAGCATAAATATAAGGTAAATCAGAATTTACTATCGCAAGTGACTCAAAGACTTATTAATTTGGGTAGGTTTCAAGAAGCTCTAAATATTGCAAAAATTAATGTGATAGAACATCCTAATAATGATATAGCTCATAATATTTTGGGAGATGCATATTTACGTATGAAAAATATACAAGCTGCTATTGGCTGTTATAAACGTTCTTATCAGCTTAATGCACAAGGAACGTATTCTAAAAAGCAACTGATAGCTTTAAAAGCTTTCTAAACTTGCAAACCAACCATAATAATATCATCTGTTTGAGGATATAAACCCTTCCATTTTTTTAGTTTTTGTATCAAGATGCTTTTTTGCTCTTGTGGAGGAAGGGTTGAAATTTCTATTAATAACTCTTTAAGCTTTTTACTTAAAAACTTCTTTGGTTTTTCTCCATCACCACCAAATTGGTCTTGATAACCATCTGAAAAAGCATAAAACATGTCACCTTTTTCCAGTTGTATAGCTTGATTTGTAAATACTTTTCCTTCTTCAAAAATATTAAAACCTAAAGAAAACATACTTCCACTAAAAACACTCAATTCCCCATTTCGGATTCTATATAAAGGATTTTTAGCCCCTGAATAATATAACATTTTATTAGACTCATCCATACAGATTACCACAGCATCCATACCATCAGATTTTTGCAATTTTTCTGAATGTTTACTTAAAAATTCTATGATTTTTTTGTCAAGTTCTTCTAAAATTTCTTTAGGAGTTGTGATATGTTTGGTGTAAATAATCTCATTTAAAGCAGAAATGGCTAAAAAAGTCATCAGTGAGCCAGGTACACCATGCCCCGTACAATCAGCAACAACAGTAATCTTGAGTTGCTCTATTTGGGTAGTCCAAAGAAAATCTCCTGAAACAATATCTTTAGGCATATATAATACAAAAGATTCAGGATAAAGTATTTTTAAATCTTGCTCGTTTCCTACAACAGCATATTGTAGACGTTCAGCATATATAATGCTATCTGTCATTTTGGAATATGCATTGACAAGTTCTTTGTTTTGTTGTTTGATTTGCTCGTTGTATAGTTTTAAAATTTCTGATTGGGAAGAAATCTCCTCATTTTTGTGTTGAATCTCATTTGTACTATCTTTGAGAAGCTTGTAAGCAACATTTTTTTTGATACTAGAATGATACAAAGCAAGCAATAAGCCTAAAATAAGAACAATAACAATGGATGAAAAAAATATTGCCCAAAACTGAAGTTTAATTTGCTTGTCTTTTTCACCATCAGAAATCATTTTTTTAACTTCTAAATCTTCTTTTTCACGTTTTAAATTCTTGTTTTCAAGTTCTCTAAGCCTTTGTGCTTGTCTTAAAAATAAATTTTCTTTTTCTTGAAATTGGGCTTGTATATCTTCTTTTTCACGTTCTTTTCTTAAAACTTCATTTTCGGCTGTTTGAGCCCTTTGCATTTCACGGAGTAAGTTGTTTTCAACATACTCCTTTTCTTTATCTTTTTTTAAGATTTCATTTTCAGCATTTTTTCTTTCAGTTTCATAAACTGTTTGGTATTTGGCAACTTGGGCAACTCTTTCTGAATTGAGTAAAGAATCTTTAAGTATGATATACTTCTTTTGAGTTTCAAAAGCTTTTTGATAATTGTTTTGTACAGAATCTAATTTTCCTTGTATGAAATAAGCATATAACTCAGCATATTTATAATTATACTTTTTAGATATATTATAACCTGTTTGTATATATTTAGCTGCGGAATCGTACTTCTGTAAATACAAATAGGTTTGTCCAATGGTAATATTATAATTAGAAACTTTTTGAGGCGATTCTTGTTCAGAAACTAATGAAAAAGCTTTTAAATATAACTCTAAGGCTTTTGTAAAATCTTTTTTATGAAAATAAATATTAGCAATATTGTAGTAATTACTTTCAATTTTAGGGCTTTTAATAGACTTTCTGATTTCTAAGGATTTGTTAAAATTCTCTAAAGCTTTATCAAACTCATTTTGGTCATAATAAACAACGCCAATATTATTGTATAAATTAGATATTTTTTTTGCAGATAAATTTTGTTGTTCTGAAATTTTAAGAGATTTTGAATAATACTCCAATGCTCTAGTATACTCTTTCATTTGTTCGTATACAATCCCAATATCATTATAAACATCTGCAAGCCCTGATAAATTATGAATGTCTTCTTTAATTTGAGCAGATTGAAATAAGTATTTTAATGCTTTATCAAACTCACCTAAGGAATCGTAAACAATACCTATATAATTAAGCATAGTAGCTGCTCTTGCATTATTTTTTAATTGAGTATAAATTGTGTAGGCTGCATTGTAGTATTTAATAGCATCTAGTTGAAAGCCTTTGTTTTCTTGGTATTCACCCAAATAACTTAGAGCTTGAGCTTCGCCTTTTTGGAAGTTTATTTTTCGTGCTAAATCAACACTTTTTTGGCAATAAAAAATAGCTGAATCTAATTTTGAAGCCTCTTCATACTCTTTTGCGATATCTATATACAATTTCACAAAATTACTATCCTTACGTGTATTCATAGATTTTTGAAGCAGAGTGTTCAAATTACTTTGAGCAGAGCTTTTAAAATATGAAAACAACAATAATAATATAGCAAGCAAACGAAGCATCAGAATGCAATAATTTGCCTAAATGTAGTAAAAAAACAAGATTTTTAGAAAATTAAAACAGACTTTAATTTTCTAAATTTTTTTTGAGAATATGATAATACAACCTATGATTAAACAGGCTATTAATAATACTTTACCTAAAATTAAATGTAAATCAGCACCAGGCCAGTGCATAATTTTCTCAAGGCTTCCTATACCTAAAAATACAAAACTTAAGTTCAAAGAGATTGCTTGTAAATCATTTTTGATGAGCCAACCAATTGTTGAGACAAAGAATAAATAAATAAGAATTTCAATAAATGCTATAATCAACATAAAAGGAAGTACATTCAAATCAGCACCAATACTGGTAAGCCCCACAACCAATAAAATAACAAAAGGAGGTATTTTATATCTATTTACTTTGGCAAAAATGAATTTCATAAAAATAAAGAGGATTTATCTTAAAAACAAAAAAGGCAGAAATGTAAATTTCTACCTTTTTTATATCTGTTTAGTGTTTTGAGGCTTATTTTTTTATACCTTCAATCAACACTTGAATGTTATTATTTAAAACTTCTGCAACACCACCCAAAATTTCGAGGCTAACCTCTTCTTTATTATTTGCTTTGTATTTGAGTGTGCCTGCATCCAATGTAGAAATAACCGCAGCGTGATTATTTAAGATTTGGAATGAGCCTTTTTTACCTGGGAGTGTAGCAGAAACTACTTCGCCAGAAAAAATTTGCTTATCAGGGGTGATAATTTCTAAAAACATATTGTCTTTTGGATAAAGGTCTTAAAAGAAACTTAGCAGGTTTTATTCCTGCTAAGTATAATCATTATTTTTTAGACGCTTCAGCAAGAAGTTTCTCACCTTTAGCGATAGCTTGCTCAATAGTACCAACTAAGTTGAAAGCAGATTCGGGTAAGTGATCTAACTCACCATCCATAATCATATTAAAGCCTTTGATAGTATCTTTAATATTTACGAATTCTCCTTTCAAACCTGTGAACTGCTCTGCTACGAAGAAAGGCTGAGATAAGAAACGTTGTACACGTCTAGCTCTGTTTACAGTTTCTTTATCTTCGTCAGAAAGTTCATCCATACCCAAGATAGCAATAATATCTTGTAATTCTTTATATCTCTGGAGAGTTCTCTTCACACGTTGAGCCGTTCCATAATGCTCATCACCTAGTACTTGAGGATCAAGGATACGAGATGTAGAGTCAAGAGGATCCACAGCAGGGTAGATACCCAACTCGGCAATTTTACGAGAAAGTACAGTGGTTGCATCCAAGTGAGCGAATGTAGTCGCAGGAGCAGGGTCAGTCAAGTCATCAGCAGGTACATATACAGCTTGTACAGATGTAATGGAACCTCTTTTTGTTGAAGTGATACGCTCTTGCATCAAACCCATTTCACTAGCAAGTGTAGGCTGATAACCTACAGCAGAAGGCATACGACCCAAAAGAGCTGATACCTCAGAACCTGCTTGTGTAAAACGGAAAATGTTATCAATAAAGAATAAAATATCGTTTCCTTTTCCTTCGCCATCACCATCACGGAAATATTCTGCAATAGCAAGACCAGAAAGGGCAACTCTTGCTCTTGCTCCTGGAGGCTCATTCATCTGACCAAATACCAGAGTAGCTTGAGATTTTTCTAATTCTGCCATATCCACTTTGCTCAAATCCCAACCACCTTCTTCCATAGAGTGTTTGAAATCTTTTCCATAACGGATGATGTCAGACTCAATAAATTCACGAAGAAGGTCATTTCCTTCACGAGTACGTTCACCTACACCAGCAAATACAGATAGACCTGCATAAGCTTTTGCAATGTTGTTGATAAGCTCTTGAATAAGTACAGTTTTTCCTACACCAGCACCACCAAACAATCCGATTTTACCACCTTTTACATAAGGAGCTAACAAGTCAATTACTTTGATACCTGTATAAAGAACTTCTGTTGAAGTTGCTAAATCTTCGAAACGAGGAGGGCGATTGTGAATAGAACGTCCTTTTGTTTTATCAGGTTGTTTGATACCATCAATAGCATCACCTACTACATTAAAAAGTCTTCCTTTAATTGCATCACCTGTGGGCATAGTGATGGTAGTTCCTAAATCTACTACATCCATACCTCTTTGCAAACCATCGGTACTATCCATTGCGATAGCTCTTACACGGTCTTCACCGAGGTGTTGCTGACATTCCAAAATAATTTTCTGACCGTTAGGTTTAGTAACTTCAAGTGCATTGAGAATTTGAGGTAGCATAGCACCTTCTGTGGAGAAGCTTACATCTACTACAGGACCAATCACTTGCGTAATTTTGCCAATATTAGCCATTTTTTATAAAAAGTTTAAAAACCAGTACTTATTTAGCGTGCAAATTTAATGGAATAAAATTGAAACCAAAAATCCTATCAAGAAATATTTTTATTCAAAGGTTATCTCTTTTAGACTTTTCAGTTTTAAATCTTTATCAGATACAATGAGTTTATTTTCTGATACCAACCAATCTATATTGAGTTGTGTATCATTATAAATAATACCTCCTTCAAATTGTGGAGAATAAAAATTATCACATTTATAAAGAACCTCAGCTACTTCACTCAATACTACAAATCCATGAGCAAATCCTTTTGGTAGATATAATTGTTTCTTATTGTCTGCTGACAAATGAAAACCTAACCATTTTCCAAAAGTGGGAGAGCTTTTACGAATATCTACGGCCACATCATAAATTTCGCCTTTTACTACTTTGATGAGTTTGGCTTGATCATGAGGTGGTTTTTGAAAATGCAAACCTCTGAGTACACCATATTTAGAAAAAGAGTGGTTATCTTGTACAAAAGGTAAATTAATACCAGTAGCTTTATGAAATTCTTGTTGATTAAAACTTTCATAAAAATAACCACGCTCATCTTCAAATAAGCGTGGTTCAAATACCAATAATCCTTCTATTTCGGTTTGGAGAAACGGCATAGTAAATAAAATGTTAAATGATTTTTAATCGAAGAATGTACAAAATTATTTTTTAATCAATTTTTGAAGCTCTTTTTCTTCAATTTTTACACTGTATTGTTTTTTTAGATTTTCTATCCATTCGCTTTCTAAAAATACTTGATAATCAGAAATAACTTGCCCTTTGGCTTCGTCAAATGTTTTTGTACGAGGAGATTCAATGCTATTTATCTGAACCATTTGTAAACGACCATTTTGAGCTACTTTATGTTTACCTTCTTTCCACTCTATACCAGTAGGCAATCCGTTATTACCTTTTTCATAAGGTCTAAGTTCTGTAACTTTTAAATTCAAAGGATTTGTTGTATTGATTTGTTTTTCAATACCTTTCAAAGAGTAAGTAAACATTTGTAATTCTACTCTGTTGTTAGGTTTATTATCTTTTTTAGTACCAGGTAATGAACTACCAAAATCTTTACGAATAGCTTGATTGGGATTGATATTTTTATTGAACAAATAATCAAATACCAATTTGGTTCTATCAGCAGAAAGTGTTTTGGGACGTTCAGCTTTATCCATGTGTCCAGAAATTTCAAGTAATAATGAAGGATCGTTATTCAACTCTGAAGCAATTTGAACCAAACCATTCAGATATTTATCATCGATACGTAATTGGTCTTTGGTATATTTCAAAATAGGGTCTTTGATGTAGTTTTTAAGTAAATAAGGAGGTCTTTCTGTCAATCTTTCTTCTACTTCTTTCAAAACAGATTCATTAGCAGCGTCAAAAATAGTAGCAAATGCTCTTTCTCCCCACTTATACTTTTCTTTATTATTTTGATGAAATTGTTTTGCCCCAGTGGTGTCTTTTAGAGCCTTGCCCCATACTTTTTCATTCATCATAGCAAAAAGCATCATGCCTTCTCTGTATTCTTGAGTAAGCATTTTATAATCAATATATTTTTCAGGTAAAATACTTTTTTCAAAATTTACAGTTTCATCATCAATAAAACGTTGCCACATCAAACGAGCATAATGTTGTGGTGTTTTAAGGTCAGTTCTTACTTGTTGTCTTCTTTTCATATAGAAAAAGAAATCATTGACTGTAATATTTTGTTTTTTATTGATTGTTTTATTCTCAAAAGATGCAATAGTTTCTTTTAAGAATTTATTATTAGAAGCATAATCCCACTGACCTTTTACCAAATTGCTATCAACAGTTTTGATAGCTTTTTCAAATACTTTCTGGTTGATTTTTAGATTATTTTCTTTACGAAGTCTGATGAGTGAAGCATTTTTTCCTACTTCAGAACGTGAATCGCGTTGTACTCTATTTCTGATGCTTGCTTCGGCTTCTTCAAAAGTTTCTCTTTTTCTTCTTGAAATCAGTTTAATCACATGCCAGCCATAAGGAGTAAGTACAGGTTCGGCTATATCTCCTTCATTTTTAAGAGCAAACGAAGCATTTTCAAATTCTGGAATCAAATCACCTACACCAAACTCTCTTAGTTGTCCACCACTATTTTTGCTATTGGCATCTTCAGAAAATTGTCTTACAAGAGTATTCCAATCTTCACCCTTTTTAGCTTTGTCATAAATTTCATAGATTCTTTTTCTTAAAGCAATAGAATCTTGTGATGAAATGCCTTTCAAGGCTCTAAGCATGATATGTGCAGTTGTTACTTTACCACTGCTTTGTCTTTTATCATACACTTTGATAATATGATAACCAAATTCAGTACGTATGATATCTGAAATTTGTCCTTTAGTAGTTTTAAAAGCTGCAGTTTCAAAAGGATAAACCATCTGTAAAGCAGTGAAAAAACCTAAATTGCCATCGTTAGAACTTGCTGAAGGGTCTTCGGAGTATTGGCGAGCCAACGCCTTAAAATCTTCATTTTTGAGGGCTTTTTCTCTAATATCCTTAATTCTATTATATGCGTTTAGGGTATCAGTTGGTTCAGCTTCCAATCCTACTTTGATAAGAATATGCCCAGCATTTACTTCTTCTTGCAATCTGTTATAAGTTTCTTTTACAAGTTGGTCGTTGGCATCTTTAGAAAGTAAATAAGGGCGGGCAAGTTGACTTTCATAGCCATAATACTCTGTCTGGAATTCTCTTGTAGTATCAATACCTATTTTTTGAGCATCAATGACTTTCAGTTTAAATTTGGTATATAAATCTAAATATTCTTTTATTGAAGGCTCTTTGTATAAACTATCTTTATTTGTATTATTTTTTTCATAAACATATTTAAACTCTGCTACCGTAACAGGAGTATTACCTATATACATCAAGATGGGTTCTTTAGAAGTATTTTTTTGAGCAGTCTTTTGAGTAGTTTTACAAGCTATGACGGAAAGTAATAATGTTAAAGGCAACAATTTTTTCATTGTATCTTTCTGTTTTGATGAAATTTAGGTGCAAGTTTAGCTTTTTTTTATTTTAGAGTCAAATTTGCTTTTAAATAAAATAAAAAACGTACAATATTTGCAAAAGGTTTCTTGTGTATTTGTATATTTGGGAAAACTTTGCCTTTATAATATGGATGTTGTGGGTCGTTTATTTGCTTAATCTATGAAATATATTATTTGTATAGCTCTCTTCTCTTTGTTTTTATTTACTGATTGTAACAAACGTTCACGTTGTCCAGCTTATCAAGAAGTAGGAGCATTGGGAATTCCTGATGATAATTATGAACCTACAAACTATATTATCGTACAAAGAAATAAAAAGACTGGTTTGATAAAAAAAGTGGGTAAAGTTAAAAAAGTTCGTTATACCTCACGTGAAGAGAAAAGTAAATTAATTCGAAAAGAAAAAAAATATATCAAGGATAATGAAATATTCCCAGATGTAAAAAACTCTAAGAAAGCTAAAAGACAGAAAAAGAAAAAAGTAGAAGAATCAGAGAAAGAAGAAAATGTAACACCTACGGATTCTTTATAAAATCTAACTATACAAAATAATTCATTTGATATCTTGAAAAAAGTATTTATATATTGTGTCCTTATTGTACTATGGTTTTTTAGTTGTGAAGTTTTTGCTCAAAAAACTGATAATAAATCAACAAAAAAGCCTGTACTTACCAATAAGTATCGTTTAAAAAAACGTGCTAAACCAGTAGAAGGTACACAGTCGAAGGGGGCTGAAAAAGTAACCAATGAAAAAACAGTGTCAGCTGGTTTTTTTAGGGGTAAACAAAAATATACCCAAGCACCTAAAGTGATGGGACAAAGCACTTTCAAAGGCTCAGAGCCATTTTACCCAAGAGAAAAGACAACAGGTGTTGTTTCTACATTCAAATCACAGAACAAGATATCACCACACAAGTTTAAAACAGGTGTTTCTGAATTCAAATCAACAATAAAATACAAACCTCATAAATTAAAAACAGGATCATCAAAATTTTTATCACAAACTAAACATAAACCTCATCAATTCAGAAGAGGCTATGACAAATTTGTATCTAGTTACGCTTATATGCCTTATAAAAAGAAAACAGGCTATGATAAGTTTGTATCTAATTATAAATTTCTTCCACATAAAAAGAAAACTGGTTTTGCAACATTTATGAGTAAAACCAAATACAGGCCTCATGAATTTAGAAGAGGTTATGATAAATTTACAGGAGGGACCATCAAATATAATTTTTTAGAGAAAAGAAGAAAAATAATAGCTTATAATACTCGTAAACAACAGAATTATAAAGGAAGTGTTATTTATATAGATTGGAAAAAGATAAGAGCCAAGCGTTCACACCGAATGGCAACTTCTTTAGGAGCTCTAAAAATCAAATACTATCCAAGAAAATCTAAGCTAACTAACCGAAGCCTCAGAAAATATACCAAAAAACCTTATGATGTACGACATTTGCGTGTGGGTAAATTTATGTGGAAGAAGAATATGCCTCGTTATCAAAGATTTAAAACAAAAAAACCACGTTATAATCCCACAGAAAAACAAGGGACTGTTATGAAAAATGGGTTGCCTGTTAATGCAGTGCCACGAGTAAGTCCTAAATTTGTAAAAAATAAACAAAAAGAAAAAAATAAAATACAACAAGAACCCAAACAAGATTAATCGTAAAGGTTTGTGGAATTACTTACCATTAAAACATTTGATAATCCTATAGATGCATATATGTATAAGTCGAAACTTGAAAGTGGAGGTGTGTTATGTTTTCTATTTGATGAAAATATGACATCTATTTACTCTACTTATAGCACACTTATAGGAGGAATTAAACTAAAAATAAACTTAAAAGATTGGGAAAAGGCTAAAATTGTATTGCTAGAGTTAGGAGATGAGCTCATAAAAATTTGTCCAAATTGTTATTCTATTAATATAGATACTAAAATAGAGGAAAATATTTGGAAAAATCTTATAAAAATCTTTTCACTCCAAAAAACAAATACTTGGAAATGTTTGGATTGTGGTAATGAGTTTGAATAAAAATTTACTTAAAAAAACAAAGTAAATTTTATAGTTTCCTTAGACTTTTCTATATTGCTGGGCAAAATAATGGTTAAAATGTTTTGGAAGATAAAATGGCGTAAAGAGGTTCGATTTCTTGTCGCCTTGTTAATTTTAATAATAATATTAGGGTTTTCAGCAAGTCAGTATGATAGGCAGACTTGTCAAAAACTACAAATAATTATAGATTACAATAAAGGAAATCGTTTTTTTGACGAGCAGGATGTTCAAAGTTTATTAGATAGTAATGGAAGAGAATTTTTATTGAACACACCTTATAAGTTTTTAAATACAAGGCAGTTAGAACTGAGAGTACGTGCAAATCCGTTTGTAGCAAAGTGTAAAATTAGTAAAAAACTCAATGGAGAACTCTTAGTTTGGGTAAAAACAGTAGAACCTGTTGTTCGTATTATAGGTAGTACTGATTCTTTTTACTTAGATGCTCAGGGTAAAAAAATACCTCTTTCAAAAAAATATAGTCCTCATTGTTTGGTTTTAAGTACAGATAATGTATATTTTGACTTTAAAAATAATGAAGATGATAAAAAATTATTAGATTTGCTCAACTTTATTGCTACTACTGATATTTGGAAGGCTCATATCGTCCAAATTCATAAGCAGAAAAAGAATCTCAAAGTATATTTACAGTTATCAGATACAGTCATAGACTTTGGCGATTGGGCAGACTGGGAAGTCAAAATGAAAAAAATAGAAATCTTATGTAAATATATTTTACCTAAAAAAGGGTGGAATCGTTACGAAAAAGTGAGCTTAAAGTATCATCAACAGATTGTTTGTGAATATGCAGAAAGATAAAATTGTAGTCGGATTAGACATTGGCAGTACCAAAATTTGTGCTGTGGTGGCTCGTAGAGATGAACAAAATAAAGAACGTATAGAAATATTAGGTGTTGGGAAAGCTATCTCTGAAGGGGTAACTCGAGGTGTTGTCATAAATATTGATAAAACTGTAGAAGCGATTACTCAGGCAGTTAAAGAAGCATCTCGTATGTCGGGCATAGACATTAAAATTGTAAATGTTGGAATTGCAGGACAGCACATCAAAAGCATGCGACAAAAAGGAAGTATTACACGTCACTCCACAGAAGACGAAATTTCTGGAGAAGATGTAATGCGACTGGTAAATGATATGTACAAAACGCCTACGGAAGCAGGAACACAAATTTTGCATGTCATGCCTCAAGATTTTATTGTTGATAATGAGGCAGGTATTATTGAACCCATTGGCATGTCTGGTGTAAAGCTTGAAGCTAATTTTCATATTATTACAGCTCAAACCACAGCTCTAAATAATATCAATCGTTGTGTAAAAAAGGCTGGTCTTGAAATTCAAGAAATGATATTGGAACCAATTGCTTCCAGTCTATCAGTATTAACTCGTGAAGAAAGAGAAGAAGGTGTTGCCCTTGTGGATATTGGTGGAGGAACAACAGATGTAGCTATTTTCCACGATGGAATAATTAGACATACAGCCGTAATACCTTTTGGTGGGCAAATTATTACATCAGATATTAAGCATGGTTGTATGCTCATGGAAAACCAAGCAGAGCTTTTAAAAGTTCGTTTTGGGAAAGCTATTGCAGAACAAGCAAGTGATAGAGATGTAGTTTCAATTCCAGGGCTTAGAAACCGTTCTTCTAAAGAAATATCTTTACGTAATTTGGCTCATATCATTGAAGCTCGTATGACTGAAATTATAGAAGATGTTCATAAAGAAATTATCCGTTCTAATTTCTATAATACTCTTTCTCAGGGAATTGTATTGACAGGAGGTGGAGCATTGTTAGATGGTATTAAAGAATTGTTTGAATTACATACTGGTTTACCAGTTAGAATTGGACATCCAACAGAATATTTGACCAAAAACAATGTAGAATTGGTAAAACAACCTATTTTCGCAACAGCAATTGGTTTGGTAATGGCAGGATTTAGAGCTTTGGATGACAGAGATTTATTCCATAATGTTCAACAAACCAATACCAATGTAATAAAAGCGGATACTAAAAACCCAAAATCTCAAAAAAAAGACAATCCTTTTGGAGGATTTTTTAGCAAAATATTGGATAGAACTAAATCGTTGCTTACAGACGATTTAGACGAAAAAGATGATTATTAAAAAAAGGTCTTGAATTGAAGTTCAAGACCTTTTTTTTTAAATTTCCCAACGAGCTAATGCTCCTACATTCTGCTCACAAAAATCCTTAGCTAAATATTTATAGTGGGCAACCATGGCTATCATGGCTGCATTATCTGTACAATACTGAAAATCTGGAATATATACGTTCCAATTGTATTTTTTTGCTTCTGTTTGAAGAGCATTACGCAAACCCGAATTAGCTGCTACGCCACCAGCAATAGAAATTTCTTTAATGTTAGTTTGTTTAGAGGCTTTTCTTAATTTTTGCATCAAAATTTCTACCAAACTATACTGCACACTTGCACAAATATCTTTGAGATTTTCTTGAATAAATTGAGGATTTTTCTGAGTATTATTCTGTAAAAAATATAAAATAGCAGTTTTGATACCACTAAACGAAAAGTTTAAGTCAGGCATTTCGGATTTGGGAAATGGAAAAGCTGATGGGTTTCCTTCTTGAGCATATTTATCAATCAAAGGTCCACCAGGGTAAGGTAATCCAAGTAATTTTGCTGTTTTATCAAAAGCCTCACCTACTGCATCATCTTGCGTTTGTCCAATCACTTCCATATCTAAATAGTCTCTAACAAGTACAATTTGAGTATGTCCGCCACTGACTGTCAGACATAAAAAAGGGAATTTGGGTTTGTTTTCGCCTATAAAATGAGCAAGTACATGAGCTTGCATGTGATTGACCTCAATCAGTGGTATGTTTAATGAAATAGCCATAGATTTGGCAAAAGAAACACCGACCAATAACGCTCCTAAAAGCCCTGGACCTCTCGTAAAAGCAATTGCATCTAACTGATTTTTATGTATCTTTGCAGTATCTAAAGCACTTAAAACAACTGGTATAATATTTTTTTGGTGTTCACGAGAAGCAAGTTCTGGTACAACACCTCCATATAATTCGTGAATTTTTTGGTTGGCTATAATATTGGAGAGAATTTTGCTATCTTGTATCACAGAAGCAGATGTTTCATCGCAAGAAGATTCTATAGCTAAAATAGTGGGCATACAAATACTTGAGTAAAAAATAAAAATTAAAAAATTGTACACTGAGTATTACAACTCAACATATTGAACCTGATAAAAATACTGAGACGACTTTCACACCAGAACAAGAAAAGAAAGCCAAAAGTAAACGTATTTTAAGAAAAATACAAAAAATAACATGGAGGGTTTTCAAGTGGTTAGTGATTGTACCTGTGAGTATTGTAGCGATAGTAATGGCACTTTTGGCTGTTCCTATGGTACAAACTTTTATTGCTAAAAAAGCATCCAACTACCTTACAGAAATATCAGGATTCAAAATAACTATTCAAAAACTACGTTTGAATCTACTCAATCAAGATGTTTTGCTCAAAGGCTTGAAAATCATAGACAGACAAGGAAACAAAATGGTTGATTTGGAGGAGTTTAGCACCGATTTTGATTTGTTTGGCACAATAGAAGGTAAGAACATTTATTTAGATAAATTTTTCTTACACAATGGCGAAGTAAATCTTATTGTAAATCCTAAAAATAAAGAGCTTAATATTCAGGAATTTATAGACACTATAGATAGCCTGACGGCTCCAAAACAAAAAAAACCTCGTAAAAAAGGAGAAAGAGCAGCCGTTTTCTTGATTGATGAAATATTTTTAGATGAAATCACATTGAGTTACAACGACCCTCGTCAAGATTCTATCAAGAATGGTTTTGATTATGGTCATTTTAAGTTTCAGCACATGGATGGGTACGTTCAAAAACTTTTGATTGTAGCTGATACAGTCTCTTTTGAAGCTGAAAATCTCCAAGCTCTTGATAAAAAATCAGGACTTGATATACGAAATCTCAATACAAAGTTTTTACATAACAAACGTTCTATTCAGTTTAATAATTTGTATGTAGAAGTTAATAACTCTATTCTACAAGATAGCCTAATTTTTAATTTTGAATCTATCAAGGATATGGGCAATTTTAATGAAAAGGTAAGAATTGAAGCCCGATTAGATAGCACCATTATTCATACACACGACTTAGCTCTTTTTGCTCCAGCACTTCATAAATATGATGACTTTTGGCATCTTTCTGGAAATTTTAGTGGTACAGTCAATAATTTTAATTTTACAACCTTTAATTTGAAATTTGGCAAACATACATCACTCAACGGAGATATGGGAATAGAAGGTTTGCCAAATGTAGAATCCGTATTAGCATCCATTCAAATTGAACCCAATTCTGTTATTCATACACCTGATTTACAGCAGTATCTTGAAGATGCTACCATCAATGAATATGTGCAGAAATTTGGAGATGTAACTATTCAGGGTCGTTTTGATGGCTATCCACAAGATTTTAAAGCCAAAGCCAAACTACAAACAGCATTGGGCAATGCTGATTTAGATGCTTATTTGATACAGAAAGAAAACCAATTACCTGCTTATCAGGGAACAATAGCCCTACAAGATTTTAATACAGGAGCATTAACCAATCAAAGTGCAGTTGGGAAAATTTCGATGAATGGGAACATTAAAGGAAAAGGTTTTACATTTGAAACACTTGATACTCATTTTGATGGAGAAGTAGCATCCTTAGAAGCCCTCAATTATACTTATCAGAATATCAATTTAGATGGAAATTTTAAAAATAAATTTTTTGAAGGGAAAGTAAAAAGTTTGGATAACAATGCTCAATTAAATTTAGAAGGAACAATAGATTTTAATAAGCCTAAACCAGAACTTAAATTTAATAGTGAAGTAACCAATCTTGATTTCAAAAAGCTAGGATTTATACCTGAAGACCTTGTTTTTAGAGGATTTATTCATACTCAAAGTAAAGGTTTAAATATAGATGATTTTGAAGGAGATGTGCTTTTACGAGATGCAGATATAACTTATCGTAAAAAATCACTCCACATGGACTCTCTGGTTGTATCTTCTCAAAAAAATGAATATGGTTATAGTTTTTTTGATGTTTATTCAAACTATTTTAAAGTCAATGTGGTAGGAAAGTACAATTTAAGCCAATTAAGCAGTACGGTTTCTGGTTTCTTTAGTGAGTTATTTTTAGGAATTAAAAACCAAAAAGATGCTCAAAACAATTACTACGCTCAAAAAAAGAAACAAAAAAGTCAAAATACATCATTGGATTATGAGATAACAATTCTTGATATCAAACCTATACTTAATTTGATAGATACGAGTATGTATATATCACCAGATTCGCATTTTAAAGGTGTCTTAGTAGGTGGAGATTCAGCTCGTTTTACGTTTAAATCAATGAAACCTATCCAAACTTTAGAATTTGGATCTTATGCATTTTATCGAAATACACTTCAATTTGAAGCTTATAAACAGGGCTTAAATGAAAATATTACAGCAGAACTGAATTTATATTCAAGTACACAACATTTGGGGAGTGTAGAAACAGAAAAACTTACACTCAATGCCATTTGGTTGGATGGAATTATAGATTTTAGAACACGAATTAAACAAAAAGAAAGCTCTAATGAAGCTGACATACAAGGACACATTACCTTAGATACGAATAAAACTATTGTTGAATTCGATGAATCAAATGTGAAATTGCTTGAATCTGTTTGGAAATTTGAACCATCCCGAAAAATTACACTTTTTACCAATGAAAATGGAAAAGTTGTATTTGATAATTTCATGTTGAGCAATGCTAATCAGGAAATTGTATTCAATGGTATGATTGCAGCCAACAACCCTGACGAAAAATTGAATATAGATATCGATGCTTTTCAACTATCTACATTGAATACCATTCTTTCAGGTAAAAAAATAAAGGGAATTCTAGATGCACATCTAACTATAGAAGATGTATATGAGGAAATTAAAATTAATGCAAATTTCAAAGCAGATTCTGTGGATGTGAATAAATTTTATGTAGGAAATATTAAGGGGCGTAGCAACTGGAATAACGAAAAACAACTCATGGAGCTTGAAACAAGTATTTACCATAAAAAAGACTATGTATTCTTTTTAGATGGAACATATCAGCCCAGACAAGACAATCTAAATCTATCAGCTAAAATCAGAAAAGCTGAAATCAATATGGCTGAGCCTTTTATTAATGAATATGTATCAAAATTAGAAGGAACAGTTTCTGGTGATGTCAATATCACAGGAAAACTGGCTGAACCTGATTTGAACGGCTCAGTAACCTTCAATAAGGCTAAATTTAAGGTGAATTACTTAGGTTCTGTTTATGAGACCAGTAGCACCATCAATATTTCAAAAAATGAATTGTCATTTAGAAATTTTAGACTTTTTGATGAAGAAAGAGAAAAAGGAATGGCAACGCTAAATGGTAGAGTGTATCATGATAAATTTCAATATTTCTTTATTGAATTGGGTGCTGATTTTGAGAAATTTACGCTTCTCAATACCAAAGAAACAGAAAATGCTTTGTACTATGGAAAAGCTGTAGGCTCTGGTAAACTGATGATTCAGGGCGAACCAGCAGATATGTACATCAAGGTGGATGCAAAAACCAATAAAGGAACTAAATTATATCTTCCTTTGGATGGTTATAGCGAGGTAGGAGATGCTAATTATTTTCAGTTTGTAGATTTCCAAAAAGATAAAATTATAGATACAACCAAACAAAATACATCTACAAGCCCTATCAAAACTATTAATCTTTCTGGTTTACAGATGGATATGAATTTAGATGTTACAGAAGATGCTGAATTTCAAATCTTATTAGATAGACAAACTGGCGATATTATGGAAGGAAAAGGAAGAGGTTTGATGCAAATCAGTATTGATAAAAGAGGAAATTTTGGTATTTGGGGCGATTATAACATCATAGCTGGTAGTTATAACTTTACGCTCAAAAACTTAATGAATAAGAAATTTAATATCAGACCAAACAGCAAAATTTATTTTGAAGGAGATGTCTATGAAGCATATATGGATGTAAAAGCTTCTTATGATGCAAATACTTCGTTTACAGCGTTTTTAGCAGATAACGAAATAACACCCGAAACATCAAGACGTTTCCCTGTGAGTGTTGTAGCTCATTTGGCAGGTGATTTACTTGCCCCTAAAGTAACTTTTGACATAGATTTTAAAGATTTAGAAAAGAAAATCTCAAACCCTACTTTGCAAGCTGCCATGTTTAAAGTAAAATCGGATATCCAAACCAATGAACTTGAACTTAATAGACAGGTGGGTAGTTTGGTAATTTTAGGACAATTTACTTCGCAAAGCTCAAGTGGTGGAGTAGGAGCTGCTTCTGGTAGAACGCTTGGAGAGTTTTTGTCAAATCAGTTGAGTGGATATTTATCGAAAATTGATGAAAATTTTAAAATAGACCTCAATGCCAATGAATTTAGTTCAACAAGTACACAAATAGGTGTGATAGTTAGTTATACGCTTAATGACAGACTCAAAGTGGTGAGTAACAACAGATTAGACAGCCGAAATCAAAGCTCTAACTATACAGGAGAATTTATTGTGGAATATATGCTCAGCGAAGATGGACAATATAAAATTAAAGCCTATAACAGAAGTACATTTGGAAATAATACCCTCACAAACGCTACAACAGCTAATTCTACGGGTTTAACTATTTCATCTACACATAATTTTGATAATTTTTGGGATTTGTTCAAACGCAAGTCTAAAAAGAAAAAAGAAGCTCAAAAACTACCTGAAAACCCTCTCAGACAAGCCAAAGACACTACCAAAACTGCACAATAATGGCGTGGATAGGAATTTTACATATCTCTTTTTTAGGAGTTTTGGGATGGCTATTTGCTAAAAAATACAAAAATACAGACTGGTTTTGGATAGGAATAGGAGCTTTCACCATCAAAATGATAGCTCTTTATTTTTTCGTGTGGATTCACCAAAACTATTATACTCATTATCAACCAGATTTTAAGCTCATTTTTGAAGATGCCAGTCATCTTACCAATATTTTCTATAAAAGCCCTAACGAATATGTACAAATTCTAATAGATAAACATTTTTTTTCAAAAAATTGGCATTTATCAAATCAACCAAGAGCCTTTTTTACTGTAAAGATTTATAGTTTTTTAACAATCTTTACCTTCAGTAATTTTTGGCTTACAGCTATTTATAGTAGTTTATTGGCTTTATGGGGAATGTGGTATCTTACACACACCTTAATTCAGCTATTTCCTGAAACAAAGAAGGCTGCTATTATAGCATTTTTATTTCTGCCTTCGTGTATATTTTGGGCATCTGCAACAAGTAAAGAAAGCATTTTATTGTTTTTAATAAGCCTGATAATCAGTAATTTTTTTCAATTAATCCATTTTGAGAAGAAAAGAAGTAATAGTTACCTTAAAAGTATATTTATTTTGTTATTTTTAATAGTACTTTGGAAAGTAAAGTATTATTATGCTTTTGGATTATCCATTAGCCTGATTTTATATATATTCTTACATTACACTAAAAAATATAAACTTGTTACGTGGAAAAAAAGCTTACTATTTTGTTTTGTAACATTTGGAGGTGTTTTGTTAAGTTTTTTACATCCAAATATTCAAATAAATGCCTTGCCAGAGGCTTTATACAATAATTATCTTTTGATTATCAAAGCTTCACCCAAAAACTCGATTGTTGAATTAGGTTTAGAACCAACTTGGTTGAGTATTTTACAAAATAGTCCAAAAGCTTTATATTTAGGGCTATTTTCGCCCATGCCTTGGGATAGCCAGAATTGGCAAATGATACTTGTAAGTATTGAAAATGTACTTTTAATGAGTTTGCTCATTTTAGGAATTAGGAAGTTTATTCAAAAAAAATATACACAAACTTTAGATTCTAATTTTCTGATGATGTTATTTGTGTATATTTTTATCATGGCTGTTTTCTTAGCACTTTCATCTCCTAATTTTGGTGCATTGAGTAGATACAGATGTGGTTTTTCGCCTTTTTTATGGTATGTGGTTTTCTTACAGTTCTTAAAATCCAAGACCCAAGTTTAAACTTACATGACTATTTTGAAATTTTTGGTCTTCACCCTTTCCTGTTACATCACCTCGTCTGTTTGAGTATTCTGCTTCAAAATCTATATTGAAAGCCATTTTGTTTTTATAAAAAGGAATAGAATACCCAAACCCTCCCAATAATGTGGTGCCAATAGCAAACTGATGTTCATAGATTTGAGTATCGTTATATCTCATTTTTTCAGTCATTTGTCCAAAGCCAAAACTTGATTTTACAGAAAAACCTTTGTTAAAGGTTTTAGAAAAGGGATAATATTTTAAACCCAAACCCACATGATAATAATTGAACAAATAAGTTTCGTTATTACCTCCATTGTTGGGTGTTGCAAAAAAACCTTTTACACCGCTACCTATGCCTAATCCTTTCCAATGATTAGGAGCAACATAAAAAAAGGTAGAGAGCGTAAAACCCTGATTTCTTCCAAAACCTCTTCCATCATTAATGGTTTCTTTTTCTGATAAAGAACCATAAAAAAAGGTATTCCCATAACCAGTGGCTATATTTGCATAAATAGGTAATTTGTTTTGAGCGTATGTAGCTTGCAAAGCAAATAGAAATGTGAAAAGATGAGCAATTTTTTTCATATCGTATATTTTTTAGAATGGAATAACGATACAAAAATGGTAAACAAAAACATTCAAAAAATTGACTTGAGTTAAGAGTTTTGTTTTTGTAAAAAAAGCCTTTTTCGGATACGACTCAGACTTTCAGGTTTTATGCCCAAATAAGATGCAATATATTTTAAAGAAACTCTCTCCATAATTTTGGGACGTTCTGTAATCAGTTTTAAATAGCGTTCCTCAGGATTGAGTGTAAGAAAATCTATATTATTTTTTCGAGAACCTAAATAAGCATTTTCTGCCATAATCCTCCCAAAACGCTCTATTTTAGGATTGTTTTCATATAGTTTGTATAGATTTTCTTTGGATAAAACCCAAAGTTCAGTAGGCTCTAATGCTTGTGTAAATTGTTGTGTTGGCTTTTGAGTAAGAAAACTGTCATAATCTGTGTACCAGCCATTTTCAAAGAAAAACTGTCCAGTTTTTTCTTCTCCTTCATTCATATAAAAATATCTCAAACATCCTTTTCTAATAAAAACAACAGTTTTACAAACTTGCCCTTCTTGAAATAAAAATTCTTTACGTTTGAGAGTTTTAAAAGTAAATTCCGAGCAAAAAATGTCCATTTCTTGCTCGGAAAGTGATATATAATTAGAGATGTTTTTTTTCAATTCATCCATAAATAAAAATTTTTAGGTCAGCATTCCACCATCCACTTGAAGTACCTGCCCTGTGATGTAAGAAGACATATCTGAACCTAAAAATACACAAGCGTCAGCGACTTCTTGAGGATTGCCTCCTCTTTTCAATGGAATTTGGTTGAGCCACTCCGCTTTATTAGCAAGTTCATCAGTCATATCTGTTTCAATAAAACCAGGAGCTACTGCATTAGAACGAATATTACGAGAACCCAATTCCAAAGCTACCGATTTTGTAAAACCAATAATTCCAGCTTTAGAAGAAGCATAATTGGCTTGTCCTGCATTCCCCCTGATACCTACAACCGAAGTAATATTGATGATAGAACCATATTTAGCCTTCATCATGGGTTTTAGGATTGCTTTGGTAAGATTAAAAACAGATTTCAAATTGATATTGATTACTTTATCCCATTGTTCTTCTGTCATACGCATGAGTAAACCATCTTGTGTTACGCCTGCATTATTCACTAAAATATCTATTTTACCAAAATCTGCCAAAACTTGAGTTACAAGTTCATCTGCTTGTTTATAATCCGAAGCATCTGAACGATAGCCTTTTGCTTCAACACCTTTCGACTTTAATTCATTTTCTAAGGCTTGTCCTTTTTCTACACTTGAAAGGTAAGTAAAAGCAACTTTTGCTCCTTGTTCAGCAAATTTTTCGGCAATGGCTTTTCCAATACCTTTGGAAGCACCTGTAATAAGAGCCACTTTGTTCTCTAATAGTTTCATACAACAAGTTTAATTTTTGACTAAGCCACAAATAAAAGAAAAAATATTAGAAAAGAGAAAATAAAAAAGCAGTAGAGAATTCTACTGCTTTTTTTGTGTTAATTCAACACTATTTTTTTAAGGCTTGTACCACTATCAGTAGTAATATAGATGTAATACACTCCTTTAGAATATTCATCTAAAGTGAGAGGAATAAGTTTATCTGTACTATTAAAAGATTTCACAACTACACCAATGCTATTATAGATTATAATTTGAGCTTTTGATGTATTAACTTTTGTCAAATTAATTTGAATATGATTCTGAGTTGGGTTAGGGGAAACACTAATAGCTTTGTCTAACTCAGAATTGATAGCAGTAGTTGCTTCTTCTTGAGTTTTTGCATTAGCCACATTGCTATAAGCAGAATTTCCACCAGTGTTACTTGCTCTCACTCTATAATGATAAGTAGTATTGGCAGTTAGACCATTATCAGAATAAGTGGTTGTGTTAGCAGGCAAAGCACCAGCAATTTCAGTCCATCCATTAACCCCATCAGGAGAGCGTTCTACTTTGTAAGCAGTTTCATTATTTGCATTATCAGTCCAAGAAAGATTGATTTGTGAAGTTGAAACAGTTGTTGCTGTTAAAGCAGTTGGTGCTGTTGGAACACTTGGTGTATTAGACAAAGTGGTTGCATTAGCGATATTACTATAAGCAGAATTTCCACCAGCATTGCCAGCTCTGACTCTATAATGATAAGTAGTACTAGCAGTCAAACCATTATCAGAATAAGAGGTTGTGTTAGCAGGTAAAGCACCAGCAATTTCAGTCCAACCATTAACACCGTCAGGAGAGCGTTCTACTTTGTAAGCAGTTTCATTGTTAGCATTATCAGTCCAAGTCAGATTTATTTGTGAAGTTGAAACGGCTGTTGCTGTTAAAGCAGTTGGTGCTGTTGGAACACTTGGTGTATTAGACAAAGTGGTAGCATTAGCCACATTGCTATAAGCAGAATTTCCACCAGCATTGCCAGCTCTTACTCTGTAATGATAAGTAGTACTAGCAGTCAAACCATTATCAGAATAAGTTGTAGTGTTGGCAGGCAAGCTACCAGCAATTTCAGTCCAGCCATTGACCCCGTCAGGAGAGCGTTCTACTTTGTAAGCAGTTTCATTATTTGCATTATCAGTCCAAGCCAAATTGATTTGAGAGCTTGAAATAGCAGTTGCTGTTAAACTACTTGGGTCAGTAGGAGTATTGGGCAATGTAGTAGCATTAGCGATATTACTATAAGCAGAATTTCCACCAGCATTACTAGTCCTTACTCTATAATGGTAAGTTGTGTTGGCAGTCAAACCATTATCAGAATAGGTGTTTGTATTGGCAGGCAAGCTACCAGCAATTTCAGTCCAACCATTAACCCCATCAGGAGAGCGTTCTACTTTGTAAGCAGTTTCGTTATTTGCATTATCAGTCCAAGTCAGATTTATTTGTGAAGTTGAAACAGCAGTTGCTGTCAAAGTTGTTGGAGTAGCAGGAACATTAGGGAAAGTAGTAGCATTAGCTACATTGCTATAAGCAGAATTTCCACCAGTGTTACTTGCTCTGACTCTATAATGATAAGTAGTATTGGCAGTTAGACCATTATCAGAATAAGAAGTTGTATTAGCAGGCAAGCTACCAGCAATTTCAGTCCAACCATTAACCCCATCAGGAGAGCGTTCTACTTTGTAAGCAGTTTCGTTATTTGCATTGTCAGTCCAAGCCAGATTGATTTGAGAGCTTGAAACGGCTGTTGCAGTTAAAGTTGTTGGAGTACTTGGAGCATTAGGGAAAGTAGTAGCATTAGCTACATTGCTATAAGCAGAATTTCCACCAGCATTACTAGCCCTTACTCTATAATGGTAAGTTGTGTTAGCAGTCAAACCATTATCAGAATAAGTGGTTGTGTTAGCAGGCAAGCTACCAGCAATTTCAGTCCAACCATTAACACCATCAGGAGAGCGTTCTACTTTGTAAGCAGTTTCATTATTTGCATTATCAGTCCAAGCCAAATTGATTTGAGAGCTTGAGATGGCTGTTGCAGTAAGCGTTGTAGGGGTTGTTGGAGGTGCTAAAACACCTGTAATATTTACGTTATCTACATAAATTCTATTACTGAAATTATCTGTTAATCTGAATCTTAAAAGAACAGAGCTATTGCCTATCAAAGAATTAAGATTAAAAGTTTCTAACCTCCATTCATTAGCTGCTGGAGCTGTAAAATCTGCAGTCCTTGATGTTGGTGTAGTGGTAGCCAAGGCAGTTCCAGTTTTTGTCCAAACAGTTGAGTAAGTTTGTCCGCAGTCTGTACTTGCTTGAACTTCTAAGGTAGCATAAACAGTTTGATAACCAGTATGAGCAAGTTGAAAAGAGAAATTAACACTTGCATAGCCTTGTAAATTAACGGCAGGTGCATTCAAAAACAACGCATTTGTTCCAATGTCATTATTAAATAAATCCATTGTAGCAGAGCGTGTACTGGCTTGCCCCACAGTACTACTAACTCCCCAGTTAAATGTTCCACCACTATTAGTTGCAGTCCATCCTACAACAGGGGAGTTTTCAAAACCTTCTGTGAGAGGTAAATTACTAACTGGTCGAACAGTAATGGTTTGAGTTTTAGTATTTGTTGTAGAACCGTTACCTACAGTTAATGAAATCTGATATGTACCACTTTGGTTGAATGTAATAGTATGTGGTCCTTGTGTTGTTGCTGTGCTTGGAGTTGCTCCTCCTACACTTGTACCATCAAAATTCCATGTCCAAGAACTGATATTGGCAGCACTGGGCAGTTTAATTGAAGCGTCAGTGAATGTAATCGTTTGTCCAATACAAACACTTGTTCTTGACATTGTGAAGTCCGCAAAAATAGCATTAAAATTGGTAGTTGCTCCTGTTGCAATAATTGAATAATTTTGAGGATTGCTTCCTTGTAAAGTTCCTTTATGATTGATAGTAATTGTATAGGTTGCTCCAGCAACAGGATTGTTAATAATCACTTTTTCAACATTATCACGAGCATTATCCGCTTGAGTAGCGGCAGCAGTAGGGTTTGCAGGATTTAATACCCAAGGTGAAAAAGTATTAGCACCTTCTGTAACACGCAAATCTAAATCATTTACAAGCATACTTTGGGTACTATTGGCTGTACCATCAGCAAGGGGAGTAGCAGCAGGGTCATTCCAAGCAATGGTTACTTCCAAAGGAGTTGAACTACTGATAGCTGTTACATTGAAACTGTAAGAAGTGCTGTTATTGAGTGTTCTTTCTTCAATAATTGATGAAACTCCTCTGTTTGTAATAGCATTGACAGCCTTTTCAGCATTTACCAGTCCCCACCCAAAAGCATAATCGGGACCAGGGTTTGCACCTGCTTCTTCAGCCGTATGAATCACAAGACCTCTAAGAGTAGCAGCACGCATAAAACTACCACTATTCAAGTTTTTATAATGTTGTTGAATAAGAGTAAGTGTTCCTGTTACGTTAGGGCTTGCCATAGAAGTACCACTCATAGTTTCGTAATTGGTATTGCCAGTACTAGTAGTAGAATATATACTAACACCATTGCCTACTACATCAGGTTTGATACGACCATCATCAGTAGAACCCCAAGAACTAAAGCCAGACATCACTACACTTGCTGGTCCTGTATAGTTACTTACTGCATTAACAGCACCTACAACCAATACATTCTTAGCAGTAGCAGAGCCTGTAACTAAATTATAGCCTGTTGTTCCAAAAACACCACCTGGGTTATATCCTGAGCCTCTATCATTGCCTGCGGCTTTTACCATTAAATAAAAAGGTGCATTTGTTGCTATTTGATCCCATGCTTGAGCTTCTGAATCATAGAAACCAAACATCCATGTTGGTAAAAAAGCAGCATTGTATCCATAAGAATGGTTAGAAAGGAGTAAACCAGAACCTGCTTGGGTAGTCATTTCGGCAGTATCATTGTTCCATTCGTTTGCCCAAAGAGTAGCCTGATGAGCCATACCTTTGGCATTTCCATCAACACCAGATGCTACCATTGTACCTCCTACGTGTGTTGCATGTCGGTTGTTCAAATCTGAAGTTGTAAAAGCTACGCCATCTTGTTGAATAGCTCTTGTACCAAACTCTTGGTGAGTAAGACGTATAGGTCCACCATCCCATTCTCCTACAATCATGCCTTGTCCATTGAGGTTTAACCCCATAGAACCACCTGTCCAAAGTCTGCTGGCTTTGGTAGTATTGGCAGCTCCAAGATTACTTTGTGTTAAATAATAAATAGGTGTACCATCAGGGTTTATTCTTTGCAACTCTGCAATACGACCATCAGGAAATGTTTTGAATATTTGTAAGCCTCTCTTCTGAGCAAACTCAATAGCTTTTTTCTTATCGGTAATACTTTTGTTTCGATAAAATTCTCCAAGTTGCTTTAATGCTTTGGTATTAGAATTTTGAATGATTCTTTGGCGTTCACTTTCATTTTGCCCAAAGGTAATCAAAACAAAATTCAAAAATAATGGAATGAGTAACAGTGTAATTTTTTTCATTAGGTTTTTGATTTGTTTCTCGCAAAAATAAAGATAAAAACCTGATTTTTAAAAAATTTTATTTTGTTTTTTATAGTTTATTTAAAATAATGTTGTGGTGTTGATGTAATAAAAAAGCTAAAAAACAGTTATATTTGTAAGATATTTTTAATATTATCTCCAAATTTGAGTCCTGTTTCAATTTTAGTCTTAATTTTATCGGATAATGTTAAGACATATTTTCCACTAAAATGCTTTTGTAATTCAAGAATCTGATTCTTATTGACAATGGCAGAACGACTTACCCTCATAAAGCTATCAGGAAGTTTTTGTTCTAAATAGGTGATTGTATAATCTAAAATATGCTTTTTACCTTCTTGTGTATAGACAAAGGTATATTTGTCTTCAGCTTCAAAGTAAGTAATGTCTTCCAAACGTAATAAAATAATTTTATCTCCTATTTTTACAGAGATACTATTAATTTCTTTTTGTGGCTTCATCTGTTGTAAGAGTTTCCACAAGTTTTCTGTTTCTTGGGGCATACTACGAGATTGATTCTGAATGATTTTTTCTAATTTTCTAATCGTCAACTCAAGCCTTTCTTTTTCAATAGGTTTGAGTAAGTAATCAATAGAATTTTCTTCAAAAGCTTTGATAGCGTATTGGTCGTAAGCTGTTGCAAAAATAACCAAAGGCATTTTTGTGAGTTTTTGAAGCATTTCAAAACCATTTAAAATAGGCATTTCTATATCTAAAAAAATTAAATCAGGAGATTCTTTTTCAATGAGCAAACGTCCTTCTTCTCCGTTGGAAGCTTCTCCTATGACTTCTATCACATCTGAAAAATCTGTAAGTAAACGTTTTAAACGGCTTAAAGCTAATTTTTCGTCATCTATTAAAACTGTTTTGAAAGATATCATATTAGGATCAAATTTTATGATTACTTTTTCTTAAAAAAAGTGTAATTTTTTTTAAATCACCATTCTCTATTTCCATTCGAGCATCTTTTCCTCCTAAAAGTCTGAGCTTTTCTTGTGTACTCTTCAAACCATAACCTACTTGGAAATTCTCTGGAAAAGGAACACCATTATCAACAATCTCTATCAACAATAAATCATTTTCTTCATGAACTGTAATTTTAATTACTCCTTGAGTAGAAATTTTAGAAATACTATGCTTAATAGCATTTTCTACAATCGGCTGAATAAGAAATTGTGGAATTTGTAAGTTCAGGTGTTGTGGATTTTTTACATCAATATCATAAGAAAGTCTATCTTCAAAACGTACTTGTTCTACTTCCAAATACGTTTTTACCATTTCAAGCTCATCAGATAAAGAGCTGTAATACTGACTCTTTGCATTGGTTGAGTATCTAAAAAATTTTGCTAAAAGTAACACCATTCTTTCTGCTTTGTCAGGATTATCATGAATAAGACTTGCAACAGAATTGAGGGCATTATACAAAAAATGAGGGTTTATTTTAGCTTGCAGAGCTTCCAAGTCAGCTTTTGTTTTTAATTCTTGCAAAACAGCCATTTCATAATCTTGCTTTACCATTTTCTCTGAACGTACACGCTCTTTCTGAGAATAGGCATATAAAAATAGTGTGGCAATAATAATATGAGAACCAAAAACAAGTTCAAAAAAATGAATATGAAATAAGTCTTTGATAAAATTCATGAAATCAAAGGCTTTCTCACTTGAAAAAGAAACATGGTCAATGAAGGATTCAAATAAATAAAGAAGAATAGCTAAAATGATGTAACGCAAATATTTATTATGAATATAATGGTGGTATCGAAGATATACCTTAAGCACAACAAGAGCTGTTCCTGCTTGAATAATATTGCCTAAAAAGATATAATTAAAGGCATTGCTGTTGATACTATCGCCTACAGAACCAAATTTTACACCAAACTCTTGTAAAGAAAAGTAGGAAATGGCTCCTAAAGCGAATTTAATAATGGTTAAAAAAATCCATTCACCCAGAAATGTAAAAACCTTAGTCATGTTTTTAATAGTTTTGAAGCCTTCTCCTTATTTCAGAAGAAGGCTTTGTTTAATCAATTACTGGTTATTTTTACATAAATCCAAATACTTTGTATTTTCATTTTTACCCCATTTGGGTGCAAATGTAGATGCTGGAGTGAAACTTTCAAATAAAGTTTTCGCTTTTTCAAAATAAGGCATAGCTGTTTTTGCTCCACCTCCAAACATTTTGGGTGTATGATACAATCTTGTTCCTTGCATATAATAAATACGTGGATTCTTAGCATTTATTTTGGCAGATTTTTCCACATACTCATCAAAGATAGCTCCTTGTGTTTGCCAACGAGCCTGTCCATCTACAGCCATATTTGCTTGTGCAATGAAAGCTCTCAAGAGATATACTTCATCATTTTTCTCTGAAATACTTTCCCAAATTTTCAAAGCTTTTTCTACATAAATATCTTTTTTATCTATATTTTCTTCCTGATAGCTCATTCTTGCATATACAAACGCTGCATAATAATAAGGATACCACTCTTTAGGAGCATTTTTCCCAATCATTTCAAATTGGTTTGCAATTTTTTGTAAATCAGTAATATTTTGAGCTTTACCCATTTGAGTAAAAGCTTCTTGCATAGCTTTTTCATAAGTACTTTGAGCATGAGCAACAAAAGCAAAACAAGCAAGGACGAAAGAGATTAATAAACGTTTCATGTGAGTAAAATTTTTATAGTGAAATGATTAAAATGAAATTTATTTTTTGTACTGTTTTTCCCAAATGGGCTTAAATTTTAAGAAGAAAAATACGCCTATCATCATTACAAGGGCTGTTCCTATGCTCACAAATTGATAGAAAACAACCATAGGTTTTCCTTCAGGAGTGAGTACATATTTAGGAAGTCTGGAAAATATTTCTGCTACAAATGCACAATACAACCCTACCACACTCCAATACATTGAACGAAAATGTCTAACTAAGTAATCATTTGTTTTTTTCGTTATGACTGGATATAAGCCTGCAAACAGTGTGATGCAACTTAAAATGGCAAACCCATGAAAAATCCCAATTTTGCCATATAATCTATAAATCATAAAAGCAGTTAGATTGACAAGTAACATAGCCAATGCATAGATATATCCCACTTTTTTGTGTACTTGAGTTCCTTTTTTTGCTACAATCACATATAAGCCAGTAACAAGAGCTATGATAGAAGAAGCTAAATGAATAAGTCCTGTTGTGTCTTTTACGATATTTTCCATGGCGTTTAATTTTTATATAAAGAAAATAGCTTTAAGATGATTTAGAAACAACTTCCTGACAAACCACTAAAACTTAAGGATAAAATCAGAAAACAGAAGGATGAATTATTTTTTGGAAAAAGTAATATTCATACCCACAAACACAGACCTAAATTGGTTGGGTTGTATACCAACTCTTTGACTGCCATCTTGAGAGTAGATATAGCCAAAAGTATTTTGTCTATTCAATACATTGTCAAAAGCTGCATATAGAACTGTGAAATTTCTGCGAATATGAGTGAGATATGCAACTGTAATACTTACATTGTGAAAATCAGGGGTTTTATCAATCATAAAGTTTTCATTATTTGGATTGTAATATGTTCTTCCTGAGGCATAATTGTAGGCAGCATTTAAACTTAAACGAGCTTTAGGGACAAAATGCTTATAAACTGCACTAAAGTTATGTTTAGAAGCAAATGTGGGTGTAGCTGAAGTTAAATAATTCATAAAAAGTCTTTTGGTGTCCAAAAATGAATAAGAAATCCAGAAATCTGCATTCTTGATACTTTTTTTATCCCTCAAAAACATATCTATCCCTCTTGCATATCCAAAGCCTGTATTATCTGTAACTCCAGTAGGAAAACGATTGGGAATAGCCTCAAAAATTCCATTAGTTTGCTCACGAACTAAACTCTGATAATCTTTTTGGTATGCTTCAACTCTGAATGTTCTATCATTTTTTTGATATTGGTAATTAAAAATATAGTGGATAGCTTTTTCAAAATCTAAGTTTTTATTGATGAATAAATAATTGTTGTTAGGATTCTGATAAAACATACCAAATGCACCAGATACTTGACTGTTCTCACCTGTTTTGTAGGCAAAAGAGGTTCTTGGGGCAATATTCCAACGCCCAATGACAGAAGAATACTCTCCACGAATACCAATGCGTGTTATCCATCGTTTACTCCAACGAATTTCCGATTCAGCAAAATTAGCCCAATAAGTATCTTTAAATTCATATTTTCCTGTACCCACCAATTCAGAATAGAAAGCACTTCGATGTAATTCTGTACCAGCTACCATGTTAGCTTTTTTGTTGATGTCAAAGGTTGCTAAAAAACGAGTCTGATAACGGCTATCGCCTCTACGAACATTCATATTATCTATGGTAATGATGTCAGCATTTCGACTGTATGAAATACTTCTTTCCATTGTCCATTTATTAAAATTACGTTTTAAGTACAAATTGCTGTATAAATTATTATTGTTCAGAGCAAAAGCATTCCGTACATTAGGATTGAAAGGGTCTAAAGTTTGTACTCCCAATCTTGTATAGTCATAGTTTACATAAGCTTTAAGAATAGATTTACTGGGTAATTTTCTTCTAAACGTAATGGCTGAACTGCCCCCTTGTGGTGGTGTTTGCCAAGTAAAATTAGGTTTATTGAGAGCAAAAAGGAGAGGGGCTGTGTTGGTATAATTCCCTGAAACAGCTAAAGAAGTATTTTCCCATTTCTTTGTTGCTTCTGCACTGATTCCTGCAAGGTTGATACCAGCTTCCACTTGTGTTTTATCAGGAAAGTCTGTGGTGTTTAGTTCAATAATAGAAGACAAAGCTTGTCCATATTTTGCAGAATAACCACCTGTAGAAAAAGATGTTCCTTTGAACAAATCAGGTGAAAAACGACTTCTTTGTGCAACACTAGGTACAGCACTAAAAAATGGATTTTGTAAAATAGCACCATCAAAAACAGCTTTGGCTTCTGATGCTGAACCACCTCTGATAAAAAGACCTTCTTGGTCACCTACACGACTAGCTCCTGGAAGCGTTTGTAATGCTAAGAAAATATCAGCTTGGGAGCCAGCTACGGTTACTATATCTCTGGAATTTAAGACAGTACCTTTTTTTGTATCAGAAACTTCAAAACTACCAGCTGTAATAGCAATGGCTTCAATATCCTCTTTAAGAGGTTCTAAAAGGATAATATCTATCCAAATGCTATCTTGTTTGATGATAATTTTCTTTTCCCATTCTGGATAATCCATAAAACTGACACTCAATACAATGGTGTCTTTTTGGGTGGTTGTAAATTTGAATACACCATTTTCATCGCTGGTTGTTCCTTCAAAAGCCCCTTTTATAAAGACATTGGCTCCTGCTAAAGTATTTTTACTATCAGAAATTTTCCCTGTTATAATGGTTTGTGAAAAAGACACAAAAGGAAATAAAATACAAAAATATAATAGGTATTTCATAAAGAGTGTTTTTTAAATGACACTTCAAAGAAATAGACTATTATACTTTTAAGAAATGCTTTTCGGATAGACTCATAAAACAAGGAGATGAAATCAGAATATAAAGGAGTGAGTTTTAAAAATGAGAACTAAATGAAATGATGAAATTCCTGCCTGCTGCAACAATACCCGAACTATAAGGGCGGTAGCGTTGATCTGTGATATTTTCTAAACCAATATTCAAATTGAAATTGTCAAATTTATACATAGCTTTCAGATTAAGCGTGTACCAACTTGGTGAATAAGGCTTACCATTGCTATCTATGGCATAAATAGCCGTTTTTAATTTTTCTTCGTCATTTAAACTTTTAGCCTCTATTTGTGCATTATACATTGCGTATGCTTGTAATGTCAATCTTTTTTGTTCAAAAGAAAGTCTTGTAACACCAAATGCTGGAGAAGCATGCCTTAAAGGGCTAACAGACCCATTATCCATTTCTTCAAGCCCTTTTTGATAATTATAACTGCTATAAACACTCCAAGAAGGCAAAAATTTAATTAAAATATCAAGATTCACTCCATAGACACTGGCAGAAGCAGCATTTTGAATAGAGTATACCTTGCTCAGAGTTCCATTATATAAAATACTGTCTTGCCCATTTACTTGCGATGAGCGACGAACCATAGCCTTATCCAAATAAGTGTAAAATCCAGCTACATTGATAATTAACTTATCATTCATATTTTTAGAAATATTAATATCTGCATTGTAGGCATACTCTGGCTTGAGTTGTGTATTAGGAACAATCACTTCACCTACTCCAAAATCAAATAATTTACCCATATCATCCACATTAGGAGCTCTGAATCCAGTCGCTAAATTTGTTCCAATCTTCCAAGAAGCATAAGGTTGAAAAACTGTACCTAAGCTAAAAGTAGTAGAAGCATTCTTTGTTTTTACTTTTGTAAAATTGAAATCGTAAAAATTGAGTTGTTGGCTAAAATCAGAATCCAAACTTAAAGCATTATATCTAATGCCTGCCTGTCCCAAAAACCTGTCTGAAAAATTATATTGATAATTAACATAGCCTGCATAACTTGCCCAAAAAGAACGAGGGTATCTATTGGGTACACCAATGGGTTGTTGGTTGCGAATGTCTAAAGCTGATGCATTTGAAAAAACATTATTTTGAACATACTCCAAACCATAAAAAAATTGATGCTGATTCATTTTTTTACGAAAATCAAGATTTGTGGAAACAGCATAAACCTGTTCTTGTTGGGTACGAAGTCTAAAACGCTGTGAACCAGAGAAATTCCTGTCAATTCTACTTTCTTCAAAATACTGATATGCCAAACGGAGTTGTACTTGATCGTAGAGGAGTGTTTGTTTTTCATGTAACACATTCAGTAAGTGCATTCTCCATTTTTGAGGACCGTAATTCCATATAGCCACACGAGGCAATCCGTTACTTAATTCTATTAGACGGTCATAGCGAGCATATTCAGATGTTTGTGAATAATGATAACCATACTCCAATAACCAGTTTTTAGAAGCTTTGAAACGTATTTTTTGAGTTAAATTAGTTTGTGTATAGCCTGTGGGTCTTTGTATAAGAGGGTTGTCATTGACAAAAACACTGTCTCTTCCATTTATCTGTTTTACATAGAAATTTCTCAGATATTCTTTTGGTCCATAAGAACCCATTCTCAAATCTCCAAAATCAAAACGACTTACACTTGTGGCAAAAGCCCATTTCTTCCAGCCTGCCTGCACATCAAAATGAGTTGTCTTTTCTTGATTGGCAGAAGAATAACGAACAAGGGAGTTTGCTTTTATTAAAGGCTGTGAAACTGCAAATTGAGGTGTAAGAGTTGTAAAGTTCATTATACCTCCAATCGCATCACTGCCATAAATTACTGAACCCGTACCCAGCAAAACTTCTGTATTTTCAATAGCAAAAGGGTCTAAAGAAATTACATTTTGGAGGTTGCCAGCTCTAAAAATAGCAGTATTCATACGAACTCCATCTACTGAATATAAAAGACGATTGGTTGCGAAACCTCGAATCATGGGGCTTCCACCACCCAACTGACTTTTCTGAATGAATACTTTATCTGAAATACCCAAAAGGTCTGCTGCTGTTTGTGGATTTTGTAGAGCAATGTGTTTTTGAGAAATTTTAACAATTTGTGAAGGGGTTTCAGCAGAGCCTTGTTGCCATCGAGTTGCTGAAACAACAACTTCTTCTATGTATGGGTTAGCAGGCTTTAAAAAGACCTGAAAATTCAAATCCTTTAATTGCTGATAACTAAAAATGGAAGTTTGATAATTATCAAACATAAAGTAAATTTTTTCAACATCTTTTAAAGCAGAAATATTTACTCTACCTTGATTATCTGTAAAAAGATGAACACTTGAAGTAGGGGATGAAATGCTAACGCCTTCTATGCTCTTGCCTGTAACAAAGTCTTTAACTTGGATTATTTGTCCATAGCTCAAAGAAGTAAACAAAAAAAAGATTGTTAAAAAAGTAAAAACTCTCATCATTAAAAAAAGTAAGAAAACTTAGGATAAGAACACAAAAAACAAAATTTTCGTATTTGTTATCCTAAGTTTTTTATGGAAAAGAAAAGTACTCTTAAATTTTCACAAAGTGTTTAGTTGCTTTTTTATCACCTTGTTGTAAACGAATAGTGTATTTCCCTGCTTTCCAGTTTTGAATATTAAGTTTAATTTCTTGATTTTGACTTTTGGCTTCCAGTTTTTCCAATAATTTACCAACATTGTCATAAATCTCAATTCCAAACACATTTCCTCTCGATTCATCTACCTTGATGATACAAAAATCTTGACTTGGGTTAGGATAAACTTCAATATTCTTTCCAAAAAGATTATCAGAAATTGCAGTTACTCCAACAGTTACACTGATTACATTGGAATTGGGCGTGGTGATAGTGCCATTGGTAGCTCTCACTCTATAAAAATAATCAGTATTGGTTGTCAAACCTGTTACATTCAGACTCAATCCATTCACAACACGATTGTTATAACCAGCTACCATATTTGTAAAATTATTGTCTGTGGCAACATCAACACGATAAGAGAAACCTGAACTATTGATAGGATTCCAATTGGCTCTAAAACTTGTAGTTGTTACATCTGTGGCTGGTGTAGCTACAACAGCAAGTAAATTTGTTGTTTTTAGTTGAATAATATTAGAATTTGGAGATGTTTGTAATCCATTGGTAGCTCTTACTCTATAAAAGTAATCTGTATTAGAATTTAAACCAATTACACTTAGAGTTAATCCATTAGCTGTTGCATTGAAAGAACTAGCAACTACATTTGTAAAGCTATTATCTGTAGCAACATCCAAACGATAAGAAATATTTGTTCCACTTACAGCATTCCAATTGGCTGAAAATCCTCCAACATCTATATTTGTTGCAGCAGTAGCAACGGGAGCTGGTATGGTAGTACTGGTAGCAATGATATTAGAATTTCCAGAGGTTATAGTACCGTTGGTAGCTCTTACACGATAATAATAAATAGTAGCTTGTGAAAGCCCTGTGATATTGAGATTGGTGCTGTTTACAGTTACATTATTATAGCTTGGTAATATGTTTGTAAAGCTATTATCTGTAGCAACATCCAAACGATAAGAAATTCCAGAACCTGTAACAGTTGTCCAATTGGCTGTAAAACTATTGGCTGTGATACTTGTTGCTGGGAGAGCTTGTGGAGCAGGCATATCTTGAAAAACATCTGAAGTATAAAGTCCACGAGCATGTGTGGCTACAGCTACTAATTTATCTGCTGTTCTGTATTTGAGCATATCACAACGAACATTGGCTAAACTTTGATTACTAGGCTGCCAGTCTGGGTTGGTTGCTGTAATGTCATTAGTGCTCCAAACACCCAACTCTGTTGCTAAAAGAACTTGTTGAGGGTTATTGGGATTGATCAGTATCCAACGTACAGGCATATCAGGTAAACCATAACCAGTTTCATCTTTACTTATCCAACTTGTTCCTCCGTTATTAGTGTACCAAACAGATTTAACTCCATAGTTGGAGTAAGTAACAACAATATTATTATCATTTGCTCCAGAAACATCTATACTCGATACTGTTCCAACAGAAGTAATTCCTGAACCTATATTGGTTACAGTTGGTGAAGCAGTATTTGCATTTTCAACCATATAAACTCCACCATTGAACGTACCTAAAAATATCCTGTTTGCAGTACTTGTACGAGCTTTGATAGCTGAAACTGAGCCTCCAATGCTGGCAGTTACAATTTGCTGAGAAGAACCATTGATAAGATCATAGTAACAATATTGATTTGTAGCACTAGAAGAATATAAAATAGAAGTACTAGCATCTCTATCATCCAAATCAGCAGGATTAATAAACTGTCCTGTATTATTACTGGTTAGGGTATTAAAACTTGTACCTCCATTGGTAGAACGGTAGTAATTGTTATAAACATAACTCGTAATTTGTCTATTGCTGTTATTTTGGTCTATAAAACAAAATGCTCCATCACCACCAGTTACTTCTGTAGTAGCATTAATACCTGCTTGTGAATAACGCTGTGAACCATTGTCTTGAGCTCCTGCTAAAAAATTATTAGACCCTGCTTCATTACGTATAGCACAGGCATAAAATTGAGTAATATTATATCCTAAATTACGGTCACTGAAACTTGGAGCACTTGTTCCATTATCTCCTGCATTGTTAGAATAAGAAACACCACCATCAGAAGCGATTAATAGTTCGTTTGTAAAATTAGGTCTGAAAACAATATTATGAATATCAGCATGCACATAAGGTTTGCATGCTCCTGTCCAATAAGAAATAGGGGTCCAAGTTGTACCACCATCAATAGTTCTATGTACATCTACACCACCCACCAATACCAAATTTGGATTTGTGGGATGTATTGAAATAGACAAATCGTACCAAGCCTGATTCCTTGTAAAATGGGCTGTACTTACTGTACAACTTTGACTTAAATATAGGGGGATTGTAATATCAGTCCAGCTGGCTCCACCATTGGTCGATTTTCTAAACCAAGCTACATCATTGTCGCTTCCTGAAGTGGCTCTTGCTACTGCATAAAGTACGGTCGTATTGGTTGCACTACTTGTAGAAGGGGCAACGGCTAATTCTATACGGTGGCAATTGGTGCTAGGAGTGATATCAGTCCAACTATCTCCACTATCTGAAGAACGAAAAATTCTTCCTTGTGAAAATATTCCAAAACTTGCATAAATATCTCCATTGCTTGCGATGTCTAAATCGGCAGCATTGTTGGAAAAAGAGGCTATATTTGCACCAATATTAGAACCAGGAGCAAGTACTCTTGTCCAATTTGTTCCTCCATCAATAGAACGTAAAATACCACCATTACTTGATGAAACACCTCTTGTAGCTACAAAAATAATACCAGAAGGACTTACAGCAAGTTCCTGAACATAAGCAAAATTATTATCAGTACTAGTGCTAAGTAATTGTGTCCAACTTGTTCCTCCATTAGTTGTTTTCCAAATACCTCCACCACGTACAGCATCTGCATTGAAAAAACCTTCACCTGTTCCTACATAAAATATTTGGGGATTGCTTGGGTCGGAGGCAATAGCTGTTACAGCCATATTTGCCCAAAAATCATCCACTTTTTGCCATTCAGATGTATTGGAGGTGATATCATTGTTGTACCAAAGTCCACCAGCAACACCACCAGCCCATATTTTTCTTTTGGTTACATCATTAGGATCAAACATGATAGCTCTTGTACGCCCACCTACATTATTGGGACCTCTTTCTGACCAGTTTACATTTGGAATACTTGCTTCTGTTTGGAAGCGACGCATTGTTTCTTGATAAGCAACTGATAATCTTTCTCTTGGAACATACTGTAAAGCTGGATCCATAGTTCGCATATTATCATATTCTAAAGCCAAATCAGGTCTGTCAGTTTTATTATATTTATCATTAGATTTTCCTTGAATGATTTCCGAATGATTTGGAATATTTTTAACTCTCTTAGAACGAATAATTTTAGCAATATCTTCCTCAGAATGTTTAAAATATCTATGATTGTTTAATACTTTCTGATAAGCTATTCTTGCCAAATCTGCAAAATTTGATTGGGCAATCATGTGAAAGTTTGACTGAGCATCAAGATATTTCTCTTGAGTCGTCAATTCTTTGGGTAGAGTCTCTTGTGGCTTCTTGGTTTCCACAAGTTTTTTTTGTATATTGTTTGATATATTATCAGTAGAAACATTTTGTTTTTTCTGATTTGTAAAAATCACAGTTAATGTGAGTCCAAACAATACTAAAAATGATACGAAGCCTATTTTTTGGATAGTAGGGGATGTTTTCTTCATATAGTTTATAAGTGATTTTAATTAAAAAATAAATGCAATATATATATCTTTCTATGGATAATAAAGTTATTGAAACAACTTTTTATCTTAAGACTGAATAAGTTAAGTGTGCAAAGCTAAAATAGTTACACCATAAAATTCATTAATAAAAACTTAAAGTTTATTTAAGACTTGTTTAAGATTTTTTAATTTTATTATTATTGTGAAAATTAGATGAATAAACCATGAAAAAAATCATATTAGCTTTCTGTTCTATGATGTTAATTCAGACAATATTAGCACAGACTTCTCAAGAGCCTCAAATCTATGCAACTAAAAAAGTAAAAAGAGGTAAAGTATTAAAATATGAACTTGTAAATAACTCAAAAAGAAGCATATATCTTTTTGACCCAATGCAAATAAAAATAGAAAAAAATAAAAATGGAACTTGGATGAATCTAGAAACTCCCTATTGCCCTTGTGGGAGAGCATGTCCAGCACCACCAGACATAAAAGAAGTGATTCCCAATGAAAAAGTAACTTTTACATGGAATTTAGAAGAATCTTTATGTGAAAATAATGAAGAAAAAAAACGTAGAGTAAAAAAAGGATTATATAGAGTAGTATTTTATTATGGTGAAAATCAGCAGGAAAGAAAAAAAATAATGCGTATCTTTAAAGTTGGTTAACATAGTTCCAACAGGAAAATACTGAATAAATGAAAAAAAATATAGTATTTCTATCCTCTATCATCCTCACATTATTCGTTTTCAACACTGTATTTGGACAGATTAAAACAGAAAGTTTTGAGTTCGTTCATAAAGGTAAGAAACTTAGTGGGCTTCTGGACTTACCAACTGGGCAAAAACCCACTTCAATAGTTTTAATTATTCAAGGTTACGGAAAAAGTAATATTGTGGAAGGAAATTGGTATTACGATTTACGCTCAAATTTTGTAAAACTTGGAATTGCCTGTGTCATTTGGGATAAACCTGGTTGTGGAAAAAGTGAAGGTAACTTTGAGCCAAATCAATCTGTACAAAGTAGTGCTGATGAGGTTATTTCTGCAATTAAAGAAATAGAAAGTAAAAATATTGCAGGATATAACAATATTGGACTTTGGGGAATTAGTCGTGCAGGATGGATTTGCCCTTTGGTAATTCAACAGTATCCAAAAATTTCTTATTGGATTTCTGTGAGTGGAACAGATGATAAGGAAAATTTTGGCTATTTGTTTGAGACAAATCTTAGAATTGAAGGTAGAAGTGAAACTGAAATAAAACTATTACTTTCAGAATGGCAACAAGGTAATGATATATTTAGAGAAGGAGGAACATTTGCTGAATATCAAAAAGCAACACAAAATTTGAGGAAAGACTCTTTTTGGATTTTTTTAAATAGTTCTTCAGAAACTGAAGAATCTTACCTTTCTAAACAAAAACAATTTATAAGTGAAGGTCATAAGTTTGACAAAAGAACAGGACTTATGATATATGTGCCAAATTTTCGTAGAACGCTTATGAAAATTCAATGTCCTGTGCTAGCAATTTTTGGAGAAAAGGACGCTAATGTAAATTGGAAGAAAACAATTGCACTTTACAAAGATGCAATAGGGAGGAAATCAAAGAATTTATTAACAATAAAGACTTTCCCTGACTGTAATCATAATCTTCAAAGATGCAAAACAGGTGGATTGAAAGAAACAATTGAAAACAGCAACAAATATCAGCCACCATGTGACGGATATTTTGACACAATGTCTGAGTGGTTGAAAGAAAAAGTACTTTCAAAATAAAAAACGGCTACCAATATCTTATTAGCAATAGCGGGGCTGATAGTTGCCAATACGTAAATTATTAGATAAATGGTTCTTTAACCAAATACCTTTTGATAAATAGGTCTTCTGTAAGCAAACTGAAAATATAAAATTGGGTAAAACAAAATATCAAAAGGTCTGAAAGGTGTTTCAAACTCTATATCATCTACAATATTTGTTTTATCACCATCTTTCATAATTCTGTGGATATGTTTCCATTTTTTTAGAAAAAAAGGAAGTTTAACACCTTCATCTATAAAATAGATTTCTTCTTTTGTTTCAGATTTTTCTGTAATAACACTTTCCCATTCTTGTTTAAAAAGGAAAAAGTCTAATTCTACAATTACCTTATCTTGTTTTTCAGAACCATCAAATCGTAATAACTTGACTTTTGGAAATGGAGGAGATAATTTTATAAATAATTCTTTGGTAAAAAATCTGAAAACGTCTTTGTAAGGTTTGGTTACGTTGGTTGTTATGGAGAGTTTCATAGCAATTGGAGATGGTTTATAAGAGGTCTTTATGATTAACTTTTTCGATGAATGAATGTTTTAACACGATGAACAGATTTATTAAAAACTAAATATAACGTAATTTTGTGTAAAATTAAAAAAAATATGAGATGGATTGTTTTGATAATCTGTTTTTTACATGATTTTATAGCTTTAAGTCAATGTTCACCAGCTCCACCAACTGATCCACTCACTTGTGGAAGTAGTGGCACAGCATTTGGAAATAATGCCAATATCAATAGTGGAAACCTATTTTTTCATTGTAGTACATCAGGTAGCTTTGGTGGTTTAAACTTGAATGGTGGAAATCTAATAATTTGTGGGAATGTAACTATTACAAGTGCAAATCTGAATAGTGGAACAATTATCATTACAAGGTCAGCAACTTTAACATTCAGTAGCAATGTTACTTTAAATAATGGTGTAACGCTTGTAAATTACGGAACACTAAACATCAATGGCAATTTAGAGTTTCAAAATAATGAGAATTATTTTTACAATGCAGCTACTGATGCTCAAGCAACTATCAGTGGAACAGTTATTTTTGCCCAAAATGATAATCAAACAGGGTATTTTTTTAATAGAGGGTATTTAACTTCAGGGGCTTTTCAGATACGAAATGGTGTAAGGACTTTTTGCATTGAAAATGGCTCTACTATTAGGACGACTAATTTTGTATTGGATAATATGAGTGAAAACAATCCTATTACTTATGGTAGTGGCTCTACAGGAACAGCAAGAATCAGATATACTAATAATTTCACTATCAACAATAACATTCCTCTGACAAGTTCAAGCAATATCAATATTTGTAGAGCCTCAAGTGCCAGTACAATTGGAGGAAGTGGAAATAGAGGCTCTGCCACTCTAACAAATGGTTGTGGAGACATCTCAGCACCAACAGCTCAACCCAGTTCTGTGGGGTGTACGCCATTGCCTGTTCAACTCATAGACTTTAAAATTGAAAAAAGAGATAAAGATGAAGTCTTATTAATTTGGAGTACAGCTCAAGAAATAAACTTTGAGCATTTTATTATAGAAAAATCAACAGATGTACGAAATTTTAAACCAATAACTATTATAAAAGGAAAAGGTAATGGAAATATATTACAGGTATATAGCTTTATAGATAAAGAAGTCAATACAGCATATTATCGTCTGAAAAAAGTGGATAAAAATGGAGATTTTGAATATTCTAAAACAATTAGCAATGTTATAAAAAATAATCAAGAATCTTTAGAAATTCACATCAACCCTAATCCTGCAAACTCTAAAATAGAGTTTAGAGTTAATAAAATAGATACATGGAAAGTAGAATTATGTTCTATTTTGGGGGATGTACTCAATAGTTATGTTTTAGAAAATCAGGATTCTATAACAATAGATGTAAGTAAACTGGAAAAAGGGACTTATTTGATAAAATGTTCTAATGGTAAAGAGTTTTTAATCAAAAAGCTGATTATTCAATAAAAAGAGCAAGATTTTATTCCTGCTCTTTCTTTATCTCTTTGGGTATAGAAGTATTCTGATTTTTGGAAATAATATGAAGCAACTCTTTTCCAAAGCTAAATAACAGAGATACTTCACTTACACTCATGATAGACTGCTTTTCTGTGTAGATGAGTAAATCTTGGTGTTTAGACTCTATAATATAGTTGTCATTTTCTTCTAAAAACTGAATAAGTTCTGGGTTAAATAGTTCTCTTATTTTGTTCTCTTCGTTGCCTTTGAGTAAATACTTGGAAGAAAACTTAGGATAATCTCCAAAATCTATATCATCAATGCCAATATACTGCTTGAATCTATCTAATTGGTCTTCTTTACGCAATTCAAATTCAGGAATAGGCTGAGAGATGTTATTTACCAATAGAGTAGTCGTAGAATATCGTTTGGAGGTAGGTTGTGCACCTTCTACCAAATTAATTTCTGCAATAATCAGTTTAGTCGATTCTTTTGTTTCTTGGTAGATAATCCGATTACTACGATATACCAAACGTTTTCCAAACAAGAAACCATCATATTTATAAAGGTCAAAAGCATTATCAGGCTTAAATGTTGCTTTAATGTGGTCAGCATATTCTTTCAAACTCTTTTGACGTTCATTGAGGATTTTCTCTAAAACAACATGGTTAGGGAAGATTTTGTGGGTAGCAAGTGGATGAGCAGAAAAAGCGACATGAGAAAATAAACCTTCAATATCCACATTTCCGCCTTTTGCACTATAATTACGTTCAAACTGACGTATTTTTTCCATGGAAGAATGGTCTATAAACTCAGCTTTCTGAAAATCTAACTCTACATTCTTGCCTACAGGAAGACTATTTAATAGTTTTTTGAGTTTGAGTACATTGGTAAATAACACTTCTGAAAGAACTTCAATACGAGTTTTATCACCATGTTCAGAGATATTATATTTTAAAACAAATACATTTTTCCAATGTACACCCAAAAGCAACTGTAATGCACTTTTAAATAGTAATCCAGCAAATACACCTGCTAAGAGGTTGGTTAATAAAGTGGTTAGCATGGTTACCACAAAAATAAGGAGTTGTTCCCAACCTGTTTCATAGACATGCCTAAACTCTTTGGGCGAGGTAAGCCTGAAACCTGTATAAACCAGAATGGCAGCAAGAGCTGCAATAGGAATATGATGAACCAAATTGCTGGCAAACGCAACAAATAAAAGTAAAAATAATCCATGAAAAAAGTTCGACCAACGAGTTTTCGCTCCAGCATTTACATTGGCAGAACTACGAACTACTTCCGAAATCATGGGTAATGCTCCAATAAAACCACAAACCATATTGCCTAAGCCAACAGCCCAAAGGTCTTTATTTGCATTCGATTCTCTTTTATAAGGGTCTAAAAAATCTACGGCTTTTACGGTAAGCAAAGATTCTATGCTGACAATGAGGGCAAACATAATGATGTACTTGATACTTGCAAAACTCGTAATAGCACTAAAATCAGGAAATCTAATAGCTGAAAGCAAGTTGGTAGGCAAATCTACTAAATCTTTGCTGGGGTCTATGAAGTAAGTCCCTCCCATAAAAGTATATTGGTGAGCTGTGTCTAATTCAAAATAAAAACTTAATGGAAATGCAATTAAAACTAACAATAAAAGAGAAGCAGGGACTTTTCTAATAGCTTTGTTCTTTATAAAGGGAAGTATTATAAGAATGATAAGTGATAAGATACCAATGGTAGTAGTTTGTGGGTTTAATCTTTGAATGCTTTCTGGAATTTCTTTCAGAAGTTTAATAGGTGTTTTGGAGTGTGGAGCTACTCCAAATACATAATGTATTTGTTTGGATAGAATCATAAAGCCAATGGCTGCCATCATGCCATGTACCACAGAAGGTGGAAAAAAGTCTGCAAAACGACCTAATCTTAGAAAACCAAATAAAGCTTGCAATGCTCCAGAAACAACCACAACAGCCAGCGTTTTTTCATAACCCAATTCCATTACAGAGGCTAAAGCAATGGAAATCAGTCCTGCCGCAGGACCTTTGATTGTGATCTTGCTACCACTCACAAGAGAAACAACAATTCCCCCTACAATGGCTGTGAAAACACCTGCCACAGCAGGAAAGCTACTTGCTTGAGAAATTCCTAAACTTAAAGGAAGGGCTATCAAGAATACTAAGAAACCTGCATTCAAATCAGCTAAGAAGTTTTCTTGCAAGCCTTTTAGGCCATCAGCAGGAATTTTATGGATTTTTTTCATAAAAATTTAGGTGTCTCATCAATATCAAAAATAATTTTTTTTTTGATTAACCGAAATTTTATGAATAAAAAAAAGCTATCTAAAATATTAAATAGCTTTTTCTACTAAAATAACTACTAATTTGACTTGCTGAAATCAAAATTAAATAAAGTATTTAAAATAATACCACTGTTATATTGTACAACATTATTTGTGTTATTATTTATTTTTCTGCCTAACATTACTATTTGGTTAAAATAACCACCTTCTAATTTGATTTTTTTGTTGAACTGATAGCCCAGTAAAATCCCTAAACGATTTTGGTCAAAAATATTTGCATTTACATTTTTACCAAAACCTATAAAAATCTCATCATAAATAGCTGCATAAGGCGTTTTATCTCCAATAGTTTTTCCCTTTAAAGGAACTTGTGTACGAAACATATATCGTATTCTGTTAGAATATACAAAACTATCTTCTTTATTTAGAGAAGCATCTGAATATTTGCCTACCCATCGTTGTTCTAGCATAAATCTGTGAGAAAATCCAACAATTCCTATTTTATCAGTTAGTGTTAGCATTTGGTAAGTTCTATGCTCTGTAAAGTCTTTTCCAAAAGAATTGATGGGAGTAGTGCTATATGGGAAAGTTTCTATCCAAGCATAACCCAAACGTATTTGTACTTTGGGGTCTAACTGATAATTAACACCCATACGTAGGAGACTTTGTTGCCATGCAGTAATAAGTTCTGCTCTTCGCCATTGGTATTCAGTGTGTATTCCCCAATGTTTACTAAGTTTAAATGTCCCAAAATAGTTATACCAACCAATTGTATTTTTTTCATTGATGCGTGTATTTTGAGAAAAACCAATTTTAGGAGAAAAGAGATATATTAAAACGATTATTTTAAAAAAATGATTGTTCATAATTCTATTATTAAAATATGATATTTATTTTAGGATAAGAGTATTGTAAAGAAATACATGGAAAATTATAAATAACGTAAGACTAGTTATTGTCCTACGTTATTTGCTTTATGCTTTTATCAAGTATTCTTTCTTAATAATTTCAACCAAACCAATAGCCATTTCTAACAAATCCTGAATTTCGTTTTTACTCAAAAGTTGTTCATTTTTAAATATTAATAAACGACTATCACGAGAGCGAATTTTGAAATCTTTATTAATATACAACTCCAAAAAACGAATAATTTCAGGAGTAAAAAACTTTCTTGTTTCCTCAGCTTCTGTACTAGTAAGCATATAATGATTAGAAAATATAGGGAATTGCTCAAAATCTATATCTTGGGCTCCTTGTGTTACCTTGTTGAGGGTATTTTCTTTTTCTAAAACAAAAAATGGAATATGTCCTATCACATCTGTAATAGTAAGTGTCGTTATTTTGTAAGTACGCCCACCAATGTTTTCCATTTCTGAAATATCCATATCTGAAAATTCAAATCGAGTATGATCTATTGTTTTAATGAGACGATTGGCTCTATAATTGATTTTCTTTCCTTGAAAAAACTTAAAATTCAAATATTTAAAATTATCAGTAATAGGCAATGGTCTGAAACCCATATCATTTTGTATAGCTAAAGCTTCCAATTCTTTTTGACGATTATCTAAAACAACATTTTTTGCTTTATCCTTATACTCAGCATCAAAAACTCGCATAGCCAATGGATGGTCAGAAACTGGATTCTGATGTTCCATGCCTTGAATCTCGACTGAACCTCCTTGATGGTGATAATCTAATTCAAACTGATGGAGATTTTCCATGAAAGTGTGGTCTATAAGCTTTGCTTCATTCACATCAATGATGATATGTTTTCCTCTTGGTAATTTATCCAAATGTTTTTTGAAGCCTAAATAATTGCTAAATATAGCAGAATTAGCTATTTTAAAGTGTATGGTATTGTGTTGGTGGTCTTCTTCTACCTTCACATGAGCTTTGAATAAGCCTTTGATGGGTGTGCCATAATAAATTTCTACAATCAATTTCATGAAAATACCAGCACCCACACCTACCAACAAATCGGTAGCAAGTGTTACAACGAGAGTAGTCAAGAAAATAAGAAGTTGCTCTTTGCCTACGTGATAAGCGTGTTTAAACTCTTTTGGAGAAGCCAAACGATAAGCTACGGCTATGAGCATAGCTGCCAAAGCAGACATAGGAATAAGAACTATAATTTTAGCCAAAATTAAAATAAAAATTAGCAAAGAGATTCCATGAAAAAAGTTTGCCCAACGAGTTTTAGCCCCATTGGCTACATTGGCAGAACTTCGAGCTACTTCCGAAATCATAGGTAAGCCTCCTATCAAGCCAGCAATTGTATTACCTATACCCACAGCTACCAAGTCTTTATTCATATCAGATTTTCTTTGATACGGGTCTAAACCATCTATTGCTTTAATAGTTAGTAAAGATTCTATGCTTCCTATCAAAGAAAACATCAAGATATATTGTAAACTTGTGAGACTAAATGCTTCTGAAAAATCAGGAAAAGTGATGCCTATTTTGTGAATATCAAGTGTAAAAATACCTTCTAAAATAGAAGTGGGAATGTTTACCAAATAAACAGATTTACCATCTTTTACAAAATCCCCTAAACCAAAAATTATACTTAATGGAATTGCCATTAAAAGGACTACCATGGGGGCAGGGATTTTTTTAATAAACCTACTCTTGAGCATGGGAATGGTAAAAATGATAATTAACCCCAAGATGCCTATCAAAGCTACTTCCCATTTGGCATGAATAATACTGTTTGGGATTTCTGCAAGTAGTTCAAAGGGTTCTTTGGCTGTTGGTTTTACACCCAAAAGTGGGTGAATTTGTTTAGAAAATATTATAACTCCAATCGCTGCAAGCATACCATGAATGACAGAAACAGGAAAAAAATTTCCTAATTTACCTGCTTTCAATAAGCCAAAAATCACTTGAATCATACTGGCAATAACAATGGTAGCCAATGCTTTTTCGTAACCCAAAGCCTCTACTGCACCCAACCCAATGGCAATCAGTCCTGCAGCAGGACCTTTGATCGTTAAACGACTACCTGATAACAAAGCTACAATTACTCCACCAATAATGGCTGTAAAAACACCTGTAATAGGAGGAAATTTGCTGGCAGATGCAATACCCAAACATAAAGGTAAAGCTAAGAAAGAAACTAAAACGCCAGCATTAAGGTCTTTTTGCCAATTTTCTTTTAAACCAGCCAAACCATCTTTGGGAATATATTTATGTGCCATAAAACAAATGAATAAATTATTAATAAAAAATATTTTTTGATTGTATTAAGAAGACTGCAAAGGTGTTTCGTGATAAACCTTTGCATGGTTACCTAAAAATAGTCTTGCATAAATTCTAATAGCAGCAATTCCTTCTATTACAAAACAAGAAGAAAGTAGAAAGGCCAAGAGATATTGATCCTTATGGATATGACTGAAAATAAGGTCTTCACCAATAAATGTGGTAGTAATAGGAAAGCCCATAAGTCCTAAAGAACATAGTAAAAATATACCTCCTATGCGTGGATATTCGTAACTATGTCCATAATACCTGAAAAGTGTAAAATAAGAGGGTTCATTTTTTTGGAGCATAGAAAGTACTACATATCCACCAACACCTGCTATCATTACACCACTTAAATACCAAACTGCTTCACTGATTTGAAAATGTTCATTATGACCTACAGCTAAGGCAATCCAAAAATGTTGTAGTGTTAGAAGCATCCATGCTAATTTTGGGTAACGCCTTTCTGAAAACCCCTTCATAACCATCATCAAAGCTATAGAAGCAGAAATAATGGGTAAACTATCATGTAGCCAATTTGGAATATACTCTTCTAACAATAAAAGAGCTATACCAATTCCATACAAAGGCAGAAAAACAACTAGAATGTTTTTAGGGTTTAGAAAATTAAGTTTGCTCCCAATTTTTTTAAAAGGATTGAAAATATATCTACCCATCAGAGTATCTAAATTGAATTCTTTTAAAGAAAGTAGATACCATCCATAATAAAAATTTTTACCTAAGAAATAAGATTTCTTTTCTGTATGAGGCTTAAAATAATAGAATTGTTCTCTAATTAAATACGCTACTACAGATGGTGAAACAAGCAATTGATAGGTTCTCAGAAAAGCATTACCCACAAAATGAATCAGAACAAGCCATTCTAAACCTAAAGCTATTTCTACAAACATCAACCCAATCTGAGATACAGAAGCATAAGCTATTTGTGTTTTAATGGTAGGTTGCACTCTTGCTGTAAAATAACCAGTTATAGCTGTTAGTACACCAATAAATCCTATTAAAACTCTGGCTACAATTTGTTGTTCCCAAAATGGCATGGTTCTGATGAGTAAAAATACTCCAAAATGAATTGATAATGAACCATAAAAAATAGCACTTGAAGGGGTAGGACCTTCCATAGCTCTGGGCATCCAAGAAGAAAAAGGGAATTGTGCAGACTTGGCAGCAGCAGCTACAAGTAAGCAAATAGCAATGAATAAACCTTCAAAACTGTGATTTAGTAAATGTTCATGTACCAAATCGTAATTGAGCAGTTTTTGAAAAGTAATATTTTCATGCCACAAATGATGACTTGCCCACATGGCAAGTAGAATACCAATATCACCAATTCGATACACCGAAAATACCTTCACAGCATTACGTACAGGCAAATAACGTTCTCGGTAAAAAGCAATTAATAAAAAGGATGATATACCTATCATTTCCCAACCAATAAAAAGGGTTTCAAAATTGCCAGCCAATACTGTAAAATTATAAGAAAAGAAAAAGAATAAAATAGTTGCAAAAAAGCGTTTATACCCTTTTTCAAGATGCATATAATAACTGCTATAACGTACAATCAGAAAGCTAATAAAAGAACCCACAAATAAATATACAGCAGTTACTTTATCAAAGTAAAAATCTATTAAAAATGTGTATTCTTTATTTTGGTACAATAAAATCTCTTTGAGGTTAAAATTATTAGCTCCTAAAAATATCCAATATCCAATGAAACCTGTAAGTATAAAAAATACAGATCCAATGGTATAAGTAGTGATATTGGAAATCCATTTTTCTTGTTGCTCTTTTGTAAACATTGTAATTATAAATGCAAACAAAGGCATCAGTACAAAACTGAGAATAAAATAATTGATGTTCATGATTGTTTAAGATATTAGGAATATAGGTAAGTTCTCATGAGAGTTTTCTAACTCTTTTTCTAAGTTATTAGTACTCGGAAGGCTCTCATTGATAGGTATGTATAAAAGCCATTCTCCTCTATCAAATCTATACAATTCTTTGGTTTCAGGATGTATAGCTACTAAATGAACCCAACCATTGTGAAACCACTGATAGGTAGAAGCTTCTTTTTGAATAGTAGCCAATACAACGTCAGGATAATGCTCAACAATTGCTAACAGACGAATAGGGTCATGAATATTGACGGCTTGTTCAGGCAAACCTGTTCTCAAATCTCCATCAATGCCATTGGCAACGCCTACCAAACCAATTACATTGTGAGGTAATTTTGAACCTGCTCCTAATCTGTGTTGATCTGTGCATGCAAAATAGTATTGCAAATTGATTCCTCCACATACGGGGGCTACTGCTCTTAGAATTCCTAATAAATACTTGCCTTCAGGGTCTTGTGCATAATCATAAGAATTTAAAAAGGAACGTCTATCCAAAAATAGATGTTTATTGCTTTCTCTTCTTCCTACAATGCATAAAGCATTGGTTGCATGATCCCACTCAGGGCGAGGCTCAAACAGAGATAAAGCTCGCAGTTTTACGATTTTATGAATTTTTTCGGCAGATTGTTTATTATCTACCAATAAAAACCTACGAGCTCGTTCTTTCGCATTATTAGCCAAAGCTTTCTGATACAATTTTTTATTTTCTTGATGAGCTATTTTGTTAGATTCAGACAAAAGGTTTTCATCATAAAAGTCCATTTCATCTCTTGTTGTATCATGTAATCCTCCTAAAAATTGTGTAGTATCAGGAATATGAATACCTTTTTCTTTTAAAATAGCTCTTACTTCAGACTTATTAGCCATTATAGCTGCCAATCGAGCATTGACAGAACCTGTTTGTCCACTACATGCTCCACAACCATAAGCTGCATAATGAGTATTATTGACTGTACTTGCTCCATGACCAATGAAATACACTAAGTCAGAAAAGTTATTGGTCAAACCAATACTTTTTAAAAGCCCTTCCATACGAGTAGCCATCTCTTCAATGGTAAAGCCTATTTGTAAATGATGTACTTCTTTAGGATGTTCCGAATTGCATTCATAATGCAATTTACTTTCTTTATCCATGTGCCTGAATGCAGAAACCAAAGCTGGTGTCTCAGAAGGTTTAAATATATTCCAAACTAACTGAATGGCAGACCAGAAACCCATTGTCTGTGAAATCAACCAACCTCCAAATAAATTTTTGCTCTGTTTGCTAAAATGAGCATCTGATTGATGATGGTGTTTTTTAATCTCTGTTTCTCTTATGATGTATTTGGGTTCTACAGGTGCAGGACAAGATTTTGCATGAAATTTACCATGTTCAGGTTGAAAATAGAATTCGATATTAAAGAAACCTGCTGTTCCAAAAGTTTGAGCATGGGCGTATTTTTCTACATATCTTCTAAAAGAACATTCCCTTTCATCAATACAAAAAACAGCTTGAAAATTATATTCTTGAGATGATTGGGTGGAAGGAGCTATTTGCAAACCTTTTAAAACTTGGTCATAAAAAGTCCATTCGTAGGCTTCTTGCCAAAGTTGATAAACATCAAAAATCTCTCTTCTTTCAATATGTGCAAACAAAGGAATAATTTGTTCTTTCTGAACATTATCCTGAAAATTAGAGTCAGAGGATTTCTTTGCTGTTTGGATGTGATAGTTCAAGGGTTGCCACTTTCCTTCTCCAAATTTTCTGTCTAAAGCATCTATTTCCAACAGAAGCTCAAATACTATAAAATCATGCAAACTAATTTTTCTTTTATCTAATAGAAAATCAGGGTGATTTTCAAGAATAGCCACCATACCTGACCAACCTGCATGAGCAAATTGTTGGTCAAACAGATATTGCTCATACCATTGTTCATCCCCAACTAAAATATCAAGTAAACTTTTTATTTTACAATGGGTATGTAATAGCAAATCACGAACTCTTTTACTCTTGAATAATTTAATAAAACTGTTTGCTTCAAGCTCTTTAATAGAAGCCAACAAGCCTTTATGTAATATAGGAAAATGCTTGATTGCTATGCCTTGATCAACATAAGTACCTACAAACCTGAATAAGAAGCTATGTATTTCTTTTTCTATATTGAGATGATAAACATGTGTCCAAATTTGGTGTAATTGCCCCAAACGATTTGACCAAGCAGTATCATAATCATTTTTAAGCATTTTATTTTTCCATTCTTCCCAAACATCAAATCCTTTGTGTTCAATAATAACTCTTTGTAGAATTTTAGGGTTGATTTTGCCAGTTTGGTATAGACTTCTGTAATGTTCTAAGCCAGAGTAAGTTTTATAACCAAAAAACATAGAAGCTTTTTCCATGGCTTCATGAAAATGATAATGTTGGAAAGATTTAAGAACATTATCATTGATGAAATCTTTTAAAGGATTCTGATGAGGTAAATAATGTTTCAAATGCTCTAATATAGCATCCTCATCAAACTTATATAAAATAGTGTCTGAAATCATAAAATAAAAATAAATAAAGAGTGTACAAATACAATTACAATCAATTAGCTTCCCAATTGGATATTGTATATTTTTTTACAGATTTTATAATCTATAAAGATAATTTTTGTGTACTAAATATTTATTTTAGCTCTCGTAGAAAATAAGAGTATGAAAAGCTACATAACGAGGTGTAGCAAAAAGAGAAGGTGTATAAGGATTAAAACAAAGACTTTTCTTTATAGTCCAGTCGTTGTTGAAATAAATTTGTGGTAATGGTAAATAAGAGGATTTTTTGTATTGGAAAAGTAAAAAACTAAAATGTAGAGGTATTATCTTTTTTGCTTTTTTTGATTTACCTATAGAGGTTTGTTCACTTTCCGCATCATCTTCACTTTCTTTTTCAGTTCTATTTTCTTCTTTTTCTGTTTCGGCAGTTTTTTCAGAAAGAAAACTGAGTGTCTGAATATTGGCACTTCCTTGCAGAAAAAACATAAAAAAAGCCAAAAAGAGGCAAAATATTTGTCTTGACTTTTTTTGGGTAAGATGTAATTTTTCTACAAGCATGGACGCTTTTTTACTAAAAATAACGTATGCAAAGGTAGAACAAATTTAATACCAACAGAAAAAAAGTACATATTTTTTTATAAAAAACACTTCAAATTATAGTTTTGCTTGAACTGTGAGGTAGAAACTTCTTCCATCAGCAGGAATAATACCTGGACCTGGATAGCTTTCAGCTCGACGAGTAAAATAAGATTCGTTGAGAAGATTGTTGATACTTCCTTCAAAAGTAAGCTTTTTATAAGTGTAACTTACAGAAAAATCCATCACTTTGTAACTTGGAATAATACCTTCAACGGCTGTAGAAGTACGAATTGCGTTGGTGGCATCCGAGAAATGTTCATGAGTATAAGCGAACTGTAAAGTAGAAGAAAAACCAGCATATTTATAAGTAGTGCCTGCTCGGAGCATGATGGGAGGCACCATTTCTACTTTTTTATTCTTAATGCTATTGTCTTGTGTATTGATATATCGGGCATCTACAAAAGCAAAGTTTGTAAATACTGTCCAATAAGTGTTTTTATCAGAATTATCTTTTTTCCATAATTTTTGAATATTCAATTCACCAAAAAGCTCTACACCTATATTACGAGCATCCGAAATATTACCTCTGAAACGGTAATCTATAAACAAAGGAGGCAAATCTGCTCTTAAAACTTGCCCAATTCTACCATTGTATTTGAGATAAAAAGCTGTTGCTTCAAAGTTGAAAATGTTGTCTATACTACCTCTTAAGCCTAAATCTGCTGTATAACCTGTTTCATCTTGTATATTTTTATCTACTATAAAATTTGGATTAATGATTCTTAAATCTGTAAAATTGATAGCTCTATAATTTTGAGAGAAATTGCCGTATGCTTCCAAATAGCTATTCATTTTGTAGCTTACACCTACTCCAAAAATAGGGAAAGCCCTTTTTCTATCTAAATCTTCAGTTGTTTTGGTTTCTGAAACTAAATTGCCAGCACCATCAAAAACCCTTGTTTTATAGTACCCTTCGGAGCGTGTAACAATGCTTTCTAAACGAAACCCAGGAGTAATGCTCCATTTGTCAGAAAGATTAAAAATGTTTTCCATAAACAGGCTATAATTTTTGTTAGGAAAACGATAATCGGAGTTTTCAAGATTATCTGCATTTAAAAACTCAAAATTTGCATTACTTCCATTGTCTGCATCACCCTGTTTAGCAGTAGAAAAACCGTAATAAACTCTTGTACCTATTAAAAACGTTTGACGCTGTTTTCCTAAATTGTATTTATGTAATAAACGAGTTTCATTACCAAAATTCTGAAAAACGCCTTGTATAAGTGTTCTATTCCCTCCAAAATCAACTACATTGATGCGTTCCAAATTTCCTAAAGATTGTCTTTGAGCTATCAAAGCAAAGTTTCTGACATTGATTTGTGTTTGAGTACTGATTTCGTAAGTGGCATTGAGCGAAAACAAATTCCAATCTACATAAAACCAGTTTCTATTACGTACAGAAGCACGTGGATTTTCTGAAAAACCTTTATCTGTCAGTCCACCTGCTTGTTTGGCTAAATAACTCATTTTGGTAACGTCCAAATTCAGGAGCAATTTAGAAGAAACTTGATAATTAGCTGAAGCATAAATATTATAGTAGTCAAAATTTGAATTGGGGCGGTAACCATCACCTCTTTTGTATTGAGCATAAGCGTAATAATTGAGCTTACCTTTGGCAACAGTTCCACCAATGCTATTAAAGGAATTGAAAAAGCCCCAAGAACCTATGCTTTGTCTTGTCGTAAGTTCTATTTTTTTATCCTTAGCCCCTTTTCTGAAACGAAAATTGACCATACCACCAAACTGAGTTCCATATTGCAAAGAGGCGGCTCCTCTGATGATTTCTATACGTTCAAGGGCTTCGGTAGGAGGGGTATAGTAGCTTTCTGGATAGCCCAAAGCATCTGCGGATATATCATAACCATTTTGGCGAACATTGAAATTGGCAGTTCTGTTAGGACTCAAGCCTCTACCACCAATACCCAACTGCAAACCTGCTCCATCACTTTCCCAAATGTTTAGCCCTGTGATTTTTGCATAAACCTGACGAGGGTTATTGGTTGCAAGATTTGCTGTAATGTTTTTTAAATCAATGACTTCTGTTTTTTTTCCTTCGTAAATCCCAAAATTTTCAACGGCTTTCATTCTAGAAAGTCCAAAGGTTTGGTCTCTATCTGCTTGTACCGTAATAGCATCAATCTCTTCTCCTAAATCGATGAGCTGGATAGTTATTTCTGTTTTTTCAGTATTGATGAGGATATTTTGAGTGTAAATATCCTTTCCAAAAGCATAACAAACCAATTGATAAGTTCCTTGTGGGACATTGTTTATTGCAAAAGAACCTTGGGTATCTGAGTATGTAGAAATTTTTGTGTTTTTTAGTAAAATCGTAGCTTCTTGTATGGGTTTATTCTGAGAATCAAAGATTTTTCCTTTCAATGTATTTTGAGCAAAAGTAAAATGTGAACACAAAAATAAAATGAACCAAAAACGAGGTAACATAGCTCAATAGCAGATTATATTAATTTTAAATAGACTAATTCTAAATATATTCGCAAAAATCTATTTTTTTTTTGTAGTTTCCTATGTTTTTTTTTGTGATTTGGTTTAGGTAGGCTAATTTTACCACTAAAGTTTTATATTTTGATATTAATATAGAGATGTTAGAACGTTTGAGTGATTTATTTCGCAAGTACTTGGAGTTGCGTTTAGAGATATTTAAAGTAGATTTGCAAGAACAAGCTCAAAAGCTGTTTGTGAAGGCTTTGATGGGCTTTTTATGGTTGTTTTTTGGATCTGCTGCATTATTATTCTTTTGTTTTGCATTAGCTTTTTATCTCAATCATTTGTTGGAGAGCAAATACATGGGCTTCATTATCATAGGCTTGGTGTTTTTTATATCTTTGATAATATCGTTGAGTTCCTTGGTTAGAAAAAAGCTTACTAATCGAATCAACCAATATTTTTCACAAAATAAAGAATAAGGAAAATTTTATAGGCAGTTTAAGCGTTGTTATATGTCTGAAATAAATAAAAAAAAGGAATTATTAGAAGAAGCGAAAGTACTTGAGGCATCTATCGTAGAAGAGGTAGAGCATTTACAAGAAGATATTTGGCATAAGGTAAAAACTGGAGCAACCCTATTGGCTGTTGGAGTAGGAACTTATCTCATTGTGAAAAAACTTCTCAATTATCCAGTGAAATTAGAGCATTTTGTAGATAATACACAAAAAAACACTGAAACACAAGAAAATGATACCAAAATAGCCTACAAAGAGCCTAATTTGGATATTGTAGAAATGATAAAAAAAGAAATGGCTGTTTTCTTATTAGGTATTGCTAAACAAAAAATATACGAATTATTACAAAAACTATATTTTACCCAAGAAGCCGAAAATTTGGAAGAAGATGACCAAGAAGATACTCAGTAAATTAGAAGACTTTAAAAAACAACAAAAAAAGTCTTTTGCTTTACTCATAGACCCCGACAATATAGATGAAGTACAATGCTTAGAACTCATACACTTGGCTAAACAAGCAAGTGTAGATTTTCTTTTTGTGGGGGGGAGTTTGATTACAGGTAACAATTTGGGGATGGTAGTAGAAATAGCAAAAGCACATACAGAAATTCCTGTTATTCTCTTTCCTGGAAGTAGTCTACACATTGATTCTGAGGCTGATGCAATACTTTTTCTTTCGTTAATTTCGGGGCGGAATCCTGATTTTCTCATTGGGCAACATATTTTAGCTGCCCCTATTCTCAAAAAAAGTAGTTTAGAAATATTACCTACGGGTTATATGCTTGTGGATACAGGCAGACAAACCACAGTATCTTTTATTAGCAATACAACGCCTATTCCTTATGACAAACCAACCGTTGCAGCTTGTATTGCGATGGCAGGGGAAATGCTTGGATTAAAATTGATTTATATGGACGGTGGGAGTGGAGCAGAAAAGCCTATTAGTCCGCAAATGATACAAGCTGTAAGTAAATCCATTGAAGTGCCACTAATTGTAGGAGGTGGAATTAATAGCTCAGAAAAAGCGTTATCTGCATTAAGGGCAGGGGCTGATGTGATTGTGGTAGGTAATGCTATTGAAAAAGACTTTTTACTTGTAGAAAAAATAGCTAAAACAGTTCAGGAATATATGTAACTTTAAATACTCAATTATGAATAAGAAGTGGTTTATACTGATTTTGTGTTTGTGCTTAGGAAATATATCTAAAGCTCTTAATCATATTGGAGGAGGAGAACTCTATATTACCCATGTATCAGGTAATACATACAGAATACAAGTAATTTATTATTATGATGCACTTAACTATCAAGCTCCTCCATCCAGTTCACCTATTCCTGTAGATCCATCTCCACCCAATGCAGCTAATGTAAGCATATACAGAAAGCTGAATAACATCAGGGTCTTAAATGTTAGTTTACCTCGAGTAAGCTCAAGTATTATTACACTTCCTGCTAATATTTGTAGAGACCAATCCATCAAATATAATGGTTTAGAAAGAATAGTTTATCAGGCGAATGTAACTTTGAGCAATGCTAATTTTTCAGATACTCAAGGGTATTATGCTATTTTTCAGGATTATACAAGAAATACAGGTGTAGCTACCAACATATCAGGACGTTTGGGTATCAGTTTATATGCTGAAATTCCAAGAGTTTTTACAGGAAGTGTATCTTTTATTAATTCAAATCCTGTTTTTACGCCTATTACCAGCTTATATATGTGTAATGGACAAACTTCTAATCTTGATTTTTCGGCAACAGATGCAGATGGCGATGTATTAGTATATAGTTTGGTAGATTTATATGATGCTCTTGCTATTACCAGAAATCCAAGACCAAGCTCTTTACCACCCCCATTGCCCAACACATATCCCTATCCACTACCATTAGTCAATTGGGGTACAGGATATTCAGCCACCAATGCCATACCGAGTAATGTAAGTTTACCATTGAGTATCAATAGTCTCACAGGAGAGTTGACCGTAAACCCTGCTCAAAAAGGTGTTTATTCTTTTGTAGTCAAATGTGAAGAATACAGAGGAGGTATCAAAATTGGAGAAGTACGAAGAGATATTCAATTGTTTGTAGATGCTTGTCAGTCTGTAATAAATACACCTATTGTAAGAATACTTTTACCTCAAAGCTCCAATACTTATTATCAAGAAAATACCATTTTAGAAATTGATGCTAATAACTATCCTGAAAATGGCATATCTGTTGATGTAGAAGGAGTTATTCAACCTGATATTTACAGACCCAAACCAGTTTTATTTATCCTAACACCTCAAAATTTTGCTAATAATGCACCTAATCGAATAACTCTTGCCCCAGGTACATCAGAACCCGATGCAAGTGGTTTGGCAAAAACAAAACTTCGATTACCTGAATGCTTAGAAAATAACAAGATATATGAATTCAGATTAAGGGCTTCTAATCAACAATGTCCTAATGAAGGTATAGTCAATTTAAATGTGAAAATTAGGTTTAAAGCAAGGTCATCAAATTTACCACCTCGATTAAGTATTACAGCCTCATTTCCTGCTGGAATCCAAAATAATTCGCTGGTTATTGTAAATCCAAAAGACTCTATCAATATTAATTTTCTTGCCCAATCTATAGAACCTCGTTCAAGAGATTCATTAGAAATTATAGCTACTACAACCAATTTCAATTTGAAAGATTATGGAATGGAGTTTACAGGAGGTAGAAAAGATATTATCAATACGAGAGCTACTTTTATTTGGAAACCTGATTGCGATTTGATACGCTCAAATGGACAAAACGATACACTTATTATTAATTTTATTGGTAAAAGAAAGCCCAACAGTGGCTGTTTTACAGCCTCTGATACAATAAAAGTGAAATTTTTATTGAAAGATACATACGCTCATTTTGATGAATTTCTGCCACCCAATACATTTACACCCAACGGAGATGGTATCAATGATGTATTTGTACTTTCTAATTTAGAACCAACTCCACCAAAACAGCCCAACGGAGTTCAAAATCCAAACTTACCTTTGGATAATTGTTTGTTTAAGTTTGAGAAAATTAGTATCTACAATCGTTGGGGCAAAGAAATTTTTGGTAGTTCTGATCGAAATTTTGTTTGGAATGGTGATAAGCAAACTAGTGGAGTATATTATTATCAAATAAAATATTCTAACCAAAAATTATATAAAGGGATTATTAATCTTCTAAAATAATGAATTTGAATCAGGTTACGATTTCTGTAAAAGATGTAGAAAAATCTATTGAATTTTATCAGAGATTAGGCTTAGAACTAATAGTTAAAGCTTTACCTCATTATGCCAGATTTGTATGTCCTGTTGGGAATGCTACTTTTTCACTTCATCAGGATGATAAAATAGAAGAAAATAAAGGAATTTGGATATATTTTGAAATAGAAAGTTTAGATAAAAAGGTAGAAGAACTTATAGAAAAAGGCTTCATTTTTGATGAAATGCCTAATGATAAAACATGGCTTTGGCGAGAGGCATATCTGACAGATTTAGATCAAAATAGAATTATTCTGTATTTTGCAGGAGAAAACAGATTAAACCCTCCTTGGAGAATCAAAGAAGCAAATTGAAACATTTTGAAAGAATAAGAAGTTATCAAAAGAAAAATAGTCATTTTTTATGCAGGTCATCAGTCCTTCAAATACATTATATTGTCCTTCACTTACAGAGTACAAACGTAGAAAAACCATAGAAGTTAAAATTGGAGATATTCCCCTTGGTGGTGAAAACCCAATTAGAGTACAATCTATGACAACAGCCGATACAATGGATACAGCCAAAACAGTAGCTGAATGTGTTCGTTTGATTGAGGCTGGTTCAGAGTATATTCGTATCACAGCACCTAGTGTAAAAGAAGCTGAAAATTTACAAAATATCAAAAATGAACTGAATAAATTAGGTTTCAAAGTACCTTTGATAGCTGATATTCACTTTACACCCAATGCAGCCGAACTTGCCGCAAAAATAGTAGAGAAAGTACGTATCAACCCTGGTAATTATGCAGACAGAAAACGTTTTGAGGTAATTGATTATACAGAATCGGAGTATCAGGCAGAGTTAGAACGTATCAGAGAAAAATTTATTCCACTGATTAAAATCTGTAAAGAATATGGTACAGCCATGCGTATTGGTACAAATCATGGTTCACTTTCAGATAGAATTATGAGCCGTTATGGAGATAATCCCTTGGGTATGGTGGAGTCTGCTTTGGAATTTTTGAGAATAGCTGAAGAAGAAAATTTTTATAATATTGTTCTTTCCATGAAGTCCAGCAATCCACAAGTGATGGTGCAGGCTTACAGACTTTTAGTACAACGTTTGGATGAAGAAGGCTTAAAGCCTTATCCATTACATTTGGGTGTAACAGAAGCAGGAGACGGAGAAGATGGGCGTGTAAAATCGGCAGTGGGGATAGGTACACTTCTTGAAGATGGTCTAGGCGATACAATCAGGGTTTCACTAACCGAAGATCCTGAATATGAGATACCTGTTGCTAAAAAATTAGTTAATCGGTATATTCAGAGAGCAGAAAAGGCTTTGCCTATTTCTGAAATACAAACAGAAAACTATCCAATCAATCCTTTTAGTTATGCTCGCCTAGAAACAAAAGAAATTTCCAATTTTGGAGGAAAAAATGTTCCAAGAGTTATTGCAGATTACTCTGATTATCAGAATATCGAAATGGAAGATTTGAAACAAATAGGTCATTTCTATTTACCTGCTACCGACAAATGGGCAATGAATGACTTAGGGGCAGATTTTGTGTATTTAGGAGATAAAAAAGTGCCTTTTATGTTTCCTAATGGACTAAAGGCTATTCAAAATTATCAGACTTGGGTGGAAGAAAAACAAGAAGCTTATCCACTATTTTCAGAAATGGAATATCTGACTTATGATCAATTTTCTGAAAAACTCAATTTCTTGCTTCTCCCAGTAGAACAAACAGATTTGAGAGGTAAATTATTGAAAAATCTGCAAGAAGAAACTAATCCATTGGTATTGGTATTGGAAACAACTAATGAACATGCCATGCCTGCCTTGCGTAGGCTGATAGTTGAACTTATTCAAAATAAGATACAGTTACCTCTTATAATTAGGAGAAAATACACAACAGATGATTTGGAATCGCTACAAATAGATGCATCTACAGATTTTGGAGGGCTTTTGATAGATGGTTTGGGAGATGGAATTATGTTGTCTTCAAAACAAATGTTCATCAAAGATGCTAATAGTTTGGCTTTTGGCATTTTACAGGCTGCTCGTACACGTATTACGAAAACAGAGTATATTTCTTGCCCAAGTTGTGGTCGTACACTTTTTGATTTACAGGAAGTTACAGCTAAAATACGTAAACGTACTGACCACTTAAAAGGTGTGAAAATTGCTATTATGGGTTGTATTGTAAATGGACCTGGTGAAATGGCTGATGCTGATTATGGTTATGTGGGTTCTGGAAAAGGTAAAATAACACTTTACAGAGGTAAAGAGGTTGTAAAGAAAACTGTAGCAGAAGAAAAAGCTTTAGATGAACTAATTGATTTGATTAAAGAAGATAAGAAATGGACAGAACCTGCCCATTAGAACTAAGAAGCATTTAAATTTAAAATTATGTCTAAAATCAAAGAATATTTTAAAGTAGGAGAAGTATTTTCGTATTTTTTTAGAGTATTTAAAAAACACGATCCCAATGATACTCGCTATCCAAGCAATTTTAACATCAGAATGATGCATGGCATCAATAAAATTTCTATTTTGATGTTTTTAGCTTGTCTTATAGTGATTTTTGTAAGAAGATGTATGTAGAAAAACATCAAAGAAATTCATTATTTTTTGTTTTCAATCAAGAATTATTTACTTTTAAGCTTTAAACAATAAAACTTAGTATATGAACAAAGTATATACGCCTGCTGACTATGTACCTATTTTCATCCAATTGGGTTTGGCAATAGGTTTTGTGATCACTACTATGGTTGCAACCCATTTATTAGGTCCTAAACGTAAAGGAAAAGTGAAAGATCAAGCATTTGAGTGTGGTATAGAATCAGTTGGAGATGCTCGTACACCTATTTCCATTAAATATTTTTTGATTGCTATTTTGTTTGTATTGTTTGATGTAGAGATTATTTTTATGTATCCTTGGGCTGTAAACTTCTTGCAGTTAGGTTGGTTTGGTTTCTTCGAGATGGTAACCTTCATGGGATTACTTTTAGTAGGTTTCTATTATATCATCAAACGTGATGTCTTGAAGTGGGAATAACAAAGTTTTAAAAACAAAAATCTTTATACAAACGTTAAGCTGATATAAAATATAGAACCGTATGGTCAAGATAGTTGATAAACCTGAAGGGTACGAAGGACAAGGTTTTTTCGCTACCAGTTTTGATAAAGTAATTGGATTAGCAAGAGCAAACTCATTATGGCCTTTGCCTTTTGCCACTTCTTGTTGTGGCATTGAGTTTATGTCCACGATGGCTTCTAACTACGATTTAGCCCGTTTTGGCTCAGAACGCCCAAGTTTCTCACCTCGTCAAGCAGATATGCTTATTGTGGCGGGTACAATTGCCAAAAAAATGGCACCAGTTTTGAAACAAGTATATGAGCAAATGGCTGAGCCTCGTTGGGTTCTTTCTGTGGGTGCTTGTGCCTCAAGCGGTGGTATTTTTGATACTTATAGTGTTTTACAAGGCATTGACCGTATCATTCCAGTAGATGTGTATGTGCCAGGTTGCCCTCCACGCCCTGAACAGATTTTAGAAGGTATTTTGCAACTCCAAGAGTTTACCAAAAAAGAGTCTTTACGCAGAAGAAACGAAGATAAATACAAAGAACTCTTAGCCTCTTACAATATTTTAGTAGATTAGCAAAAAAGCCCTCATTGGAGGGCTTTTGTTTTTAAGGTCTGGATAAAGTTTATTATAAATTATTCAAAAACAACTATTTTTTCGCCATCTTGGTAAGCAAATACTATTTTTGGATGCGAATACTGATGAAAAATATTACCCAAATGGTCAATGCCGATAGCACCTGCAAAACCATCAAAAACTTCTAATTCATCAAAGCTTCGTTCAAAAGCTTTTCCAATATATAATCCATCTGTAACTCTGGTTACAATTTTGGTAGCCAAAGCCCCACTCACAATGTCTTCACCTACACCCGTACAAGAAACTGCACAAAAATTATTGGCAAAATTGCCTGCCACAGTTGCCGAATCGGAGATACGCCCAGGGATTTCAAAGCCTTTACCACCCGTTGAGGTAGCCACTGCCAAATTACCTTGTGCATCAAGAGCTACACAACCTACAGTTCCTATACCCTGACTGGCTTTTTTTGCTTCGTATTCTGTTCTTCGTTGAGGTATTTCAGGGTTATAATTCTGAAACCCATTTTGATGAGCAAAAAAAGTAGCTTCAGCCCCACCTAAAACTCTATCTTCATAATCCATGAGATGTTGAGCAACTAGAATAGGATTCTGGATATGTTGAATATTGATAACTCCCGAGAATTTTTGGGTAATGCCATCCATTAGAGAAGCACTCATCCGAATTTCGCCATCACTTTGTATCTGAGAGCCAGTTCCAGCATTAAACAATACATCATCTTCTAAAAGAGAAACTGCATATACTACTGTTTGGAGGGCTGTATGCTCTGCCAAATAATGATTTGCTTTAAGCAAAATTACTTCAAGAGCTTTCTGTTTAGCTATTTTAGTATCTTCACTTTGCGAAGATTCACTAAAAAAACCTCCATGAATAATAATTTTTGGTCGCATCTATGTATTATTTATTCGTCGTCTGTAGAAGCATGAGCATAAATGTTCATTTTTTTACTATCAAGATAATAGAAGTCATGCATACTCATTACATGAACCACGAGATGTTCAATGGAAATAGGTTGTCCTAAAGATACTTGTGTAATATTAGAATCCTTAATTTCTCTGCCATCCACCAAAATAACAAGTCCCGAACCAATTGCTTCCATAGAGTTATTATCTCTGATGAGTAAGCCTGTATCTTCTCCTAAACCAATTCCAAGTGTTTTTGGATTGCTGGCAACGGTCTGAAATAGTCTTCCAATACGTCCACGCTGCACAAAATGCGTATCAATAACAACATCATCAATAAGTCCCAAACCGCTTGTGATTTTTATTTCACCCTTTAGAAGGGCCTCACTACTACTACCCTGATAAATCATATTGTTGGAAGCAGCAGCTGCTCCAGCAGAGGTTCCAGCAAAAACAAAGCGTTCGTTTTGATATTTGTGAAGCAGAAGCTCATGAAAGGCTGTTCCACCAAGAATAGTTGTTAGTCGGAGCTGATCGCCACCTGTAAACATCACAACATCTGCTTGTCGCAACCGATTGACAAACTGTTCATCATTAGCTTGTTCACGTTTGTCTATATCTAAGATACCTACATTTTTAGCTCCCAAATGCTCAAAAGCTCTTGAATATTCTTTCCCAATGGTCTTTGGTACTTTAGAAGCAGTTGTTACAATCTCAATTCGAGAATCCTCTTTATGAAGAGACTCCGTCAGAATTCTTTTGAGAATGCCTTTTTCAAAGAAATTTAGATTTTTTTCTACATCAGCATCAAAATTTTTTTCTGTAAAACTTCCTTTATCCACCGCCCCCCCAATAATAATGAGAATACCTTTTGGTGTCATAACAAAAAAATTTTTTCGCAATATCCTTAATTTTCAAATAAAAAATATAGTTTTAGAGTATAAAATTTTGTTTACTCTGAATTAAATATTATTTTATTGAAATTTTAAAGTTATTTTTTTATTAAAATCTACTGCTGATATGAAAATTTTGAACATTCAAGCTCTAAGAGGTCCAAATATATGGAGTGTTAATCGTAAAAAACTTATTCAAATGCGTTTGGATTTAGAGGAGATGGAAAAACGTCCCACAAATAAAATCAAAGGGTTTGGCAAGAGATTAGAAAAAATGTTCCCAACTATGTATGAGCATCGTTGCTCAGAAGGGGTACCAGGAGGGTTTTTTATGCGTGTCAAATCAGGTACTTGGATGGGACATGTTATTGAGCATATTGCCTTAGAGATGCAAACGCTTGCAGGCATGGATACAGGTTTTGGGAGAACACGCGAAACAAAAACACCTGGGGTTTATAATGTAGTGTTTAGCTATGTAGAAGAGAAAGTAGGTTTATTTGTTGCTCAAGCTTCCGTTAAAGTTGCTCAAGCTCTTATTGATAATACTCCTTATGATTTATATGCAGATATTCAGAAAATGCGAGAAATACGTGAGGAGGTTCGATTAGGTCCAAGTACGGGTTCTATTGTAGATGAAGCTGTTTCTAGAGATATTCCTTGGATTCGTTTAGGTACAAATTCGCTTGTTCAGTTGGGCTATGGAATTAATCAGATGCGTTTTCAGGCAACAATTACTTGTAAAACCAGTAATATTGCTGTAGATATTGCCTGCGACAAAGAAGCAACTAAAAATTTATTGTATAATAATGCAATTCCTGTTGCAAAAGGTGATATCTGTGTTGATGAAGATGATTTACACAATGCTATTAGTGTAATTGGTTATCCAATTGTTCTAAAACCCTTAGATGGCAATCATGGTAAAGGAACTTCTATCAATGTCACAAATTGGGAAGATGCAGTTGCAGGGCTTGCCCATGCAAAAAAATACTCTCGTAGAGTCATAGTAGAACGTTTTATTACTGGACACGATTTTCGTGTACTCGTTATAGATAATAAAGTAGTAGCTGCTGCTCAACGTGTGCCTGCACACATCAAAGGAGATGGAAAACACAGCATTCAACAACTCATAGACAAAGAAAATACTGACCCCAGACGTGGTTATGGACATGAAAATGTTCTTACTGAAATTCGTGTGGATAGAGATACCGAAGACCTTTTAGCCAAAAAACAATATACGCTCCAAACAGTTCCACCTAAAGGAGAAATAGTGTATCTAAAATCTACGGCAAATCTTAGTACTGGAGGTACATCTATTGATGTAACAGATATGATGCACCCAGAAAATATATTTTTAGCTGAACGTATTGCTAGAATTATAGGCTTGGATGTTTGTGGTATTGATATTATGGCAGAAAACCTCACTCAACCTCTCAAAGAAAATGGAGGCGTAATTTTGGAAGTAAATGCTGCCCCTGGTTTTAGAATGCACCTTGCTCCATCAGAAGGCTTACCACGCAATGTTGCAGCACCTGTAATTGATATGTTGTACCCACCTGGTAAAGCTTCTCGAATTCCAATTATTGCTGTTACAGGCACCAATGGCAAAACTACGACCACAAGACTCATTGCCCATATTGTTAAGAACATGGGCTTTCGGGTAGGTTTTACAACTTCTGATGGTATTTATATACAAAACCACATGCTAGAAAAAGGCGACACAACAGGACCTTATAGCACAGAATTTATTCTCAAAGATCCTACTGTTGAGTTTGCTGTCTTAGAATGTGCTAGAGGGGGAATCTTACGAGCAGGATTGGGCTTTGGACAATGTGATATTGGCATTATTACCAATATCCAAGAAGATCATTTGGGACAAAATGATATTGAAACCTTAGAAGATTTGGCTCGTGTAAAGTCTGTTATTGTAAAAAGTGTCAAACCTGATGGTTGGGCTATCTTGAATGCTGAAGATGAGCAGTGTGTACTGATTGCTGAAAGTTTGGATTGTAAAGTTGCATTTTTTAGCCTTACTGAGGATAATCCTGTTATCCAAAAACATTGCAAAAAAGGTGGTATTGCTGCCATTTATGAAAATGGTTTTGTTACAATTAAAAAAGGTGACTGGAAAATACGTGTGGAGCGAGTGTCACATATTCCGTTAACTATTAATGGGAAAGCTACTTTTATGATTGCTAATGTGCTAGCAGCTACACTGGCAGGTTACTTGCATGGCTTCAAGACTGAAGATATTCGGCTTTCGTTGGAAACATTTATTCCTTCGGCAGCACTAACACCTGGTCGTATGAATATTTTCAGTTTTAAGCATTTTAAAGTAATGATTGACTTTGCTCATAACCCTGCTGGATATAAGGGAATTAAAGATTTCTTGACAAGTATTGAATCTCCCTACAAAATAGGAATTATTGCAGGTGTTGGCGACCGTAGAGACCAAGACATCATAGATTGTGCTACGATTGCTGCCCAAATGTTTGATCATATTATTATCAGGCAAGAACGCCACCTACGAGGGCGAAAAGAAGAAGAAATCTTAGATCTTATCCTCAAAGGCATTAAGACTTCTAAAAGAAAAGTAACCTATGAAGTTATTCCAAAAGAAATTGAAGCAATAAAACATTCCATTAGTATTGCTAAAGAAGGTACTTTTATTGTGGCACTCAGTGATGTAGTCAATAATGCTATAGAAGTTGTACAAGAGTATTTAGATAAAGAAATAGGTATTAAGTAACTACTTCTGAATAATTCTTTAAGAGTTTTTGAAGTTGCAAAAAAGCAGAGTGAATAATTATTCACTCTGCTACAAAATAAAATATTTGGAAACGGTATTCTTTATTCTTTAGGAATAGTAAGCTTTTGAATATTGACAGCTAAATTGAGATTTTGGGAAACACCACCAACAGGTGTAATGACCATTGTAGATATTCCAACCACTTCGCCTTGCATATTGAAAACAGGTCCACCACTATTACCAGAAGAAATAGGTGCATCCATTTGTAAGTAATCATCACCATCACTGACTTGCCCTGTAACAGTGTTATAATTTCTAATGCCAGATATAATCCCTTTTGTAACAGAAAGTTCTAGACCTTGTGGATTACCAATGACAAATACATCTTGCCCTTTTCTAGGTATTTCGGTGGCAACGGGTAAGCCTTTCACTTCTTTAGCATCTGTTTTAAAGATAATGTAGTCAAGTTTAGAATCTTGCTTGAGTATTTTGGTTACTTTATAAGTTTCTCCATTTTTGAGTTTAATACTCCACGAACTCCCTGAGCTAAAAACATGATAATTACTTACGCCAATACCTGTATTGGTTACAAAAAAACCTGAACCATAGCCTTGAGCAGCTCCACTTGCATAAGGTGTTACTAAAAAAACAGAGCTTTCAGCTTGTTCTACTAAATCGGATAATTCTTTGGTTTTATTAGATTCCTTTTTTATGCTATCTTTTTTGAGTGTATCTTGTTTTTCTTTGGAATTGTCAGGTATTGTAGAGCCTTGATGTACATAGTAATAAACTGCATAACTTGCTAAACCTAAAATCAAAATAGTTAAGATTGTAAAAAGAATGGTACGACTAAAATTCTTTGATGAAAGCTTATGGACAACTTTTTCTGTGTAAGGAAGTGGAGATACAGAAGCAGATAAAACCTGATGTAAAGATAAAGTATAAGTACCTAAAACGATATGATCAGTATGGGTAATGAAGCTAAAATCTACTTTTTTATTATTGATAAATGTACCATTAGTAGATTGGTTATCAATAATTTTGAGTACACCATTTTCATAAACCTCTAAAAACGCATGATGACTGCTAATGGTGCTGTCTGAAATAACAAAATCATTATCAGAAGCTCTACCAATACTAATTTTCTTTAAAATTTTTGTAGGTTGAATACCTGTATAAGCTTGTTTTTCTGTAAAATAACTTTGCCAAGGAAGAACTGTATCTCCAATTTTTACGATATCATTAAGTAGTAGAGCTACATTTGTAACTCTTTTACCATTTACAAAAGTACCATTGGTAGAGTTTAAATCTTCAAGAAAATAACTTCCTTGAGCATTTTGAGTAATGCGAATATGTTCTTTAGAAACATAGGGGTCTTGAATAACAATCTGGTTATGAGGTGCTTTCCCTATGGTAATAGTTTTCATAGTAATTATTTGTATTCTTAATTGATAAGTTGAGCGGGTTGTTCTTGTGGTTTTTCTAAATCTTGTCTAATAAGATTTTCACAATGTTTGAGTAATATTTCTGAATTAGTGAAATCTTTTTGTTCCAGAGCATCAAAAATTCTGATTCTCATTTTAGAAAGTGGTACAACAGGAATACTTTTGACAGTCCAAAAATTTTCGATGGAAATAGGAATGACTAGTGCATCAGGCATACATTCGCAAAGTTTTGTAAACCCTGATGTTTTGAAGGAACGTACAGCATTACTACTTTTATTACGTGTACCTTCAGGATAAATATATGCTGACCACTTATTTTCTTGAATTTTTTGAGCAAATTTCTCAATAGCAACAAGAGCTTGATCACGTTTTCTCCTATCAATAATGCCATGCCCACCATATCTGATATTCCATGAAACACTTGGTATCCAATATGATAATTCTTTTTTAGCTACATATTTGAGATGATGAGAAGTTTTACTAAACAAATACCCCAAGCATGCAATTTCATATTCACTCTGATGATTACTCACAATAATCAAAGGGCGTTCTCTTGGATACGAACCAATATGTTCTACACCTTCAATTTTAGTAGTATTGCCAATAAGCCAAGAGCTTCTCCAAACAGCCCACATCATTCCATGACTGATAATCATGTAGGCTTTGTAACCAAATAATGAAAAAAGTACATGAAAAAGATGTAAACCAATGACAATGATGGCAAAAGACAGCGTCAAGACAAATGTAAGTAGCCAAGCTATCACTTTTTTCATAATCATTATAGGTTTATTCAGCACTTAAGGCATTTTTAAGGGAAACAATTTCTAAGTCTTTGGTATGAATGCGTTGCTCAAGTTGTTTGATGACCAACTCAGTTTGTTGTAAGAGTTGTTCTTTTTGAGCTAACTCTTCACTAATGGCTTGAGAACGACTCAATAGATCTTTGGTTTTAATATTAATTTGAGCATTGGCTACGTTGGAAGCAAAGTCTTCACTAATATTTTTTACAAATTCTACTTGATAAGGTTCTAAGAAATTAAAAGATGCCATCTCAACAACTCCGTAAGTTACTTCGTTTACACGAATAGGAGCAAGAAGAATACTTTTGGGTAATGATTCGCCTAATCCAGAGGTAATATGGATATAATTTTGAGGAATATCGTCCATGTAAATGACATCATCATCCAAAATACAACGCCCTACTAAACCTTCATTGATATAGAAACTCTTTTTTAGAAACTTCCTTCTTGAGTAGGCATATGCAGCCACTGCTTCTACGACAGGAGGCTTTGCTTCCCTATCTATAATGTATACAGCTCCTTGATTGGCATTGATATAATTGGCAAGTTCTCGGATGAAAATATAAGCCAATTCATTAATATCTAAATTTTGATTATCTCGTAGTAAATCCGAAAATTTTGCAATACCTGTTACAGTCCAATTACGACTTTGTTCTTCATTAGAGATTTTTTGTAGTTGCTCACTCATTTCAATCAAGGCTTTTCCTAAACCTTCATTGGTGCTGAGTGTATTGAATTTAAAGTCAAATTTACGATTACCAATATTTTTAATGAATTTTGTGGCTTCTTCCAAATCCGAAGAAATATCCCATAAATAATGATAAATATTTGCTGTTTCTGTGATGCTATCTTCAGGAATCTCTATAGATTCACCATCACTGACATTTTTAGAGATTCTTTCTAATTGTCTGAAAGAACCAAAGGCATGTTTATCAATTACATAAACCAAAATGCCAATATTGATAATCGTAAGGACAAGTACACTTAATTCAAAAACCAAATTGATTTCATCATAGAGAGCTATATACACAATATCGCCCCCTACAAGAATAAAGAGAGTTGTTATTAGCAATACAAATTGTACACGAAAACTCATAATGTATCAAATGTTATTTAACTATATTTTAACAATAATTTTGGCAGATTTTAAGTTTTTATCTATGTCCAGTTCTATTGTTGTATTATTTTTATAGGCACAAATGGCTTTGGTTATATCCTGACTAATCCATATTACTTTTAGAAAAATACCTTGTTGAAATATTGGATAAAGTGTAGTAGCTAGAATGATACTCTCTTCAGTATTTTTAGGTTGAAGTTCTAAAATCTCTTGAATAATCTCTCCTTTCTGAAGTTTCTCCCAATGTTGTATCCATTCATTGAGTTTTTCCTTATGTAAAAACTCTCGGATAAAACGAAAACTAATTTCTATATCTTCTACATGTAAAGCTTTGCAAAACAGATTATTAGCTTTACTTATCTTTTCATCTATGCTGATTTCTGCAATTAGTTGTGTACTTTGTAAGATATGTTCAATGTCAAAATCGTTTTCTTGAATAAAATTATTTTTGATTTGGTGTTCTTCTTCAAAATAGTTGAGTTGTTGTAGGGAAATAGCAATGTCATCGTTGCTAAAAAAAGGAGATTCTGAATATTCATAATCTTCTTTTTGTTTTAGCTCGTTAATTTCTTGTTCTAAGTTCTGATAGACAATTTTATTTCGAACAGGAATCATCCGTTCTCTTTTTATATTTTCCCCTAATGCCATTATTGAAGTTTAAATTTTCTTAAAAAATTTATCAAATTACCAATATCTAATTACTCGTTGCTTCTTTGGCTATAATTTCTCTTGCCAAATTAAGATAATCCTCTGCACCATTAGATTGTGGAGCATATTCAAACACACTTTTACCAAATGATGGAGCTTCAACAAGTTTTACATCTGTTCGGATATGTGTTTGAAAAATAGGTACAAAATTATAAGTTTTTTTGATATGATTATGCACTTCTTGGGTAATTCTTCTGCGTACATTGTACATTAAAACCAGAATCCCCAATATTTGCAACTCTGTGTTGACAGTCTTCTTTACTTGCTCAATCGTTTCTAAGATAAGTTCCAAACCATGCATACTCAAAACTTCCATTTGTAAAGGAATAATGATGCTATGAGCAGCTACCAAAGCATTTACCGTAAGAATTGAAAGAGAAGGTGAACAATCTATCAAAATATAGTCGTATTCTTGAGCATGTTGCTCTATCATTTTCTTAACAATTTGCTCTCTACCCTGATAGTTTACAAGCGATAACTCTAAATCGGCAAGTGTTACATCAGCAGGGATAATATGCATATTTTCTCTTTGTATCAATGCATTATGAAAAGAAATATCTTCTAAAATTACATCTGAAATGCTCCAAACATTGCTATTTGCTCCTAAATAATAGGAAAGACTGCCCTGTGGATCTAAGTCCATGAGCAATACTTTTTTGCCAAATTCAGCAATAGCACGCCCTAAATTTACAGTAGTGGTAGTTTTCCCTGTTCCTCCTTTTTGATTTACAACTGCAATGATATGAGGTTTTGGCATAACGGTTAATAAAGTTTATAATTGCCCAACAAGTTACAAGAGTTACAATGAATTTGCAAGTTTTTAAGGTTTTGAATGTAAATAAAATAATATCTTGCTAAATATTATGCATTTTTTTGAAGTTCTCTACACTGTCTCTTGCTTCACTATCCAAGACAATTTGCAACTCTTGTTCATCAAAAATAATATCATCTTCACCAATTTGGTCAAAAGGGTTTTCCAATTGTTCTTGAATATTGACTAAACTTACAAATACAAAACTATATAAAATGGCTGAAGTATAGCCAATAATAGGATAAGTTCCATCTTTAAGATGATAGGCAAAATAAGGAGCATACAAAATGGGAAAGCTATACAAGAAAAAGATAGAATAAGTACGCATAGAATTGGGTGTACGATAATACAGAATTTGTTTCAATTTTTCGAAGTCTGTTACCGATTTTGTAAGATATTGGTCTATTCTTGAAAGCTCACCAGGACTGATATTGGCTTTACGAAGTGTTTGAATAAACAATGAAATTTCATCAAAACACCTATAAATTTTACTCTCAAATTGTTTGTGCTCACTGGGGACTTTTAGAAAAAGTTCTACAACATTTTGCATAGTATCTTGAAGTACATTTTTAATATTTTTTCTGTATTCTTCAAAATCTCTATCTACCCAATTTTTACCTGCATAAAACAAAGAAATGAGATTTGATTTGAAGGAAGCATAATACATGATGGCCTCTTCTCTGCGTTTGTAAGCACTATTGATAGAAAAAACTACAGGAAAAATAATGGCAGTACCTATGAGAGTAATAGGCAAGTCTCCTACAAAATTGAAATATTTACAAATATAGGTGGTAATTATAGAAAGAAATGTGATAATCAATGTTTTGTAATTGATGATCATCCATAAGCTACGAAACAAGTTAGTCATAATGCTCAATAAGGTTAAAAAATCACCTCATTAAGTTAATAAAATTTAATATATTTTTAAAACTAAGTACTTATTTTTTGATAGACTTGGGCATAACTTTCTACACCTTTTTCTAAAGAAAAATAATCTTGAGCAATACGAATTAAACTTTCAGATGAAATATTCAGTAAATCAGGAATTTGCTCAATGGCTTTTTGTATGGAATGAATATCCAAATTTTGCAATAAACACCCAAAATTATACTTAGATGCTAAATACTGATGGTCGCCAATATCGTTGGTGATAATGGGAATACCCATTGCCAAAATTTCTGCCATTTTGGTGGCTGAAGAAGCTTTTTTGGAATAGGCATCTTTGATAAAAAATAAAGAAAAATGACTTTCTGCAAGCATCAAAGGAACTTCGTTGCGATTCGCTTTTTTTATTTTAATTTGTGTTAAAGGTAATTGTAAATTTTTTGCTTCCTCTAAAATGGGTTGTGGATTTTCGGCTGTAATAAACGAAAAAATAGCATCTGGATATTTATCAAGAAGATTTTTATAAAACAACAGCATTTCTTTCAGCAAATACCACGTTCCAATTGAGCCCAAATAGCTTATAGTTAGGTTTTTAGATTTAGAAATGGGATTTTCAGAAGGTTTGAATATCTCCAAATCTACACAACAAGGGATTACTTGGATAGGTGTTTGAGCAAAACCCTCCCACGATTGAATTTCTTGTTTAGCGTTGTGTGTCAGTGAAATAGTATAATCAGCTTGTTGTAAAAACTCTTTTTCTTTTTTCTTAAAATAAAGATAAATTTTATTGTAAAGTGGGCTTTTCAGATTCCATAAACCGCCATCAATGCGTTCATCAGCCCAAAAACCCCTCATATCAAAAATGAATTTGGTTTTAAATTTTTTCTTCAAACGAAGTGCAATCAAAGCACTCAAATAGCTTCGAGCATGTACAATTTCATAAGGTTTTTGCTTATAAATCTGTGTAGCTTTTTTCCAGATTTTTCGCAAGTCCCAAAGAGTAGAAAACACAGGAGGTTTTTTTGTATAAAAAATAGGTTGCCAATGGATCCCAAAGCCTGCAATTAAATCATGAATTAACTGACTTTTAGCTTGATAATTATCTGCTTTTTCAGCTGAAATAACACTAAAAGTATAACCATATTGCTTGTTTAGCCCCATTAAATAAGGTAATATTTGAGACTGACCAAGTGGATCTGTTAGTCCATCATAAGAAATATATAAAATATGTTTAGACACGTTAAAATAATTTTTCTATAAAATACTTTGAAATTAAAAGAAACTTTTTGCAACTTCGCTTACACAATGAACGTATCTTCTCTACTTGCTTAAACTTTTTCAGTTTGGAAATTATATTTCATGATGATACTATCAGTATTGGCTATAGTGCTGAAAATGCTTGCCTCACTGTAGATTTTGAGTCCTTTGATACTTGCCGAGAGGCATATCAAAGAGCCTTAGAAGAAGCATTGAGCTTTATTTCGTTTAAAAGTACGCAAAAGATAATCTTTAATCAAAGTAAAAAATCTTTTTTTAGAAAAGAAGATACCTCTTGGGCGTGGAACGACTGGTTGCCCAGACTTTCACAGTGTTTAGGAAAACAGGGGAAATTAGCAGTGATTTTACCTAAAAAAATGCTTTGGTATATGGAGAGACCCTCAAGAACAAACTTACCCTTTCAAAATAAAGTTTTTGGTTCAATAGAAGAAGCGAATCATTGGCTTAACAAATAATTTAATGTTTATGGCTAACCAAATAGAATCAGTTTATCAAGGAAATTTAAGAACACAAGCCACACATCTGGCTTCTTCCAATGCAATTATCACAGATGCCCCTACCGATAATAATGGAAAAGGAGAGGCTTTTTCACCCTCAGACTTAGTTTGTGCTGCTTTGGGAAGTTGTATGATGACCATTATGGGTATTGTAGCTGAAAGAGATGGAGTAGATTTGAAAGATGTTACTTGGAAAACCACGAAAGTGATGACTTCAAGTCCACGAAAAATTGGAGAAATTCATATTGAGTTCAATTTTCCAAAAGAGTTGAATTTTGATGATAAATATAAGCAAAAACTCGAAAATGCTGCTCATACCTGCCCTGTGGCTCTTAGTCTTTCAAACGAAATCAAACAAGTTGTGAATTTTAATTTCTAACCTACCAATCTGGTAGGTTTTTATCTTTTTTGACAGATTTAGACCTTTTGAGTTGATATTTTTTAATTTGCTCTTGTTCTTGATTAGAAATTGCCTCTAAAAAATCGTTTTGAGGTTCTTCAGCTTTGGGCAAATCTGTTTTTGAAGTATTGTTATTTTGGTTCTTATTCTCTTTTTTCTGAGATTGATTGGTTTTTTGAGGCTGATTTTTCTGATTTAACTTCTTGAGTAACTCATAATTGTATCGCAAAGCAATATTGTTTTCATTGATATAAAAAGAGTTTTTATAAGCTTCAAGAGCCTTGTCTAGTGAATCAGCAGATTCTAAATAAAACAAATTTCCTAACTGATGCCAAGCTTTTGCTTGATAAGATAGCGAAGGTGATTTGAGAAGTGAATCGTAAAAATATTTGGCTTGTTTTTTTTGAGCAAGTAAGTAATACGAACTAGCTAAATTCCAATAATTATCATCTCTCTGTGAAGAATCCAAATATAAAAGATAAAAGTTCTTTTTAATAGATTCATTGTATTGCTTTTGAGTAATAAGTTCTGGTAATTCTTGTTTGAGGGCATTGGCCCTGTCGATACCATCTAAAGAAAAACCTAAAAAATAAAAATATAACCAATAAAACGCCAACAGCCCTCCAAGTAATAGAAGGCTGATGCGTATTTTATAGAAAATATTTTTGTTAGACTTTTCCAAACAAATCTATGTTTAAGACACTAATTTTTCTTTTTTTGTGGTACTTTTCGTATTTTTTGCTATGGTGGTTTTTTTATTGTTTGTAGCAACTTTTGTGTCTTTTGCTACTACATTCGATTTTGTTTTGGTTTTAGTTGCTACAGTTTTAGCAACTTCTTTCTTTACAACAGGCTTCTTTTCTTGTACTTCTACTACAACTTCTTTTGAAGCAACAATATCTTTTTCTTTTACCTCATCTTTCTTCTCTAAATCATCTACAATGTCTAACTTTTTTCCTTCAAAAAGGTCTTTTCTCATATCAAAAAGAAAATTAACAAACTTATCTTCGTTCACGATAATTCTTACAGGAAAAAGAAATGGTAATTTATAAGCCTCTTTAAGGAAGTTTTTAAGAACATTATCACTAATTTCTTGAAAAGCGGTAGTACGCTCCTCAATAAAACCTTTGATGGCAGGTAAGTGTTTCAATAGTTCTTTCATAAGAGAGAGTTTTAAAAGTATGAAAAATTTTCCGCAAAGGTAAGATTTTTATTTAAAAAATACAATTTTTCTAAAAATATTTATCTTTTTTATGTAAAGTTGCTCTTAAAAATTGGTTGTCAAAACGACGTAAAAACGGTAAAAAATGATGTTTTTCTCGAAAGGGGAGGGTTTGAGTCATAGAATTGAATCCACAAGCAGTAAAAATTCTACCTGCCTGATTGAAATATGGATGACTGGGATACAAGTTAAAGTGTTCAAAATCAATGTCTAAATCTATTTTTTTGATAGGACTAATCAAACAAAATCGGGGTTTAATATTTTCTAAATTGGCTTGGTCTTGAGCATAGGCGAGTAGTTCTTCTACTTCAGTTTGAGGTTCAGAATGAACAACTAACCAATCGTTTTGAGAAAATATTTTCTTTGTATTATCTTGATAAACAGGATATTCTAAAGATATATGCTCTATAGGACACTCTAATGATTTTAAGAAATCTTGGTGTGAGGTTTCAAGCATTTCCAGCTGAATAACTCTTTGAAATGGAGGAGTAAATTTAATAAGCCCACAATAGTTTTCCCAATGTAAGATTCTTGCAAGATATGTCCATTTTAGAGGTAAATCTAACAAGCATCCAAGTTCACCCAAAATGCCACAAGGAAAACTATCAACCCAAATTTCTGTAAACTCATATTTTTTACATTGCTGTTTGAGCCAAATTTCATAAAATTCTGGGTCGTTATTCAGGTGAGCAGGTAATGGTAAAACGGGTAAATCTTGGAAATATAAAGATGCAAAAGGAGAGGCTGTAAGTACTTTTACAGCCTCTTTGGGTATTTGTAGAGTATTTAAAACAGCAGAAGCTCTTGCCAAATGCCCCATGCCACCACCTACGGCATAATAAAGAATCATACTCAGGCCTTAATTTTTGGCAAAACTAACTCATAGATTTGCTCAATACACTCTTCTAAACTATTTAAGTGTGTATTGATTATCAATTCGGGAGATTGAGGGGCTTCAAAAGGGCTATCAATACCTGTAAAGTCTTTGATTACACCTGCTCTGGCTTTTGCATACAAGCCTTTTACGTCTCTGGCTTCGCAAATTTCCAAAGGACAGTTTATGAAAATTTCCACAAAATCTGCCCCCACAATATCTCTAACCATATTTTGTGTAGCTTGAGTTGGGCAAATAAATGAAGCTATGACAATGATACCACAATTTAAAAAAAGTTTTGCTACTTCAGCAGCTCTACGAATATTTTCGAGACGGTCGGCCTCCGAAAATCCTAAATTGCTGTTCAAACCTGTTCTAAGGTTGTCCCCATCAAGGCTTTGAGTCAAGAAACCTTCTTGGTGTAACTTTTGTGCTAAATGATGTGATAAAGTACTTTTTCCAGCTCCTGAAAGTCCCATGAGCCAAATGACACAAGCTTTTTGTTGTAGTAAGATTTCTTTTTGAGGACGTTCGAGTACAGTGGTAGGATAGATTTCATTAGTTATCATAATTGTATAAGTTAAAAAATGGTGTCAGATTATTTTGCAAAGATGTATAGAGATGTTCAAAAATCTTCCTAAATTTGCGAAAATATTTACACAAATGCTCATAAAAACTAAAAAATACGAATTGCCAACAAAGACCTATCGCCGTTTAGGTATGCGTTATATGTTCAAGAGACAATGGTGGTTGCCTGCTGCAATTTTTGGGGGTATCGTACTTCTCAATGTTTTAATCAATGTGTTGGGGTATAAAAACTGGTGGATTTATACACTTGCTCCTGTTGGTGCTTGGGGTTGGTATCTTTTTTGGTGGATACAATATACAGGTATCCCTCAGATGCCACAAAATAAGGTGATGTTTGAGAAATTTATGTATGAAATCACAAGCCAGCAAATCTTGATTAAGAAAACCCAACAAGAAGGTATGGTAATTAAATGGGAAATGATTCAGGAGGCATACAAAACAGCAGAGGCATTTGTACTGGTAATTTCTAAGGCTCAATTTTTACATTTTCCTTTTAAAATATTTAATTCGGATGGTGAAATGAAATTTTTAGAAGCCATTTTGGGTAGAAAAAACCTCATTCAGACAACTGAAAAAATAGAAAATACAGATAATAAAAATACTCCTACCAAAAATGTTACAACCAAAGTAAACGTTCAGAACAATGGAGTAGCTCAAAAAACAGGAAAGAAATAAAAATAGGGCGAATAATCATTCGCCCTTACTTTTTTATTCGTGGGTTTCAATAACTTCAATATTGCCCACAATATGACTATTAAATTCTGCTAATTCCTCAGCAGGTATCCAAAGCTCATCAATACCATCTCCACCCACATTTTGTACCTCAAACTTTGAGAGATACGCTGTATCTACTTCAAATTTGGTTACATAACTCTTGCCATAAGCAGGGATATTCCATTCTACTGTAATTCTACGGGCATATTCTACATTCAGAACTGGATAAAAAATAGGCTGTTCGGGCAGGCGAGGAGGAAAAGCCTTCCAATCTGCTTGAGCTATTAAATCCAACTCTTTTTGGCTTACAGGACGATATAAAGTAGTGGTGGACATTTTAAGCTTGCTTTTTGAATTTTTTTCTAAAAATGAAAAGGATAATTCCAACAGCAAAAACAGCTCCTAAAAGATAAATATACAGATTATTTGTGCCTTCGGATTTTGTGTTTTCTTGTTTTATGGGTTCTTTTTTCTCAATGACAGGAATATCTTTGTCTGTACTTTCATCATGTTTTTTTATTTTACTCTGTATAAAAGCCAAACGTTTTTCAAGAAATGAGTTGGAAAAACCATATCCTTTAGCTTTTTGATAAAGTGTTTCAGTTGATTCAACATCGTTATTAATAAGAAAAAATACATTGCCTAAATCAAACATAAGTAACGCAACAATTTTATTTTCTTTTTTGATAAAAGAAACACGCTCATTAAGTTGGTAATATAAAGCTTTTTGTAATTCTAAAAGCTCTTTTGTTGATAGGTTTGTAATTGGTTTTTCATTTGTACCAAAATCTGTATTTAAAAGAAATGAACTTGTTATGTAAGCATCTCCTTTAATTTTTGCTTCTAAAATTTTAACATGCAACCACTCCGAACCATTATGAGACTCTTTATCTATTTGAACAGATTTTTTTATCCATTCTAAAGCTTTTTGATTATTACCAATTAGCTCATAAGCTGTACCAATATTAGAAGCTGTAGAGTAACGATTGGGTTTAATCTTTTCAATTTCTAAATACAAATTAATAGCTTCTTGATATTTGCCTTGTAAAATCAATACATAGCCTTTATCGGAAAGATAATCTATATCCTTTGTTTTTTTATAAAGACTATCCAACTCACGGTTTACTTCATCTAGTTGAGAAATACCAACGAACTGATGCCCATGAGGTATCATGCCTTCATAATCTTCATAAATGAAAGCTCCATTCTTTAATATTTTTGTTTCGCCATTCAAGCAGGCTTGAGCAGATATAGAACATAAAAATAAGGCACTAATCAATAAAAAAAGTCTCATGAATTTATAATGATTTTGTGAAAACTAAAGAATTTCAAGTTTTTCATTAAATTTCTAGTCCTCAGCGATAGCTTCTCTTTTACGCATTTTACCTGCGGGCAAGCCAAACATCATTTTGAAACGGCGACAGAAATAAGCAGTATCTTTATAACCTACATCTTTACCAATTTCTCGGACACTCTTCTTGGTGGTTTTGAGTAAATCCACAGCTTTTTCCATACGCTGATACTCAATATAATCTTGTGGATTGATGCCTGTCAAAAACTTAAAATATTGCCCAACATAATCTTCCGATACATTGGCAACACTGGCAAGCACCTTATTAGATAAATCTCCACCCAAATACTTCTTGATATAACTGAATATTTCGAGCAGTCGAGGGTCTTTGAAATAAGTACTGTTGGTAGCCAATTGCTCTACAAACAAGCTGTTTTCAAGCACATAACGCATGACCTCAATGACTATCAATTCTGTTTTTATTTTTTGGATGCGTTCCTTTCCATACGAATTAGCCAAAGATTCTAATACCACTTCAATAATTAAGTGAGAAACTGTAGGATTCTGACGAATTACAAATGCAGGGATATTCAAGCTTGTAAAGAAATTGACAGAGTCGAAAAGTTTTGCATTGAAGGTGATATAACTAAATGAGTTCTTGATATTCCCAACAAGTTTGGGGTCTTGGTTTGCTTGAAAATATTTTTCTCGGCTGGTTATAAACTTTTCGTTGTTGAGTAAATTATTTTCACCTTGTCCATAAATAATGTGAGTTTGTTTACCTGCTGGAACAAACAAAATATCACCAGGGCGGGCTTTTAATTCTTCCTCACCAAGTTTCAAGGTAATATCTCCATCATGTAATAGTAACAATGTATTTTCTATATCATAAAAATTACTGATAGAAAAAGGATTGAGCAATTTGAAGTTTTTAGCTTTGAGAAACTTCACATTCAAAGACTCTATGATTTTATTATAATCTTCCATAACGGGCTTTCATCTTTGTTTTGTTATATTTTTATTGCCCAAATATAATTGTATTTTTTTGAAAAAACAAAAATCGGTATAGATATTTTTAGTATCTGATACCGATTTTTATATTTAAAAACTATTTTTATAGGACTATTTCAAGACACTGCGAGCAATTACGATTTTCTGCACTTCTGATGTTCCTTCATAGATTTGTGTAATTTTTGCATCACGCATCAAACGCTCAACATGGAATTCTTTTACATAACCATATCCACCATGAATTTGTACAGCTTCCGTAGTTACTTCTTGGGCAATTTCAGAAGCATACAGTTTAGCAGCAGCAGCAGCCAAAGCAAAATCTTCTTTGTTATCTTTCAAGAAAGCAGCTTTATAAATCATTAATCTTGCAGCTTCAATTTTGGTGTACATTTCAGCCAATTTAAACTGAATGCCTTGGTGTTCGTGTAATAATTTACCAAATGCTTTACGCTCTTTAGAATATGCAAGAGCAAGTTCATAAGCTCCAGAGGCAATACCCAAAGCTTGTGCAGCAATACCTATACGACCACCATTGAGTGTTTCCATGGCAAAACGGAATCCGAAGCCATCTTCACCAATTCTGTTGGCTTTAGGTACTTTTACGTCTGTAAACATCAAACTATGTGTGTCAGAACCTCTGATACCCATTTTATCTTCTTTTTTACCAACGACAAAACCTTCCATACCTTTTTCTACAATCAGGCAGTTGATACCCTTGTGAGCTTTTTCGGGGTGTGTCTGGCACATTACCAAGTACACAGAAGCACTGTTACCATTTGTAATCCAGTTTTTTACACCATTTACAAGATAATAATCGCCTTTGTCTTCTGCTGTGGTACGCTGAGAAGTTGCATCAGAACCTGCTTCAGGTTCTGAAAGGCAAAATGCCCCAATCACTTCACCAGTAGCAAGTTTTGTTAAGTATTTTTGTTTTTGTTCTTCTGTTCCAAATTTCTCTAAACCCCAGCAAACCAATGAGTTGTTTACTGACATACAAACAGAAGCAGAAGCATCTATTTTAGAAATTTCTTCCATAGCAAGTACATACGAAATCGTATCCATACCACCACCATTGTAGGTAGGAGATACCATCATACCCATGAAACCAAGTTCTCCCATTTTTTTTACTTGCTCATAAGGAAATTTTTGTTGGTCATCTCTTTCAATTACACCAGCGAGAAGCTCTCTTTGAGCAAATTCTTTTGCAGCTTTTTGTACTTCTAATTGTTCTTCAGTCAGATGAAAATTAAGTCCTTGCATTGTCTGAACAGCCATATTTTTAGCATTTGAGGTTTAAATAAAAAACAGGAACAAATTTATAGATTTTAAGGAAAAAGACAAAAGATTATATTTATACCAAACAAAGTTTTGTGTCTTAACATAATGATATCAAAATGTCTATTTAAAATGTTTTTCAATAATCTCCTGCAACATAGTGTTAGTAAGAGGTTTTCTTTTAAAGTCTTGAACTTCTTTGAATGATTTCGACTTTTCTTCTTCATCAGGATTCAAAGAGGTGGTAAGCATAATAATCACAATTTCATCTTTTTGAGATATATTGGTATTTCTAAAAGCCTCTAAAAACTCCCAACCATTCATAGCAGGCATATTGATATCTAAAAAAATAAGGTTTGGAATTTTCCCAACATGAAGATAATCAAGAGCTTTCTGACCACCAGGCATCACAACACAGTTTTCTACACAATTAGACTTTTTTATAACTAATTCATGAAGAAAGTTGGTTGGCTCATCATCATCAATTAAAAGAATTGAATTTATTTTCTTGTTCATATATTTTAAATAGGTATAGTAAAATAAAAAATACTGCCTGCGTTCAACTCTGATTGAACCCAAATTTTTCCACCATGTGAATCTACTATTTTCTTACAATGAGCTAGACCAATTCCTGTACCTTCATAATCACTTTGGTTATGAAGTCTTTGAAAAATAGTGAAAATTTTTTCTTTATGATTAGGAGCAATCCCTATCCCGTTATCTTGAAAAGCAAACTTCCAAAATTTATCTTCTTGTATAGCTGAAACCTTAATAGAAAGAGGCTCTTCTTTTCTTCTAAACTTAAGAGCGTTGGATAAAATATTTTGAAACAACAAACGTAAGTCAGTTTCATATCCATGAACCAAAGGAAGATTTTCTATTTTTAGAGTAGCTCCAATCTCATTAATTTTGGGTTCAAAATCTTCTTGAACCAATCTTATTAAGATATTACAATCTACTATACTTTTTTCTTTATTTACACCAATTCTAGAGTAGTCTAATAAATCTTTAATAAGGGAACTCATTCTATTAGAAGCTTGAGATAAATAGAATAAGTATTTATTGGCAGACTCATCTAGCTGATCCTTGTACTGTTCTTCAAGTAAGTGGGTAAAACTATTGATAGTTCTTAAAGGCTCTTGTAAATCGTGTGAGGTTACATAAGCAAATTGCTCTAATTCTTTATTTTTAAGTTCTAATTGGCGAGCATATTTTTCTATTTCTTCACTTCTCTTTAATTTAGTAATATCTATATGGCTACCTACCATCCTTAAAGGGTTCCCATTGTCATCCCATTCTATTACTTTTCCTCTGCAATATACCCAAACAGTAGAGCCATCTTTATGAAAATAACGAGCTTCCATATCAAAAGGAAATATTCCTTTCGATTCAACATGCTTTTCATAAAGCATAAATAATGCGTTTAAATCTTCAGGATAAATAATTTTCTGCCACGATTCTGGAGCATTAGGCATTTCGTCATCTTCATAACCAAACATTTTTTTGAATGTAGGGCTTAAATATTCATAATTATCAGGGATATGCCAATCCCAATAACCTGCCAGCGTGCTTTCTAAAATATTATCAACAAGTAACTCTTTGTGTGAAAGTTGCTTTTGTATTTCTTCTAACTTTTGAGTTAGATATTGAATATCATTATTCATAAAATGAATATTTTACAGAAAATAAGTATATTAAATAAAACAATGTTTATTCAAATAAACAATATTTTTTAATAATTTATTAAATAAAAAAAGCGATTTATTAAATCGCTTTTTGAATCACTTTTAAATATGAATAGGTCTGTTTTCGGTCGCTGCAAGGCAGGCTTCTTTTACAGCTTCCATGTAGGTAGGGTGGGCATGGCTTTGTCGAGCAATGTCTTCAGCAGAGGCTCTAAACTCCATAGCAGTTACGCCTACGGCAATCATATCGGCAGCTCTAGCTCCAATGATATGCATTCCTAAAATTTCGTCTGTATCTTTGTGAGCAAGCACTTTTACAAGACCATCAATATCCATAGATGCTCTGGCTCTTCCTAAAGCTCTGTAAGGGAATTGTCCCACTTTGTAAGGTGTTCCGTTTTTCTTGAGTTCTTCTTCTGTGTAGCCTACACCAGCCACTTCTGGCCAAGTATAAACCACATTAGGAATAAGAAGATAATTGATATGAGGCTTTTGTCCTGCTAAGAATTCAGCAACCATCACACCTTCTTCTTCAGCTTTATGAGCAAGCATAGCACCTTTTATCACATCACCAATGGCATAAATACCTTGTACAGATGTTTCTAAATGGTCGTTTACAGGAATTCTACCTTTTTCATCAACTTGTAAACCTGCATTTTCCAATGCCAGACCTTCAGTATAGGGCTTTCTGCCAATAGAAATTAAACAATATTCAGCTTTAAATTCTACGCTTTCGCCTTTTGCATTATCAGCTTTTACAACAACTTCTTTTCCTTTATTTTCTACAGAAGTTACTTTATGACTGAAATAAAAATCTATACCCAGTTTTTTAGTTGCTTTGAAAAGTTCTTTGCCCATTGTACTATCCATGGTAGGAATCATAGATGCAGCATACTCTATCATGGTTACTTTGGTACCAATACGAGCATACACCGAACCCAATTCAGCACCAATAACACCAGCCCCAATGACAATCAAGGATTTGGGTTGTTTTTCAAGAGTTAAAGCCTCAGTAGATGTAATCACTCTTTTTTTATCTATGGGCATGGTTGGCAATGTAGAAGGCTTAGATCCAGTGGCAATAATTACATTTTTGGTTGTAATTTGCTCTGTTGAGCCATCTGCTTTGGTAATTTTGATTGTGTTTTTATCAACGAAAGAGCCAACACCAGTATAGACTGTAATTTTGTTTTTATCCATCAAGAATTTTACGCCATCACAAGTCATTTTTACGACATCTGCTTTACGCTTAATCATTTGGGTAAAATCTACATCTACACTTTTTACTTTGATACCATGTTGCTCAAAAGTATGTGTTGCATTGTAGTAGTGTTCAGAAGAATCTAAAAGAGCTTTTGAAGGGATACAGCCCACATTCAAACAAGTACCTCCTAAAGTATTGTATTTTTCGATAATGGCTGTTTTCAGTCCAAGCTGAGCAGCACGAATAGCAGCTACATAACCACCTGGTCCTGAGCCTATCACGGTTACATCATATTGCATAGAACGATTGAAATTAAAAGTGAAAAAACATTTTAAAACCTTCAAGATTTCTTGAAGGTTTATAGTAATTTATGGATTATCAAATATTAAGTTAAAAAGTTAATGAGTGCTGCTCCTGCAGGAGCAATCCATGAGATAATGCCATTTTTCATGGTTTCTCCATATTCTAAGTTGGAAAAAGATTTCCACGCTTTCAGCATATAAGGTATGCCAATGCCTGCTCCTGCTACCAAAGTGAGAATTCCAAGAAATGTAGAATCTGTAGTAATTTCTGTAATGGAAGTCGCTACTAAAAATGCTCCTGCACCTAAAAACAAACCAGAATTGACCATTAGTCCTTTGCGAGAATCGCCATGTTTATCGCTCATAAAAATAAATTTTTTAGTGAAAATTAAGTTGTAATTATCAAGAAACAATATTGGAATCTAATTATTTTAATTTATCCAAAGCTTCTTTCATTCTTCTGATGGCTTCCTTGAGACTTTCATCAGAAGCTGCAAAAGAAATACGGATACACTCAGGAGCTCCAAAACCTTCACCATCTACAAGTGCTACATGAGCTTTATTGAGTAGATACATACACAAATCATTAGATGTCTTAATGGTGGTTTCACCATCCGATTTTCCAAAATACGCACTTACATCAGGAAATAAATAAAATGCTCCTTGAGGTACATACGTTTTGATAGCAGGAATTTCTTTGATAAGTTCTAAAACTAAATTTCTTCTACGTAAATAAGCTTCTTTCATAACATGAATAGACTCTGTACCACCAGTAATAGCAGCCAAAGCAGCTTTTTGGGCAATAGAGCAAGTTGCAGAAGTAAATTGCCCTTGGATTTTGTTACAGGCATCAGCAATTTCTTTAGGGGCTGCCAAATAACCCACTCTCCAGCCTGTCATGGCATAGCCTTTAGAAAAACCGTTTACAGTTACAGTTCTATTTTTCACATTCTCAAAAGCTCCAATACTCCAATAATTTCCCTCGAAAGTGATGTATTCATAAATTTCATCAGCAATAATATAAATATTTTCGTGAGGTGCTATAATATCAGCAAAAGCTTTTAGTTCTTCTTTGGTATAAACGGTACCTGTTGGATTTGAAGGCGAAGAATATAAAACAGCTTTTGTTTTGGGCGTAATGGCTTTTTTTAGATCATCAGGGTTTACTTTAAAGCCATTTTCTATTTTTCCGTTTACAATAACGGCTTTTCCTTCAGCAAGTTGTATCATTGGGATATAACTTACCCAATAAGGTGCAAATACAATCACCTCATCACCAGGGTTTATAAGTGCCAAAATAGCATTGATAAGAGCCTGCTTTGCTCCAGTAGAAACTACAATGTTCTCAGCTTTCATATCTAACTGATTATCTCTATTGAGTTTTTCAGCAATTGCTTTACGAAGATCTAAAATAGCAGGAACAGGGGTATAAAAAGAAAAATTATCGTCTATGGCTTTTTTTGCAGCAGCTTTGATATGGTCAGGAGTATTAAAATCAGGCTCTCCTAAACTTAATTTAATCACATCAACGCCTTTTGCTTCTAATTCACGAGCTTTGGCAGCCATTTCCAAAGTTTGAGATTCGTGTAATTCAATAACTCTTTGAGATAAAAGGGTTTTACTAGAAGTACTGTTCATACAATTATTGTAAAAAATTAATTTTCTTCAAATTTAGAGAAAAAATTATTCTCTCAAAATGTTTTGTCCAATAGCTTTGATAAAAGGTAACCAAGGCATACTATTCATGATTTGGATATCTTCCCAAAGTGAACTTTCTTCATCCAAAAAACGAAAGATACGCTGAACAGGATGCTTTTGAAACATTCTTCCAAAAATTTCTTCGCTGGGTAACCTGTTTTTATGAATTACATTGAGCAAAGCACTATCGTATAAAGAGTATTTTTTCGTAAATATTGGCTGAATATCTTTTTTACCTTTGATCAAATTTTCGACAATTTGCTTACTGTGGCGTTGAATTCTGTCAAAAGCAAAACCAGTACTAGCTTTGGCACAACCTGCTTTTGTTCCAATAGGAATAATATTGGGATGATCAGATTTTGGAAAAGGTTGATCAAACATAGGAATTACACCAAACTCTTCATCATAAATAGAGTACTTCGTTATTTTTAAAATATTTTCAAGATAATTTTTAAGTTCTTGAATGTATTGTTCTTCTGAAAGTAAATTATCTGAAAAAACCGTAAACTCTACCAAACCTTTATGGGCACTGAAAGGTAAAACATATCCAAAGCGAACCTCACTGTCTTTCTGAGGTACTCTAAAATCCATGTAATGCATAGTATCAGCATCAAAAATAGGTTCTTGACTTTCAATAAACCAACCTTTAAAATGCTGATACAGATAATGATAACCTTGTTTTTTCTTGTAAGTTTCCGAAACTTTCCAAGTACCATCGAAAATATATTGAGCCTGAAATGTTTGATTTTCTGTCTGAAGAAAAGGTTGTTTCTGATTTATATCTAAATTTTGTATATCAGCTTGAAGCCACTTGAAAGAAGTATGTTCTCTGATAAAATTTTGTGTAAAATTATAAAAATCAATTCCCTTGATGGTTTTGTAAGTATAGGGGGCAATATTAATTTTTGCCGATTCTTTTTTAGAAAATAAATATATGTTTTTCCATTGTTGCTGTATAATTTCCTCAAAAGGTGAGACATCTTTTTGCCAAAAAGACCAAGTTCTATCATTTTGGTTTTTGATATTCTTATCTATTAAAAGAATTTTTTTGTCTTTTAAAGGGCTTTGAGCCAAATAAAAAGCAAGGCTCAAACCTGCAGCTCCTGTGCCTGCAATAATGTAATCGTAGGTCTCCATACTTGTGTAACATAAATATTTTTAGAAAGTTTACTTTAGAAAATATTTATCAAAAAATATTTGTTTTTATAGCCTGATTTTCTTAGTTTTATGCGGATTAAAATGAATTTTAAAAAAAATATTTTAAAAAAATAGATTTTTGATGCAACCAAATCCCCACTTCAGTTGTCTATAATAAAAAAACTAAAAAGCTTGTCTGATGCGATTTTTTAAACTTTCCATATTCGTCATAATATTCTGCTTGTTAGCCACAATGCCTACGGGGGGGCAATCGTTGGTGATGAGTGGAAATGAAATATTTGAGCAGGAAGGTATTCCTAAGAAATCAAATAAACTATTGAAAGATAAAGACGTACAACAAAAGTCTTTGAAGCAAAAAGGCACTGTAACTGTACCAGCTTTGAAAACAGAGAAATCTAATGGTCAAAATGTAAAAGACTCCAAAATTATAGAAAAGGGGATAGAAAAAAAATCAAAGGTCTCTACACTCTCTTTAGCAGAAAATAGAGATGAAGAAAACCAAGTAAGCCCAATATTTTTGGTAGCAATTCAGGTTATCTTGTTTTTCATGCGTAACATTAATTAACATTTTCAATTCAAAAGTATAAAGAAAAAGCGTTGAAGTTAACTTCAACGCTTTTTTATGTTTAATGATCTATAACCACTTCTTTCGTTTAAAAAACAGAAAAGCTCCTATTCCAATACTAATCATCACAATCCAAACACCCACATAACCATAAGGATGATATAATTCGGGCATATTGAAAGGCAAATAACCATGGTCGTGATTTTCTTGAGCAAAGTTCATCCCATAAACCCCTACAATAAAGGTAAGAGGGATAAAAATAGCAGATATAATGGTAAGAACTTTCATTACCTCGTTGGTTTTATTATTGAGGCTGGAATTATAGGCTTCCACCAAACTATAAGCTATTTCTTTTTCATCATCCAAAATTTCCAATATTTGTAAACAATGGTCGTAAGTATCTCTAAGATAAATATCTACTTTTTCATCTTTTTGAGGGTGTACACATCTTATTAGTTCACTAATTTTGTCTCTTTCTGCCAAAGCTGCTTTTCTAATTTGTAAAATTTCTCTTTTCAGATGCATAATTTCCTGAATATTTACAGAGTTTACATCTTTCATAATTTGGACTTCCAAATCATGTAAGTGTTGGTGTATCTCCTCTGCCATTGGAAAATAATTATCTACAATAGCATCCACAAGGGCATAGGTAAGATAGAAAATACCAGATGAACGCATCGTTCCTTTTCCTTTTCTAAGGCGTTCTCTTACAGGCTCTAAACAATCCTCGTACTCATCTTGAATGGTAATAAGAATACTATCAAAAACAAAAAATGCAATCTGCTCATTGATAAGTTTTTTATCATCTCCCATGAAATACAACATTCTGGAAATAATAAACAGATGTTCATCGTAGGTTTCTACTTTAGGTCTTTGATGTCCGCTTACAGTGTCTTCAATAGCCAGATTATGCAAATGGAATTTTGTTTGAAGGTCTTGGAAAAAGACTGTATTTCCAATCCCCTCCATATCTATCCAATGTTTTAGACTTTGATTTTCATCTAAATATTTGAATAAATCTGGTAAATTGTTAAAAACATATTCTTTGCATGTATCACTATCATAAGAAAAAACACGTAATTCAGGATGTTTGTTAGATTCTAAACCTTCAAAATACCCAGGGTAAGCTCCTTGAGTTTTCTTATAGTTTATAAAAAGCTCAGATTTGTCTTCAGGGGGTGTGTGTGTTCTTCTATCCATAAGTGTTAGTGAACAATTTTAAGTGTAAAACAAAGTTCTAAAAGGTATTCAGAAAATTATTGTTTTTTAATTTTTACAATTTTATCGTTGTATTCTATGAGTTCGTAAGTGCTGGAGGTATTTGCTATAAAATCATTTTTTTCTAAATTGATAGAAATTTTGTTTTTATCAACCAATTTCCAAGAACCTTTGAGTTGCATAGGAGCATCGGCAGGGGCTATCATTTGAGTGAATTCTCCATTTTTAGACATTTTAAAACCTTGTCTGGGTCCTCTGCTCATAGGAAAACTATAATTCTCTGGGCGATAAACCTCAACACCATCACTTTTATCTTCTTCTTGAGAGCGTAACCAAGTTTTATCAGTAATAGCTGATAAATCAGCACTTTTTTTACACTGATTTGCTAATGCGAACAAAGCAAAAAATGTCAGTATTAAGGTTGTTTTTTTCATAAGGTTTTGGAAATTTAGATATAAAAATAAGTGTGTTAATAAATAATTTCTTGCTTCTAAGCATCTCAAATCTGATGCCTTTTTACTTCATGTTGTGAAAAACTTCTTGCACATCTTCATCTTCTTCAAGCTTTTCCAATAATTTTTCTACATCAGCTTCTTGTTCAGGTGTAAGCTCTTTGGCTTCGTGTGGGATGCGTTCCAATTTAGCACTTTTTATTTCATAACCATTGTCCTCAAGGTATTTTTGTATTTTCCCGAAGGCTTCAAAAGTACCATAGATAAAAACCTCACCTTCTTCGGCTTCCATTTCGTTTAAACCAAAATCAATCAATTCTAATTCCAATTCTTCTAAATCTACATTCGCTTTTTTGGTTACTTGAAAAATGGATTGTCTTTCAAATAAAAAGTCTAAAGATCCTGTTGTTCCTAAAGAACCACCTGTCTTATTGAAGTAGCTACGAATATTGGCAACTGTACGAGTAGGGTTATCTGTAGCAGTCTCAATAACTACAGCAATTCCATGAGGGCCATAGCCTTCATAAACCAATTCTTTATAGTCTTCTTGGTCTTTTGAAGAGGCTTTCTTAATAGCTCTTTCAATATTATCCTTTGGAACGTTATCTTGTTTAGCATTTTGTAAAATAGCTCTCAAACGAGAATTGTATTCTGGTTCTGAACCACCAGATTTTACAGCCATAGCTATTTCACGGGCATATTTGGTAAAAGTTTTTGCCATTTGCCCCCAACGCTTCATTTTTCTGCCTTTACGGAATTCAAATGCTCTTCCCATAATTTTTATAATCTTAATTTTATATTTTTTAGACTCAAATTTAAGACTTGTTGCGAAAAAAACATTATGTTCCTGATTTTTTTTGTATAATTACGGCTCATATTCTCATCCTATATTTATGAAATCAGCACAGATTCCTAAAACCGACAAACCTCGTGTGGTCATTGTAGGTGGTGGTTTCGGTGGTTTACAGCTAGTAAAATCACTTGCAAATGCAGACTGCCAAGTTGTTCTTTTAGATAAACACAATCATCATACATTTCAACCACTATTATATCAGGTTGCAACATCAGGTTTGGAAACTTCTTCTATTATTTATCCATTCCGAAAGGCTTTTGGCAAACAGAAAAATTTTATTTTCAGATTTGCTGAAGTCCAGAAAATTATCACAGAAACCAATACTCTTGAAACTTCAGTAGGAGAAATTACATACGATTATTTGGTGATAGCAACAGGAGCTACTACCAACTATTATGGTATGAAAGAAATAGAAGAACGCTCTTTTGCTCTTAAAACCATTGAAGATGCTATCAAACTTCGAAACCATGTACTCCGAAATTTTGAAGAGGCTGTACTTACTTCAGATGATGAGCAACGCAATAGCCTCATGGATTATGTAATTGTAGGTGGTGGACCTACTGGAGTAGAAGTTGCAGGAGCATTAGCTGAATTAAAAAAACATGTGTTTCCCATAGATTACAAAGAACTCAATATTGTGGAAATGGATATCCATTTGGTCGAGGCTTCTCCAAAACTTTTGGGTGCAATGTCTGAGGAGTCTTCTAAAAAAGCATTGGAATATTTACAAAAAATGGGTGTAAAAGTTCATTTGGGTGTTTCTGTAAAAAGTTATGATGGTTATACCGTAACCTTAAGTAATGGCGAAAAATTTATCAGTCAGACACTTCTTTGGGCAGCTGGTGTAGCTGGAAACCCTATTGCAGGATTGAATGAACAAGCTATTTTGCCTAATAAACGCATCAAAACAGATGGATTTAATAAGATAGAAGGCTATCAGAATATTTTTGCTATTGGTGATATAGCTGCTGTAACCACAGAAACTACACCCAAAGGGCATCCTATGGTGGCTCAACCAGCCATCCAACAAGCTGTAAATTTGGCAAAAAACCTCAAAAAAATCTTTAAAAAAGATACATCTCTCAAACCTTTTACTTACAAAGATTTAGGTAGCATGGCAACCATTGGGCGTAACAAGGCCGTTGTAGATTTAACATTTATGAAATTTCAAGGGTTTTTTGCTTGGGTAACATGGCTTTTTGTACACTTAATGGCTTTAGTAGGTTTTAGAAATAGATTTTTTGTGTTTTTTAGCTGGTTTTCAAGCTATTTCAGCTACGATAAAAGCAACCGACTGATTATTGGAGATAAAGAAAAAATAGAAAATCATATAATTGATAAACAAAATAATACATAAATGGCACTTAAAACTTTTGTAAAAGTAGGAAATATCAGTAGCTTGAGTGATGCACGCTATTGTGCAGGCATGGGCGTAGATATGCTAGGTTTTCAGGTAGAAAAAGATAAAATAGACTATGTGAGTCCACAAAGCTATGCTGAAATGATTAGTTGGATAGTAGGAGTGAAGTTTGTAGCAGAGTTTTCTACGGCAAGCCTTGCAGAAATGAATGAAATTCTACAAGAATATCCCATTCATGCCTTGCAAATAGAAAGAGAAGATGTACTGGAAGAGTTGGCTGATAAAGCTAAAGAATTAGATAATTTGCCTATTGGCTTGATTTTTAGATCTCAAAGTGCTGAACAAATAGAAAAACTATCCACAAGATATAATCATCTGGTCAATTATTTTTTATTGACTGATGCAGAAGACAATACTTTAAAAGTTTTAAAAAATCTTTCAGAAAAATGTAATTTATTGGTTGAAGGAGATTTTTCACAAGAAATAATAACAGATTTACTTTCTAATACGAAAATCAAAGGAGTTGGTTTACAAGGAAGTCTTGAAGAAAAATCAGGTTTAAAAGATTTTGGAAACCTTGCCGAGATTTTAGAAGCTCTTGAGATAGACTAATCAAAAATTATATGAAAATTTGTTTTGCAACTAATAACAAAAATAAAATTTACGAAGTACAAACATTGTTGGGCAATTCAGTGGAGCTTGTAAGTTTGGAGTCTATTGGCTGTTTTGAAGAACTCCCTGAAACACAAGATACTATCCCTGCCAATTCTGCTCAAAAAGCTCAATATGTTTGGGAACATTTTGGAGTTGCTTGTTTTGCTGATGATAGTGGTTTGGAGGTAGAAGCTCTCAAAGGAGCTCCAGGTGTGTATTCGGCTCGTTATGCAGGTATTCCCAAAAATGATGAAAATAATATTCAGTTATTACTCAGGAATTTAGAAAACTACACTAATCGAAATGCCCAATTCAGAACTTGCATTACTTTGGTAACTAAGCATGGAGAGTGGCAATTTGAAGGGACAATACACGGAACAATTTTAAATGAGAAAAGAGGAGAAAAAGGCTTTGGCTATGACCCTGTTTTTTTGCCCAATGGTTATGATAAAACTTTTGCAGAAATGGATATTGAAGCCAAGAATCAGATTAGCCACAGAGCCATTGCTGTAAAAAAAATTATAGACTTTTTACAAAAGAACATAGATTTGTTGTAAAATTGCACTTTTGTAAAAAACTAAACAACAGCAATTGACAATCTATACCAAATGGAAAAACCCTTTATCATCGGCATCACTGGGGGAAGTGCTTCAGGCAAAACATCTTTTCTTAAAAATCTTATCAATTCTTTTGATAGTGATGAAATCTGTTTGATTTCTCAGGATAATTATTATCGTTCTAAAGATGAACAGCCTACTGATGAAAATGGTGTTCATAATTTTGACCTACCCGAATCTATTAATGCTCATGAGTATGCTCGTGATATACAGAAACTTAGAAATGGAGAAACAGTCTATAGATTAGAATATACTTACAATAACCCAGATGTTGTCCCTCAAACATTGGTATTCAAACCTGCTCCCATTATTGTGGTAGAGGGTATTTTTGTGTTTTATTTTTCTGAAATTGCAGAATTGCTTGATTTTAAGATTTATATAGATGCTAAAGAACATATTAAGCTAAAAAGACGTATACACAGAGACCAAATTGAACGTGGTTACGACATTGCAGATGTGTTGTATCGTTACGAAAAGCATGTTTCTCCCACCTACGAACGATATATAGAGCCATTTAAAAATGAAGCAGATATCATTATACCTAATAATTTTCATTATCAAAAACCTTTGGAAATGGTAGTATCTTATCTTCAAAAGAAAATATTAAATAAATAGTAAAAAAATATTTATTTAATTGAGTTTTATACTCAAAAAATTATATATTGCTTAAAATAAAAGACACATTTTACATTTTTAAACATCTAAAATTTATGAAAAAAGGATTATTTATTTTAGCAGTAGCTTCAATGGCTTTGATGGGTTCTTGTAAGTCTTCTAAAAAAGGTGCTTGGACTGATGGCGATAAAAAATCATTTACAAAAGATTGTGAAGCTGAAATTGTTAAAGTAAAAGATACTCCCGATGGTAAAACTATTGAGTCAATGGGAGTTAAAATCGAAGATTTAGCTCAAAAAGCTTGTGATTGTGCTATCAAAAAAATAGAATCTAATTATGAAAACCTTAAAGAAGCAGATAAAGATTCAAAAGGAACAAAGGCTATAGGTACAGAATGTGGAGCTGAAGCAATGAAAGAATTGATGAAAAAATAAGAAAAATATTCAAATTCAATCCCCAAAGTCTAAAAGTTTGGGGATTTTTTATAGCACTATGAGAAAAAAATTATATGTGGGACTTTTGCTACTTACTGTATTGCAAAGTTGTAGTTCCATAAATGCTGTAATAGAATCCAATGGTTTTTATACAAATGTTTATAGAGGTATTAGAGGAATTTTAATGCCCTATGAAAATATCTCAAGAAGAGGAAAATGGTCTGAAAAAGATAGAAAAGCATTTACAAAAGGTTGTGAAGATGAAATTAATAAATTGAAAGACACACCTAATGGTAAAACAATCCAAGGAGCAGGAGTAAACATTGAAGAGTTTGCTCAAAAAGCTTGTGATTGTGCCATGAAAAAGGTAGAACAAAAATATCAAGACCCTAAAGAAGCCAACAAAGATAACGAAGGCTTAACAAATATAGGTAGTGATTGTGGTAGAGATGTAATGATAGAATTGATGAAAAAATAAATTTATAATCTTTAAACCAATTTTTTATGAAAAAACTAACTTATTTTTTATTTGCTTGTTTGATAATTGTACAAGCTTGTAAATCAAAAGAGAATAAAGAATCTTCGAGTTCTTCTTCCACTGAAAAGAAAGAAGATGTTAAAAGTTCAGAACCTGAGTCTAAAAAAGGCTATTGGACAACAGCACACGAAGAAGAATTTAAAAAAGCATGTGAAGGTGAAATTATGAGTCTAAAAGATTCTCCTGATGGTAAAACAATTCAAGCAGCAGGGGTAGATATTGATGAGTTTGCCAAAAAGTCTTGTAGTTGTGCATTGGATAAAGTAGAAAAAAACTATGAAAATATTATAGATGCCAATAAAGATATAAAAGGAATAAATGAAATTGGAGAAAGTTGTGGCAAAGAAGTAATGATAGAGCTGATGAAGAAAAAATAAATTTGTATGAATATTTTTTTGAATGCTCAAGTTTTCTGAAATTTGAGCATTCTTGTTTTATCATATATTGTCATGCAAAAAATTATTTATACAGTGTTCGCTTGTTTTGTAGTATTACAGGCATGCAATACCTCTAAAAAAGTAGCTACTACAAGCTCAAATAGCAATGCAACGACAGCAACAACCAAAGCAGCTGTAGCTAAAAAAGAAGAAGTGTCCAAAAAAGGTGGTTGGAATGAACAAGAAAAGAAAAAATTTGTAGAATCTTGTGAGGCTGAAATAATGGCTTTGAAAGATACCCCTGATGGTAAGACCATCCAATCTATGGGAGTAAATATTGAGGAGTTTGCTAAAAAATCTTGTGATTGTGCTATTAAGAAAGTAGAACAAAATTATGAAAATGTTACAGAAGCAAGCAAAGATACGGAAGGACTTACCAAAATAGGTTCAGAATGTGGAGGAGCAGTGATGAAAGAATTGATGAAAAAATAAAAATCCAACTTTTATTTCCAATAATCTCCAAATTTTCCCAAATTTGGAGATTAATTTTTTATACCACTACTATGAAACATATATTTGTCTTATTTAGCCTTCTTGCTTTTTTACAAGCTTGTCAAACTCCAGAATCTACAACAAAAGTAAATTATTATTACGATTTGGAGCAAAAAGTGAATGAACAGATAAAACTGCTCAAAAGCTCACCTGTCATGTTTCAAAAAGCTACTTTTGCTGAAGGAAGAACAGAAATGCGTGATATAAATGATATTAGTTGGGAAAAAGAATTAGCTTTTTTCTTACATGCCAATATTAATAAATCGGCTCTTCGTGGATTATACAAAGAAACTCAAATGACAAGTGGTGATACTCTTTTTAAAACGTATGAAGCCACCAATCCTAATTTAAAAGTTGAAAAACTAATTATTGGAGTATCTAAAAGTACGCAAGAATTTTGGAGTGTACAAGCTAAAATCTCTTCCGATAACTATCTGTATTCCACTCAAAAAGAACTCAAAATGTATTGTAGCAACAACAAACTCCAAAGCTACTACATTAAGGGAAGACAAAAAATGATATTCTCCGACCCTGAATATTTTGAAATAAAAGCGAAAAGAAAATAATAAAACTTTCTTTTTCACTGCTCCTCCAAAAAATTACGGACTGAATTTTTTACTTTGTTTCATCAAAAACATAGTAAAAAAGTTTATGGAAAGCGTAGAAACTTACATCAACAGCAACGTTAGTTTTGCCTTCGAAAGTATTATTAAAAAGAATACTAGAAACTTTGGCAAAGAATTTGTATTTTCATTAACAGAAGCAAACAAAAAAACACTAGATGCTTCTTTGCTCAAACTAAAAATACAGAGGCAAGAGGCTTTGATTCAAGAACTTTCTAGAAGACTCAAAAAGGAATTATAGAAAGGAAATACGTAACAAAAAATACATGCAACCATCTAAACATTCTTATTACTATGACATCCTTTCAGCAAAGAGCAGCTACTGTAGTGCCTACAGTGCCTCAACAAGACAAAAAGGCAGACATAGAACAAGGCCGTTCTAAAAAAGCAGAAGAAACTTACAAACCAAGAGTTGATTAATTTCTTCTAAGTCTGCACACCAACATAGTTTATTATTCACTTTTAAAATATTATAGTATCCTAAACTCAAAAGTTTAGGATATTTTTTTATGCCCATACTTTTGTGCCTTCGGTACAGTTTTTACAAATATCTATTTCGCTTCTCGAACGCAAAAGGCTTTGTCTAAAAGCATGGTAAGATTCTGATTGCCAAACTTTTTTAAAATCTTCAGAAGCCAAATTTCCTAATTGATGGGTTGCATCTTTATCAAAACAACAAGGAACAACTTTTCCATCCCAAGTAATGACACACGAATGCCACATTTTCCAACATTCATTTAGAAGTTGGTTTTTAATCTGGAAAGTACCATCTTCCTGCTTTTTATATCGGCTATATTGTTGTTGTTGAGGCAAAAGAGGTGAACCTTGTTCATAGTCATAAATTTGAGCCGTTTTGAAAGCAACTTTATCCACACCTAGATTTTTAGCAAGTAGCTTCACCTCTTCAATTTGGTGTTCATTTGGGGCTACCACCAAAAACTGAAAAATAGTATAAGGCTTTTTAGCTTTCAAACGACTTCTCACATTCAACAAAGTTTCTGTTCCTTTAATCACTTTTTCTAAATTGCCACCTATTCGGTAAGCTTCATAGGTTTCTTGGGTCGTACCATCAATTGAAATGATGAGCCTATCCAATCCACTTTCTACTGTTTTGATGGCATTTTTTTCGTGAAGATAATGAGCATTGGTAGAAGTAGCTGTATAGATGTTTTTCTGAGAAGCATATTCTACCAACTCAAAAAACTTGGGATGTAAATAAGGCTCTCCCTGAAAATACAAAATCAGATACACCAGATAATCAGCAAGTTCATCAATAATTTTTTTATAGAGATCTTCTTGTAATAAACCTGTGGGGCGTGTGAAAGCTCTTAAACCACTGGGGCATTCAGGACAACGTAGATTGCAGGCTGTTGTAGGTTCAACAGAAATGCTAAAAGGCAAACCCCAATGTGATGGTATGCCTTTCCATTTAGAAACATAAAAACTGCTGAGTGTTTTGGCTATGTTCCAAACTTTTTTAATGCTTAATTTACTGCCTAAATTGAGTGTATCTTGCCAAGAACCTTTCATTATTTTTGAGTGGGAAGGGGTTTTGTTTTTTTCCCCTTTACATCAAACAGTTTTATATCCACAGGAGTTCGTTTTATTTCGGCTGCTACATAAGTAATTTTGAAACTTGGATATACTACTGTAAAACGCAAAGGAATTGTTCCCATTTTTGCAAAAATCTTATCATTAGCATTCATCTTGTATTTTTGGTAAAAATCAGGGTGTAAAGTATGTTTTTTACCAAAATAATAAAGCCTAATTCTTTTATCGCCTGAGCTTGGAAACTTAGATTTTACAATCAATACTTTACACTTTTCACCCAGAACAACTGTTTTAGAATCTTTAAGTTCTTCTTGTGCAATGGTTTCATTAGCTATGCCTGCATTGGTCGTATAAAGCGTATCATTTTTGGTGAATTTATCATAAAGGGTATTGGTTGTAGGGATATACGTTTGAGATTCTTGACTACAATCTGCAAACTTCCAATGATAATGCCCTTGTTTGATATACAAAATAGAAGCACTTCCAAAGTACAATGAAAGAGCCATATCTTGTTTTTTCATTGTTGAGTCTGTAATTTCAAGATAGTGAGTATATTTGACTGCACCTTCAAAAAGCTGATTTTGAGCTTCTAGTCTCGAAATTCCTAAAAAAATGAAGATAAAAATAATTAACTTTTTCATGGAGATATTTTTACAAACCACTAAGACAAAAATGATGCTAAAAAATTGTCTTGATGATTAAAACAATTGTTTCAATTCTTCTTTTAAAAATGCAATAGCTGGAACAGAAGGATTGAGATTATATTCTCTAACATTTTCCAATATTTTTTTTGCAAGTTCAACACCATTACTTTGTAAAGAAACTTGAGCCATTGTATTGTTAATCAGGGTGATAATTTCTTCTTTGGCATTTTTTACCATTGTCCAAGCCTCATGGCTCATATACATTTGTTGAGAGAAGTTATGTGAAAATTCGCTACGAATTTCAAGCATAATAATATGATGTAATTCTTCAGAAGTAAATTCATGAGCTTGAATACGTAAAAGCATATTATCTGGAAGAATACGCTCTAAAAACAGACACATACGTTCATAAGCTTGTAAACGAATAGCAGTAATGGCTTCTGAGTTTTTCAATTTTATTTCAGCCAGTCTTCTTTCAAACTCTTTTTGTAAAAAATTTCTTGAAGTAAGGTACATCCCAATGAGTACAAAGCCTGCAGGCAGAATCATCTTTAATAAATCCCAAATTTTTTCCATGTGAACAATGAATGATTTTATGAGAGGTTAGGTTTTTCAGAGTATTTTTGATTGATATTTTCGTAAAGTTGTTTTGGAACAACATTTTTTACTTCAGGTATGATAACCTTAGGGCGAACCCAGTCTAAATAGCCTTTTGCCCATACGTATGCAAGTCCAAGGCCTAAAATAAATATAAAAATAAACATTTCTGCAATTGCAAACCATGTCCAAGAGCCTTGTGTTGCATCATGCAATTCCTTTCGTCCAAAAACAGTAGCCCAAGGAAATAAAAAAACAATTTCTACATCAAACAAAATAAAAATAAGAGCAACAATATAAAAACGAATATTGAAAAAACGCCAAGCTGAACCAATGGCTTCTTCACCACACTCATAAGTGCTTAGTTTTTCTGCATTGGGGCGTTTGGGGCGAATTAGGTATGATACAGTCAATGCTACCAAAACAAATAAAGTAGCACCAACAATAAAAACCAATATTTTACCAAATTCAGAAAGCATATTATTGATATTTCTTCAAAGATAATAAAAAAGCCACACCAATGGATATTTAGTGTAGCTTTTTGAGAGGTCGGAAGCGGATTCGAACCGCTGTAGGGGCTTTTGCAGAGCCCTGCCTAGCCTCTCGGCCATCCGACCATAAATTTTGGAGTGCAATAATAGGCAAAACCAAAATAATATCCAAATTTAATCTTTCATTTTTTTAACTTTTGGCTCATCTTCATCCTCGTCTTCTTCTATAAGTTCCGCATTTTCACCAATTTCCATGTCCATATAAATTTCTAAAATATTTTTATAAGACATTTGATTTTTCTTGAATACAGCTTTGCTCTCTTCTAAAATCTCTTCATCAATCAAGCCATTTTCAAAAAGAGCATCTAATTCTTTTCGTTTCTCTTTGGCATCTAAATCCAATAAATCACAAGCAAAATTTGAAATAAACTCTATATCTGCTTCAAAATCAGGATCTTCTCCGAAAGAACCTTCTTCTTCATCAAAAGCTTCCATACTTTCATCACTCAAAATGAATTCAAGAAGTTTGGTGAATATTTGCATCACTTTTTCTCGATGTTCGGGATAATGTACAGCCAATTGAGCAAGCCCAGTAGAAATAGCTACACGAGCATACACATCGGCGTTGCCTTCAAAAAGTATTTTTTTGCAGGTGTCTATTTCTTGATGTCCCAAATGACAGATATATGTCCAAACTTCCTCTGTTAAGAAATCTGGATAAAAAACTCTATCCATTTGTAATACATCACCTTGTAGCATTTGGATGACTCTTTTAGCCACTTCTTTACTCTTGATTTCTCGCAAGAGCAATATAGCATGCATAGGAGCGAAACCTCCTTCATCATCTTCAATATCATCCGAATAATAATCGGGATTACTGATGGCATCATCTACGATAGCCAATAAATCTTTTTCTACTTCTGAACCAAGATCCTTAATTTCTAGAAGTATATCACGAGAGATGCGATAGTCTTTCTTAAAAAGCTCGCCAACAATAGAATGTTGAAATTGCATTTTTGTAAAAAAAATTTGAAAAGGAATATTATTGTTTTTACTTTGTGAAAATAGAATTTTATCGCTACAAAACAAATGTTTTTGTGGAAAAAATCAAAATAATTATTAAAACTGCTGTTCTATGAAAAGGTTTATGATTCTGTGGGTAATTTTTTGTTTTTCATTGAGGGGCTTTTCCCAAAAAACAAATAAGGCTTATGATGATGCCCAAAAGCTATACAAGAAAATGATATTTGCAGAGGCTTTGCCTCTCTACAAAAAAGCCTTAGAAGCAGATACAGGTTCACTTCTGATTAAGGAAAAAATAGCTCATTGCTATAAAAAACTACAAAATTCGGAGCAAGCTGAAATTTGGTATGCAAAAGTAGTAAAGTCTCCACTTACAGACCCTGAAGATAAATTGTATTATGCTCAGGCTTTGGCTAGTAACAACAAGCACCAAGACGCTCAGTTGTGGTACAATGCTTATGCCAAGCAAGTAAAAGATGATAGTCGTCCTATGGCTTTTTCTTTGGCATATCAAGATTTAGAAAGTTTTTATAAGGACTCAGTAACTTTTCAAATTAATTTAGCTCCTTTCAATTCTCCAGAAGATGATTTTAGCCCTGCATTTTTTGGAAGAAAAATCGTTTTTGTTTCAAACAGACACAATCAAACAGAAAAGTTTAAATGGGATAATTCTTCTTTTTTAGATTTATACATCTATGAAAGTGGTAAAGTAAAGCCTTTTCAGGAACGCTTGAATACTCCTTATCACGAAGGCCCTCTGGCATTTTTTCCTAAAGGAGATTCTGTAATATTTACTCGTAATAGCTCCAAAAAAGCAAGCAAAAGCGAAAAAGTGAATCGTTTGAAACTTTATATTGCTTATAAACAAGCAGATGGTACATGGGGTAAAGAAAAAGAATTTATACACAATAGCGAAGAGTTTTCTACCATGCATCCAGCACTTTCCTCAGATGGTAAAACGCTTTATTTTGTTTCAGATAGAGTAGGGAGTTTAGGAGGTATGGATATTTGGGTGTGTTATCTTGAAAATAGTAAATGGACAACCCCTCAAAATTTAGGTGAAAACATCAATACACGAGGAAATGAGGCATTCCCATTCATTGATAACAGAGGTAGCTTATATTTTGCATCTAATGGGCATAGTGGATTGGGTGGTTTAGATATTTTTATGGCTGAAAATGTAGAAAATAAACTCATAACTCCTTTTAATTTGGGTTATCCAGTCAATTCTATCAAAGACGATTTTGGGTTTATATTTAATGCTAAAATAAAAAAGGGATATTTTTCATCAAATAGAGCAGGAGGTGTGGGGAAAGACGATATTTACGAAATAGTAGCCAAAAGAAATCTTAATAATTTTAGTGAACTGATTTTAGCTACTCGAAATGATGATACAGAGGCTATTATCCCATCTACTGAAGTACAAATTAAATCAGACCAAAAAACAACATTAAATTTTTCAGATGCTAATGGCAATATCAAATATTATTTCAATAAAAAATTCCATTATGAAATAACTGCTAAAAAAGAAGGATATGAACTCAAACACATGACTTTTATCCCTGAACAAATTGCTAGTCATCAAGAAGACGACACCTTAGAAATAGATTTAGCTCCTGAAAAAAAAGCTGTTACAATTATTAAATTTTTGGATGAAATTACCAATCAGCCTGTAGAAGTAAATATCATTATCTTAGAAAGAAATACTCAAAAAATGATAGCTTCTTGGCAAACAGAAGGAAAATGGGAAAAACCTTTGGATAAAGGGTTGTATGAAATCCGAGCTACTGCCAAAGGCTATATTTACCAAATAGATACATTACAGGTTGCTGATAAAGATGCCAAAACACAGAAAAATATCTATTTGAAAGTTCTCAAAAAGCAGTCAGTTTTTACTACCAAAGTTCTCTACGAAAAACACGAGTATAAACCAAACAAAAAATCAGTTACAGAGTTAGAAACTCTACAAAAACTTTTGGAAGACAACCCTAAACTGAGTATAAAAATTATTGGTTACAGCCAAGATAGTAAACAAGATGTAGTCAATAAAAATTTGGCAGAGAAAAGAGCTAAATTTATCCAAGACTATTTAGTAAGTAAACAAATTGCTAAAAAACGTTTGAATATTATAGGTAAGACTTCAAAAAGTACTAGTATTGAAATAGAAATTTTAGATACAGAAGATAATCCAAATGAAAACCAAGAACAGCCCGTCAAATCCATCTTTGATGAATAATCCTGTTATTTCTAAAAATAAAATCCAGAAAATTAAAGAGTTTTTTACAGAAAAAAATACTATCCTGCTACTCATAGCCATGCATATAGCTGGCATTATAGGTTTGGCATTGCCTGAAATACAAAGTTTCTTCAAATTGTTAGTCCCCTTTAATCTGATAACCAATGCTTTGCTGATATTATTCTTCCAAAAGCAATGGAATAAATATTTAATAGTAGCATTGGTAATAACTATGTTTGTGGGTTTTGGAATAGAAGTTTTAGGGGTACATACAGGTGCTATTTTTGGAAACTATTGGTATAAAACTACTTTGGGATATAAAGTTTTGGAGGTGCCAATTCTTATTGCAATTAATTGGTTAATAGTAATTTATACGACATCTTCTTGCGTCGCTGAGATAAAAATTCCTAAAGGATTAAAAGCTCTTTTAGCAACATTTTTAACAGTTGGATTAGATTTTTTTATTGAGCCTATTGCTATCAAACTCAATTTCTGGGATTGGCAGAATGGTATCATTCCCTTACAAAATTATGTAGGTTGGTTTGTAACAGCACTGATTCTACATTTGATATTTGTGTTTCTACCTTTTGAAAAGAAAAATAAAGTAGCAATTGTTCTGTATTTTTGTGAGTTAGTATTTTTTTTGGTTTTAGGGTTGATTTTATAAAATTATGCTGTACCCTCATTTTGCAAGAAAAATTATCCAAATGCAAAAAAAAGATTTGGCGTTGCGAGATAAATTGCTGAAAGAGGGGGTATTGTCAGAAAGTTACCATGTTGAAATGGAAGCATTACATAAACAAAATGCTGAAAAATTAGAAAAAATAATAGACCAAATAGGTTATCCAACAGCGAGTAAGGTCGGAGAAAAAGCTTCTTATGCAACATGGCTAGTGATTCAGCATGCTATCAGCATACCAGCTTTTATGAAAAATTGTGCTGAGTTATTGGATTTAGAAGTGAAATCAGGTAATGCCTATAAAAAAGATTGGGCATATCTAACAGACAGAATAGCTGTCTTGAGTAATAAAAAACAGTTGTATGGGACTCAGTTTGACTGGGATGAAAATGCAGAGTTAAGCCCAAATCCCATAAAATACATCAAATCGATTAATAAAAGAAGAATAGCATTGGGGCTAAATACTCTTGAAGAACAAATTATATTAATAAGAGAATTTGTTCAAAAAGAAGGGCAGACCCCACCTCAAAACTATCAAGTCAAGAAAAAAGAATTTGTGAAGTGGCAAAAAAAAGTAGGATGGATATAAAAAAGCCCATAAAATTTATGGGCTTAATCAATTAGATACAATTTTTTATAACTAAAGCTCAATTTTTTGCATATCCAATGCTACTCCAATAATTTTTCCTTGTTTATCAAAGATTGTATTGGCTGCAAGCTCATACAAATCATCAAAAAGGCTTACATTTTGTTTGAACTTCTCTCCAGCTAAGGCTCTGTCTAAAATAGCCTTCCAACTTTCCCATTCGTTAGGAGCATAAATTTTTTCAATAGTTTCACCAATTTTTAAATCATAATTTTTCTTTTCTTTTAGGAGATTCGTAAATGACTCATTGAATACCACAAAATTGTATTTATTATCAATAGCAAAAACGCAATCTTCCAAATTATTAATAAGAGCTCTCAAATCAGCTTCTTTTTCTTCCATTTCTTGTTGAATGCGAATTAATTCTTCTTGATTTTTCTTGATTTCTGTAATGTCCTTTGCAAAGACGGTAACCCCTTGTACATTATCACTATCATCAAGAATAGGGTTGTAAGTTACAAGTAACAGAATATCTTCGCCTTTTGCACCCAAATAAGTTTCTTCTACACGAACTTTCTCGCCCGTCAAAGCTCTATCATAAGGGTCTTTAAGTTTATTATAGGTTCTATCAGGAAATGTATCCAAAATATTTGTACCAATTTCAACTTCTCTACCCATTTGTTGGAACACTTTACGAACGTTTTCATTAATGATAGTTACATAATAGTATTTATCAATAGATAAAATACGTTCATCTGTATTATTAATAAGGGCTGTTAGATTTTCTTGTTGTACTTTTGTTTTTTGTTGTACTTCTTGAATTTGGTATTCAGTTTCTTTTCTCTTGGTAATATCATCTGCCAACATTAATATTTTTGTGGTATTACCATTCAAATCGAAAATGGGGTTAAAACTACCAGAAATCCAAACTTTTTCATTATCTTTTGTTTTATATTCATATTCTCCTGATTCATACTTACCACCTTTTAGTTGTCTCCATCTTACTTTGTAATTATCATCTTCAAACTCTTCCAAAAGCATCAAGGTATTATAATGTTTACTGAGAAGCTCTTCTTTTGTATATTTAAAGAAATTAAGAGCTGTGCTATTAATATCAATAATAAAGCCCTGTAAATCAAACTCTACCACCATAGAAGAACGCCTTAGAGCTTCTACTTGCCCTTGGTAGTCAATTACTTGTTGTTTTTCCTCTGTTACGTCAAAAGCTAAACAAGTAACTTTATAAAGCTCATCATTTCTATTAGGAATAGGTACATAAGTTGCTCTGAGCCAAATCTCTGAGCCATCTTTGGCAACTCTTTTATATTCACCAATTTGTGTTTTTCCAGCCCTTAGATTATCCCAAAACTTTAAATATTCTTCACTATATGAACTTTGAGTATCTAATAAAATTCTGTGATTTTTTCCTTTTATATCTGATAGTTTGTATTTGAGTTTGGCTAAAAATTGCCCATTTGCATTGATAAGTCTTCCTTCCATATCGTATTCAGCTTCTACAAGTGTAGAGGCAATGGCAAAAGATTGCGATTTTAGAGCTTCTTCATTTTTACGCATTTCTTCTTGTGTAGATTGCAGTTGTAACATGTTTGTTTTCATGTCATCTTCTTGCAAACGCATTTGAAGTGTAATTCTTTGTTGCTCTTCCAATAGTAAACGAGTTCTTTCATTTACTTTCACATTAGAGATTGTGGAAGCAATGTTGTTTGCTAAACGTTCAATAAACTCTACTTTATAATCTTCGAAAGGGTGAAATGAAGTAAGTTCTACTAAACCAATGAGTTTTTCATTGAGTTTGAGAGGTACAAGTAACACACTATTAGGGCGAGCACCTCCTAAACCAGAAGTTATGTCAGCATAATTTTCAGGAATATCATTTAAGTAAATAGTATCTCCATCTATCAAAAGCTGTCCAATAACACCTTCATGAGGATATACCTTTTGATTAATAAACTTCTGTTTTTCAAAGGCATAAGCAGCTACCAATTCTGCATGATAATCATTTTCTATATCATCATTTATAATATACAAACCTCCTTGGGCAGCTTCTACATAATGAATAAGCTCTACAAGTACACTATATGAAAGTTTACGCAAGTCATCGTTATTCTGACGTAAAATCTCCACAAACTTTGTAAGACCTATATTACTCCATTCACGATTTCGTTCACTTTGAGCAACATTAATCATACGCTCTCGCATGTCAAGCAAAGCACCTGCAAGCGTTTCTTTTTCTAAATCTGTCTGAGTATCAATACCTTTGTATTGAGCTTGTAGGTTTCCGTTTCCTATATCTTGAATGAAGTTGGTTGCATTTTCTAAACTACCTACCATTTTGTTGATAGCTTTTACAACAGAACCTACTTCATTATTAAATTCATAATTAATAAGTCTACTATTATGTCCTTCTGCAATTTCTTCAGCAGCATAAGCTATTAGGTTGAGAGGTTTTAGAACAACATCTTTCACAACAAAAAAAGCAACTATGATAGCACCAATATTAACAAGTGTAAGTATCAAGATGATTAAATCAGCATTTTGACGTTTTTTATCAAGATACTCCAAGTATTCTCTTACCAACTGTTCATTGAGTAAAAGCATTTCATTTGATTTAGAACGTAAATAATTAATAGCACTCAGTACTCTGGGATTTATAATTTGCTTTTCATCATTATCTACTTTATCTAAATCTGCAATATCTGTTTCAATATTAACTTTCTTTTCCTCTTTTTCTACTTTTATAGTAATTTTGATGGGTTCTGATACTACTGTACTGGCAGAATCTTGGTAGGGTTTCCAAAGTTGTTCAACACTCCTAATACTAGATAAAATACTTTTATCAGCTTTTTCTTGAATAGTAACTTCTTGCCTGTCAACAGTAATAGTTCCTCCATCTCTCAAAGCTCTCAAGATACGAGCATGTTCTGTAATATGCTCTCGCAAAATAATTTTCATATTTTCATTTCCTTCACTTACTTTTTGGGCATCTACCAAAATAAGCTGTGAAAGTGTTCTGTTTTTCCCTGCAATATTTACCAAGTATTGTCCTTGTTCAATAGCATTAAAGAAATAGCTTGTCAGAACATAATTCAATAAAAGGATTATTAAGAAAACACCTAATAGTAAGAAAAGGCTGTTTCTGATAACAGGATTTTGTTTTTGTTCTACCATAATCTATATAGTATTAATTTTACTCTTAAAATCAGGTTTTTTATTGTCTAAAAATTTATCAATTCCTAAATTTAACCAATTTAATGCATTTAAACCTAACATTTTCTCTTTGGTATTTTGGCTAAAATCTTGCATAGATTCTATCAACTTACCAGGTTCTAATTCGCCTAAAGGAAATGGATAATCTGTACCTAAAACAATTTTATCTTCTCCAATAACTGACAGCAACAAATTCATAGCATGGTTATCATGTACCAGCGAATCTACATAAAATTTACCCAAATATTCTCTTGGATGTACATTGTTATCAATCGCACACAAGTCGGGGCGTACCTCAAAACCATGACTAATTCTCCCAATAGTTGCAGGAAATGAACCTCCTCCATGAGCAAAAGCCACTCTAAGCCGAGGTAGTCTCTCAAAAATTCCTCCAAAAATCATAGAACAAATAGCTAGAGAGCTTTCTGCAGGCATACCAACAAGCCAAGGAAGCCAATATTTAGGCATTTTTTCTTTCCCCATCATATCCCAAGGATGCACAAAAATAGCTGCTCCGAGTTCTTCAGCAGCTTGGAAAAAAGGAAAAAGCACTTCTTCGGATAAATTCCATTGATTAATATGTGAACCAATTTGTACACCAGCCAAACCAATTTTCATACATCTCTCAAGCTCCTGAATAGCTAATTTAGGTTCTTGCAAAGGAACTGTTCCCAAACCTACAAATTGAGTAGGAAATGTGTGTACCAAATCTGCAATATGGTCATTAAGATACATAGATAAGTCTAAGGCATCAAATGCACTTGCCCAATAACTAAACATGACAGGAATAGTAGAAATGACTTGTACATCTACATTGTGAGCTGCACATTCTTTGAACCTGACCTGAGGGTCCCAACAATTGGCATAAATTTCTCTAAAAAACTTGCCATCAATCATCATACGAGCACAACCAGGTTTATGGTGGTCAAGGTTTACAAAACCTGTATAGCCATATTTTTTTCTAAAATCAGGTAAGTGTTCAGGAATGATGTGTGTATGAATATCTATTTTGAGGCACATAATAGCTTTAATATAAAAAGTATCGGTTAAAATTACAATTTTTTAATTATAAATGAAAAATTATCCTGTAAGCACTTTTATAATTTTATAAAAGGATAAAAAAATACAAAAAGGTTCAAACAATTGTTTGAACCTTTTTGTAGATTGAAAAAAAAATATTTGATTATAAATTTAAGGGTTTGTTTAAATAGAAATCTAATACTTTTATTCTAAAAATATACTCATATTTGGACCTGATAAGATTTGTTTTGGCTTGGTCTAAATTTATTTTTGCTAAATTATAGTCAATAATATTGGTTGCTCCAGCATTGAAACGGTTCTCTACGGCTTTAAAGTTTAAATCCAACGATTCTACTTGTTTCTGGCGAGCTTCAAAATTACTTTGAGAAAGCTTCATGTCGTTGAAAGCTTGTTCAATAGTTTGGCGTAATTGCTGACGAAGTAGCTGAGACTGATATGTCTGGTTCTTTTGTTGAATTTTAGCTTGTGTAGTCGCATTTCTTGTTCTGCCTTGCGAATAAATAGGAACATTCAGATTCAAGGCTACAAAAGTACTTCTGTTAAAATTCATTTGATTGAAAAAACCATTTTCTTTAAATTTTACAGGAATTTGTTGAAAAGCAATAACAGATTCGTTAGGATTGCTTGCCAAAGTACCAATGGTTACAGGAACAGAAATGGTTTCGGTACCATCAGGCAGACGATCGGGGGCTGCACTCGAATAAGCAGAAGAAAGACCTCCACTGAGTGTAAGAGTTGGATATAAGCCTGCACGAGCTATTTCTATACTTCTTTCAGCACTTTGTATGCGTAAATCAGCACTTTGTAAATTATACTGATTTTTTTCAGCTACTTCAAAAATTTGAGAAGTTGTTGTTGTTGCATATTCGTTGGTAATGGTCGCAATTTGTACTTTTTCTGCTTCAATGCTTTGTACAGCAGGCATATTCATTTGTTGCATCAGGTTAAGTTTTGTTAAAGAAACCTGATTTTGTGCAGTAACCATATTTACCTCATCATTAGCTAATTGAGCTTTAAGATTTAAAACTTGTGTTTCGGCAACAGAGCCAGCCTTAAAGAGTTTTTCTGTTCTATCCAACTGATTTTTTGTAACTTCGATTTGTGCTTTGTTGGCTTCTAAAAGCTCTTGAGCCAAAAGAACCTGTAAATAAGCATTGGCGATATTCAAAGATATATCCCTTTTGGTTTGTTCTACATCCAATGTAGCAGCTTTTTGGTCTAATTTGTTTTGTTCAATACTATTGACAGTACTAAAGCCATTAAAAAGTGTGATGTTACCATTTAAGGATACACTGGTAGAATTTACACTTTGTGTAACAAATTGGTTGTTGAAAGGATTGATAGAACGACCAGAGCGACGAACTTGTGAACCAGAAGCACTTAATTGCGGGGCAAAACGGCTTTCTTTAGATTGTTGTAAGGTGCTACTTGTAGCTTCTACTTGGACTTGTCTTTGTTTTATAGTAATATTATTTTCTATGCCATAATTAATACATTTCTGTAAAGACCAAGTTTCTTGTGCATAGCTTGTGGAAATAAGACTTAGTAAAACTAATAAGAGTGAATATTTCATAACTGTAACTTTTTTTTATCAATACGTGAAAATAAAACGAATTATTGTAGAAAAATGGAAAAATCTTTTATATTTGAGCTAGTCAATTAGACAAACTTTATTTATATTAGGTAACAAAAATATCTTTTTTTTATGGAAGTAAAAATAGCTGAATCTTGGAAAAAATACTTAAATGAAGAATTTGAAAAGGATTATTTTAAGAAATTAGTAGAGTTTATCAAGGAAGAGTATAAAACAAAAAAAGTTTATCCTGCAGGTAATCAGATTTTTAATGCCTTTGATAAATGCTCGTTTGAAGATTGTAGAGTTGTTATTTTAGGTCAAGATCCTTATCATGGGGAAGGGCAGGCTAATGGATTATGCTTTTCTGTGGCAGATGGTATCAAAGTACCACCTTCATTGGTTAATATTTTTAAAGAAATTAAAGAAGATTTAGGAATAGCGGTTCCCAAAAGTGGTAATTTGGAACGTTGGGCGGAGCAGGGAGTATTACTCCTCAATGCAACACTCACCGTAAGAGCAGCAGAAGCAGGCTCTCATCAAAAAAAGGGTTGGGAAGAGTTTACAGATGCTATCGTGAAAATTATCTCAGAACAAAAAGAAAATGTTGTTTTCTTGTTGTGGGGTTCATATGCTCAGAAAAAAGGGGCTGTTGTGGATAAAACAAAGCATTTGATTTTAGAAGCTCCACATCCCTCACCATTGGCAAGAGGTTTCGCAGGAAATAAACACTTCAGCAAAACGAACGATTATTTAGAATCAAAAGGATTTAAAAAAATCGAATGGTAATATAAAGTTCAAAATAGTATGCTTTAATCATATTCTTATTAACATATCTTAATAGCAAAAATGGTATATCATAAAAATAATGTATCTTAACTATGAATACCAAGACTAAATAATAGTATCAAAACAGAAATGAACAAATTTATTGCAATACTTAAATAATAATTGTTCATAATTCTTAAACAACATGATGTATTCTTTAAAAACGGGGGCTAAAAAGCTCAACTATGGCATTGCCATACCCTTAGCAGATATACAAAACCTACAAGAACAGTATGCTCAAAATAAAATAACAAAAGAAGAAGCTTTTTGGCAATATTATGATTGGGCTATTACAAAACCCTTTGAAAAAGTTCCAACAAAAAAAAGCCTTGAGGATACTTGGAAAAAGCTTACAAAACCTCAAAAAATGATGTATGCCTTAGGTGCATTCATTTCTCAAGTTAATAATGGAGGTGTTTGGCAGTTTATGTTCAATAAACTTGAATTTACGGGAATTGCTGGCGAAGCTTTGGAAGAACTCAATGTGTATTCCAGCAATGAGTACATAAAACTCGATTATAGAAAAGCATTTAAAGAACTGATGACTATTTTAAATAATGGCACTTTTGCAGAAATAGATACTCAGTGGAACAATGAAAATCTTTCCTTTGAAGAACGCTGGGAAGCTTTTCGTAAGGGATATGAATATATTCCTATGGGTAGAGTGATTGAGAAATATTTTTATAAGGAGGATTATAAAGCTATCTTTTATAATAAACTCATTGATTACATTGAAAAAAACTTAGGTTTTCTTATAGAAGTTGTGGGTAATGTTTCAACTGAAGAGGTAATAAATAAAAATAATGCAATCCTTCATTTTACAAAATACTTAAAAGAATATTACAATCAAGAGCCTACAAGTGTTTCTATTTATTATACAGCGAAAGTCTCTATTGAAAGTCAAGCAGTAAATCTATTTCTGATACAATTTTCTATGCCAGACGGCTATCAGAGTATAGGCATTACAGGATATTTTACAATGCATTTACCACTTGTAGACATGGCAGAAATCAAAAAAATGTACCAAAAATTTCATAAACAGGAGCTTGTAAATATATATTATGGGGGGTATTTGGTAGAAGAAGAAAAAAAGAAAAACCCTAAAGCAACTATTTTAAATCAAAAAATGTGGGATGAACGATTAGTAAAAATCCAAAGTTCCAAAAACACGCAAATACCTGTAAATGTAAAGGTTTTAGAATATTTTAAGTATGGAAAAGATGAATGGGTGATTTATGAAGGTGATTTAATGTATAATAATAAAAAAGATGATTTTCCTCAAGATTTAAATAATGTAAAAGTACAATGGGGTGGAAAAGAAAAAAAAGGAGAATACACTGGTGAGCCAAATTGTGTGTTTTTTACAAAAGGAGCAACTTTTGGTGGGAGAAGCAAGGCCGATGCTCCAGTAGTGGGTAAATATCGTATATATGATATTATTGGTTCTCAAAATAAACTTTTAAAAGATAATGCTTGGGGTTTTTAAAAGCTTTCTATTAAAATTTTAAGCTCTATTATTCATTTTATTAGTGTGCATTTATGAACTACAAAATTTTACAATTATCTATTTTTTTTAATGTATTAATTTTCTCTTTACAAGCTCAAAAATTGACTCCAAAGCAGCAAGCCAAATTGGATAGTCTTAAAGGTGTTTTGAAAAAAGATATTGTTGATACTTTGAAAGTACAAGCTCTGATTCGTCTATGTCAAGTTTATTTTCACTCAGGTGAAAAACAAGCCGTAGAATATAATGATCAAGCATTCGAACTTTCTACAAAAATTAATTATCAGAGAGGTTTGGTTTGGGCTACACACAACAAAGGTACTTTTTTGATAGCTCAAGGCAAATATGATGAAGCAAAAGAATATCTTAATAAAGCATTACTACTTGCAAAGGGAAAATATACTATGGAAACTGTCCCCATTTTATATGATTTAGGGGTAGTAAATAGAAGAAGTGGTAATCAACCCAAAGGATTAGATTATTATTTAGAGGCTTTAAAAGTTTTAGAAACAATTCAAGTAAAAACTAAAGAAAGTAATGTTCAGTATTGTAATATAACACAAGCTATTGGAGTAATTTATTTTGAGCAAGATGACTATGATAAAGCTATTAGCTTCTTTGAAAAATCAAGTAATAAATGTAAAGAAATCAACTATGAATTAGGGTTAAGCTACAACTATAATGGTTTGGGAGGAACCTATAGAAAAATGAAGAACTATGCTAAGGCTATGGAATATCTTCGAAAAAGTTTAGAACTAGCGAATAAAAATCATTATGAACGTCTTCGAGCAGATTTATTAGGTGATATAGGAGAAATTTACCAGATTCAAAACCAAGCTGACTCATCACTTAACTATTATATAGAAAGTAAAAAAATTAGTGAGACATTATCAGACTCTGTAGGAATAGCCAATTCTATGCTTGGAATAGCGAATGCATACACTATAAAAGGAAACTTGAGAGATGCCCAAACAACAGCTTCTGAAGGGTTAGAAATAGCACTAAAGCTCAATAACTTACAAAATATTAAAGAAGCATATAAGGTGCTAGCTGATATATATGAAGCAAAAAAACAACCTCAAGAAGCTTTAGATTATTTTAAAAAGGCTAAGGAGTTAGAAGATACACTATATAACGCTGAAAAGCATAAACAAATATTACAAGTTCAAAATCAATATGAAAACTATAAAAAAGAAGAACAAGTTTTAAAACAGAAATATGAAATAGAAGACCTAAAAAAACAAAATAAAATAGGATTCCTTTTTACAGTATTACTCATAGTTGCTTTACTTAGTACAGTTTTAATAAGTTATTTACTCATTAAGCAAAAACAGTTAAAAGCTAAAAAAGACAAAGTCTTGATGGAATTAGAGCAGGCTATGCTCAAGGAAGAACAAATGCAAACCCAATTAGAACTAAGCAATACCAGACTGCAATTAGAAGGTAAAGACAAAGAACTTACAAGCTTTACACTCAATATGATACAAAAAAATGAACTTTTAAATGAATTGAAAGGACAAGTTGAGGACTTAATTAGTAAATCAGAAGATAAATCAGTTATTCAGCCATTACAAAGATTAAAACAAAATATCCAAAGTAATGATCAAAGTGATAAACAATGGGAGAATTTTAGAGTAGCCTTTGAACAAGTTCATAAAACCTTTTTCAATAATCTCCAACAACAATACCCAGATATAACACCCTACGATTTAAAGCTCTCAGCTTTGTTAAGATTAAATTTTTCATCCAAAGAAATAGCCTCTTTTTTAAGTATATCTGAGGATAGTGTAAAAAAAGCTCGTTATCGTTTGCGTAAGAAGCTTAATTTGGAACAGGATGAAAATTTAGTAGGTTTTTTGATGAAAATTGAAGAAACCTAATGAGATGAAAGTATATGAATGATTTTATTGATGTTCTCTATTGTTAAATGCTTTTCAAAATACTTTTTTATATGGAGAATATATCTTTTTCAAATCTTCTTCATCCAAAAATGCAGATGGTATGAAATTTTTAAAGTCTTGCAAATAGAGGATAGTTTGAGATATGTCTGTAAAAAAACTGATATTTGAATAAAGATAATAAATTTCCAATGTTTTCTTCAAAAGCATATCGTGATCAATGATTATGCATGAGAATTGGTCATAAAACAAAATATTAAAATACATAAAAAGCACTTATCCATAAAATTATGGATAAGTGCAAATAAGCTTTTATTTTTTAATAATGATATTGGTCGTTTTAACCCCTTTGTTGTTTACAACTCTCAAGATATAGATACCATCTTTGATGTTTTGGACATTGAGAGAGGTGGTGTTTGAGGTTGTATCAGCAGATTTTAAAATATTTCCTTGAAAGTCAATAATTTGGATATTAGATTTGCCTAAATTATCTCCCACTATTTGAACCTGCAAATCATTTTGAGCAGGGTTAGGATAAACGATTAAGTCTTTAGAATCAGACTGAGAATCTTGAATAATTCTTGCAGCGGTAGCAGTTACAGTGAATTTTCTAACAGGAGAATAATCAGAAGTTCCAGTAGCAGAAGAGAAAACTCTGACAGTCCAGAAATAAGAAGTACCAACCACAGGAGCAGCATTAGAGCCAGCAGAACCAGATTGCCAAGTATAGTTGAGTAACCCACCCCCACTGATATTGACAGGAACATTGGCAGTTGGATTGGCTTCAGTAGTAAAACCATTGGCAGCAGTCCAACCAGAGTTAGTTTTAGAGATTTGTAATCTGTAAGAACCTCCAGAAATAGTACTGTTCCAAGAAAGTTTAACAGGAGTAGCAGCATTTGCATTTGGGGCAGGAGAAATAGCCAAAACGCCTTGGTCAGTGGTAAATTTCTTCACAGCAGTATATTTAGATGTTCCAGTAGTTTGGTCAAAGCTTCTGAGAGTATAATAGTAAGTTGTGTTGGGTCTAGGACCTTCAAAAGAACCAACCACTCCATCAATCCAAGAGAAACTCAAAGTGTTAGAAAGACTAGCATTAACCACAATAGTAGAAGAAGTTGTTGTAGCAGAGGTAAAACCATCAGTCTCGTTCCAACCCGAGTTAGCAGTAGAAACTTGTAATCTGAATTGAGTGGCATTGACAGGAGTAGTCCAAGTGAAAGTAACAGGTCTTGCAGTTCCAGTAGCGTTATTGGCTGGATTTACAGTGGTAGGAGTGTTGTTTGTTGTTCCACTACCATTGTTCAACATGTCCATCCAAGTAGTCCAAGGAAGAATATTAGGACAATCTGTACTTGTTCCAGGCATTTCTTTGTGTCCTCTGATACCTGGTAATGACCTTGTTTTAGAGATAGCATATTTATTACAAAAAAATCTTGCCATATCTGTAGAAGCTTTTAGAAGGGTTTGGTTATTCCAAGCGGATGGATTAGAAGAATACACAGCATGTTCTGTACCAATAGAACGAGAATTGTTGGTTGTTCCACTCGCTCCTGCATGATAAGCATTTGCAGATACCTTTACACATTGATAAATTTTTCCATCAGTATCTACAATAAAATGTGCAGAAGAAGTAGTGGCTGATGGACGACACTGTCTAAACCAGCTAATAGCACCAGGTACTGTACCCGTAGCTAAATAATGATTTACCCAAGTATCTATATCTGTACCCCCTCTTGAACCTTGGTTACAATCTGTAAATGAGGCAATTGCTCCAGAATAATCAGGTGTTCCTGTTGTAGCTCCTTCTGTTGTAACACCTTCTTGGTTAGTTTTTTGAGGAAACAAACCTACTTTTGCTATTCTTTCCTCATAGTTGTTAATCAAATTAGCAATTGCATTATCTTTTCTACCATTAAAATCAGTTTTTTCTTTCCAAAGAGTAATTTCACCTTGGCTACCATTATTTAAAACTTTTAAATAAGCGATAGCTTGCATTTCTCTAAGTTCTGGTTCTCTTAAACCTGTAATCATTTTTAGAGCATCAAGCCAACTCAAAATGTCTTCATGATTTCTGGTTTTATTTTGACCATAATAATGAGAAAGTAAAGCTGCAGTTGCTCTAATATTTTGGCGTACGTCGAATTTTACTTTATCTTTAGTAGTTCCAATAAGTTTAGCTCCATCGGAGAGTGTGTTGCTGAGAGTTCCATCCACAAGCCCCATAACTCCCCATGAGTTATACATAGAAGGACCAGCCATACAATAATTATTGTAACTTTTTGCAATAGAATTTAAAATTTCATAAGGCACATTGAACTCTTGAGAAGCCTGTTTTAGATGTTTTTGAATAGTTTTGATACTAGGATGAGCACTATTGAGAGTCTTATAATATATCTCATAATCTTCAAGATCGTGTCCTTTTGTGCTACTAGCTTTGAGAGCACTTAGAGATTTACCAATTAAGATTTCTGTGAAATCACCTTTCAAATATAAGTCACCATTTTTTTCAATCTTTTGGATAGACAAATCCATCAATTTTTGGAAACTTCTTTCATCTTGTGCTTTTGCCTGAAGAAGTGTTAAGGTAAATAAAGCGAGGAAATAAATTTTACGAAACATAGACAATAAAGATTTAAGTTGTTTAATTATTTGATCTTGCAAGACATCACAAATGTATGTGTACATACTTCCAAACCAAAAAATATAGGTAGATACAAAGTAGACAGGCCTTTTTGATAGGTAGACTTTAGGCGGACAATACTTATAAATATAAAAAAAGTTATATTTATTGTATAATAAGTACAAAAACCTTTAAGAATATAGAGTTTATTCTTAAAGGTTTTTATGGAATAAATGAAAGAATATTATAGAGGTTGAGTAAGAGCTTTGCTTACATCTACTATTCCCCAACCATAAGGATTAGGTTTTGAGATACCATTTCTATATTTATCAGCAGCTTTTTGAAGCCTGAAGAATATAGAAATAGCAGACTCATTTGGGAATTTAGACCATACAATAGCTGCCATACCTGCCATTGTTGCAGTTGCTACAGAAGAACCACCAATATTGTTTGGTTGTGTGCTACTACTATTAGCAGTACCAAGTGGATGCACCTTCACCTCTGCTGTACCAGCAAGTACTTTCTCCATTACTACAACAAAATCAGTTTGATTTCCAACCACACACTGCTCACAACGTAAATAATCTGTAGCAATACCAGATACTGCAATGGTGGGAGTACCCATATTAGCAGGAAATACCAACTCATCCTGACCTACAGCACTACCAGAACCAGAGACTAAAAAAGGAGCTGTTCCAGAAGCAACAAAAATTAGTTTTCTACCTGTATTGTATGCTCTTTGTATAGCATTGGCAATGAGTGTATTGTTGCCAACTCTTCCTAAACTCATACTTGCAATTCTCATACTATTATTTTGGGCAAAAGCGTCAAAACCAGCTGCAACAGCATTAATTTCTTCAGCAGAATCAATGTATACATCATACGTTACACGAGCAACCAAAAGATTACATCCATAAGCTACTCCTGCTGTAGAAGCAAGATTATCAATTCTTGGAGCACCTACCACTCCAGAAAGAGAAGTGCCATGTCCACACTCATCAGCAGATGGTAACAATGTACCAGCAGAATTTTTTAAGAAAGATACATTTCCTCTTGTTCTACCTGTAATCAAACCACTATTGAATTTGCTTACTAATAAACTCTGATTAGGATTTAAACCTGTATCAAATACCATCACACCAATGCCTTTTCCTGTAAAAGCAGTAGCCCAAGCATCTTTAATTTTATGATATTTATAATTCCAAGACATTAAAGATTGAGATGTAGTATTTATTTTATCGTAGTGCATACCCAATCTTATATCAGGATTTGCTTGATATCCACCAGCACAGCCTACTTCTTGCCCACTTGGATTTCTTGAATTTATATCAGCTTCAGCTTTAGGCTCGTAAGTAGATTCTGCATATTTGTAAAAAGGACTCATTCTGATTTTTCTAATAACAGCAGGATTATTAACCTTTGCACTAAATACAGCATAAGCTTCATTATCAAAACTAATAATATCTTCAATTTTAATTTCAGGATTTAGTTGTCTTTCTGTTTCTAAAATCAATTGAATAATCTGATTATGAGCATCTTTCCAAGCAGACGATTGAATATCTCCTTTTACAACTAAATCATTTGCTTGAGTAATAGAAATATTGCTAGGTTTATAACCTACTAATAAATTACCATCCTGAGAGTTTTTAATACCACTCCAGAGTTCATCATCAGAAGCCTTATTCCAATCAAAAGATTGATGTGTACTTGTTAATTGTTTTTTAATAACCTCATTTAATTGATTAACAGATAATGCTTGGAGAGTTATAGATTGATTTTGAGAGGTATTAGGTACGAGATCTGTCTTTTTACAAGCTACCAAGCTCATCATGCCTGCTAATGTTAGGAAATAAATTTTACGTGAGAACATACGATTAAATTTTTTAGGATTAATTAATTTTTTTACTGATAAAAGTACAAGCCTTGCAAGACGATACAAAAGTATGGGTGCAGGTCTATTAATCCTAAAAAATAGAGTAGACACGAAATAGACAGATAAAAAAAAGAGGTGGACTTTAAGAGGACAAAAGCCTTATTGCTAAAAATAACAATAAGGCTTCTTAGAAAAATACAATAATATTTGTTTTTTAACTTACTTTTTTATGTTCTTGCCTTATTTTTAGATAGCCTCTAATAACTGTAAAAGTTGTGATTGCTAAAAAGAAAATAATAATATATTCTACATAATTGACAAGTTCAGGAAACTGTTTACCAAGATAATAACCTCCAAAAACTAAAAGACCAGACCAAAGTAAAGCTCCTATAATATTATAAATTGCAAAAATGCCTAAAGGCATACGAGCCATTCCTGCAAGAAGTGGAGCGAAAGTTCTTATAATAGGTAGAAAACGACCAATAATCAAGGCTTTTCCACCATTTTTATCAAAAAAACCACGAGTATTTTCAATATATTTCTTCTTAAAAAACCAAGTTTCTCTCCGATTTTCAAAATTTTTCCCTACGATTTTTCCAAAAATATATCCAGAAAAATTACCTAAAATAGCAGCTCCACAAATTCCAGCAAAAACACCTAGTACGTTTCCTCCCAAATAAGCATCACAGAGCATCCCTGAAAGAAAAAGTAAATAATCGCCTGGGAGAAAAAAACCAAAAAACCAGCCAGTTTCTAAATATACAATAATGGTAATGAGCAATAAACCACCTGTTTGTATGGCTTCTTTAGAATCTGTAAGGGTCTTAAAAAATGCAAAAAACTCATCCATAAATATATAAATTCTATTGTCTTGAATATCAAAATTTTATATAAAAACTAAACAGCAACTTCGTCAGGGATTTCCTGAGCTTTGTATTCTTCTATCCAGAAATTATTGTAACCCAACCCAATACTAATGCTAATATTACCTTCTTGAAGCATCTCCAAAATAGCTAAAAAGTTATAAATGAAACCCACTTTGCCCAAATCTGCATGAATCAAATCTTCAAAAGAAACTCTTCTTAGCGTTTTAATACTGTTTATTAAGAACTTCTTTTGCCCTTCAATAGTATAAGGATACTGAAAAATAGTGTGTTGCCCAACTCTGCTATTGTTTTTATAACGCTCATTTACTTTTTCATAGACTTTGAGCAATTTATATAAGTCCAAATCTTGCAATTCAGCTTCTACATTACTGACTGCGGATATTTTTTTGAGTTCACTTACAATATTTCCACGAACATCTTTCTGCATGCGTTCTTCTTCCATACGAGCAAATTCAGAAATGACACTCTTATATTTTTTATACTCTAAAAGATGTTTAACAAGCTCATCACGAGGGTCTATTTCATTACCTTGCTCATCCAATTCGGGTCTTGGTAAAAGCATTTTCGCCTTAATTCGTACAAGTGTTCCTGCTACTAAGATAAACTCACTAGCAATTTCAATGTTTAGGCGTTCTAGGTGTTGAATATAATAGAGAAACTCTTTGGTTATCTGTGAGATAGGAATATCATAAATATCTAATTCATCCCTTTCAATAAAAAACAACAACAAATCGAATGGTCCTTCAAAGAGAGGTAATTTTATTTCAAAATTCATATAACAAAGACAAAATATACATGCAAATGTAGCTATTTTTTCTGAGATATGGATAGCATCTTGAGATTTAACGAAAAGTTTATCTGTAAGTAGCATATTGTCAAAATAATTCATTATTCTTGTTTTAAGGATCTTACACTTAAATATTTAAAACCGATATTTTATACTATGTTAAAAACATCTGTTCCTAAAAATGACCCTAAAATCACGAATGCTTGGACAATGTACGATTGGGCAAACTCAGCTTTTTCACTTGTAATAGCCTCAGCTGTTTTCCCTGGATATAGTGATAGTATTACAAGAAATCCTGATGGAACATCAGAAATTTTGTTTTTAGGCTCTACCATCAAGAATACCGTTATCTTTGAATATGCTGCTTCTTTAGCATTTTTTTTGATAGCTCTTATCAGTCCTATTCTTACAGCAATCGCCGACTATAGTGGCCGTAAAAAAGCATTTATGCAGTTTTTTTGTATTATAGGAAGTATCGCTTGTTTTATACTTATTTTATTTAAAGATCTATCAACCATTCATTGGGGGATTTTGGGGTATATGTTGGGGTTGATAGGTTATGCCGGCAGTGTAGTTTTTAATAATTCTTATTTGCCTGATATAGCTACAGATGACCAATTTGACAGATTAAGTGCCAAAGCCTTTGCAAGAGGTTATATTGGTAGTGTGATTCTATTAGTATTCTCATTAGCCCTGATTATTTTTAGAAAAGATTTAGGAATTGAAGATGGAAGCATAGCCCCTCGGATTTCATTTGCACTTACAGGTTTATGGTGGATAGGTTTTGCTCAATACAGCTTTTATTATATGCCCAACAATGTTTATCAGAAAGAGGCAAAAGGAAATTGGCTTTTGAATGGATTTAAAGAATTGGGCAATGTTTGGAAGCAAGTACGCCCACTCAAATACCTGAAGATGTTTGTAGTAGCTTTCTTTTTCTATAACATGGCTGTACAAAGTGTGATGTACTTAGCTCCTTTTTTTGCCAAAGAAGAGGTAAAAATGGAAGAACAAGCCCTCATTATGGTAGTATTAATCATTCAGTTGGTTGCTATTGTAGGTTCTTATTTCTTTTCTGCCATTTCAAATAGGAAGGGGAACACTTATTCACTAAGAATAGCTGTTATTATTTGGATTGGAATTTGTATTTGGGCTTATTTTGTGAAAGATAAAATGAGCTTCTATGGATTGGCAGGTGTTGTAGGTTTTGTGATGGGAGGCGTTCAATCTCTTTCTCGTTCGACATACGCTAAACTCATGCCCGAAACAACAGATACAGCTTCATTTTTTAGTTTTTATGATGCAGCCGATAAAATTTCAACAGCTTTAGGCATTTTTGTTTATGGAGCCATTCATCATTTTACAGGAAGTATGCGAAACAGTGTACTTGCTCTGATGGGATTTTTTATAATAGGTTTGTTGGTTTTGTTTCTTGTTCCTTCTAAAAAATCGTACCAAAAAGAATTTACCGCTTAAAAACAGCAATTAAGATGGCAGAAAGCGTAGCAACGGCTGTTGTAATTTGCCAAAATACCACTTTGTGAGTCCAAAAAATCTTTTTTTGTTGTATTGCATCTTTAATTATAAGAGGTTGAATCATAGATTCTTGAGTAGAATCTATGATTTCTTCTTTTGGTATGGATATTTCTTCTTGCTTTGGAGTATTTTGCTCTTTGAGTAGTTTATTTTCTTGAGTTAAATTCTTGTTTCGTGTTTGTAACCACTTTGTTTGCGTGTTGAGGCGTTTGTTTTCATCTCTAAGTTGTTTGGCTTCAGGATGATTGTCTAACAAAAGTTTCATTTCAGAGGCTGTGTAATAACGTTCATCTCCACAAACAATGCAGCGTGTTTCAGCATCAAAGTTTACAGTTTCGCAATTGAGACAAAGCCAAGACATATTTTAGTGATGAATTAAGTAGAAAGATATTCGTAATAAGTACAAAATTGATAATTGTTCATTGTTAATTGATTAATACAAAAGCCAATGCTCCAGCCAAAAAACCTAAAAGAGCAAATAGTGAGATTCTACGCAAATACCAAGTAAAGCTAATATTTTCCATGCCCATAGCTGCCACTCCAGCAGCAGAACCAATAATCAAAATACTACCACCAGTACCTGTAGAATATGCTAAAAATAGCCACAATTTACTATCCATTGGGAAATCTGCCAAAGAATACATATTTTGAGCTGCTGCAAGCAATGGAACGTTATCTACCACAGAAGATGCTACACCAATAATGGTTATGATAATGTCTAAGTTTCCAACAGATTCATTTAAAAAGCCTGCAAAACTTTTTAGTAAATTTGTAGATTCTAAGGCTCCCACAGCCAATAAAATACCTAAGAAAAACAAAATGCTGGAAGTATCAATTTTTGAAAGGGCATGAGCTACAGAAAGAGGTCTCCTACGCTCATCATCTTTATTGCTATGAATAATTTCAGAAAATACCCAAACCAAACCCAAGCCTAATAAAATACCCATATAAGGAGGTAAATGTGTAACTGTCTTAAATACAGGGACTAACAATAAAATACTCACACCAAAAATTAACATTTTCTTTCCATCAGGATTAGCTTCTGTATTTCGTTCCATTTTCTCCAACTCTTGTTTGGGTAATCGGAATTGATAATAGATTAAAGGAATGAGGGTACATACTAAACTTGGTATAAAAACTTTGGTAATAATTGCAGAAGCAGAAATCTGTCCTTTTATCCAAAGCATGGTGGTAGTTACATCTCCGATAGGTGACCAAGCTCCTCCAGCATTGGCAGCAATAATCATAATACCCACAAGCAACATTCTTTGCTCTTTGTCTTTGATGATTTTTCTTAGAATAGAAACCATCACAATGGCTGTGGTAAGGTTATCAATAATAGCAGATAAAAAGAATGCCAAAAGGCTCATCACCCACATCAGGCGTTTGTTATTGGGAGTATTGATTTGACTTTTTACAATATCAAAACCATCATGAGCATCAATAAGCTCTACAATAGTCATAGCTCCCATCAAGAAAAATAGGATTTGTGCTATTTCTGATAAATGGTGTGCTAAATGTTCAGAAACGACTTCTTTATTTTCGGAAAATACAATGTAAACAACCCAACAAAGTACACCTGTAATGAGGGCAGAGGCTGTTTTGTTTAAACGAATATTGTGTTCTAAAGCAATCAGTAAATATCCTACTACAAAAATCCCTATTAGTAGTGCAATCATAGCAATTATAAATTTAGGTATATAAAATGTTCAAAGCCCCAAAAATAAAGAATAAAAAGATTTAAGCCAAGAATTATCATAAATAAAGAATTTCGGCATAAGGTTTGGTTAATAATAAAAAACTAACACTGTTTAAGTATGAAAAAATTTATTTTAACCTCATTGTTTTTCTATTATTCTATAAGCCAATTATTTAGCCAAGAATTAAGAAATTCTGATAAGTTTGCTTTCAGTATGCTGAAAAACTTAGCCAAAAATGAAAATACTTTTCTCTCTCCCTATAGTATTCGTACTATTCTGAGTTTGTGTGCAGAGGGAGCTAGTGGTGCAACACTTGAAGAAATGCAAAAAACTTTATCCTTAGAAACTGATGCTACCAAAAGGCAAAAAGAAATGCAGGATATTATCAAAAAAATATCGAATGTAAAAGATTTTCAATTGGTTACAACCAATATGTTATGGATAGAAAAAAGCTTGGAAGTATTGGATACATATCAAAAAATAGCTAAAGATTTTTATATGGCTGGTGCAGAGGTTTTAGGATTTAAAGAAAACCCTGAAAATGCTCGAAAGAAAATCAATTTATTTGTGGAAGAAAAAACGAATAAAATGATTAAGAATCTACTTCCTATGGGTGTAATAACCAAAGAAACCAAAATGGTTTTAACCAATACTATTTATTTTAAAGCAAATTGGGAATATGGTTTTGATAAAAAAAACACCCATAAACTTGATTTTAAAGTCAATGGAGAGAAAGATGAAAAAGTAGATATGATGTATCAGGAAAAATTTTTTAAAGCGGGTATTTTAGATGGCAATTCTGTAATCCAGTTGCCTTACAAAGGTAATAAGGTTTCAATGTGGGTCGTTTTGCCCAAGGATAAAAAACTCCCAGAACTACTTAAAAATATAGATGCAAACCTATGGACAGCTTTGAAAAATGCTGTATCTAAAAAAGATGTAAGGTTGTATTTGCCTGTTTTTGAATTTGAAACAAAATATATGTTATCTAATAATCTAAAGGCAATGGGAATGCCTACAGCTTTTGGGGATGTAGCTCAATTTTCAGGAATTTCTCAAAAAACAAGTCTTAAAATCTCAGAGGTAATTCACCAAGCCAAAGTAAAAGTAGAAGAAAAAGGAACAGAGGCAGCAGCAGCTACAGCAGTAGTCATGACACCAAAAAGTAGCTCACATCAATCTGAACTTCAAGTGCCTTTTATTTTTAAAGCTGACCATCCGTTTTTGTTTGTGATAGAACACTCAGAAACACAGGAAATATTATTTATTGGTACAGTTCAGAAACCCATCAAATAACAAAAGCCTCTCAAAATGAGAGGCTTTTGCTTAATTAATACCATTGAATAATCTTCCCCATCTGATTTTTTTGTACCATTTAGCTCTTCCTTCCCATGACATCCAGATGAATAATGCTTTCCCAACTACATGGTCAGCAGGGACAAAACCCCAATACCTTGAATCTGAAGACCTGTGTCTGTTATCTCCCATCATAAAATAATAATCTTGCTTGAAAGTATATTCTGTAACAGCTTTGCCTTCAATGATTAACTGATTTTTCTCTATTTTGACATCTTTTCTGTCATAACCCTCAAATTCTTTGATGGTGAAACCATACAAAATAAGTGTATTTTCATTGATAGAAATTTTTGCACCTTTTTTAGGAATCCATACGGGACCAAAATTATCTCTATTCCAAGTAAATTTAGGATGATTAGGGAAAACAGGATTGCCAGCTACATAATCTGCGATATCATCTTCATTTACAACCAAATATCCTGAGTTTTGCTCTATCTGGTTTTTAGGTTCAATTTCTAATTCAACTTTTGTTACTTGTGGCATTTTCTTGAAAATTTCCACCGTTTTCTCATTGATATAAGCTACATATCGTTTTTTGTCGCTATCAAAACTTTCAATATCATGCTCATTGGCTTCTACTTTTTCATCATCAGCACTGAATAGATTCATCTCTTGGAAAGTTTCAATAGGAATTTCTTCTTTTACATATACATAATATCTATGCTGAACCTTTTCGTGATTTTGGAACTGTTTCCCATTTAGAAAAACTTTGGTATCTCTTACTTCTAACGAATCGCCAGCAGCCCCAACACAACGTTTGATATAATTGGTTCTTAAATCTGTTGGATAGCGATGTATTTTTGGTTCTAATCCAGGATAGTTAAATACCACAGCATCTCCGCTTTTCACTTCCGAAAAATGAGGCAAACGGTATTGAGGCAGTTGTATCCAAGTTAAATAAGAAGGCAAATTTGTAAACCATATTTTTTGATGTGTAAGAGGCATCTGAAGAGGAGTTTTGGGTGTTCTTGCTCCATAATGTAGTTTACTTACAAATAAAAAATCACCTGTGAGTAAAGAGCCTTCCATAGATGATGTGGGAATGGTATAGGCTTCTAAAAGTAACCAACGAAGAAAGGTGGCTACGACTACTGCAAATACAATGGCATCTACCCATTCTCGTAATTTAGATTTAGGTTTTGTAGTAGTAGATTCTTTTTTCTTAAAAAACGGAAACTGAAATTTCATGATGTCTATATAATTGAAAATTCTTTAACAGAACGCAAAACTAATAAAAAAAATATCTTTTGTATGAAAAAGTTTGTGAGAAAGCCTCATAAATTGGAGATATATGTGCTAAAAAGTATCATCTATAGAACAGCTATTTTAGCAACTTGCAGTTGTTCGCCTTGTGCATTGCCTGAAAATACAAGATAAATGCCTGATGCAGCCCTTCTTCCATTGTAATCTCGAACATTCCATGTGGCTGTTCCTCCTTTGGCAATGGTTTGATAAATAAGTTTACCTGAAATATCCGTGATTTTTACCTCAGCATTTTCAGCAAGACCCTCAATGCCCACCAAACCTTCAAAATTAGGGCGTACAGGATTGGGAAATACTTTTACATTTCCAAAATTTTCAGAAGCAACACTAACACCTTCTCTAAAAGAGGAAATACCTTGATTAGTTGTAATAAATACTTCACCAGTTTTGGGATGTATAGTTAAATTCCTGATTTCGTTGGAAATAAGAGGAGAGTTTTCTGTTGTATATTGAGCAACAAGTTTGGTAATATCTTCATCAAAAACAAAAATACCATTATTACGAGTCCCAAACCACTTTCTATTCGCTCCATCAATGGCAATGCTTGTAACAGCAATATTTTCTAAAAGTTGCCTTCTGTCAAAAATAGGGAAGGTTACTTCAAAATTAGCTTTGAAAACATCAAAAGAGTTGAAAACAGTCATGATTCCACTTTCTGAACCCAACCAAATTATACCATCTTTATCCATTGCCATAGATAAAATATTACCATTTGTGAGTTTGCTATTGCTGGGTGTAAGGTGTTTGTTTTGTCCTCCTTCTGTATCTATCACCCAAACACCACCAGCAAACGAAGTAGGGGCAAGGCGTACCCACTTGTATCGGTTGTTGTCAATGAGTATTTGGAGAGGAAAACGAGTAGCAGTATTAAAACTAAACGAAAGCCAAGAGCCATCAGAACGTTGTTGATGCAGAGAGTTGGTGACACCATACTGAGCAACCCATAAATTACCTCTATTATCAGCAAGTACATCAGAAATTTTAATGTCCGAACCTCCAAAAAAGGGTGTTTGTTGGGTGGTTTCGTCTATTGTATTAAAATTGCCTTGAGCATCTTGTTGCATCATTCCGTTGCCAAACGAACCAAGTGTTAAAAGCTTTTTAGAAGCATTGTAAGTAGCTGAAGTTAAATCGAATGCGAAAGGAGCTGGTTGTACATCTACAAACCCTGAGGTATTAAAAGTTTTCCAAAAGCCATTTTCAAAAATATCAAAACCATCTGTTTTCGACAAGTTTGTATAGTTTGTAGCATATCCCCCAGAAAGAGCTACTATTTTGTCATCAAAATAAAATGTTTTCCAGTTTCGGTTACTAAATATACCATTAGGACTATAACTTTTATAAGAACCCTCAAAATCTGAAATCAAGCCAGTTTCTCCATCAGCAACCCATGTATTGCTATTTTCTTTTAAAATAGCATTTGGTTTCTTGATGGAAGTGTTTTGAAGAATATTTGTTTGGTCAGAAGTATTTAAAATGAAAACTTTATTGCCTGAGCAAATATAAAGCTCATTTACAATGGTTTGTAAAGAGGTAAAGTTTAAATCTATGATACTATTTATTTTTGTCCAGTTGGTACCAATAAGTTTATAAATGCCTTGTCCATTGAGTGATGCATACACAATATTTTGAAAATTAACAACTTGCTGAACAGCTACTTGTGGCAAACCACTGGGCAACCCGAATTTTTGCCAATTGTTAAAATCTTGAAGATTCAAATTTTGATTGGCAAAAAGTACACCTTGTGGAGTAGCTAAATAAAAAACATTATTGACTGCTGTACAAGCTGATACAGAAAGACTTATACCACCTGCTCCTAAGTTTTTCCAAGTTTCTTTGATTTCTTCTTTTGCTAAATCTAAGACGACAACACCAAAATTCGTAGATAAATAAGCTAAGTTATTTCGGATAAAAATATGATTGGTACGTTTATCACCAGTGATACTCGTTGCATTTTTGATAGTAGCAATATTCTTGATGGTATTGTTGTAAAGCAAATCAATATTGCCATTGGCATAAGAAATAATAAGTTTTTGACTTTCAGTGGAATAAGCAATTTGAGAGGCTTGAGCTTCAGAAAGTCCATCAGATTTACCTAAAATTTTGGTTGCATTATCCGATTTATCAAAAACAAAAATACCCGATTCTGCAACAGCATAGACTTTATTTTCTGCAAATGCTACAGAAAGCACATTTCGGTAGGGTAGGTGTGTTCGCCATGCACCCAAGGGAATATTTGCCTCTTGAGCCCAAAGAGCAAGAGAGAAGCTAAAGAACAAAAAGAAAAAAATATACTTTTTCATTTATATTAAAACCTGATAGGTTTATTATTGTAAATAATTGTTAATCAGTATATACAATCATAAAAAAAACACCTAAAAACCTATAAGGTTTCTGTTATTATTTACTAAATTCTCTAATATCTGCCATTACTTTTTCTGCCAAATTATCAGCAGTACTTATACTATCTGCTTCAGCATAAATACGAATGATAGGCTCTGTATTGCTTTTACGTAAATGTACCCATGCATTATCAAAAGTAACTTTCAGACCATCAATAATATTAGTATTGAATTTAGAATATTTACGTTGCATTTTTTCAAGTATATCATCTACATTGATTCCTTGAGAGAGTTCAATTTTATTTTTAGATATATAAAAATTTGGATATGTAGAGCGTAAAAGGCTTGCGGACTTCCCAGATTGAGCCAAATGTGATAAAAATAAAGCTATTCCAACCAAAGCATCACGTCCATAATGTAAATCAGGGTAAATAATACCTCCATTACCTTCACCACCAATCACAGATTTTGAGATTTTCATGGTGGCTACCACATTCACTTCGCCTACTGCTGAAGAAAAATAGCTTTGTCCATGTTTTTCTGTTACTACTTTAAGGGCTTGTGTAGAAGAAAGATTTGATACGGTGTTTCCTTTTTGTGTTTTTAAAACATAATCAGCAACAGCTACAAGCGTATATTCTTCTCCAAAAGGCTCTCCATTTTCACAAATCAAAGCCAATCTGTCTACATCTGGGTCAACAACAATACCTAAATCGAAGTGTCCTTTTCCAACGTCTTTACAAAACTGGATTAAATTTTCGGGTAATGGTTCTGGATTATGAGCAAAATTACCAGTAGGCTCACAATTAAATTCTGTGATTTGGCTGACGCCCAAAGCCCTCAAAAGAGCAGGAACAGCCACACCACCTACAGAATTAACTGCATCTACTGCTATTTTAAAATTTTTAGATTTGATGGCTTCCACATCTACAAGTGGTAGAGCCAAAATCATTTCGATATGTTTTTTCAGGTAATCATCATTTTGGATGTATTTACCAAGTTTTTTTACATCAACAAAGTTAAAATCTTCTTTTTCTGCTATCTGTAAAAGTTCTTCACCATCTTTTCCTGAAATAAATTCACCTTTTTCGTTGAGTAGCTTTAGAGCATTCCACTGGATAGGGTTGTGGCTAGCTGTCAAAATAATTCCTCCAAGAGCATTTTCAAGTGGAACGGCTATCTCTACTGTGGGAGTTGTAGCCAAACCTAAATCCACTACATCAAAGCCTAAACTCTGTAAGGTAGCACAAACCAATTGAGAGAGCATTTGTCCTGAAAGGCGAGCATCTCTGCCTATTACAATTTTCAGATTTTCTTGAGTGTTGGATTTGCTTTTGAGCCATTCTCCAAAAGCAGCTGCATATTTTACAATATCAATAGGAGTAAGATTTTCAGAAACTTTCCCTCCAATAGTTCCTCTAATGCCTGAAATAGATTTAATGAGTGTCATTTGTGTGTATATATACTGTTATAATGTTCTGATTTTAAAATAACTAAATTTTCTCTACCTGATTTATATTTGACTTTTAAAGTGTCTTTTGGTTTAAGATTTCTTAAAAAAATAATCTCTCTAAGACTTATATGAGTTTTATAAATAATGCTACTATCTAAATATTCATGGTCATCTTTTCAATATACATTCCAACTGGTTGTTTCCACCTGATTCCCCATTCTAGTATATCGAATTCGCTCAGTAGTTGTAATCTTTTGTACAACAGCTTTTTTTTCATAAGGAAAGTCATCAATATTAGCTGAATAAATACTTTGAGGAGATAACATAATATAATAAGCCCCTCCAAGCAAAATACCAACTAAAAGCGTTCCAATGAATATATTCTGGATATTATCTTTGAAAATAAGTATAAGATCCAAAATACGATTTTTTAAACTTTTTTTAACCAAAATCTTCTCAAAATAAACAGATTGATTAAATAAACAAACTCAAGTCCAACAGCATGAATCATAGCAAAAAACATACTTAAATGAGAAATTTACAGAGATAAAGATTGTGAATTTACAAAATATAATGACTCAAATCTCTGTTTTTCACCAAAACACCAAGTTTTTCTTCTACCATCTCTTTGGTAATGAGGATTTTGGCGTTTGCTCCAATGCTATCAGGTATATCGAACAGAAAATCGTTCAAAAGAGTACTCATTACAGTTTGGAGTCTTCTTGCACCAATATTTTCTACTTCTGAGTTTACATAAAAAGCAATTTCAGCTAGTTTTTCTAAAGCATCTTCATTGAAGGTAAGTTCTACACCTTCGGATTTCAAAAGAGCTTCATATTGTTTGGTAAGAGCATTCTTAGGCTCTTTCAAGATATGGAAAAAATCATCTTTGGTAAGGGGTTGTAACTCTACTCGAATAGGGAAACGTCCTTGCAATTCAGGAATTAAATCTGAAGGTTTAGATACATGAAATGCTCCTGCTGCAATAAATAAAATGTGGTCTGTTTTTACAATTCCATATTTGGTATTGACAGAACTACCCTCAACAATAGGAAGTAAATCTCTTTGTACACCCTCACGACTTACATCAGGACCAGATTTTGAGCCAGAAGAGGCAATTTTATCAATTTCATCAATAAAAATAATACCTGCATTCTCAGTTTTTCTGATAGCCTCCTCCTTTACTTCATCCATATCAATGAGTTTGGCAGCTTCCTCTTCCAATAATATTTTTTTGGCTTCTGCAATAGTAACTTTGCGTTTTTTGGTTTTGGAAGGCATGATATTAGAAAGCATCTCTTGAATATTCATCATGGACATTTCATCCATCCCTGGACCCATGACACCTACATTAGAAACATTTTGTCTTACAGAAATTTCAATTTTTCTATGGTCTAATTCTCCATTTTTTATTTTTTCTCTGAAACGTTCACGAGTTTTCTCATTGAGTTCAGTATCATCAGCATTTTTTACATCAAAACCAATACCTCCATCTGTATTAGGTTGTTTTACAGCAGGAATCAAGGCATCTAAGATAATATCTTCTACGATTTCAGCAGCTTTTTGTTTTACTTCTTCTTGACGTTGCAAACGTACCATATTTACAGCTTGCTCAATCAAATCTCTTACCATACTTTCCACATCTCTACCCACATAACCCACTTCCGTGAATTTAGAGGCTTCTACTTTTACAAAAGGAGCATCCGATAATTTAGCCAAACGGCGAGCTATTTCAGTTTTACCAACACCTGTAGAACCAATCATCAGGATGTTATTAGGGATAATTTCGTTTTGAATTTCTACTGGAGCGTTCATTCTTCTCCAACGATTACGCAAGGCTATGGCTACATTTTTTTTTGCGTCTTTTTGTCCAATGATGTATTTATCTAATTCTAAAACTATCTGCTTGGGGGTCAAATGCTCTTGATTCATTTTGAAGGTTTCCATTTTTTATGCTAAAAATTCAGGGTCTAAAGTTACAAAATTTATTTCAATTCTAAACTTTTTAATCATAGATATGTTTTGTAGATTGAGTTGTAATAGAGATAGCAAAATATTAGCAAAAACGTGATGACTATATTTCTTCCATTTTTTCCTCTGAATTTAGTTGCTTTTCCAACAGAAAAGCTTAATTTACATATTTTTGAACCTCGTTATCGTCAGCTCATTAGAGAGTGTATAGATGAAAACAAAACATTTGGGATACCTGCCTACCTCAACAACAAAGTAAAACCTATTGGAACAGAAATGAAAGTGTTAGAGCTTTCAAATCTCTATCCTGATGGTAGAATGGATATAAAAACAGAAGGAATTAGAGCTTTTAGAGCACTTTCTTTTCAAAATCCCATCCCTGAAAAAATGTATTCAGGTGGCGAAATAGAGTTTTTAGACAATGATTTTGAAAGCGACTGGCTTACTCGTACAAAAGCGATTGAAATGATAGATAAGCTTTATCAAATATTGAATATAGGTCATCCTTTTGACTACTCAAGAGAACCATTGTCATTTCAGGTGGCTCATAAGATAGGTTTTTCTTTAGATCAAGAATATCAATTACTTGAAATCATGGATGAAATCCAACGCCTTGAGTTTATCATAGAACATTTAGAAAAAACATTACCTATAGTAGAAGAGGTAGAACGTACCAAAGAACTTGTCAAAATGAATGGACATTTTAAAAATTTGAACCCTTTACAATTCTAAATTGTTGTAGTGTTCAGAAGATAAAAATATATCAATTTTATAACTCATAATTTATAACTCAATATGTATCCTGAAGAATTGGTACGCCCCATGCGTGAAGATTTGGTGAATGTAGGTTTTCAAGAACTCAAAACAGCCGAAGAAGTTGCAAATTTGATGAATACTCAACAAGAAGGAACTATCCTAATGGTGATTAACTCTGTTTGTGGCTGTGCTGCTGGAACGGCTCGTCCTGGAGTTAAATTGGCTTTAAGTGGAACAGAGAAAAAACCTACAACACTTGCGACAGTATTTGCTGGTATGGAAAAAGATGCTGTGGCAAAAGTAAGAGAATATACTTTGCCTTACCCTCCCTCTTCTCCAGCCATTGCTTTATTTAAAAATGGAGAATTGGTTCATTTTGTAGAACGCCATCATATCGAAGGACGTTCAGCTCAGATGATAGCAGCCCATTTACAACAAGTATTTGAAGAATTTTGCTAAAATAAAAACCCTCTGAAATAGAGGGTTTTTTGTTTGTTTATTTTTGATAAAACATATTATCTACTGCATATTTACCACTTCCATGAATGGTTACAATCAATGATAGCCCAATAATCAATAAATGATATTCAAAACCTTCACCTTTCTGATTACCCAGCCAATTCATAAAAAAACCATTGTCAAGGTGAGATGTAAAAATAATTCCAAGCATCAAAACAATCATACATAAAGCCCATATTCTGCTTGTGAAACCCATAATTAAAAATATTGAACCAAAAAATTCTATCAAAATTACCAAAAAACCAATTATCCAAGGTAATTGCATGGTGGTTGTAAAAAATGACATGGTAGCATCAAAACCAAAGCCTCCAAAAATTCCCAATAGTTTTTGAGCTCCATGAGGTAGTATAATCAAACCTATTGTTATTCGAGCTATTACTCCTGCCCAATCTTCATGATTTTTAAATATTAAATCTTTCATAAATTGTGATTGTTTTTTAATTTGTGTGTGATTTGTGCAATGCGTTTTCCAAATAATTCTGCTGTTTCTAAACCTTTTGGAGCAATAATTTCTTGAGTAGAATTGTTAGAAAGAGTCATAAGTCCCAAATAGCTTCCAAGTCCGTTGGGTTCTTCAAGTTGCCTGTCATTTTCAAATTTGGGAAGTATTCCCATTGAAACCCAAAGCATACTATGTTGAGCTGCAAAAAGGCAAATTTGCTGAAGAGTGTTCAGTTTATCCCCATTTAGTGTGGAAGAATTGGTAAACCCTGCTGCAAGTTTATTTTTCCAAGGCTGTTTGTACCAGAATTTTCCAGTAAATTCCATGAATTTTTTAAATTCAGCAGAAACACTACCCATGTAAGTAGGACTTCCAAATACAATAGTATCTGCCTGATGTAATAAGTCAATATTACTTTGGGCTTCTGATGTAGTGAGTAAAATGGCTTGAGGAGTTTCGATTAAAACTCCTTTTAAGACATATTCTGCAACAATTTTAGTGTGTCCATACCCACTATGATAAACAATAACTATGCTCATAAATTCTATTATTTTGTTATTACAAAACAGTAGAAAATAGTGCAGATAAAAATTAAAGTAGTTTAATGAATTTTGATTATTTCTTTTTAGCTATCTTTCTTCGAAGCATACTCAAAAATACAGGAGTAATGCCCAAATAGGCAGAAATATGCTTTTGAGAAATACGTTGTTCTAGTGTGGGATATTTTTTGATAAACTCTAAATATCTCTGCTCTGCTGTCAATGAAAGGTTCTGATTAATTCTATTTTGTTGTGCTATGAAAGCATTTTGTAAAATAATTCTGAAAAATCTTTCAAACTTTGGTACTTGGATATAGAGTTTATCCAAATCATCCTTACTGATTTGCAATATATCAGTATCTTCAAGAGCTTCTATGTAATAAGAAGAAGGTGTTTGTGTGAGAAAACTGTATAAATCCCCAACCCACCAATTCTCAATCCCAAACATCATGACATGTTCATAACCATTTGCATCAATGTTATAAACTCGCAGACAACCTTTGACAATGAAATTTTCAGTTTTACAGATATCGCCTTGTTTTAAAAGAAACTCTTTTTTCTTTAATTTTCTTGGATGTAATAGAACTGAAAAATACTCGATTTCTTGGCTATCAAGTTGAATATATTTGCCAATATGTTGAAATATAGGATAATACATCATTACCAATATCTTTTGGGTGCAATTTCAATCCAATCTGTTTGTAAAGATAGGTTTTTAGGTTCAGAAGGTTGTAAACTTTGAGAGTAATCACCTACTTGTTTACCTTTTTGTGTTTGAAATACAAAATACAAATGGTTCGTTGTATCTACAATATTTTCATTTCCATTTACCCAGTTTAATTGTGCTTTGGAGTGAGGATAAACTTTTAAAATTTCATTTACAGAAGAACCTTTATGCAAACCTTCAATGGTTTTAAATTTTGGGTCTAGAACTATAATAGAATACAGCGTATCTGTCAATAATTTAGGTATCAAACCAAAAAGAGCCTCTTTTTTGTGGTAATATAAATAAATAGAACTACCACCATCAAGACCAAAATCGTTAGCAGAATCAATTTTTTTATCTAAAGCACTAAATTGTTTTTCAGCTTCTTGGATGGTCATGCCTAACTTGATGTTTCCTAATTGTCCTTTTTGAATGGTAAACTGAGAAAAATTGAAATCATCTTGTTTTGCTTGAGAAGAATGAGCATTTTTAGAGTCTGATTTGCAACTCCATAGAAAGAGACCAAAAAAGAAAATAAATGGATAGATGACTTTCATGTTTTTTAATTTCTCAAAATTAAGTAAACTCAGAAAAGCTACAAAAAAAGAGTGGTACAACTACCACTCTTTTTTCATCTATTCTATAATAATCTTTTTACTAATAGCTTGTCCTTCTACACCAATTCGTAGAATATAAATACCTTTAGGTAAATGAGAGAAATCATATTCTTTTTGGTCTGTATTCAATTGTGTATGCACTTTTCTTCCCATAGTAGAGTATATCTCTAAATTATATTTTTCTACACCAAAGAAATCAATCATGAAATATCCTTTAGAAGGGTTAGGGTATACACTAAAATTATTCAGAGGATTCGCTAAATTGTTATTTGCTGTTCTATTGCCTAAGCCCGAACAGTTATCATTGGCAAAAGTATCCCAGTCAGTAGCACTATAAGTAGCTTTGGGGGCAGTAGCCGTAGATTTTCTTCTTAGCGTAATATCAGCAGCAAAATTAGCTGTACCACCATTAAAAGTGCCAATCACATCAATTAAAACACCATTTTTAAATAAACCTACTGCATCATTACCATTAAAAGCCATTTCAGTGGCAGATGTAGAAATATTTGCAGAAGCTGTGCTATAACAAGCAGAAGAAATAGAGCTATTGACAATCACAAATTTACCTCCATTAGCAATTGTACCTGTAAGTGCAAGTCCTGTACTCCAAGAACCTGAACCATTGGTTTGTCTTCTGATAGAATATGTTGAGAGGGATATAGATGTTCCTGTTTCATTTTTGATTTCTAAGGCTTTGTTATTGGAGCTTCCTTCTACATATTCAGATAGATACAAATCTGTACGAGTAGTAGTTGATGTTGCATTGGTTGTAACAGAAAGACTTGTACTATTTGCTGAAACATTTCCAGCAACATCTTTTGCTTTTACAGAAAAACTATAAGTAGTATTTGCTGTAAGCCCAGTAACATTATAAGAGGTAGTAGTTACGGTTGCCACAAGTGTTGTACTTCTATATACTTCATAACCTGTTACACCTACATTATCTGTAGAAGCATTCCAAGAAAGAGCCACAGAAGTAGATGTTTTACTTGGTGAAGTTAAGCTTGTGGGAACAGAAGGAGGTGTCGTATCTGAACTGCTTCCTCCACCCCAAATTAAATTCACATAATTAGGGTTATCGATAAAAGGGTTTCTATTGCCTTGTCTTGCATAAATAGCGTTGTTACGAGCTACTTCTCTTGCACTTACAGGGTCATTGGCATGCCACTGCAAAAGCATATTTAAAAAGGCTGGTGTAAATACCTGATTACTGGTTCTGTTAAACATGGCATACGAATAGCCAGCTACTGTATTTTCGTATCTGGTAGCAAAATAAAAATACATACGAGCTATATCACCTTTGAAGGCATCAATAGGTTCAAAAACAGTACCTGTATAACCTGAAACAGCACTTGTTCCTAATTTACTTCCATTACGAGATACATAGCTTGATGCAGATACTTTGCCATGTGGATAATTAGAACGAATTCCATTCACTTTGCCATCAGTAGGAGGGATGAAATGGGCATCAGAAACCATTGGAGCAACCTCCGCAAAAACAGATTGAGGGATGATATGCTCTCTATTATAGCAATCTCCCTCATTGGCGTAAGTTCCACATTGTTCAGTTCCATAAATAAATGTATAAGGGTCTGTACCTATTGGATTTTCAGAATAAATGTCCATAATGGTGTTGTCATTCTCATACTGATTATCCCTGTCAGAAGTAGAGTATGTAGTCCAAAGACCACTATAACCCCTATCTGTATGCCCTTTAATGATATTGTAGAGTTGTGTTTTGAGCGTATAGCCTGTACTGGTGGCTGTATTGTAATAACCTGCTGGAGCTTGTCCAAATGCAACGGACGTGATAAGAAAAACAGCTCCTAAAAGTGAGATTTTAGTCATGAAAATGGATTTTAAATAAGCATTGTTTATGTGTTACATTATTGCTAAAAAATAAAGGTGCAAAATTAAGATATATAAAATTTTATATTGATTTTATAGAAAAAGGTTTTGTTATGTTTTTATAAACTTAATTTTAATAAAATTTTATTTTTTAACATTAATTTAATAACAAGATATACAATTATCTAATTAAAATACAAATGATAGGCTAAAAATTAAAAAAGAGTTAAATGTTTAATTTATAAAACTTTAGAAATACAGGTATTTCATATTCTTATATTTGTTAAAAAAAATATTCTTGGGTGAATTAGTTAATAAAACCTAATTTATTGGATAAATTAAAATCAGGGAATATTTTCTTTAAATCTGAACCAGGTACGTTTAATCTTTGTGTTAAAATTTCTCCAAGAATAGTTCTATAATCTGTAGTAACAGCCAAATCTACTCCATTATCAAGTTGTTCAGTGGCTAAACCATTCCACTTACCATACATTTTCCCACCTTTTACATTTTTACCCAAAGCAAACATAACTCCTCCAAATCCGTGGTCTGTACCATTACTATAATTGCTTTTTACACGTCTGCCAAATTCACTCATCACTAAAATGGAAAGCTTGTTATGATATCCTGATAAGTCATTATAAAAAGCCATTAATCCTTCAGATAAAGCTTTGGTGAGCAAATCAAATGTCCAAGACTGATTTTCGTGTGTATCCCATCCTCCAAAATCGACAGTAGCTACTTGTAATCCTACATCCATTTTTATTGTTTGGGCTATTGTTTTGAGCGAATTACTAAAGCTTTGTGCATACCAAGCATTGGGGTAATCTGTAGAGGATATATATTCTTTGGGCTGTTTTTGTTGAATAGTTTTAATATTTTTGAGCGTATTTTGTACGGTTTTATCTAATAATGTATCTCCATTGTATAAACTTTTAAGTAAACCTTTCAGACGAGGGTCTCCTTTTAAATTAAAATCTTGAGGCTTGCTCATAGAAATAGCTTGTGAGCTACCCAATAATGAAAGAGGTATATTTGAACTTGCCAATGCTGGAATAGCTCCATCTAACTGTTTTTGATTTAGATAGCGAGCAAGCCATCCATCACTGATATTTTGTTTTTTTGTGATACCTTTTTCAATGAGGTCTTGGGCATCAAAATGACTTCTAGTGCCATTAGGTAGCCCACAGGCATGAATGATTGCTAAATTTTGATTTTGATAAAGATCAAATAGAGGTTTAGCAGATTTATGAAGAGCAAAATCTAATTGATTGAGAGTGTTTTTTAATAACCAGCCTTTGTTTTCGCCAGTTTCTGTAATGCGTAAATTTTGAGACCTTGCATCAATGTAATTTTTATCACTGATAGGAGCCACCATATTTAAAGCATCACAACCTCCTCTTAAAAATACTAGTACGAATATATCTTTATTATCTTGCTCTGAAAAAGTAAAAGTTTCAAAAGAACTTAATGCAGAAACAGCTACAGTAGAACTACAACCTATAAGAAAATCACGTCTATTCATAAAATCATCTAATTTGGAATTCAGGACTCATGGTAATCAATAAAATCATATTCATAATTTTATGATTCTTATCTCTGTCATCATAAAAAACGGGTTCTTCATCTATATCACCTCCTCCAGCAATAAAATTGGCACATTTTTGTAGTAATGGTTCGCTATATTTAATAGGTAAGAGCTTACTAAGCCAATGTTGAGCTATTTCTTTAGGTGTTTTAATGCTAGGGGGAATTTGTAAGTTTAGTGGTTTTGTGATTTTATGCCAATCTTCACTGATAAGAGCAATCAGACTATTCCATCTGGTAAGTAAAAAATTTGGATTGTGCCAATAAGTAGCCACATCAGGATGCCCTGTGGGAGTTGCCCACATAAAAGGTGTGTGACCTGTTTGAGCAAGTAAATAAACCAACATCTGATTGGGTTGAATGTCAATTTGTAAACTCCTTAACGTTGAGACAAACAACTCAAAAGGACGTTTGCTTTTTTTGCCTGAACTCTCTTTAAACTCTTCTGAGGTAAGAATTGTCCATAGAACTTGTTTGATTTGCTGAGGATTCTTCAGATTTGCTTGCCACACTTCCACAGCTTTTTTGATAAGACTTTCTGGTGGGTTATCAGAAACAAATCTTCTACAAATTTTGGTACAAATAAACTTAGCAGTGGATGGATGAGCTGCTACTAAATCCAAAACTTTTAATCCATCTGCCATTGGAGGCTGATTTGGAGGAAACTCTACTCCTAAAACACGTTTCTGATAATTATCATGCCAACCCTCAAAGTATAAAAATTCACCAGTATTAGGGAATCTACCTCCTTTCTGATTATCAGAGCCATCTGCAACTGTCCACCCAGTAAAAGATCGAGCAGCCTCATAAACATCTTCATCTATATAGCCAATAGGTTTTTCTTGGAGAGCATTGGGAACTTCCTTCCAACGATTATACAAATGATTTAGGTAGCTTTCAGCACCTAAGGTATGTAATTCAAAGAGTTCACGGGCATAGTTTTCGTTAGCAGGACTGGCTTTTGAATTGTAATTGTCTAAATAATAAAGCATTGCAGGGCTTTTGGCGATAGCTTCCAAAAACACTCTGAAATTTCCAAAGCAATGTTTACGAATGGTTGCATCATATAGAGGAAGTGAAATAGCAATCCGTTCATCAGCTAAAATGCTTACATTGAAATGGTTATGCCAAAACTCAACCATCATTTCTTTGAGTTGCCACTCACTATGCAATGCTCTTAGCCAAGTATCTGCATACACCTCAAATGCAGGTAAATTTTTTTCTTTTACATCAGGTTTGTTGAATTTTGAAAATAACTCTTGAGCAGATAATTTAAGACAAGTAAAATTTCTGGTTTCTTGCTTCTTATTTTGCTCAATAGTATAAGTAGTACTTTGAAATTTCTGAAAATA